>JAYVPT010000001.1:0-89354 GCA_043757165.1 Ferruginibacter sp.
CATTAAGCATAAGCGGCAGCGAATTACAACTGGCTGCACAGGATGTGGATTTTAGTTTTGAAGGTAACGAACGCATGGCCTGCCAGTACGATGGCGAGGATCTGCAAATTGCTTTTAATGCTAAGTTCTTAATTGAAATGCTTAATGGTGCTGACACCAGCGAAATAAATATGGAGTTGAGTACACCAACAAAAGCCGGTATAATTAAACCAACTGAAGTGGGAGATGATGAAGAGTTGCTGATGCTGGTAATGCCGTTGATGTTGAATAATTAACTGCACCCCCTAACCCCTGAAGGGGAATTTGGAGTAAAATAATTTGACGCCTGAGCCAAAGCTCAGGTGTTTTTATGTGCAAAACCTTTCCCATTAGTTTTAATTGTTTTAATGAACTTGTGAGGATAAAATTCTAAATCATGTTTTTAATAATTCTAGGTGTAATAGTTTTTATTGCCACAGGCATAGTTGTAAAAAATAATGCAGCGTTGGAAAAATTTAAAGGTGTAGGCCGCATTATTGCCTTGCTGCTGATAGTTTTGGGTATTTCCACAGCCTGCATAAAGCAAATTGATGCCGGGCAGATTGGTGTAAAGGTTTTATTTGGCAGTATACAAAACGATGTACTGGGCAGTGGTCTGCATTTTATAAATCCTTTACTGGATGTAAAAAAGCTTGACGTAAAAACACAAAATTATACCATGAGTGGGGTTAATGACGAAGGCCATAAATCCGGGGATGATGCTATAAGAGTACTTACCAGTGACGGGCTGGAAGTAACCATAGATCTCACCGTTTTATACAGGATTGTTGCCACAGAAGCACCCAAATTATTGAAAGAAACAGGTGATGACTACGAGGATAAAATTGTACGGCCACTTACACGTACCAAAATAAGGGATAATGCCGTGTATTACCAGGCAGTAGATCTGTTTGGCAATAAAAGAGATGAATTTCAACAACGCATTTACAGAAGTATTGAAGACGATTTTAAAAAACGTGGTTTAATGCTGGAGCAGTTATTAGTTAGAAATATTACCTTACCTAATTCCGTAAAAGCATCAATAGAATCTAAAATAAATGCAGAACAGGATGCCAAGAAAATGGAGTTTGTTTTGCAAAAAGAAAAGCAGGAAGCAGAACGTAAAAGAGTGGAAGCGCAGGGTATTGCCGATTACCAGCGTATCATCAACACCGGCCTAACCGATCAGCAATTGCAATACGAACAAATTAAAGCCATGAAAGAACTGGCACTTAGCCAAAATGCAAAAGTAATTGTGATGGGTAAAGGAAATACACCAATAATAATTGACGGGAAACAATAAAATAATATAAATTTTCTGCTGATGAAAATCGTAACACTACGAAGTTTTGATAACTATTTTTTAGCCAATATTGCCTTAACAAAAATGCAGGATGCCGGTATTGAATGTTATTTAAAAGATGAAAACACTGTTACTATTGATCCTATTTTATCAAATGCCATTGGCGGCATTAAACTGGTGGTAAAAGAAGAGGACGCAGAAGAAGCCAAACAACTGTTACAATTATTTGATGAAGAATATTTAAAAGCAGTTAAATGCCCAAAATGCGGTGCAGCTGAAATTAGTTTGGTAACCAAGCCCGGGGCTTCAAATTTTATTACTGCAATTTTCACCTGGTTATTTTCCAGTTATGCTGTTGCTGCAGAACAGATTTACCAATGTGGTAGTTGTGGTTATGAAAGTAAAATAATGCCCAGCACCATTAATGAAGATGAACTGCATGAATAAAATTAAATAGCCCTACTTATTGTTGCTGCTGCACCATCTGCATATATCTTCTGAAGGAGTTGCTGTCATCTTTTATACCATCAGCATTCAGTGTTTCGTTAACCAGTTTTGGTGTTAGTATTGAGGCTACTTCCTTAGATACCTGGCCATCTTCATGCGACACAGAAACACCAACTTCCAGAATTTGTTTAGCAGTGCCTTTATAGGTTCCTTTTACAGGCGAGCAATCGCTAAAACTTCTGCCAATGGCAAGGCGCACATGCAGGTCATTTACCACACAATTGTTGGTAGGGTCAACACCCAGCCAGCCATAAAAAGGAATATAGGCTTCCACCCATGCATGAGTTGCGCCTTCGCCACGCAGGCTGCTGTCGTGCGGACAAACATAGCCGCTCACATACCTTGCCGGAATATTTAGCAGCCTCAGCATTACCAATAAAATATGTGCAAAGTCCTGGCATACGCCGGCCTTTAATTTCCATATTTCATCCAATGTGGTTTCTACAGTAGTAATACCTTTTATGTAGTTAAAATTATTGTACACATATTCGGTTAATTGTTTAACAGCTGTAAACACGGTAACGGTTTTATAAAACCCATCGTCTGCAATTTTTTTAACCTCATCCAGCTTATCAAAGTTTTCCTGTTTTAAAAAATCTATAAAGGGCACCATATATTTTATTTCCAGTAAATGGTTCCACTGTTCTTCCACGGTATGAGTATCTTCCGGGAAAAACCTGAACTTGGTTACTACCGAAATGGTGGAATCAATCCTTAATTCCATATGTGGAGCAATATTCATAAAAGAACCAATCTCGTTACCATAATAATCTTTATACACTTCTATAAATGGCTCATTGGTGATAAATAATTTTTGTTGCTGTACTTCCTGATATTCATCTTTTAAAGGAAACAGCATTATCTGGTTGGCACTGTCTCTTACAGGTTCAGGGTAAGTATATTTGGTAACATGGTGTATAATGAATCGTGGCATGTGTTGTTTCTTTTTATAATTTAAATGCGAATGGTTAATGGAAAATACAATTAAGTACTCTTTTCACTATTGACAATTCACCATTCATGCTCTAACTGAGTGCAAAATAATTTTGGTTTAAAGTATTTCCAATTTGAAAAAGATCAAATTTGGCATCCGATAAAAACCGGTGCAGGCCTTCATGTATTATCGTATCAGGCGTGCTGAATTTTATTTTACTCTTTACTTTACCAATCATAAAATCTATCTGGTTATAACCTGCAATATTTTTATCGTTCTTCAATCTTTCAAAATACCGGTGCAGGTGATTGATAGAATATATTACAGACCGTGGAAAGGTTTCGTTCATTAAGATCTGCTCCATTACATTCTTTGCTTCAAAGCCGCCACGGTAGGTTTTTAAATACAATTCGTAACCCGATATCGACATTAATAAATATTTCCAGTAGGTGGTATCAGCAGGTTTATCCAGCTCATAATTCAAATCGCTGAACTTGATATCGAGTATATCGGCAGACTGTACCGCCCTTTCCAAAAATTTTCCGATGTTGATGAAAGAGTTGCCTTCACCCCTGCTCATGGTAACATCGGTGGTACCGAAATACAACAGGCCCTGTTTTATCAAGCTGTCCAATACAGTTATCGGGTCTTCTCTTTGTAAAAGACTAATTAGTTTTTCCTGCCGGATGGTGTGATAAAAATCATTGAGGCATTGCCACATCTCTTTGGTAATATGGTCCTGCACACTTCTTCCGTTTTCCCTGGCCTGCGTTACAATATTAAAAACCGAGTTCCGGTTTTCTTTATCGGTAACCATAAACTGCAACACATCCCTGGTATTTTTTGCAAGCGCATCCGCTTCATCATCTTTTAAAAAAGTAAATATTTTTAAAACCGGTTTCCACGAAAACTCCTGTATATCATCCTGCGAAGAAGCGTAATTGATCTTAAGCATTCTTAAAATACCATCCGCTCTTTCCATATAACGGCTCATCCAAAATAAATTATCTGCAACTCTACTTAGCATATTAAATACAGCCCCCATCCCCTAAGGGGGTAAGGCAGCTCTTTTAGTTTTTTAGTTTAAAAATTTTTCAACCTTTTATTTTGTCTTAAATTCACTTTTCAATAAATGAAAGGAATTTTTAATGATTATACACTTCCAGGTTCCCCTTCAGGTGCGGAGGGGCTTTATGCCAGCACCCACGTATCCTTACTTCCACCACCCTGCGATGAATTAACTACCAGCGAACCTTCTTTTAATGCCACCCTTGTTAATCCGCCGGGCACAATTTCTATTCCGCCGGGGCCGCATAAAGCATAGGGGCGTAAATCAACCCGCCGGGGTTTTAATTCTCCACCCATATAACAGGGGCAACTGGATAAACTGATAATGGGTTGTGCAATAAATTCTCTTGGGTTAACCAGCACTTCTTTTTTATATTCTTCAATTTCTTTTTCATCAGCAGCGCTACCCATCAGCATTCCATAGCCGCCACTTGCATTGGTCTTTTTAATCACCATGCGTTCAATATTATTAAACACATGTTCCCGTTCTTCATCTTTACCTAAGTGATATGTAGGTACATTTTTTAAAATTGGTTCTTCATTTAAATAATAGCGGATCATGGCCGGTACAAAAGTGTAAATGGCTTTATCATCTGCAACACCATTGCCCACTGCATTTACAATGGCTACATTTCCTTTACGGTAAGCACTCATTATTCCGGCAACACCAAGCATACTGCCGGGGTCAAAAACAAGAGGGTCTAAAAATTCATCATCCACCCTTCTGTAAATAACATCTACCTGTTGCAGGCCTGCGGTAGTTTTCATATATACTTTATGATTATCCACCACCAGGTCTTTTCCTTCCACCAGCTCAACACCCATTAATCTTGCCAATGTGGTATGTTCAAAATACGCAGAGTTATAAATGCCCGGCGTTAATAAAACTATTGTAGGGTTATATATCTGCCTTGGTGAAAGTGATACTAGGTTGCGGTGTAATATGTTTGGATACTCTGTTACGGTTCTTACATTATTCTTTGGTAACAGGTCCGGAAAAATGCGTTTGGTTATTTCCCTGTTCTCCAGCATATAACTTACACCACTCGGTGTACGTAAATTATCTTCCAGTATATAAAAAGATCCATCACTATCCCTTATTAAGTCGATACCCGAAATATGTACATAGATATCATACGGCACAGGAAAATTGTGCATCTCCCTAAGGTAATGCGGACAACTATAGATCATTTGTGCCGGTATTACACCGTCTTTAATAATAAACTGGTTGCTGTAAATATCTTTTAAAAAAAGATTGAGGGCCTTTAGTCTTTGTGTAATTCCCTTTTCAATAAAGTCCCATTCTGCAGCAGTGATGATACGGGGAATAATATCAAAAGGAAATATTTTTTCAATGCCTTCACCATCGCTGTACACGGTAAAAGTAATGCCCTGGCTCATGAACAGGCGTTTTGCCAGTTCTTCTTTTTTATTCAGTTCATCAATGGAAAGTTGCTGTAAAAAATCGAGTGCTTTTATATATTGTTCTCTTACGGATGCATCTTTATACATCTCATCCCAGGTGTTGGCATCTACCAAATACGATTGCAACAGTTCGCTTGCTTGCATAACAGTTAGTTTATAAAAAATAAATTGACCTGCAATCGAAAAAGAATTATGGCAGTCAAATATAATAAATCAAATTTGTTTTCCGCCATCTTAACTCACATAATTGGTAACTTTGTTTTTATTAATTTTTTTTGATGAAGATAATTGCCATGATTCCGGCACGATACGCCGCCACCCGTTTTCCTGCAAAGCTGATGCAGCTGCTAAAAGATAAAACCGTTATCCGCCATACATATGATAATACAGTTGCCACCGGCTTATTTGATGAAGTGATGGTGGTTACAGATTCGGAAATTATTTTTAATGAGATCACATCGCATGGCGGCAAAGCAAAAATGAGTGTGAAAGAACACGAAAGCGGCAGCGACCGTATTGCAGAAGCCATTGCAGATATGGAAGTTGATATTGTGGTAAATGTACAGGGTGATGAACCTTTTGTACGAAAAGAACCCCTGGAAAAATTATTAAACACTTTTGCCGACCCACAGGGTTCTGCAAATGAAAAAGTACAGGTAGCCTCATTGATGCAGCAATTATTCGACGAAAAATTTATTAAAGACCCTAACTATGTAAAAGTGGCGGTGGATAAAAACATGAATGCACTGATGTTCAGCCGTAGTGTTATCCCTTACCCCAGGGATAAAAATGTAACCATTACTTACTACGAACATATTGGTGTGTATGCCTTTCGCAAACAGGCATTGCTCAATTTTACCAACTGGCCAATAACGCCACTGGAAGCAGCAGAAAAAATTGAATGCCTCCGGTATT
Source organism: Ferruginibacter sp. (assembly GCA_043757165.1). Classification (GTDB taxonomy): domain Bacteria; phylum Bacteroidota; class Bacteroidia; order Chitinophagales; family Chitinophagaceae; genus Ferruginibacter. The sequence goes on from JAYVPT010000001.1 coordinate 6,171, forward strand.
TAGAAAATGGTGTACCGCTAAAGATGGTGGTTACACAATACATGGGTGTGGAAATTGATACACCGGAAGATCTGGAAAGGGCAGCTAAAATGTTATAATTATTTAAGCTTTTCTAAAAGAGCATTTATTTTATCAATAATCTCATTCAGCCTTACAATTACAGTATCAGATTTATCAGTAACCATTTCTTTTCTTAAAGCTACTTCCTGCTTTCTTAATTGAATATATTCTATAACATAATCTGCTTTTTTATGCATAGAATCTGAAACATCCATAGCCTTTGTTTCTTTCATCAAAACTTCTGCTTTCTCCCATTGTGGCTGCACTATTTCATTTAATTGCTTTATGTAAACTTCACTTGTTAATGTGCTGTCATACATAATTGTAATAGCACTTTTTTGTAATTCTACAAACTCATTATATTTAGTGTCAAATTTTTCAATATCCCTATACGTTGTAGCATCTTTTACTTCTGCCAATATCTTATCCCGGTTTTCAGTACCGGTTTTGTTCTGCTGTAAATAACCATAAGCCCCTCCAATAGTAATTACTAAAACCAATGGTACTATCCATGCCGTTTTTTCGTTTTGCTTTTTTTTTATACCTAATACATAAAGGTATCCAATTATAAAACCGCTTATCAATCCCCCCACATGTGCGGCATTATCCACGCCACCCTTAATGCCATAAACTAAATTATACACCACAAAAATGCCGATACTTTGCAGTAGTGCCTGCCTTACTTTTTTAGGAATTAAATTGGTGGTAAGCAATGCCAAAAATAAACCATACATGCCGAAGATAGCGCCTGATGCACCGGCACTGTTTACTCCTTCCTTATGCCACCATAGGCTTACTACACTTGCCAACACACCGGTACATAAATATGCTGTTATATATTTTACTTTTCCCAGCATAGGTTCAAGGTAAACACCTACCATGTACAAACAATACATATTCATTGCCACATGAATAATACCAAAATGAATGAACACATTGCTTATAAGCCGCCACCAATCGCCGCTAAGGGTAAGGGGTGTATAATTGCTGCCCCACTTAATATGTACTAATCCGTTTGTCTCCATTATTCCTGCACCATCAATGGCCATTAAAATAAACACCAGCACATTTATACCCATTATAGCATACGTAACATATAAATTACTGTTAGATAAATTCATTGCAGTATTTATTTCTTCAGCATCTTTTACTTCCTGCGCTGCCACCTGTTGGGTTTTAATTCTTAATTCATTTATAGTGGTAAGGTTTTGTTGTATAGTAGTTTCTGTAACAGTATTTCTGCAATTTTCAAAAGCATTTAAAAAGGCAGTAATATTTTTTTTGTTTCTTCCACCTAAATCAAACGATTCATTTTGCGTCATTTCACTGCTTAGGGTAAGCTGCCCATCTGCACCGGTTGCAATTATTTGCTGGCTATTTGCCTTCCAGCTTTTAGGTGTAGCGCCAAGCAGTTTCTCTTCTCCTGCAAATAATACATCCCAGTTTAATTGTTTAAAAGCACTGTAGCATGTAGCCAGGATCATTTCTTTATCTAAACCGTTTACTGTAATGGACTGTTGCTGTTGGGGCATACTGTTTATTTTATAACAAGATGGTTTATTTTTTGTAAACCGCCAATACCCTGTGGCACTTATTTTTTGTTGCCACTGAGCCACTGAAGCACAGAAAATAAATTAGTTAGTAAGCCCTGTTTCCAAAAGAAAAAAAATTCAGTGTTTCTGTGCCTCAGTGGCAATTTTTTTTGCCGCAGGCGAAAAACATAGTTTGTTTTATAGCGCCCTCAACTTCTCTTCCATTTTTAGTAATTTCGTGGCACTAAAATTTAATCAATGGCATTCCGCAATTTTAAAATGGTTGGCTATGTAATATATGGCCGTGGCAGTTTTAACCAGTTAGATGAAATTATTGCACCACACCGTAAGAATAATTTACCTATGATATTTTTGGTAGATCATTTTTTTGAAGGCAAAGACTTACCCAACAGGGTTCCGCTTAGGGGCAACGATAAAATAATTTTTGCAAATGTTACTTACGAACCCAAAACCACACAGGTAGATAAACTGGCGCAGCAATTAAAAGATGAATTTAGAAGTGTAAGTGGTATTATTGGTATTGGCGGCGGCAGCACAATGGACCTTGCCAAAGCGGTTGGTTTAATGATGAATAACCCCGGCTCTTCTGCCGATTACCAGGGATGGGATTTAGTAAAGCAGGCAGGAGTATATAAAGCGGGTATTCCAACATTAAGTGGTACAGGGGCTGAAGTAAGCAGAACAACAGTTTTAACCGGGCCAACAAAAAAGCTGGGCATGAACAGCGACTTTACACCTTTTGACCAGATTGTATTAGATCCTGAACTTACCGCCAACGCTCCCGCCAACCAGCGTTTTTACACCGGCATGGATTGTTATATACATTGTATTGAAAGTTTAACCGGCACTTACTTAAATGAGTTCAGTAAAAGCTATGGTGAAAAAGCATTGCAACTTTGTCGTGATGTATATGTAAACAAAACCAGCTGGGACGCAGATAGCGATGATAAATTAATGATGGCTTCTTATGCAGGTGGTATGAGCATTGCATACTCACAGGTTGGTGTAGCCCACGCAATAAGTTATGGGTTAAGTTATTTACTGGGTACCAAACATGGTGTGGGTAATTGCATTGTGTTTGATAAACTCCAGGACTATTATCCCGAAGGTGTGAAAAAGTTTAAATTAATGGTAGAGAAAAACAATATTGATATACCGCAACATATTTGTGCAGGTTTAAGTGATGATGATTTTGATAAAATGATAAATGTATCGCTGGGTATGAAGCCACTGTGGGAAAATGCCCTTGGCAAAGACTGGGAAAAAATTATAACAAGGAAAAAGTTGAGAGCTTTGTATGAGCAGTTGTAAAAAGGCATTAAGTTACTTTCAATAAAAAATTAATGGTATAAGCAAACAGCAAAATTTGTTGCTTCGCCAAATTGCTGCTTATCTTTAAGCAGGTAACAGCAGTAATCAATTCAGATGCAGATCACACATAAAATAGACGATTTTTTATTTACCATCTTCCCAGAATTAAGGGGGGGGGGTAAAAGCTTAATAACCAGTACTTTAGAAAAATATTATACCTTCGGTCCTTACAAACCAACAGTAACTATTGATAAGGATTGGTTAATAATTGCAATTGATATACCAACAATAATAGCGCAGGAAGCCGACTACAAAAAAACAGTTGCCCTTTGCGAAAAAGGTAAATACACCGCAGCTAAACCCATACTAAAAACATTAATAGGAAAGAATCCCACCAATTCGGAGTATCACCGTATTATGGGGCAAATACTTTCTGATGAAGGCGACCAGGAAGAAGCCATCAATTGTTTGATCGATGCTTTGCGGTGGGATTCAAAAAACGGATGGGCATTGCTGATGATGGGAAACATTTTTGCAAAATTCAAAAATGATGTACCCACTGCAATGAAGTATTACGACCAGGCACTGATTGTAAATCCCAACGATAATATTGCTATTAATAATATTGGTGCAAACCTTATGCAGCAAGGCAAACTGGAAGCAGCTAAAAAATATTTTTGGGAAGCAATAAAAATTAATGACCAATATCCTAATACACATCTGGCATTAGGAATGATAGCTGAGAAGGAGAACGATTTGCAATCTGCATTTTTCAGCACCGTTCAGGCAATAAAATTTAATAAGACCAAAGATGTGCTTTATCAAAACTCCCTGCGGCAGGCTTTTGAAATTGCAAAGCGGATTGTTGAAACCAAGGAAGGCAAAAAAATATTCAGGGAGTACCGGCACAAATTAGAATTTGAGGGAGGTACTGAAATAGATATTGTTGAAGATGCAGAAATACCCACCGCTGCAAAAATTGAATTTGCCGAAAACTATAACCGGCCAAAACACCTTGTAAAATTTAAGCCCGGTTACCCTGCGGTGGAGCATTTAATAATGCATGAACTGGTGCATTTAGATTTTGTAATTGAAGCCAGGAAGGGAGAACTGAACCAGTTATTTATTTCCACCCAACAACACAAAGCTGCTTTTATTAAAGGCCTTGAACCAACTATTAAGAAACTCGATAAGAGGGGTATTGCCGAAGATGCCATTGCCAGCTACTGCTCAGGTTTGTTTGATGGAATGAACAGACAGATTTATAATACGCCGGTTGATTTATTTATTGAAGACTTTTTGTACAACGAATTTGCTGAACTACGGCCTTACCAGTTTATCTCCCTCTACTCACTTATACAGGAAGGAATAAAAGCGGTGACTGATAAAAAATTGGTTGACCTATCTCCCAAAGAAATAGTATCTAAAAGTAAAGTACTCAATATTGTAACGGCGCTGCAATACAAAGAACTATACGGCATTGATTTTACAAAAGATTTTCAGGCTACGCCAACCGAATTAAAGCAAGCACAGGGGTTTTACGAAGAGTATTTGCAATACAAAACCGATAAAGAACCGGCAGAAGAATATGAACTGGTTTTGCATTGGGCCGAAGACTTGCAATTAGAAAAGAATTTTGAATTGATTAATGAAAATGAATACCGTAACAAACGAACTGACATTGATAATTTATTAAACTCCATTGAAAAAGATCCTTTCGATATAGAAACCGAAGACCCTTATAAAGAAAGGCAGATGGAAAAATTTCAAAGAGGGCAGGAAAAGATCGGGACAAACATGGCTGTTGTTATGTTTATGGTTGATGCTTTACAATTTTTTGATGGGATGCCGGAAGAAGAAATAAAAAAGATTGCTTTTGAAATTGCCATGTATGGTACGCAAGGCTACAGGCCTGATAAAAAAGATTACTCTATTCCATCCATCCCGAACAAACTATTTTCCGGGTATCATATTTTGGCATTCTACTATGTAAGTTGGTCATTGGCAATTCCTGAGATGGTTGCTCAACTTAAGTTACCATACGATGAAGAGTATAATTTGGCAAAGTCAATGAATAAACCAAAATAATAATGACAGATTCAGAAGAAATAATTCAGGCACTACTTAAATTTAGAAATGAAAGGGATTGGGACCAGTTTCATAATCCTAAAGACCTGGCGTTGGCAATAAATGTGGAGGCTGGAGAATTGCTTGAATTATTTCTTTGGAAAAACTCAGAGGAAGCTAACAAAGAAAAAGTGAGAGAAGAGTTAGCAGATGTATTTGCGTTTGCTTTTTTATTATCTGATAAGTATGGGTTTGATGTAAAGCAAATTGTGCTTGATAAAATAAAAATGAACGGGGATAAATATCCTGTTGATAAAGCAAAGGGCACAGCAAAGAAATACAATGAACTATGAGCTTATCATTTGAATTATCAATTGAAGTTTCAGAACCATACGATTTCAACAAGGACTCATTAATTAAAATAGAACAAAATCCTTGGGTAAAAAATCAGTGGCCATTGGTATATTTTATACAAAATGAATCAGAACGTATTGCATATGTTGGAGAATCTACCGATGCATCACGTAGAATAAAAAATCATCTTACCAATCCAACAAAAGCTACAATTTTTAATAAAATCTCAATAATAGGCAGCGATAAATTTAATAAATCAGCTACATTAGACATTGAATCTAATTTGATCCAATATATAACGTCCGAAGGAACTTATAAACTCCAAAACTTAAATTTTGGACTGATTAATCACAACTACTATCAACAAGATTTATACAAGGATCTTTTTAAAGAAATTTGGAATAAACTAATTGAGAAAAAGATTGTTTCCAAATCTTTGACAGAAATTGAAAATTCTGAAATATTCAAATATTCACCTTATAAATCGTTGAATAAAGATCAATATAAATCAGTACTTCAAATACTTGAAGGTCTGACTATAAAAAGCTCAAATAGAATTTTCATAAAAGGTAGTGCTGGAACTGGAAAAACTATACTTGCGACTTATTTAATAAAACTATTAAATTCTGATATTTCAGATTCTAATTTCGAAGATTATAACGATGATGAATTACGAGAGATAAATTACATTAAAGCATTTCAAACCAAATATCCTAAAGCGAAAATTGGACTAGTAATCGCTATGACATCGCTAAGGAAATCATTAGAAAATGTTTTCAAAAAGATACCAGGTTTAAAGGCATCGATGATTATAAATCCGTCAGACACTTTTAAACTAAATGAAAAATATGATTTATTAATCGTTGACGAAGCTCATAGATTACGACAATATAAGAATATTGGTTGGATGGGGGCTTTTAAAAAAAATAATCAAAAATTAGGTTTAGATAATTCTGGTAATGAATTAGATTGGATAATTGCTAATAGTAAAAATCAAATTTTCTTTTACGATTCTGCTCAATCAGTAAAACCATCAGATATAAACGAAGAAGAATTTAATGAACTATTAAGTGACAAAAACACTTTGAAAATTCAATTAACATCTCAAATGAGAGTTCAAGGAGGTAATAATTACATAACCTTTGTGGATGAATTACTTCATACTAAACGAAATAATAAAAGCCCTTATTCCGACAAGGATTATGAATTACTTGTTTTTGATTCTTTAGTCGATTTATATAGTGAACTTGAGAAAAGAGAAAAAATGGAAGGACTATGTAGATTGGTTGCCGGGTATTCTTGGCCTTGGCTATCTGATCCAAAACGCAAACCAAAGTCAACTCCAGATGCAATAGATATTGAAATTGAGGGGCTGAAATTTCAATGGAATCAAACAGATAAAGACTGGATTAATTCACCCAATGCTTTTAAAGAAATTGGATGTATTCATACAACACAAGGTTATGATTTAAATTACACAGGGATTATTTTTGGGAGGGAAATTAGTTATAATAAAGTCACAAATAAAATTGAAGTTAATCCCAAATTGTATTTTGACCAGTATGGAAAGAAGGGGATAACAACTGAAGAAGATTTAAAATCATATATAATCAATATTTACAAAACGATTATGTATAGAGGGATCAATGGAACATTTATATATTCATGTGACAAAGACCTTCGGAAATATTTGAAGCAACATATTTCAACATACAAAAAAGAAATGCCATTTAGGGTATTGCGATTCGATGAGGTTAAACCCTATATAAATTCAGTACCATTTGTTGATATATCTGCCGCCGCAGGAAATTTTAGTCATTTACAGAATCCCTATTACTCCGAATTTGAATGGATTGAATTACCTTTTAATATTGCTGCAAAAACGGGGTACTTTGTTTGTAAAGTTGTTGGAGAATCCATGAACAAAAAAATTCCAAATGGTTCTTATTGTTTATTTCGGCAGGATGAAGGAGGTAGTAGGAATGATAAAATTGTTTTAGCTGAATCTACTAGCATAAATGATTTTGATTTTGGTTCAGGGTATACTGTAAAGGAGTATCATAGTGTAAAAAAAATAGAAAATGAACAATGGAATCATCAATCAATCATTTTAAAACCTTTATCGTATAATTCAGAATATGATGACATTGAATTATCTGAAGATGAATTAATCAATTTCAAAGTGAGAGGAATATTTGTATCTGTTTTATGATAAGAATAATAGCTACTACCATAACAGGCCTTATTTCACAAGCTATCTTTAGGCTTTTAAGCCCCAATCTCTTAGCTCAATCAATCTACTCCAACACCTGTTAAAACAATCTACTCTATTGGTGTGTATGGCGCTTCTTTTTTTGATAAATCGAATTTTGCTAAAGACTTTCAGTTTTTTTAAGGTTAAGATGTCTTCAGGAAAAAACTGATTATATAAAATATTCAACAATTTGTTTTTATCTTCATTATATGTTTGAACAAAGCAAAAAATATTTTTCTTATTTATTAAATCCGATGGAGCTGCTGCGTACCAAAAAGGTATTGCAGGTAAATCCTACTATTGCTGCCCCCAGGCAGGAGCCGGATGAAATTAAAATATTTGTTTACGATTATAATGCGGCACAGGCTGAAGTAAAAGAACTTAAAGATGTACCGGAATGTTTTCCATTTCTGGATTCTCCAAAAACAACCTGGATAAATGTAGATGGGCTGCGTAAAACAGACGTTGAAAAGATATGTACTCATTATGGTATACACAATTTAATTACGGAAGATATTTTAAGCCTGGGCCAGCGGCCTAAAATGGATGAAATTGACGGCTTATTGTTTTGCTTATTAAACATGCTGTATTTTAATGAAAAAGATTCGGTGGTGGAAATTGAACAGATAAGCATTGTGCTGGGTAAAAACTTTGTTATCAGTTTTCAGGAAGATGCAGATAAGGATGTATTTAATCCGTTAAGGGAAAAGTTAAAAATTCATGGCAGCAAGGTTCGTCAAAACAAAGCGGATTTTCTTTTTTATTCGTTAATAGATATGATCGTAGATAACTATTATGTGGTAATGGAAAAACTGGGCGAAAGAATTGAAGGGCTTGAAGAAGATATTATACGTAATGCCAACACCCGTACTTTAGCTAAGATAAATATGCTGCGTAAAGAAATGATCATTTTAAAAAGAAGCATAGCACCGGTAAGGGAATTGGTAAACGGAATATTACGCAGCGAAAACGAATTGATAGAAGAAAAAACAGAAAAGTATTTTAAAGATGTGTATGATCATATTGTACAGGCAAACGACCTGGCAGAAAACTACCGGGATATGATGATGAACCTTAACGATCTTTATTTAAGCAACGTAAATTTAAAGATGAACGAGGTGATGAAAGTAATGACTGTTGTTACCTGTCTCCTTGCTCCGGCCACAGTAATTGGCGGTATATTCGGGATGAACTTTGAAGCAATTCCTTTATTGCATAATAAATGGGGCTTCTTTATTTCAGTTGGCCTTATGCTTTTTATCCCTCTGGCCATGTTAAGGATTTTTAGAAAGAGGGGCTGGTTTTAAAAAAGGTTTGAAAAGTAAAGAACTAATCTTAACCTTTCAAACCTTCTGAAATTTATTAAGCCATTTTACGTGGTGTATTTATTTTACGGGCCGGCGCATTATTTACTGCGGCAGTTTTGGTAACAGGGGTAATAGCTTTTGGTATTAAAGCGTTATCCTGATTTTCTCCTTCAACATGTTCTGATAATTTAATTTCAATATTGTGTTTTACAAGCACTTCATACCATTTTACCATTTTCTTCATATCGCTGGCATATACCCTTTCAAAATCCATATCGGGATATACTTTTTCAAAATAGGTTTTTACTAATTTGGCATTATTGCTGTCGGGCAATTTTTCTGTGCTGGTTTTCATAGCCAGGAATACATCAACAAGGTTGACATTATCTTTTACTGTAAATATCTCTATACTTTCCAGATGAGAAAAATTGTGAATACGGCTGCTTATAAATTTAGTGCTGTTATCTTCCAAAGAACGAACCACAGCGCCATCTGCTTTTGATGATAATAACTCAAATAATCCACTCATTCCGGTAACGGAAGCTAATTTATTATACTCCATGCTGATAAATTTTAGGGCTGCAAGTTAATTGTAAAAAAGCAAATTAAGTAATGTTATTACTTCAGCGACAGTTTTTTTATACCACGTCGTCTAAAGTTATATGCAGCCAAAATATAGAATACAGAAATTATTGATTTTAATGACATTAGTCTTAATGTCAGCCACAACTTACAGCCAAAACCTTACGCTTAAAGGTAAACTAACCGATAAAGCAGATAAAAGCCCGATAACTGGTGCAACTATACAACTTGTTTCGCAGAAAGACAGCAGCCAGAAAAACCTAAAGGTTACCGACAGTAAAGGAAACTTTGCATTTAACAATTTACAAGCCAGTGTATATACAGTTAGAATAAGCTACACGGGCTACGAAAAAATTGAACAAAAAATAAATTTACAAGCCAGTAATAAAGAAACTATTCCTTTTGCAATTTCAAAAATTGCTACAGATTTAAGTGGAGTTACAGTTGTAAGCAAAGCACAACCCGTTAAACAAAAAGGTGATACTACCGAATATAGTGCAAGCCAGTTTAAAGTAAATCCTGATGCTACTGCTGAAGACATCATAAAAAAATTACCCGGTGTTACGGTTGATAAAAGCGGCAACGTAACAGCCATGGGCGAGCAGGTTAAAAAAGTTACCGTTGACGGCAAAGATTTTTTTGGAGATGATGCTACTGCTGCTTTAAGAAACTTGCCTGCAGATGTAATTGATAAGATCCAGGTATTTGATAAATTAAGCGACCAGGCGCAGCTTACAGGTTTTGATGATGGCAACTCTGTAAAAACAGTAAATATTGTAACCAAAAATGGTATTCGTAATGGCCAGTTTGGAAGAATATATTCCGGTGCCGGAACCGAAGGTCGCTATACTGCGGGTGGCAATGTTAGTTTTTTTAAAGGAGAAAGGCGTCTTTCATTAGTGGGCAATTTTAATAATATAAACCTGCAAAATTTTTCGTCACAGGATTTACTGGGTGTAACCAGCAGTGGCGGTGGAGGCGGACGAGGCGGCGGCGGCGGTGGACGACCTGGTGGCGGCGGAGCAGATAATTTTAATGTGGGCCAGGCAAGCGGTATAAGTAAAACAAATGCTGCAGGTATTAATTTTAGTAATACCTATAGTAAAAAATTAACACTATCAGGTAGTTATTTTTATAACAACAGTATTAATAATAACGAGAGCTTAACCAACACAGAAACGTTTTATAATCCTAAGAATTTATTCAGCCAGCAAAAAAGTAATTCGGTAAGCGATAATAATAATCACAGGGTTAACCTGCGGTTAGAATATAAGATCGACTCTTCAAACTCTTTATTTATTATACCCAGCATTAGTTTTCAAAATAATAAATCGGTATCAAACTCTGCTTCTCAAAACTATTACGGGTTAAATGATTCTATAAGTACATCATTCAGTAACAGTACATCCGACAGAAATGGCTATAATATCAGGAACAATATTATGTTCCGCCATGCTTTTGCAAAAAAAGGACGTACCATTTCATTTGGCTTTAATACCGGCTGGAGTAAAAATGATGGAGAAACTATTACAGATGCCAAATACAAATTTTATAATAATGGTGCTGCAACCGATTCGCTGCAAAACAGGTTTAGCGATAACAGCACCAATGGAACCACTATTGGCGGCAACATAGCATTTACAGAACCTATTGGTAAAAAAGGCCAGTTACAGATTGATTATACACCATCGGTGCAAAAAAATAAAGCCGATCAGCAAACTTATACATACGACGGCCAAAAATATTCTGTTTTTGATGTTAAATTATCTAACCGGTTTGATAATACCATCACCACCAATAATGCAGGTATCAATTACAGGCTGGGGCAAAGCAGGGATGAGCAACTTTCTTTTGGTATAAACTTTCAAAATTCAAAACTGGAAAGCCAACGTATTTTTCCAACAACAACAAGTGTTAACCAGCCGTTTTCTAATATTTTACCTAATGTGATGTATCGTAAAAAAATTGGAACGTATAGCAATATCCGTGTTTTTTACAGGGCGTCAACTAATTTTCCATCAATAACTCAATTGCAGGATGTGGTAAACCTTAGCAATCCCTTAAGGGTAAGCAGCGGTAACCCCGATCTAAAACAATCTTATACCAATTTCTTATCGGGCCGCTATTCTTATACTAATACAAAAACAACTCATAGCTTCTTTGCAAATTTATTTTTGCAAACAGCAAGCGATTATATCTCCAGCGCTACTTTTGTTGCAGCAGCAGATTCTGCCATACAGCAAAATATAATTTTAAAAAGGGGATCACAATTAACCAAACCAATAAACCTGGATGGATATAAAAGCTTACGTACCTTTTTTACTTACAGTATGCCCATAAAATTTATTAAAACCACATTAAATTTAAACGCAGGGTTTAGTTATTCAAAATTGCCGGGGCTTATAAGAAGCGTAAAAACAGTTACACACAGTTATGCTTACAATACCGGCGTGGTATTGGCCAGCAATGTAAGTGAGTATGTTGATTTTAATATATCATACAGTGCTAATTTTAATAACTCATCTACAAACACTACAAATAGTACAGCTACAAAATATGTAAATCAAAGTGCAGGCGCACAACTGAATTTATTAAATAAAAAAGGTTGGTTTTTACAAAATGATGTTTCCGGAAATGCTTACAGCGGATTGTCAGACGGCTTTAACCAAAGCTTTTGGTTATGGAATGCAGCAATAGGTAAAAAGATATTAAAAAAACAGGCAGGAGAATTAAAGTTATCGGTGTTTGATTTACTTAAGCAGAACCAGAGCCTTGTAAGAACTATAACAGGATCTTATATTGAAGATGCACAAAGCCAGGTGTTGCAACAGTATTTTATGTTGACCTTTACTTATAAATTAAAAAACTTTGGTACACCTGCAAGGCAAAATAGTAACAGAGGGGAATTTAACAGAGGAGGAATGGGTGGTGGATTTCCCGGCGGCGGTAATCCAAACTTTTAATTAATTTAAACAGGTATATTTGATTATAATTGAACGTTTTGAACCAACAGGAACTAATTGTGCAACTGCAGCAGGGAGACGAACAGGCTTTTAAAAAGCTGGTGGATGAGTGGCAGGATATGGTTTATAATACGGCTTTAGGCATTGTTCAAAACGCAGATGATGCAGATGATATTACGCAGGATGTTTTTATACAGGTGTATCAGTCGGTAAGTTCTTTTAAAGGCGAATCAAAATTTTCAACCTGGTTATATCGTATTGTAATAACTAAATCGCTGGATCATATAAAGAAGAAGAAACGCAAAAAGCGGTTTGGATTTATGCAGAGTTTGTTTGGCAATAACAGTGATGAAGAGATACACCCCGAAGAATTTAATCACCCCGGTGTGTTGATGGAAAACAAAGAAAGGGCTGCGGAATTATTTAAAGCATTGGAGCAGTTGCCGGATAAACAGCGGATTGCTTATACACTGCACCGGCTGGAAGCGCAGAAGCACCAGGATATTGCAGTGATAATGGAACTTTCGGTAACAGCAGTAGAATCATTGATTGCAAGGGCAAAGGGAAATTTAAGAAAGCTGTTAAAAGATTATTATGAAAAAAATATTGCTTAAGCATTAATGAATAAAAACGAACATATAAATAAATTGGTTGATGAAGCATTAAGCAGTTTGGATGGTGCAGAAAGGGCAACACCCAAGCCTTATCTTTTTACAAGATTAAATGCAAGAATGCAGATAGAAACTGAAAACAGTTGGGATAATGTTTTAAAATTTATCTCAAGGCCGGCCATTGCTTTGGCCGGGCTTTGCCTGGTAATTACCATTAACGCATTAGTGGTTAGTTCCAACTATTCAGGCCAAACCACAAAAGCAGCTGAAGAACAATATGCATCGGCAGATGAGTATAATACTTCTGTTGCCGTATTAAATGATATCGAAAACATAGAACCATAATGAGTACACAAACAAAAAGCAAACTCTATCTTTTAATAATTGGCATATTGCTGATTACCAATATTGCCATGCTTTTCTTTTTTTTAGGAAATAAAGATGGAGGTAAAAAATCTAACCGCGGCAATGACAGGAGTGCTATGATGAAAGAGTTTTTGCAAAAAGACATAGGGTTTACCGAACAGCAGATACAGCAGTATGATACTTTAAGTAAACAGAACAGGGAAAAAATGAAGGCTGACTTTGATGCAATGAAAACTGCAAAGGAACAGCAGTTTAAAGAGCTGGGTAGTACAGGTTTTTCTGACAGCGCCATTGCTGCAACAGCAGTAAAGGCGGCCGAAAATCAAAAACTGGTAGAGGAAAAAATGCTGAATTATTTTGCAACAGTAAGAAAACTCTGCACTGTAGAACAGCTGCCAAAATTCGATTCGTTGTTTTATAAGATGTGGAGCAAAAGAAAACCTCCCACAGAAAAAAAATAGATCAATTTTAATTACACATAAAATAAAAACAGTAATAACATGAAAAAACAATTTGTATCAGCAGTTATCGCAGCAATGTTCAGTATCACTGCAGTAAATGCACAGGGTGGTGGAAATTTTCAACGCAGAACACCGGAAGAAAGATTAGCACCGGTACATGCAAAATTGGATAGCGCCTTTAAACTGGATGCTGCTAAAATGGTATTGGTGGATAGTATTTTTATACAATCATTCAGAGACAGTGATAAAAAAATGGATGAAATAAGAGCTTCAGGCGGAGACAGAGATGCTATGATGGCGGCAAGACAAAAAGCAACCGATGAAAGAGATGCTAAATTAAAGTCAGTACTTACAGAAGCACAAATGATGACCTGGAAAGATGAAATAGAACCTTCTACAAGGCCACAAAGAGGAAACAGGCCTCCCGGACAATAATAATAAATGGTGAATTCGAATAGCAGCAGCCCCGGCCTTTTCAGGCGGGGCTTTTTTTATTGTATTTTAAAATAAAACCCCCGCTAAAAAGCGGGGGATAAACTAAAACCTGTATTGCCAAACTATAATTTATTATTTATACAAAACCCTTCCACTTTAAAAACCCTGCACTGCCTAAAATTAAAGCGCTGAATAAAATTAAACCCGCCGGGCCACGTTTTTCTGTTTCATTTTTTATTTGTGGCAGCAGTGTGGCGTATTGTGCTTCTGCAATAGTTTCTTCATCATTTTTTGCTGTTGCATCATCCTGCCAGTTATTAATATTGGTTCCGGTTAAAACAGTCAGTTCACGTAATTCTTTTTTTCTTCTTGTTTTTAGATCCTGTAAATATTTTTTACCGGCATCGCAGGTAAAATCACCGGTGGCCGGATGTGTAATTACATACCTTGCCTGGAAGATTTCTGTATTAGGGGTTACCTGGAACATCAGATCCTGTGCAAAGGATCTTCTGTTATACCGGAAATGTAATCTGGTAAAGTGTACATTTTTGCTACTGTTATCGGGCTCATCATTATCAACATCGCTGTAATCACTCCAGTCTTTACCACCAAGCCACCACACACCACTCTGTACCAAATCCTGTTGCGATGGTGCAGTGGCAATACAGGGATCGCAATGATAATAATTTTGCGGACTCACATCCCAGGCATATTCCAAAAAAGCCACACTCTTATCTTCTATATCCCATTGATGTGTAAACAGGTTGCCATAAAATGCACCAAAATTTTTTTGTACAAAAAGTGGTACATTATTACCTGTAACAATATTTACGTTACGGTAATTGGTGCATTCAATTCTTCCTTTACGGGTGAAGGCATATACAATCAGGTCCTGGTCACCATCTGCATTAGCCATACCTAAACGTATTGGCAACATAAATTTGGGAGAGTTAAAACTGATTTGAATGGGGCGGAGAAAATTATTATTCAGTTTCTGCTTTTCTTTTTCATTTACTTTAACTACAAAAAATTTAAGATTGCTTTTTATGTAGGGATTTAAAACTTCTTCAGCACCTTCAGGAATTTTATAACCATTTGAAATAAGCCATTCTTTTAATCCACCACTTTCTTTAGCGCTTAGAATTAAAATATCGTATTCACCTATTAAATATTTGGCTTCAACTTTTACACCAAGGTCTTTTCGTTTTGCGCTGCCATAACCTGTAACAACAACTTCATTTAAACTGGATTTTGCCATAGCTTGATCTTCCATTTTTTCATAATTATTACAGGGATTCTGATCCCAATACTCCACCAACCTTGGCGCACTATAATCATTCAGCCGCTGAAAAATAGATTGATCAACCACTTTAATATCATCTTTCTGTAACACCACGGGTACAGGTACCACCATCGCAAAATCTTTAGTATCGCCTTTAAAATCATTGTACATAGTGATACTGGTTTTATTACCGTCCCTTACTAAGATAACCTGGCTGGTTTTATTTTTTAAACTACCATCTGCCTTGCTTACATAAAAGCCGCAAAAGGAAAACAGGATTGGTGATATGGCAATAACTGCCCCGATAATTAAAAGTTTACATTTCATAATTAAATTGTTTAGATGTTATATTGATAAATTTTTATAAACTGTATTTAAAAAAGCTGTTTCTTTTTTATTAAGCGAAGAAGGTTTCCACTCAAATATTTTTGCTTTAAAAAAATAGTCTAACACAGGTACCACAGGCTGCATACATACCAATACCCATACAGGGGCACCATTAATGAATTTAAAAGTGGTTAAATAAAAAGCAATGCCGGCCACCAGCATACTCCATATAATTCTCGCCGCGGTATGATTGGGTGTGGTTTTAGGATCGGTGATCATAAAAAAAGAAAATAACAATAAGCTGCCGGTACTTATGCTCTGTACAAAAAAATCAAGCGGCCAGCCTAAATAAATTATTTGTCTTATAAATAGTAGTGCAGTAAATGTTCCTAAAAAAGCAATGCTGGTATCTAATTTTTGAACTTTAGTAACTACAATAACCCCCAGGCAGCAAACGCCAAATAAAATAACTGTACTGCTGCCCCATTGCCCGGGGCTAAACCACGCCTTATCTGTAAGAAAGATAGCTGCAACAATGCCCAGTGCCGAAGGGTTGAAAATATGTTTACGGTTTATTTTAATCAAAAACTTTGATGCAATGGAAATGAATGCTGCCAGTGCAGCTACTTCCAAATGATTTGTTTTAAGTAAAAGGCTTAACCCAAACGAAGAAATTAAAACTGAAGGAAGATAAAACCTGGCACGTTTCCAATAAGCAATTTCTTTTTTACCCAATAAAAATTCAAAACCCAATTGCGTTATAATGCTGCAGATAAAATAAGTTATATACAGCCACCAGTCAGCCTTCCAGCCTAAATAAAAAATACCGTAGCCTAAAAAGATTGTTTGAAACAGTATTTGAAAATAGCGGGCATCTTTTTTAAGTGCAGTTAAAAACATAACAGTTGAATTTTAAACTAAGATGTGGTGGTTAAAAAAATTACATAAGCCAACTGTTAAAAAAATGCGAATGGAAGTAAAATAAATTTTTATGGAAAATGGTGAATGTTGAATCGGTGAAAGCCCTGGCGGCGTTTAAATAACATCCGCTCATCAAATTAAATAAAAGCAACTCCACTAAAGTTGTATTTTGTACAACCAGATCATAAAAATAAATCACAATATGAAAAGAGTAACAGCTATTGGCGGCATTTTCTTTAAATGTAAAAATCCTGAGGCGCAACAGGATTGGTATGCACAACATTTAGGTATTAATATGGATAAATTTGGCAGCAGCTTTGAGTGGCGGCACAGCGATGATAAGGAGAAGAAGGGCTATTCAGCATGGAGCCCTTTTACAAACGATACTGATTATTTTGGAGACCCATCGCAGCAATACATGATAAATTACAGGGTGGAAAACCTGGAAGCATTGGTAGTACAATTAAAAACAGAAGGTGTAACCATTGTTGACGAAATGGAAATTTATGAATACGGTAAATTTATTCATATTCTGGATGGAGAAGGTAACAGAGTGGAGCTTTGGGAAGCTAATGATGAAGTGTATGGGAAGATGATGAATGCTGTAACAAAATAACTACTACATTAAAATAACTCATTTAATTATCTTTTAAAAAAATTTACAATGAAAATATCTGCACTTTTGATTGCAATTTTTTTTATTGCCAACACGGCTGTTGCACAATTAGACCTGCCACCAAGCGCTGGGAATCCAAGAGCTACCATTACTGAAGAAGTTGGCATTACATCTATCACCATAAAGTACAGCAGGCCCGATGTAAACAAACGGGAAGGAAAAATATGGGGAGATGGAAATGTAGTTACTTATGGTTTCAGCACACAAAATTACATTACCAATAAAAATACATCGCCATGGCGTGCAGGTGCCAATGAGAATAGCACTATTACTTTTGAACATGATGTAAAGGTGGAAGGACAGCTACTAAAAGCCGGTACTTATGGTTTGTTTATGGCAATGGGTACCGATAACGTGACCATTATATTTTCAACACAATCAGATGCCTGGGGAAGTTTTTATTATGATGAAAAATACGATGCTTTAAGAGTAAATGTAAAACCGGTGGCTTTAGATAAGAGTGTGGAATATTTAAAATATGAATTTATTGAACACAAAGAAAAATATTGTGTGATAGCCATGCAGTGGGAAAAACTATCTGTTCCTTTTAAGGTAGAAGTGGATGTAGATAATATTGTGCTGGCAAGAGTAAGGGATCAGTTAACCAGCCGCCAGGGTTTTATGCCGGCACTTATTTTACAGGCCACACAATATTGCTTTAATAAAAATATTAATCTTGATGAAGCATTGCAATGGAGTATCCGGGCTGTTAACGGAAATGGGGGACAAAAAACGTATATCACTTTACGCAACCTTGCTACAGCTTATGAAAAAATAAACCGTATTTCTGAAGCAGATTCCACCATGAATGAAGCTTTATTAATTGCTACAGCCAATCAATATACAGCTTATGGCCGCCAACTGATAACACAAAAAAGAGCCGACAAAGCATTAGAGGTTTTTAAAGCCAGCCAAAAAAGATATGGCGATATATTTGGTGTACATAATGGATTAATGAGTGGCTATTCTGCTAAAGGCGATTTTAAAAATGCCATTAAATTTGCAGAAAAGGCAATGGCACAGGCACCAAATGACACTGCCAAAAAAACACTGGAAGGGCAAATAACAAAATTGAAAGAAGGGAAAGATATTAATTAAATAAAACAAATAAAACAACATGCAACATGCCATCAGCTGGTTCGAAATACCATCAACCAACTTAGAAAGAGCAACAAAATTTTATGAAACTATTTTTGGTGTACAGCTAATTGCAATGGACACCCCCAATATTAAAATGCGGATGTTTCCGCTGGAAGATATGATGGGGGTGGGTGGTGCAGTGGTGGATAGTGGCGGCTTTCATAAA
Organism: Ferruginibacter sp.; assembly: GCA_043757165.1. Taxonomy (GTDB): domain Bacteria; phylum Bacteroidota; class Bacteroidia; order Chitinophagales; family Chitinophagaceae; genus Ferruginibacter. Next base: position 25,007 of record JAYVPT010000001.1, read on the forward strand.
CCATCAGTTACCGATGGGCCGCTCATTTATTTAAATGGCAACCCCGATGTACAAAATATTTTAGATAAGGTGGAAACTGCCGGCGGAAAAATCATGGTGCCTAAAACAGAAATATCTCCGGAGTATGGTTATATGGCTGTGTTTATCGATACTGAAGGCAACAGGATTGGTTTGCATAGTGTGCCCGTACAATAATTATATAAATAACTGATGTTATGGCATTCAATGAAAAATTAGCCAGCAACGTAAGAGAGTTAATTGCAGCAACACAAAAAAATGTAGAAGAGAAAGCTATGTTTGGTGGTTTGTGTTTTATGGTAAATGATAAAATGTGTGTAGGTGTTGAAAAGGAAAGGTTGATGGTTCGCCTGGATCTGGTAAAGTTTGATGAAGTAATAGAGAAAGACGGTTGTAAGCCAATGGACTTTACAGGAAAAATAATGAAAGGCTATGTATTTGTGGATATTGCAGCACTCAACACAAAAAACAAACTGGAGTATTGGATAAATCTTGCGCTGGAGTATAACAAAACAGCGAAAGCCTCTAAACCAAAAAAAAAGAAAAAATGAAATACAGTGTAGAGAAGTCAATTGAAATTTTGGAGCGGACTCCTGTTGTACTCCAATCTTTATTATCGGGTATTAACGATGACTGGGTGATGAATAATGAAGGTCCCGAAACTTTTTCGCCTTACGATGTAATTGGCCATTTAATACATGGCGAAAAAACTGACTGGATCTTAAGAGCAAAAATGATATTAGAGTTTGGCAATACAAAAACCTTTGTGCCTTGGGACAGGTTTGCACAATACGAAGAAAGCAAAGGCAAAACATTACAACAGCTGCTTAATGCATTTGCAACCATACGAAAAGAAAACATGGAATGGTTTAAAGCATTGAACTTAACAGAAAGTGATTTAGATAAAACCGGGATTCATCCAAAACTGGGAGAAGTAACATTGAGAAATTTATTAGCTACCTGGGTAGTGCATGACCTTACACATATTGCACAGATAACAAGGGTAATGGCAAAACAATACAAAACTGAGATGGGCCCATGGCCTGAATTTTTTCGTATTTTGAATTTTTAAATTGTGATATTATGCAATCAAAAGCTGCAACTGTTGAGCAGTATTTAAAAGAACTTTCAGCCGACAGGCTGGAAGCAATGACCAAACTGCGTAAAGTAATTGTAGACAATTTACCCAGGGGATTTAATGAAGGAATGAGCTATGGTATGATTGGGTATTGTGTACCACATTCTATTTACCCAAAAGGTTATCATTGTAATCCCCAACAACCGTTGCCATTTGCCTGCCTGGCATCGCAAAAAAGTGCCATTACCTTTTATCATATGGGTGTATATGGAGCTACTAAATTATTAAAATGGTTTACTGATGAATATGCCAAAGCAAATCTTGGAAAATTAGATATGGGCAAAAGCTGTATCCGTTTTAAGAAACCGGAAAATATTCCTTATAAATTAATTGGCGAACTGTGCAGTAAAATAACTGTAGAAAAATGGATTGAAATTTATGAAAAAAATATAAAACGGTAAAGTACTTTATAAATATAAAAAACACAAGCCCTGAAGTTTTTCAGGGCTTGTGCATTATGCAGGATTAGCGGCAGGTTATTTTCTGGTAAACTTTATTTCCATCATTTTAAATTCTTTTCCATCAGGTCCGGAGCCATACATGGTCATTAACTGTGTTTTATCATCTATCACATTAAATGTTTCCCTGTAATCTTTTTCAACCAGAGAAGAAGGGTCAATTGCTTTTCCTATAAGTGTGACTGTTTTTGTTGCATCATCCCATGGTCCCGACATTTTCATGGTCCCCGTTCCCATATTATCCACCCAGGTGTTTTCAAAAATTTTTTTTACATTATCATAACCAAGCAGGCCATGTCCTTCAAAAGGCATCCCCATCATATTAGCTTTACTCACGCTTTCCTGATACCGGCCACCAAGTATCATTTTATTTACTGCAGTTCCCGTACTTTTCACAGGCGCTGCACCAGGTTTTTCCCATGCCGTTATTTCTGTTTTCCAGGTACCATTCCACGAAGCCATCATTTTATGTACTTCACCGGGGGTCATATAAGCCTGCCAGTTTTTCATAGCTGTAGCACTGTCGATCATAACCGGTGCCGGTGTTTCCGGTTTTGCTTCCGCCATTTTTTCTTTTTCGGCAGAAGCTGTTTCTGTTTTTGGTTTGTCATCGCTGTTATTACAGCTTATCAGTAATAATGCTGCTGAGCAGATAGTAAAGGCGATCCGTTTCATAATAAATGTTTTTTACAAATTATAAAATGAATTTTGTTTTTGCAAGAGAAATTGATAAGTGGCTATTCAGCAGTCGCCATCTCCTTCAGCACATTTTCAATCCGCTCTTTCATTTCATCATACCCGGTATATCCTCTTGCCAGTAAATAAAATTTACTTTCGTTCAGTTGCAACAATACTGCCGGGTAACCGGTAACCTGTAATTGTTTACACAAAGCAAATTCGTAATAGGCTTTTTCTTTGTAGGCCTCACTTTTTAGTTTACTGTAAAAGTCTTCGGCATCAATAGTATATTTTTCCAGCAGATGACGATAAGCTTCCTCATCATCCAAATCTCTTCCCTCATAATTTAAGGCAAATTGTAAATCGGATGCAAACTCAATTTGTTTATCAGGATACAATTCTTTAAAAATACACAAAGCAATAGCAGGCTTTTCGCTGTTCATCACCCAATCACTTTTATCGGAGTTGTTCATATGCCATAAAAAATCTTCGCCAAATTGTATGCCCGTTAATTCCTCCACCCGTTTATAAGCACCTTGAATATATGGGCCAATTTTCTCTATCGGCATTTTCCCTTCGCCAATCATCATACCACCACTTAATACTTCAAACTCGAAAATATCTTTATATGCTATTGCAATTTTTTTCATTACCGGGCTAAAGCCATAACACCAGCCGCAATAAGCATCGTAACAATAAATTAATATAGGTTTCATAAAAGGATTAATTAAACTTACATTTTGAGCGTTTTAAATCAATCTCTATACCTTCCTTTTTTAAAGAAGCTTTTATATATATCCAATGTGATGGGTTTTCAACTTTTGGACCGAGAACAATTTTTTCAATATATTCTTTAATATTTTTCTTAGACTCCACATAAAGTTTTTTAGGATATTGAAAGTTGTCTATTTGTACTAGCTTACTTTCCACGGGAGCTAATATTATAACTCTTAATTCATTTTCATAAGAGTAATCTGCAAATTTAAATAAGTATATAATTTCGGATAGGCTTAAGTTTAATAATTTTGATAGGCTAATTCTAAAATCATCAGTCAACAATTTCTCTTTACTAATAAAATTATTTATTGTGATAAAATGACTGTTTAAATCCTTGATTTTTTTATTATAACTCTCAGCTTCTTTGCCAATGATTTTACCGTTTCTGTCGATATATATAACCCTATAGAGTTGGTGATTATTTTCTGCATTAGTACTTAGTGCTTCATCGAAAAATTGGTAATTAATTGTAATTGAGCATCCTTTTGCCTCTTCACCTTTTTCTTTGCCATAGGTGCGCCACATTACTAACTCGTCTTCTGCATCGGCAGGAAGGAATGAACCTAGGTAAACATTATACTCTTCTTCTTTTTTTTCAATTTTAAAAAGATCAACTAAATCTTTATCTAAAATATTCAATAACACGCTGCCCTCCTCTGGGTCATTCATATAAGCTACGTTATAGAATCGCAGTTTATTTTCGTTACTTATAATGATTTTGTCGGTAACAGTTAAACTTGAGTAATGGCAGGCAGATTGTTTTGTTGTAAGTGCAATTTTTTTAATTCCTAATATAATTTCGTAGAACTCATAAAAGTATTTAAATAGTGGCATTTGAATACTCTTATCAAATTTAATTATTTGCTTTGCTAAACTTACCAAGAAAGTTTGAAAACTACATTTATCTAAATTTTTTATTGCTTCAGAGAAATTATCATTTTCTAATTCAATTATTGCTATGGTATACAGAACATCGTCAAGTTTAGTTAACGAATATGATTTAGCTTCTGTAATTTTTAGTGCTTTAGTTAAATCTGCGTATGATTTTTTATAATCTTTCTGTAGAAAAAATAACATTCCCCTTCTTACTAAAATTTCAATGTCATCGGAGCGTTTATCGATAACTTTAGTGAAATTGAAAATTGCATTATCAGGATCACTTTTATTAAGATAGCAAATACCAATATTTGAAAAGCAATTTATTTCAGTTGAATAGAATTGTGGTATTAACTCAAAATCCGCTATTGCCATATCGTATTTACAAAGCTTTGCAAAAGCCGTTCCTCTTCCATATAGAGCTTCTAAGTTTTGTATATTCATTTCCAAAACTTTTGAATAGTCGGCAATAGCTTTTTCATATTCTTTTTGTTCTGCATAAAGATTAGCTCTAGCACCATAGCCACTTATTGAAAACCTGTTTAATGTTATGGCTTCGGAGAAATCTTTTTCAGCTGAGATAAAATCTTTTATTAGAACAAAAACATTTCCTCTATTTTGATAGTAATTATCATTCCTGTCATTTAATGATATTGCCTTAGAATATTCAGTAATTGCTCTTTTAAAAAAGCCTAAATGACGATAACATAAAGCCTTGTGAAAAAAAATTTCATCATTTTCTGGGGATATAGCAAGTGCTTGATCAAAAAGGTCTAAAGCTTCCTTGTAATTTCCTCGTTTACCTTGTGCAAGACCGATGCGAAATATTGGCTCAAAGCCATCATAATTATTATCGATAGCTGCAAAATATTCGGTAAGCGCATTTTGAGTATCGTTACACTTATCGTAAGCATAACCTAATTGGTAGTTAAATACTGGTTCAAACGGACTCTCTTCTTTGCATTTTTTTAAAACCTCTATAGCTTCTTTATACTTTGATTGTTGTAGAAGTGCAACTGCTGTTTTATGTAACTCTGTAATATTTTCCATTAAATCATAATTAAATTTCAATCTTCCTTATTTCATTTGAAAAGGGATTAGTGCAGCGTTGCATAAGCATCTTTTAGGGTATTACTAATGTGCTTCTAACCAATTATCCCCCATGCCGATTTCTGCATCAGTAGGCACACCATTTGGTAATGCTAAAGCCGTTTGCATACAATTTAATATTACAGGTTTGATAATTTCAATCTCATCTTTATGGGCATCAAAAACCAATTCATCATGCACCTGTAACAACATCTTACTTTTAAAATTTTGTTTTTTAAACTCTGCATGAATTTTTATCATGGCCAGTTTAATCATATCGGCAGCGCTGCCCTGTATTGGGGAGTTAATGGCATTTCGCTCTGCAAAACCACGTACCGTAAAATTGGCTGAGTTGATATCTTTTAACCAACGCTTGCGCCCCATCAGTGTTTCCACATAACCATTTTCTTTTGCAAAGTTGATGGTATCATCCATATACTTTTGAATGTTTGGAAATTGTTTTTTGTAATTGTCTATAATTTCTTTTGCTTCTGCTCTTGGTATACCTAAGTTTTCTGCCAAACCAAATGCACCCTGCCCGTAAATGATACCAAAGTTTACACTCTTGGCCTTATAGCGCATTTCTTTAGTCACATCTTTTTCTTCTACATTAAAAACTTTTGCGGCGGTGGCGGTATGTATATCTTTTCCCGTGCGGAATGCTTCACACATATTTACGTCGCCGCTTATGGCAGCAACAATGCGTAATTCTATTTGAGAATAATCGGCAGATATGAGCACATGGTCTTTGTCTCTTGGAATAAATGCTTTGCGTATCTCTCTTCCTCTTTCGGTGCGTATAGGAATATTTTGCAGGTTGGGATTATTGCTGCTTAGCCTGCCGGTAACTGCAACAGCCTGTGCGTACGATGTATGCACACGCCCTGTTTTTTTGTTTATCATCAGCGGCAGCGCATCTACATAAGTTGATTTTAGTTTTGTAAACTCACGAAAGACTAAAATATCATCCACAATTTTATTATTGGCAGCCAGTTTTAATAAAACATCTTCACCGGTGGCGTACTGTCCTGTTTTGGTTTTTTTTGCTTTGGGATCTATCTGCATTTTATCAAACAACACTTCACCCAATTGCTTGGGCGATGCTAAATTAAAACGAACACCGGCCTGTTTGTAAACAGATTCTTCCGCTGCTTTCGCTTCTTTCTCCAGCTCTTTTGAGTAATCATGTAAAAAGGCTTCATCAATGCGGATACCCTCAAACTCCATGGCAGCAAGTACTTTCACCAAAGGGTTTTCCACTTCATAAAAAATTTTTTCTACTTCTCTTTCTTTTAATTTGGGTAGCAGGATGGTCTTTAACTGCAGCGTTATATCAGCATCTTCAGCGGCATATTCTTTTATTTTTTCAGGCTCTATATCTCTCATGCTCCCCTGGCCTTTGCCTTTTTTGCCAATCAGTTCTTCAATATGCACCGGTTCGTAACCCAGAAATTTTTCGCTCAGGGCATCCATACCATTTTTGCCATCGGGCTCAATTACATAGTGGGCAAGCATGCTGTCGAATGTATTTCCGGTAATTTCAATTCCCTGCCATTTCAATATCAGCATATCATATTTAATGTTATGGCCAATCCAGGTTTTGGAAGGGTTGTTGAACAGTTGTTGAAAATTGTTTAAAAGTTTAGCAGTAACTTCTTTATCAGCAGGACATGGAATATAAAAACCTTCGCCTGGTTTTACCGAAAAACTAAGCCCTACAATTTCGGCTTCGTTGGCATCAATACCGGTGGTTTCTGTATCAAAACAAATCTCATCAAAGGCTGATAGATATTTTACCAGATCATTTATTTCAGCATCAGTTTGTACCAATGAATAATCATGCGGCGTGTTATTGATATTTTTATCAGCAGCAGTTATTTCATCTTCGTTTTTAATTTTTATTTCAACCACCTCTGGTTGTTCAATAATATTTCCAAAGAGGTCCATTTGAGCAGTAGCCTGCTTGTTGGGTTTGGCTTCCCCGCTGTTATTCCATGATTCCGGCGCACCATCAATATCATCACCTAAAATTCTTTTACCCAACGTTTTAAATTCCAACTCTTCAAAAATTTCTTTTAAAGCAGGCTTGTTCATCTCCTTTATTAAAAAATTTTCTTCATGAAATTCAACCGGCACATTCAAGATAATGGTGGCTAATTTTTTACTCATAATGGCCAGCTCTCTTCCTGCCATAATTTTTTCGCCCAGTTTACCTTTTATATTGGCAGCGTTTGCCAATACATTTTCTAATGTGCCATATTCCTTCAATAGTTTAGCTGCAGTTTTTTCTCCTACACCGGGTATACCGGGAATATTATCCACCGCATCACCCATCATACCTAAAATATCTATCACCTGGCTTACGTTTTCAATATCCCATTTTTCACAAACTTCTTTTGGCCCCAGTATTTCAAAATTACCACCCTGGTAAGGCGGTTTATAAATTTTAATATTCTCACTCACTAATTGTCCGTAATCTTTATCAGGCGTAACCATAAAAACTTCGTAGCCTTCTTTTTCTGCCTGCTTGGCTAAAGCGCCAATTACATCATCGGCTTCGTAACCATCAATACCAATTACGGGAATATTAAAACCTTCAATTATTTTTTTTATATCGGGTACTGCAGTAGAAATATCTTCGGGTGTTTCCTGGCGGTTGGCTTTATAGTCTGCAAAATCGGTATGGCGTTCTGTAGCGGCACTGGTATCAAAGCATACCGCCATGTGTGTGGGCTTTTGATTTTTAATTAAGTCTATCAGGGTATTGGTGAAACCAAACTGTGCATTGGTGTTTCTTCCTTTACTGGTAATGCGTGGGTTACGTATCAATGCATAATATGCCCGGAAGACCAGAGCAAATGCATCTAATAAAAATAATTTTTTTTGCATGTCATAAAAGTAAAACAATTGGCCCTCCTAATCAAGAGTATGGCAAAACAAAAAACCGCTTCTTTTATAAGCGGCTTAATAAAAGGGAATAAATTATTTATAATGCAGTGATGTAAAGCTTTTCAGTATTCAGATCGCTGTTATTTTCAAATGTTATTCCACCGTTACTTATTGACGAAATATTCCAACGGTCATTCAACTGAGATAAGGCGGGATTATCATTTGTAAAGTTCATGGTTATCTTTTTCGAGATATTATCTTCCAGCCAGTTGCCCTCAATAGCTACTCCATTTTTACTGGCAATAACTTTGCCCTCGGCATCAAAACTAAATACATAACCTTCAAAGTCGCAGGTATTGTCAACACTTGCGTTATCATAACAATTCACTTTCCACGAACCTTTGGATATCAATTGTTGTGATACTGCATTTGAAACGGAGAATTTTTCAATATTAGTGCAAGCCGCAAAATAAATGATTACCGAGCATTTTAATGCAAAGAGTAGTACTGGCTTTTTCATGTATATGGATATTATCAGGTCTTCCTGACTAAAACAGAAAAAGGAGTTTTTTATTGTATGTGTTAAAAACTTAAAACCTCAAAACCTGGTGTTGATATAATGCGGTAACATAGCCCTCCAGGTAGGCCAGTCGTGTTTCCATTCGGTGCCCCAAACATCAAGTTCGTAGGTGATGCCTTTGTTATACAACACACCTGCAAATTCCTTTGCGGCATCGGGGGCCTCAAAATCACCACTTCCGGTAAGGATATGAATATGGTTACTGTGGCGAATCTGTTCCAACACAAAATGGTCGGTAAGATTGGGGATATAATGCATAGGCGAATTGTAATACACCTGTTCATCATAAAAACCATCGGTATATTCCATTAAATTATAAACGCCACTCATAGCAATAACACCGTTGATCAGATCAGGACGTTTTAAAAATAAGTTCATACTGTGCAGGGCGCCAAAAGATGCACCGCAGGTAATAATGGGTGTATCCCAACTGGTACTGTTTTTAATAAAGGGAACCACTTCGTTATAAATATATTCGTTGAACTGGTTTTGGCGGATTCCTTTATGTTCGCCCTGCATTTGTTTGTTAAGCCAGCTTTCGGTATTTATACTGTTCACCGAAAATACTTTTACTTTACCACTATCAATAAAGGGCGCTAAAGTATCCATCAATTGAAAACGTTCGTATTCTAAATAATCAGCAGCTGCAGTGGGAATCAGTAACAGTGCAAATCCATACTCTCCGTAAGTAACAATGGGCATATCTTTTTGCAGGGCCGGGCTAAACCAGCTGGTTATGTCTCTTTTCATTTTTTAGAGTTATTCCACAAAGGTGCACAAAGTTTTTTCACAAAGATGTACAAAGAGGGAATAAAAAATTAGGCAGTAAAATATTTATTAAAGCACCCCTTCCTTAATCTCCGTCCACAATTCCCTGTAGCATTTTGCAGCATAACTGCTGTTGGCAAATTCCATTATAGGGGCTTTGTGAATACCCATTTTTTCTACATCAGATAAATAAGGGATATAGTTTTGGAAAAAGCGTTTGTCTTTATACAGTTCCTCCATTATTTCGTTATGCATATTCTTACGCAGGTCGGCCATGGTAAAAAAGCACATCATTTTACTGATGTCCAGTTCCTTCTCTTTAAAATAATCTTTTACCATATTGTAAGTGCGTATAGAAAGTGTGGTGGGGATAACCGGCATCAGCACAATATCGGCAGCATTAAAAATATTTTCGCTTAAAGCACTAAAGCCCGGGTGGCAATCAATAAAAACAAAATCATATTCTTTATCCAGTTGTTTTAATATGCCTTTTAAGCGGTTTTTGTTGCCCTTCATTTCTTCCAGCATTATATCAAAACTTTTGGTGTTGTTATCGGCAGGTATAACATCCAGCAATTCAAAATCAGTACTCATAATGGCGCTTTCCAGGTCGGCATCTTTGGTAACCAGTTTTTTAATGCCCGGATGTGTTTTGGGTTTTACTTTATAATAAAAAGAAGAGGAACCCTGTGGGTCGATATCCCATAATAAAGTTTTATAACCATCGGCAGCCGCCAGGTAGGCAAAGTTTACGCAGCTGGCGGTTTTACCCACGCCGCCTTTAAGGTTGTAAAGAGCAATTGTTGTCATGATTTTTTATTTATAAATAACGGATTAGTAAGATAGCAATTTTTGAGGAATTACGTACCTTTTCAAAAACCTGCTTTTGGAGTGTTTATTATGTAAATTCATTATAATGAACCGGACCGACTTTTTAAAGAATCTTTTTGCCTCCCTGACCATTGGTAAATTACCATTGGAAATAACCAGAGAATTCAGGAAAATATATTTGCTGCAATGTTTTGTGGCTGGCTTCAGGCATTACGAAGGCATGAACTTATTGGACAGAATGAAAGAAGGAGATTTGCTTGAACTGGTACGGGAGCCTGGAAATGAGTATGATGAATGCGCCATTGCCCTGCACTGGCAAGGCAGTAAAATTGGGTTTATACCAGCCACCACCAATGAAATGCTGAGTTTTTTATTAGACGCAGAGGCCCTGAGCTTATTTGCAGTAATTACCCATTTGGAAAGAACGGCTCAGCACTGGGAAAATGTAGCGGTAGCCATTTATTTTGTGCAGGAAGTAAATAAAGACCTGCCAGTACATGCCAGTTACCTTACCCGTATAGAGGCTCCGCATTACCGTACCCTTAAACATAAGGCAAACCCCGAAGACGAGCAGGCTTACACATCTGCATACGATGATCTTTTTGATGAAACAGACCGTGTGATAAACTTAGATACTATTCCTGAACACCATGAAAAAGCAAAAGCCTATTTTGAAAAATATTACAGCAAACACACGGTTGCCATTACAAATGGTGGCCGTTATGTACAGGTAAAAGACGATGGTATTTACACTTTTATGTATGATATTGATGATGGTATTGCAACGGTACAGGATGATAAAGGAAAAAATTATTTCGAGTTCTTTCTTGTGTAGCGCTTAAGATAGAAAGCTCAAATTGTCAATTAAAACAATATCCAAATCATTTGTATGCAAGAATGTTTTTGGAAAATCAGGATGCACCTTTCCTTTTAATACTTCATTAAAAGAATATGGTTTTACATTGTCGAGCTTTTGTGCTAATAAAACAGTTTCTTCAAACGTGAGTTTTTTACCCTTTTGTTGATTGTAAAGTATTTTATCTTCAAAATTATATTGGGCATCTGTATAAATTAATATTTTGTAACAATCAATTTTTGATAAGAGATTATAATATGCCTTCTTGGTTTTGTTAATTTCATCAATAATTACCTGGTGAGAAGTAAAGCAATGATCATTTTTTCCATTCAAATCACCTATAAAGAAACCCCAGGTATGATTAAAAGTTAAATAAGAAAGCAAAAAAATATTATTAGGAAAAAATTCCAGATTAAGTTCTTTTTCATATGGCATCTTAACCGGAATAGTTAAAACGTATGAGTTGTAAATATTTTCAATAGCTATATTTTCCTCATCGTAATCAAACAAATTAATACACAAAGGGTATGTTTCTTTATATCCAAAATCTAACAGGTCTGTAACGGGTGTCGAAAGCTCAAGATCAGAGTAATTTGATACGCCTAATTCTATATTAACCTTAAATCTGTCAGCAATTTCCTTAGCGAACACTTTACTGTCAACATTATAAAAACTAAATTCACCTAAAGCCATTATTGATTTTGCTATACCCATAATTACACACTGTTTTCTGCAATTCTTATCTTGTCATCATCACCTGGTTATATAAAATTGATATTATTGTTGAAATAAGAGAAATTACAAAGTAAAAATAGCGGGAGAGGGATTCGAACCCACAGCTTTTGGTAACAATGAAATTACCACGTTTCGCCACTAAGTGTTACAAACCGAAATGATGTAACAGTAGTATGATAACTGTCCCGCAGGGCAAAAGTAATGCTTATTTTAAAACACCTTTATACAAATAACCTTTGTTGCCCACCTTTTTTAAGCCGCCAGCAATTGTCTCCGATATGTTCACCAATATCATTAAGAATTTTTGAAATGGTTTGATTTTCGGGAGTTGTGCCATTTTTAAGTAAAGGCAAAATATTAAATATGATTTCTTCAAAGGTGGGAGTTTTATTTTGCAACTCCATTCTTTTCAAATAACTCGTCAAAAAATACCTAACTCTTAATTTAACATCTACATGGGTTCTAAATTTAGTGTCTTTGCGAAGGGAAAAAATTTGATTTTGATCATTATAATCAAATTTATCAAGTAAAATAGGAGTTAAATCGGAATACTGTTTTTTCAGTAAATCAAGAAAACCTAGCTCTAATCCTTTTATTATTAATTCATCATTGATTTGTTCAAGGGAAGCGCCATCGTTTTTTGCAATTATGCTTTCTATAGTTTCCATTACAATTTCAGCTATATCCATGCCCAAGTTGGCTTTCATAATAGCTTTGGGATTACTTACTTTTCTAAAGTTGATAATGAGTTGCCCGGATAAAACTGTAAAAGGGTTTTGCTTTTTCTTGAAGCTCACATGCCCATTTTTTTGAGGTACTGCACCAACATACTCAAAACCACATGCCTCAGCCGTCTCAATAATTAAATGCCAAAATTCAGGGTCTTTATGTGCAAATACGAAACTCATCCAGCGGTCATACTTTAAAACCCGATACATTTCTTTAATACTATCTGCCATTAAATTGTTGTATTCTTCTTTACTCTTTTTATTTTCTCCGCCCTCTATAGCCTCTTGTTCAAAATCTTGTTGTGTTACTTCAAGATCTAACCAAGAATTCCACATAGTTGATAAATCAAGGTAAGGAATTTTTTTTCCGTAAGGAGGGTCAGTGTAAATGTAATCGACACTTTCTTTAGGTATCCACTTTAAATTAGTTGCAGTTTCTTTTTTAATTTGAGCATTTAAGATTGTATTATTATTAATAAAAGGTTCAATTTCTTTTTTTGCATTTAAGACACCTGAAAATTTCTTTTCGTAAGTTTCCCAGACTGGTAAATCAACTGTGTCAGGGGCAATTCGGTATCGATAGTACAGCATCGGTCCACTGTTGCCTGCATTTTCACTTGCTACTTTAGAATTATGATAAGTTCTGTTTATTTTATTAAGCGTACTAGAAAAAGCAAGTAATAAACCATTTCTAATTGACTCCTCTTTTTCTTTTTTTATTGTGAATTTTAAATATGCAAGTTGAGCAAGTTGTTTATCTGTAAATAAGTCTTCAATTACATGAACATCCGAACCTTTGGGTAATGTAAAACCTTTAGGATACTGGTACTTTTCTAAAGCCATTTCAATATCTTCTTTAGTCTTTGGCTCTCCTTTTCGGTAAGCAGTTTTAACTCTTTCAAATGCATCAATAAATTCAGTTTGTTTTGTTGGTGCTATTAATGAACTAACCATAAAAACGCTCATTGGATTCAAATCAACATGAATGGTTTTTCTATTATTCATCATTGCTTCAATAGCTGTAACACCACTTCCACCAAAAGGATCTAGAACTAAGTCTCCTGGTTTGCTATAATTTTTAATGTATTCCGCAACAACATTCCAAGCTTGCTTCGTAAAATATCCATGGACTCCAAAATGCCTTTTTGCCGCTCTTTTTTTAACTTCTATTTCTTCAAGTAGTGGACGTGTTGCATAATCAAATCCAATTGGCTTTGCAGTTGCCGCAGTTGTATCATAAGCAATATTTTTACCAACCTGAAAACTACTTGGTGCTAAAAACATTTTAAGTTTAGCCCAATAATGTTCCACCTCGTTCATGGCGAAGTAAAGTATCGGCTCTTTAATTTCTTTTCTATATAAAGCAAACTCTAGACCATTACATAGTGCGAAATAAGTACTTCTTATTTCAGGATGCTCTGCGTAACTGTAAACCTGTTCAACGTTATCGGTGTTTGTAACTTTTTCTGTTGGAGATTTTGCATCCAGTACCCATGCAAAATTATTTTCAACCTTAAGAGAATAATCTGGAATAAGTTTGATTGCTCTTTTTTTACTTCCAATTTTTATAAATGGATGAATTAAAGTTTTGCTACGAATAATATTTTTTTGGATATACCCAAGTTCTTGTAGTAAAGGGAGAATTATAACTTCTCTTACACTGTCTTCTTTAAAATCGGGAGAGTTTAGCTGCCTGAAATCAAAATCTTTAAAAATGCTTGGAGTCATTATCCTTTAAATTTTGCAGCGTATAAAGGACAAAAAAATGGGTGCTATCCTCCGCTTGAATCCCACCCTAGGTAAGGCCCTCGGAAGGCCCATACAAGTATAGAAAACAGCAAAAGGACGCACCCTTGCGGGTGCATCGCCTGAACTGTTTCTTACTTGTATTAAAATTTCCGAGGTTTTACCTAAGAAGAAACGTTAGCAACGCTATGCGTTAAATAATATGGTTAATTGTTTGTGTTTATATTTTTTATTTTGTTACTGCAACAAATCTAAAGTAAAATACGCTTACTGCAAGTTTGTTAACTTACAGTAAGCGTACTAATTATATTCTTTGCTAAGGTTGGTTCTCTTTACTCAATAGCTTCCCACCATGTAGAAAACTGCTGTGGTTCACTGGTAATATGCATCTTCTCCCCAATCATCGGCATAAGCAGTGGCATATTATTTTCCAGTGCAGCTTTATACACTCTTTTAATCGGATCATCCCAGCTATGATTGCCTAAAGCAAACTTGCCCCAATGTACAGCCAGTAATTTTTTTGCCTGTAGTTCCTGTGCAGCCTGTACCACTTCTTCGGGCATCATGTGAATGTATTTCCAGTTTTTATCGTACTGGCCACATTCTAAAATTGCAAGGTCAAAAGGGCCATGTTTTTTTCCAATTTCGTTGAAATGAAGATCGTAACCACTATCGCCCCCGAGATAAATTTTTTGCGTAGGGGTTTGCAAGGCAAAAGAAACCCAGATGGCATTGTTCCTGCTAAAACTTCTGCCGCTAAAATGCCTGGCTGGTAAAACGGTTACTGAAAATCCATCGGCCAGATCAATATTTTCATTCCAGTCTTTTTCAATGACCCTTTCTTTTTTAAATCCCCAACGCTCCAAATGCTGGCCTGTTCCCAAACCGGTAATGATGCTTTTTATTTTAGGCTGTAATTTTTTTATGGTATCATGATCAAGATGATCCCAGTGATCGTGGGAGATAAAAAGAATATCAATTGCCGGTATATCATCCGTGGTATAAATATCTGAGCCGGGAAAACTTTTTGTAGTAAAACTAAGTGGAGATGCGGCACCACTTAAAACAGGATCAACTAAAATTTTTTTGCCATCAACCTGCATAAAATAAGAGGAGTGCCCCATCCACACCAGAATATTTTCATTGGGCGACAGGTTCAGCAGATCTGTTTTTTTTGATGGTAATAGCTGCGACGGTTTTCGCCTTTCTTTTTTAGTAAAGAAAAATTCTTTCATTACAGAAGGATAGGTGGCTCCCTCAGTTAAGGAAGGGGTATGGCTTTGGTTTTGAAACTTACCGTCTTTAAAATTAGGAGATCGTTGTACCAGTTGCAGCCTTGCATCAGCAGGGGTGCTTCCAAATTTTTCCTGCTGCATAAAAACATAAACGGCCAATACAAATGCAGCTATAATTACAAGGGCTATTATCATTAATAAAGTAAAATGGGTTTAATGTATTTAATGATCTTTTTTATTGAAGACGTTTGAGCGCAAAGAATATTTTATTATATTTTTGCCTAAAGGATAAAACCCTGATTTTAAACAAAAGATTGATAAATCGCTATATAATGACAGATACTTCCCGATAAAACAAATAAATGCCATAAAGCATGGTTGTATTTCCATTTTCTCCATAAAAAGAAAATGATGCCTGCAAGGTATAATGCTACACCTGCTATAACCAGTTTAATAATTGTGGCAGGCATATTTAAAAAAAAGGATTGATAAAAAAATACAAATAACAGGCCCTGTAATACATATAAAAAAACAGGATGAATATAAGGCTTCTTCCTGCTCAGCAGTTTGTAAGTAATGCCCACCGGAATAAAAACCCATACTAATAACAGTATTATTAAGCCTCTATAATTGTAATTGAAAACCATTACCAAAGGAGTATAAGTTCCTGCAATAAAAAAATAAATGCTCAATTCATCAAGGGTATTAAATTTTTTTTCTCTCCTGCTTTTAATAGTAAGATGATAAAGCGAAGACAGTAAAAAAGTAAGCATGAAACAGCTGCCGTAAATAAGTACGCTTATAAAATGAACGGTACCATGTGTATAAAATATTTTAATCAGTAAAAGTGGAATAAAAATAATGCCGAACAGGACTCCTGCAATATGAATCAGTGCATTAATAAATTCTGTTTGTGATATATGATTTTCAGGGCTGTTCATTAAAGCGTAAAAGTGCTGTTATTAATATCGGGTCATTTATAAGATGTGTATTCTTTTGCTGGGTACTGCCTGGCTTTTTACCAGGCAGTAAAAAATCCCTGAAAAAATTCTTTCTTACCGGTATGATAGCCGGTGGCAGTAAAATCGCTATCCGGTTAAACTCCTCATAATTTACATTCCTTTTACTAAGTTCTTCCTGCAATTGCCTGCTGAACACATCGATGTCTGTTGGCTCCTGCTCAAATTCTATATAACATTTGTAGCGATGGCCATTAATTTCATCAAATCCCGGGAGTATAGCAAAGTCAACTAACTGTGCCGCTGTTTGTTTACAAACTGCAGCCATAGCCTGTTCTGCCTGTATAGGCAACAGGTGTTCACCAAATGGCGAAAAGATATCATTCAATCTGCCACTAACGATAATGCTAAATGGATGTATTGATACAAACTCCACAATATCATTCATTCGGTATGCCCACAAGCCACAGTTATTTGAAATCAGCAATACATATTGCAGATAGGGTTGCACGTCTTTCAATTGTAAGCGTTGAGGATCTTTTTTTCCTATCTGCTCAAGTGGAATAAATTCATAAAAGACACCCTGGTTACAAATCAATTCCATTCCTTTTTTACCGGGTTGGTTTTGGTATGCAAAATTCCCTTCTGTAGCCGTATAATTTTCCAGCAGTATTATATCATTCCCCATATGCTGCCTGATCATGGGTTCATAGGGTTCATAATTCATACCGGATAGAAATAGAATTTTAAAGGAAGAAAAATGCGTTTTAAATTTCTCCCCGGTTCTTTTTTCAAATGCCTGTAAAAAATGTAACAGCCATACCGGGAGTGCAACAGCTATTTTTATTTCATTCTTTAATATTGCATCAATTGTTTTATCCAGCTTCAGGTTTAGATCTTCTATCATTCCTATGTCTTTTCCCGGCAGGGAAAATAGCTGTGCCCATTTAGGCATCCTGTATGATTTTATAGCAGAAATAGAAGCGCATTTAAATCCATTTTTAATTTCAAAAACCTGCGGATCGGCCTGGTAAAAAATTTTGCCCCCAATGAAATCGGTATTTTTTAAAACGGAAATAAGATTGGCAATCATATACCTGGCCGCATATTGAGTAGACTGCAGGTAGTCTTTGGTAATTGGAATATACTTTGCTCCATGAACTGTACCACTGCTTTTTCCAAAATAAAGTGGTAAGCCCGGCCAAAGAACATCTTGTTCATTA
The DNA here is from genome assembly GCA_043757165.1 of Ferruginibacter sp. Classification (GTDB taxonomy): domain Bacteria; phylum Bacteroidota; class Bacteroidia; order Chitinophagales; family Chitinophagaceae; genus Ferruginibacter. The sequence goes on from JAYVPT010000001.1 coordinate 42,591, forward strand.
TTAAAAATGCGTTGCGTGTAAATTAAAAAGTCTTCATAATTTCTTACCGGTACCTGCCTTTTAAAATCTTCGTAGTTATTTATTTTATCAAACCGGTGCTCTTTTCCAAAAGCTGTTCCGGTTGCTCTTTTTATAAGAAAGCGAAATGTTTTTTCCTGGCAACCCACAGCATCATTTCTGTTTTGCCTTATAAGCCGTGTAAAATTTCTGAAATAATATTTTTTTAAATAATGGTATTTTAAACGGGTTAATAATGACATGTAACTTGGGTTTATAGCTTGCAGGTTTTTAGCCATTAAATAGCCTGAATTTCTTAAAAGGTTTCCCTTTACGGATCAGCCATGCATGATAGGCACTGGGAATATCGTGTTGCCAAACCGGAAGTATCAGCGTAATTAATATCCTGTCGAGATGAGAAATAATTCCGGCAATAAGACAAAGGAAAAATAAAAAACCGGCATTCCCATTTAAAATAAGATCAGTAAAGGCTGCCAATAAAGTTAATCCCCAGAATTTAGAAAGGTAAGCATGTGAGCAGGTTTCTTTTTTAAATTTTATAATGCTTACCATGTAGCAGGCTACTTCCATCCCCAGTAAAATATAGATCACTGTTTTATTTTCATTGATTACTTCCGGCCAGATGAACCATGCCGTAAAACCTGCCGACAGCCAGAATATCATATCTGTCTGGCTATCCAGTCTGCGTAATGTTGCTGATGAAGTATTGGTTTTTCTTGCAATAATGCCGTCCAATATGTCTGATATAAGCCCAAGGAAAAGTAATACTACAATTAGTTCCCTATATTCTTTTTTATAAAAAAAACCAAGACAAAGCATTACAGGAACTAATAAAAAACGGAATCCAATAAGTAATAACGGAATTTTTTTCATACTCAACGTAGTTATGTTGTGATTGAAAAACCATTGCTGATACTACACCAAAACAACCGGCACTGTAAAATAAATATACAAAAAAAGAGTTGGTTTAAAATTTTTTATAAAATGCAGCTGGTAATCCTGGCTGTTCTTACAAGATAAAAAAGCTGTTGTTGTTTATTATAAAGAAGAAAAAAGTGAAGGCTACACAAAAAGTATAATATTTTTATTTCTTCATCCCTTCCAACTCCTTCTGCAACCTGAACATTTCATCTCTCAGTCTCGCCGCTTCCATAAAGTCTAAATCTTTGGCAGCTTTTTCCATCTGCTTTTTAATTTTGCCAATGCCCTTCTCCATTTGAGGAATGGTTTTATATTCCGCTTCATCTTCTGCCGCAATATTTACAATGTCTTCATCGGGTTTAATGGAATACGGATTGGCAGGATCATAACCCTTTACATCCAGCACCGAGCCCTGTGCCATAATTTGTTTGGTATCTTTTTTAATAGTAGTTGGGGTAATGTTATGTTCAATATTAAAAGCAATTTGTTTTTCCCGGCGGCGGTTGGTTTCGTCAATGGTCTTTTGCATGCTTTCTGTCATCTTATCAGCATAAAAAATTACCAGACCGTCTACATTGCGGGCAGCCCTGCCGGCAGTTTGTGTCAAACTTCTTTCATTACGTAAAAAACCCTCTTTGTCTGCATCTAAAATAGCCACTAAAGAAACTTCGGGCAGATCCAATCCTTCTCTTAATAAATTTACACCTACCAATACATCAATAACACCCAAACGTAACTCTCTTAAAATTTCTATACGTTCTAATGCATCCACTTCGCTGTGAATGTATTTGCATTTAATATTTATTCTTTCCAAATACTTCGTCATTTCTTCGGCCATACGTTTGGTGAGTGTGGTTACTAAAACCCTGTCGCCTTTTGTAATACGTTTATCAATCTCATCCAGCAGATCATCAATCTGGTTTATAGACGGACGAACTTCAATCGGCGGCTCCAGCAAACCGGTAGGACGAACCACTTGCTCCACCACCACGCCACCGCATTTTTCCAATTCATAATCGGCAGGTGTGGCTGATACAAAAATGGTTTGACCAGTTACTGCTTCAAACTCATTAAAATTTAATGGCCGGTTATCTAATGCGCTGGGCAGCCGAAAACCATAATCCACCAAAATTAATTTCCGGCTCCTGTCGCCGCCATACATACCACTTACCTGGGGAATGGTTTGGTGGCTTTCATCAATCATCACAATAAAATCTTTTGGAAAATAGTCTAATAAACAGAAGGGCCTTGTGCCGGGCTTACGCCTGTCGAAAAATCTTGAATAATTTTCTATACCATTGCAATAACCCAGTTCACGTATCATTTCCAAATCGTAATTCACCCTTTCGTTGATGCGTTGTGCTTCAATATATTTTCCGGAGTTTTTATAATAAGTTTCCTGCGCTGCAACTTCATCCTGTATTTCATGTATCACCTGTTGCAATACATCTTTTGGTGCTACGTATAAATTTGCAGGAAAGATGGCTGCATTCTCCACACTGCTGATGCGTTTGCCACTGGCGAGTTCCAGCGTTTCAATGGTTTCTATTTCATCGCCAAAAAAAGTAATACGGTAACCAAAATCAACATAAGGTAAATTAATATCAATGGTATCTCCTTTTACACGGAATGTACCTCTTGTAAAATCGCCTTCGCTTCTGTTGTATAAACTATTTACCAGCGCATGTAAAAATCCCTGGCGTGAAATAGACTGGCCTTTTTCAATGCGGATGATTCCATTTTCATAGTCTGTAGGATTGCCCATACCATAAATGCAACTTACACTGGCAACAATAATAATATCCCGTCTGCCACTTAGTAATTGTGCGGTGGCCTGCAGCCGCAGTTTATCTAACTCATCATTAATGCTCAGATCTTTTTCTATGTAGGTATTACTTACCGGCATATAAGCTTCGGGCTGGTAGTAATCGTAATAACTAACAAAGTAACCCACCGCATTATCAGGGAAAAACTGTTTGAACTCGCCGTACAATTGTGCCACCAGTGTTTTGTTATGGGTTAATACTAATACAGGCCGCTGTACATTTTGTATAACATTGGCCATGGTAAAAGTTTTACCACTGCCGGTTACACCCAATAAGGTTTGGTATCTTTCTCCATTATGCAATCCTTCAGTAAGCTGTTGAATGGCTTGCGGCTGATCGCCGGCAGGTGCGTATGAAGACTGGAGTTGAAAAGGCATAATAATTTTACAATTCAGCAACAACAAATTTAATTAATCTATCCGGTTAATGTGCTGCTGTTTATCAATATCATTTTTACGGATGAACCATGCAATGGTAAAAGATGGGATAATATCAGTAAAAGGAATGATCTCTTCTAAAAAATCCAGTACTCCGCCAATCAATCCCAAACGGCCGCCAAATAATTTATAAAAAATATAGCCGGAAATGGGTGCCCAAACAATATCTGAAAATTCTCCTATTGCAGGGAAAATATAACTGGCCATACCAATAAGGTCCAGCAATATGCAAATGCCAATATTAGGAAGAAATAATTTTTCGGGTTTCATGTCAGGTAATATAGTTTTTAATCAAACCTCTAATTTCCTTTTCCGGAAGCAAATGGTTTTCACTATTGCAATTTACCGGATTTATTACCAGCAATTTTAAATACAGTTATTTAAAAATGATTATTTTGTAGTTACAATAATTGCTTATGAAGATAGCTGCTCAACGTTTTACGGCTCTGGATGTATTCAGGGGAATGACGATTTGTTTTATGATAATTGTAAATACTCCGGGCAATGGTGATACCAGTTATTTGCCATTGCGTCATGCCGAATGGCATGGTTTTACTCCAACCGACCTGGTATTTCCGTCTTTTTTATTTGCCGTAGGTAATGCAATGAGTTTCATTATGCCCAAATGGGCGACACTTTCTCAAAGCCAGGTGCTGTGGAAGATATTTAAAAGAACATGCATTATTTTTTTATTGGGATTTCTGATGTATTGGTTTCCTTTTATGAAAAGAGATGTGGTGGGTAATATTATATCTTTTCCGTTTGATGAAACAAGAGTGTTTGGAGTATTGCAACGGATTGCCCTTTGCTATGGCATCGCTTCGCTTATTATATATTATTGTAACCCTAAAACCACGGTTATTATCAGCATAATCGTTTTACTGGCCTATTGGTTGCTGTTATATATTATGTGTGATGCCGCCGATCCGCTGAGTTTACAGGATAATGCAGTAATGCGCATTGACACATGGCTGCTGGGAGAAAAACATTTATATCATGGTAACGGAGGCGTAGCTTTTGATCCCGAAGGCCTGTTAAGCACATTACCTGCCTTGGTGAATGTTACTGGCGGATATTTGGCAGGAAAGTACATTCAGCAAAAGGGAAATTCTTTTGAAAGCCTTACTATTTTATTACTCAGCGGGGCAGCCTTATTATTTTTGGCTTATTGCTGGAATTTAAGTTTCCCCGTAAATAAAAAATTATGGACCAGTTCATTTGTATTACTTACCGTTGGGCTCGACTGTATAATATTATCGGCGCTTATTTATATTATCAGTTTTAAAAATAAAACCCGCTGGACTTATTTTTTTCAGATATTTGGCCGTAACCCTTTATTCATATACCTGTTATCTGAACTTGCTGTCATATTACTATCTTTTTTCAGGGCAGATGAAAAGACAACATGGTATCAATGGATTTATAAAAATATATTTAGCCATGCAGGTGCCTACTTCGGCTCCCTGTTATTTGCAGTTGCATTTATGATGCTTTGCTGGTTAGCCGGTTATTTTTTAGATAAGCGAAAAATATACATCAGGGTTTAATGCTGATAAATTATCAGCTAACAACTGTGCGCTTAAGATACTTACTGTAATCAGGTATTTGTATTTCATATTCATCATTCATTAACGGCGATGTGAGTATAAAATCTGCGGTAGCCCTGTCGCAGGCTAATAAAATATTCCAGGTTACGCCCAGCCTCAATAAAGCTTTTACATCACTATCGTGTGGTTGTGCTTCCATGGGATCCCAAAAGAAAATCAATACATCAATTTTCCCTTCTGCTATCAATGCCCCTATCTGTTGGTCGCCACCCAGGGGGCCACTTAATAATTTTTTTACAGGGCGGTCAATTTTTTCTTCTATTAATTTGCCGGTGGTTCCGGTGGCAATCAATTCATGTTTGGCTAAAACAGTTTTATTATGTTCAACCCACTCAATTAAATCTTTCTTTTTATTATCATGCGCTACCAATGCAATACGTTTTCTTTTATTTGTTTTTCTTATATCATTCATTGTGTGTTATTTTTTGGGTTGCTGATTCTAATTTAATTAAAATTATGTAACTTTATATTTACTACATTAAATTCTATATTAAAATCCCCCTCTTGTTTTGCGTATTAGTTATCATAACCTGATTCTTTTTATCAGGTTTGACCTCAATTGAATTTAAAGTAACTAAATTTTTTTATGAAAAGAGGTTTTATCAATTCCGGGGTAATTCTTGTTTTGCTTTTATTGCAATTAGGTTTAAGTGCCCAAATCAAAAAATTATACATTTCCAACGATGATCATACTGATTATATGTGGACAGCTAATGAAGCTTCCTATCAGACAGCTTTTTTGGAGATGTTAGATTGGTGGATACATTATAATGACTCCACGGCTATTGCCAATACTAACCCCGATTATAAAAGTAAATGGAATTGCGATGGTACCTTCTGGGTTTCGGTATATGAAAAAAACCGTTCTGCAGCACAGTTTAACACGTTGATTAACCAGATTAAAAACGGGCAAATTACTGTTCCCTATTCTCCCCTGGTAAATACATATGGCGCAATGCCGGCTGAGGCAGTTTTACGGGGCATGTATTATGCCGGCGATTTGGAGCGGCGTTTTAGCCTTGATCTTAATATGGCAACTGCTATGGAAAATCAAATTCTGCCATTAGGACTTACATCACTCTGGAAGGGAGCAGGTGCTAAGTATTGCTGGCATGGTGTGTGTGCTTGCGGATCAAGTGTGCCAAATTTAGACAACAGGGATAATGAAATGTATTGGTACAAGGGGCTGGATACAAACAGGATTTTATTAAAGTGGTATAAACTGGATAACTTATTGCAAAATACTTATTTAGGTGGATATGCCGAAGCAAGACAACCTCTGCCTACAGTTGATGGGCTTTCTGCAAAATGTAATACCCCAAATTACCCGTATAATATTGCTGCAGGTTTTGGTGTTGGTCATGATGATTTAGAGACCTTAACTGACCAGTTAATTCAAGCTGCCCAGCTTAAGTCAGATGCCACCCAACGGGTAATTGTATCTAACGAGGTAGATTTTTTTCAAGACTTTGAAAATACCTATGGCGGTACATTGCCCGAAGTAACACAAACATTTGGTAACGAGTGGGATCATAATTGTGCTTCTATTGCAGAAGTAAGTGCCAAAGTAAAACGATCAATTGAAAAATTAAGGGCTGCAGAAGCTATGGCAACAATTGTAACGAATTATAACCCCAATTTTGCAGCTCCTTTAGATAGTTTACGTAAAGAAGCCTGGATGGCAATAGGTTTATTCTGGGAACATTCGCTTGGTTTTGATGGTAATGTTCCCTTAGGTGACCGGGATGGTTTTCAGCGCAGGTTAGAAGTAACTATTGCCTCTTATGTAGACCAACTTTATACACTTGCCAAAAATAACCTGGCCAATCTTATAACCAACAGCTCACCCGGAAGCAAACGCTTTTTTGCCTTTAACCCTTTGGGCTGGTTGCGTACAGACTATGCCGATTATAAATATAACGGAAGCCAAAATATTCATGTGGTTGATGTTATTAGAAACACAGAAGTGCCTTTTCAGTTTATTACAAAAAACAGCATTGATTATTTAAGGATATTGGCTGACAGTATCCCTTCTGTTGGGTACAAGGTTTTTGAAATAAAAAACGGACCCGGTCTAATAGTTTTTCAAGATGCCGGAACCAATATTGGTAATGTGATTGAAAGTGATTCTTTCAAAATAACCTATACTAACCAGGGAGTGTTAACCAGTATTATTGATAAACATAATGGCAATAAAGAAATTGTATTACCAACCGGGGGCAAATATGTAAACGATTTAGGATCTGGTAATAATAATAACGGTACTTCTTCAGTGCAAGTGGGGCCGGTTTCTATAACTGTACTTACAAGTTCTGCCGCCCCTCTTGCACATACTACCAGAATTACTTTATTTAAAAACATTCCCCGTATAGAAATTGATAATCAGATAACAGAAGATTTTGGTAATACTAATACCTGGGCTTATTCATTTAATGTTGTATCTCCAACCGTTTGGCACGAAGAAACAGGTGCTGTTATTAAAGCAAAATTAACCAGTAATGGGGGACATTATGCAATTCATAATGCCCGCTACGACTGGAGTACTTTAAATCATTTTGCCAGTGTTAATGAAACAAATTATGGTGTTACACTTTCTAATCAGGATTGTTATTTTATGAAACTGGGGAATAGCACCATTAGTACATTAGATGAAAACAGCGCACAATTAAATGTGCTGGCTGGCGGCCAGATCGATGGGCTTGGTATTAATGCTCAGGGAGGGGATAATATTTTTAATCAACGTTTTGCTATAACCACTCACAATGAATATTCACCTGCGGCAGAAATGAAAAGAGCCCTGGAACATCAAAATTTTATGGTGTGCGACTCTGTATATAACCCTGTAAACTTTTTATTGCCTGATGTATATTCTTATGTAAGTAATAATGACCCGGGATCACTAATATGGGCACTAAAACCTGCAGAGGAAGGGTTAGACCGTGGTACGGTGGCAAGAGTTTGGAACCTGAGCAATACCAATGCAACACCATTACTTTCATTTAATTTGAATATAACTTCGGCCAAACGTATTACCCATGTGGAAACAGATATGAACCTCAATCCGTTTAGCGGAAAGGATTTACCGGTTACTCTTGGTCACAATGAAATGAAATCCTTCCTGGTTAAGCAGCAAGTAATAGCATTGCCGGTAAAATTAATTTCATTCACAGGTGATAAAATCGGCGGGCTAAATGAATTGAGGTGGAATGCTGCTACCGAAGCAGGTTTAAAAACATATGAACTCGAAAGAAGTGCAAACGGGCAAAAATTTATAAAAATTGCAATAATTCCGGCGGGGCCTGAAACAGCCAACAGGTATAGTTATAGCGATAAAAATATAGATTTCGCCACGCCTTATTATTACCGCTTAAAAATGGTAAATGATAATAACAGTTTTGGCTACTCCAACACCATTCTTATTAAAGCAGCAAATGAAGCCTCTAACCTGATTATATTTCCTAATCCGGCAACAAATGTTTTAAAACTGAATCTTATACTGGATAAAAAAATACGTTGTAATATAGTTGTTATTAATGCAGCAGGTGCAGTTGTAAAAACAGTTTCGCCACCCTTATTTGAAAGAGGATATAATTATTATACCATGTCCGTTAATGAATTACCAGCAGGCCAATATACTATTTCAGTTATAGCAGCAAATAAAAATTTTGTACAAAGTTTTATAAAGAACTGATAAAAAACTGCCCGGTTATTTTATAGCGCATTTATCTTAGCCAGTAATTTACCTGCCAGCGCATTGTCTAATGGCTTTAGGTCATCATACATTTTTAGTGCATTGGTTTTATCTTTTTGAGCTATATAAACCAGCCCTTTGTAATAGAACGGCAGTGTGGCTTTTGTATCAAGATAAAGCCCTTTATTAAAAGTGTTAATTGCATCAGTATAATAACCTTTCATGTATTGGGCATACCCCAGCTCAGTATAAGTTGATATAAACTGATCATCTAACACAGCGGATTTTTTCAGGTTTACAATTGAGCTGTCGTAAATCCCCAATTCATTATAGCACCAGCCTAAACCATAATAGGATCCCGAACTTTTGGGATTATTTCGAATTGCTTTTCTATAATTTTCTATTGCATCTGTTGTTTTTGCCGGGGTATAGTTTATTCTGTATACATCACCCATTCCTTTTTATGCTGTTCCATTATACGAATTAACCAGTAATGCGCTTTTATATGCAGCTAACGACTCATCATTATTCTTAAGCTTGTAATTGGCAAAACCAATTTCATTATAAGTATCAACTGAAGATTTTATTGCTGCAGCTTTGTTTAGCCACGTTAATGCCAAATCGTATTTGCTCACCCCATTGTATAAATACCCCAATTCGTAACAGGCACTGCTGCTTTTATTATTCAGCGAATACGTTTTTTCATAAGCTGTTATGGCTTCAGTTTCTCTTTTTAGTGCTATATAAACATCGCCCAATTGTTTATAAGCCTCACTATAATCAGATTTTATGGCAATTGCTTTGTTTAAATAATTGAGGGCCTCGGAGTAATTTCCTTTTTTTCTGTAAGCATAACCTAATTCCTGCAAGGCATAAGCGTAATCTTTTTTTAACAGCAAAGCTTTATTTAATTTTTCCATGGCATTATCATAATCCTCCAGTTCATTATAAGTCCAGCCGAGGCGGTAATAGGCATCTGCATAATTTACATCCAGCGCAATAGCTTTTTCATATGCAGAAATCGCTGCAGCATTTTTTGCAGAATCGTTAAGTTTAATTCCCTTATTATACCAATCTATGGCAGTAACCTGTGCATTAGTATAATTAATAAAGAGTATAATAAACAAAAAATTAATAATAAACTGTTTCATATAAAATGAGTTTACAATAAAATTATACTAAATAACACAAAATTAAAATACCCACTAACACTGAACTTCATTGTTATTTAATGAGGAAAGCCCGTTTAAATGACCTACCTTTGCACCTCAAAAAAAACAGGTAAAAAACATAACCTTGTTGGTTCTCAATACTTTACCTGTACCATTTAGACAATGAATATTCGTAACATCGCCATTATTGCACACGTAGATCATGGCAAAACAACGCTGGTAGATAAAATTCTGCACAGTACCAATATCTTTCGTGATAATCAGGAAACTGGTGAGTTAATAATGGATAATAATGATCTTGAAAGAGAAAGAGGAATCACCATTTTCAGTAAAAACGTATCTGTTACTTACAAAGATGTAAAGATTAACGTAATTGATACACCCGGTCACAGTGATTTTGGTGGCGAAGTGGAAAGGGTTTTAAAAATGGCGGATGGTGTATTACTGTTAGTAGATGCTTTTGAAGGGCCAATGCCACAAACCCGTTTTGTATTACAAAAAGCATTGCATTTAGGATTACATCCTATTGTAGTTATTAATAAAGTTGATAAACCAAACTGCCGCCCTGATGAAGTGCATGATGCAGTTTTTGAATTGTTCTTTAACCTGGATGCTACTGAAGAGCAGCTGGATTTTCCTACTATTTACGGCAGTAGTAAAAATGGCTGGATGAATACATCGCTTACCGAAATTGATAATATTTTTCCTTTATTGGATGCCATTTTAGAATATGTTCCTGAACCAAAGATTAATGAAGGAACAACTCAAATGCAGATCACCTCATTGGATTACTCCTCTTTTTTAGGCAGGATCGCTGTAGGTAAAGTTGCCCGTGGTACAGTAAGAGAAGGACAACAGATTGCGTTGGTACAGGCCGATGGCGGGATTAAAAAAATGAAAGTAAAAGAACTGTACACTTTTGAAGCATTGGGCAAAAAGAAAGCTACTGAAGTAAGTGCAGGTGATATATGTGCAATAGTTGGATTAGATGAATTTAATATTGGGGATACTATTTGTGATGTAGAATTTCCGGAAGCATTGCCAGTGATTAGTGTGGATGAGCCAACCATGAGTATGATGTTCAGCATTAATAACTCACCGTTTTTTGGCAGAGAAGGTAAATTTGTTACCAGTCGTCATTTGCGTGACAGGTTAATGAAAGAAACAGAAAAAAACTTAGCCTTAAGAGTAGAGGATACAGACGGTGCTGATAGCTTTTTAGTTTATGGCCGTGGTATTTTGCACCTGGGTATATTAATAGAAACCATGCGCAGGGAAGGATTTGAATTAACAGTAGGTAATCCTCAGGTACTGGTTAAAGAAATTGATGGTAAAAGAAATGAACCATACGAGAATTTAGTGGTAGATGTACCGGCAGAGTTTAGCGGCAAAGTAATTGATTTAGTTACCCAACGTAAAGGCGAAATGCTGATAATGGAAAGTAAGGGAGAGATGCAGCATCTGGAATTTGAAATTCCCTCACGTGGATTAATTGGTTTACGCAGTACTATGTTAACCGGCACCGCCGGAGAAGCAGTAATGGCACATCGTTTTGTTGAGTACAGGCCATGGAAAGGAGTAATTCCAGGACGTAGCAATGGTGTACTGTTATCTAAAAATACAGAAAGAACTACAGGCTATTCAATTGATAAATTGCAGGACAGGGGCAGGTTCTTTGTTGATCCGGGTGAAGAGGTTTATGCAGGCCAGATTATTGCCGAGCACATTAAGCCAGGCGATTTAAATGTAAATGCAACTGAACCTAAAAAATTGACCAACCACCGTGCAAGTGGTAGTGATGATGCCAGCAAGGCTGCACCAAAGATCATGATGACTTTAGAAGAGTGTATGGAGTATATACAGCAAGACGAGTGTATTGAAGTAACACCAAAAAGCATTCGTATGCGTAAGGTTATACTCGATGAAAATGAACGTTCGAGAGTTTCTAAATCAATGAAGTCAGAAGCGGTATAAAATATTCTTACTTATATTTAATTAATCCCTTGTTTTTAAAACAGGGGATTTTTATTTGTGGTAATATTGAGTCAATAATGCAGCCATTTTTTCTTCATAAGGTTGCGGATATTTTTGGATGAAACATTGATAAGCATTTTCACCAAAACTTTTCCAATTGTCTTTTTGCAGCCAGCATTCTTCTAAAACAGCATCAATATTTTCTATAGTTGGTGTTTCGCAAACAAATCCGTTAATGCCGTGTTGCACCCATCTAATCATATCGCCGACATTGCTAATTATACATGGCCTTGCTACAGCGAGTGCTTCCACAACACTTATTGGCATTGCATCAATATGTGTAATTTGAAAAAGAAAATGACAATTACTTAGTACCTGTTGAACATTATCTGTATAACCTTTTAAAATTATTTTTTCCTGTAAGCCGAAATCTCCAATAAGTTTTTTTAAAAAGGCCTCATCTTTTCCTTTTCCATAAAGATTTAAAATCCAGTTCCTGCTCTTCCATTTTTCTGCAGCTAATGTTTCAATTAATACATCCTGTGCTTTACGGTATATATCCAGCTCGGCAAGCATTACCCATAAACAATTATTGTTTTCTAATGGGGGGTAATCAGTTTTTTTTGCAGGTGGTTGAAATGTTATGGGGTTATAGTAAACAATTTGATTGGGCACGGTAATATCAAAATTTGTTTTAAGCACGTCAAAAATTTTGCCTGCCAGTGCAATATTAACAGCCGCATTATTTATCCATTGCTGTAAAATGTTTTGCTTATTAGCGGATAGCTTTGCATCGCTGTTGTAATTGTGATAACAAACAGCATATTTATTTAACCTTGTATAAAGTTTTTTAAAAAGCCCGTGAGTTACTTCCTCCCATCCACCCTGGTTCACCAAAACAAAATCATATTTTTCTAAAGGGATATTTTTAATACAGGCTTTTAATTTCCATTTACCCAAAATACTTTTTAATACTTTTTTTTGGGGCAACAGGTAAAGTGTACAACCCTTATTTTGTAGTGCCTGTAATTTATTTTTTTTCGCTTGCCAATCATAACAACAGATGCCGGTTTCGTATCCGTTATCACACATCCATAAAGCAGTTTTATACCAAAGCTCTTCGCTGCCTCCCCAGGCGCTGCCATTCATCAAAGAGAAAAATAATACTGATTTCATTATATTTTTTCAAAAACAACTAAAATGTTTCTGCCTTCAATTTTGTCCATATTATTTCTAATGTAATTCTTGTAAACAAAGCGGGGAATTAATGAAAGAAAAAATGCTTTAATTGGGTTAGTTTTGTGTGTGTGATTAATCTTTATTGAAAACCAGTGTTTCATTTCACCAAGGGGCTCAGTAAATGAATGGGTATTTTTTATGGGGAAAGTATTTTCAATGTTTTTAAAGGCAGCTTTGTTCCATAGTCCGGCATGATGTGGTGGTAAATTTAAAGTGTGATAATCATCCCACTCAAATAAATATGGGTTGTTGTTAGGAACGGCAATAATCATTTTACCTCCTTTTTTTAACACTAGTAACGAAGAGTCAATAAATGATTTTATATCCACAATATGCTCTAATACCTGGAAATTACAAACCACATCATATTCTTCAGAATGATTTGCACTGTAATCCTGTATGGTTTCATTATGGATAATATTTCCTTCCTGCGTCGATTTAGCGGCTGCCGCTGTGTTAAGCTCCAGTCCTGTTATATCGCTAATATTATTTTTTTTACATAGCTTAATAAAAAAACCATCTCCTGATCCTATTTCCAAAATTTTATCGGAAGGATTAAGAAAGGTAAGAGCAAGGGGATGCTCCCATCGATTATCCTGGTAATACCAACTGTTTAATCTGTTTAAATCCTGATAAAATTTATCATCGCCATAAATATTAAAAGGATAATAAAACCGGTAACCGGTGTCATTACACTGGTACAATTCAATTTCTTTTATCCCGTTAATAAAACGGGATATGTCAATTTTTGTTTCTTTGAAATATAATGCTTTTATTTTCTCTGTTTCAAAGCTTCTTAACAAGGAAACATTACTATTATAAGTAACCGGGCTTTTTAATTCCATAATTATCTTTTTCTGGCAACCACAAGATAATTTAAGGTCCACCACTCATCAAAATATTTTTTATCTATCCGTAGTGCAATATGGTTAAGCAGCCAGGTTAATCGCAACTCCATAAAAAGTATTTTCAAAATTTTCGACCTAACTGTTTTGTATTTAAAAGTAGAATAAATTGTGTTTATAAACATTTGAAATGCTGCAGCCCATTTACCTCCGTTTGCTTTAATATACACAATTTCAAATCCAGCCTCTTCAAAAAGTTCTTTTAATCCATGTTTGGTTAATCTGAAAAAGTCGTAGGGCTCTTCATGCAATTCCCAGGTAAATGGTACAGTTAAAATCATTTGCCCGCCAGGCCTTAGTACCCGGTATGATTCCTTAACCATAGCATGATGATCGTACACGTGCTCTAAAACCTGCGTTGCTAATACTGTATCAAATTTTTTGTCTTCAAATTTCAAATCTGTTGCAAGACAAATAACATCTACCCTGTTCTTATGACTTTGAATTACATCACAACCAATTTGAGAGATTGTTTTTGGGTTATACCATTCTTCATACGGCTTATTGCCACAACCTAAATCAAGTAAATCACCAATGGCATAATTTTTTATTGCCTCGTTAATATCTTTTAAGAGAAGCGATAGGTGAATATAATCAGGCGCCTTTTTTCTAAGTTTGATACCGCTTAATCGGGGAATATTTTCCAGTCTTGACATTAAGTAATTTATTGGCTAATAATTTAAGACAAATTAATACAATTTTATTTTATTCTGTCTTTATATTGATTTAGCGGGGTAATTTACTCATAAAACGCTTAATAGAGGAATTATAAATCCACTATTTTTACAATCGTAAAATTAGTACAGATGGATATTTCTGCAGATTTAAGTCTTTTTTTTCACCAATACTTTGATAAGGTATTTGTAGTGTCTGTTCCCCGTTTTACAGAACGGCATCAACGGTTGCAGCAGCATTTACAAGGATTATCGTTTGATTTTTTTTGGGGTGCAGATAAGTTGCAGTTAAATTACGGGGAAGTAAAAAGGAACGGTACTTATGATGAACAAAAAGCAAAACAAATGCAGCGCCAGGGTAAAGCGCTTAATTTGGGAGAAATTGCCTGCTCACTTTCTCACCGTATGGTATATGAAGAAATGCTGAAGCATAACTGGCAAAAAGTACTGATTTTAGAAGATGATATACTGCCTTTATATGATCATCTTGTTTTATTACCGCACGCATTGAAAGAATTGCCTGCAGATTGGGAGCTGGTATATTTAGGTTACTTAAAACATGAAAAAGTTACTCCTGCATTAAAAAGAAAACAATGGTTGTATAAAATTTTAAGCTGGCTTGGCCTGATGAAATGGAGTTATACAATGGTAAGTAACCTTTTACCAAAACCATTCAGCCCACATTTAAA
The DNA here is from genome assembly GCA_043757165.1 of Ferruginibacter sp. Taxonomy (GTDB): domain Bacteria; phylum Bacteroidota; class Bacteroidia; order Chitinophagales; family Chitinophagaceae; genus Ferruginibacter. The sequence goes on from JAYVPT010000001.1 coordinate 57,744, forward strand.
AAAAGCCGGTTTTCACGATTGTACACATGCTTACGCAATAACATTGGAAGCTGCAAAAAAGTTACTGAGTGCACAAACACCTGTAGCGTACCGGGCAGATGATCTGTTGTCATCAACAATTATGAAAGGAAAACTGAAAGCATTTGTAACGGAACCAAAATTTTTCGACCAGGAAATTTTTCACAATAGTTCTTTCGTTTCAGAGGTACAATAAAATTATTGTACGGCATCAATTTTTTTACGCAACCCGTCGGCAGATTTGGGATTTATTTTTTTTAACTCCTCATACATTTTTTCTGCGCCCGCTTTATCTTTCAATTCAAGGTAACATAATGCACTATAATATAAGGGTTGATCAGTAACAGAGATTGCCAGGTTTTTTTTAAACTGATCAATACACTCCTGGTATGTTTTCAGGTTACGGTAAGCATGTGCCAGTTCATTATATGCAGGCCGGTAATTGTTATCAATTTCAAGTGCTTTTATGCTGTAGCTAACAGCCTCTCTATAATTTCCCTTATCATTATTGCACCATGCAAGGCTGTAGAGTGTTACTTTATTGGTACTGTCTGTTTTTAATGCATTCAAAAAATGTACAATTGCTTCCCCCGAAATTCTTTTGTAATCCCTGTAAATAATTCCTAAAGTAAAATGAGCACTGGTAAATGCGGGGTTAATCTTCACTGCCTTTTTAAGAAGTGTAATTGCGCTGTCTGCCATATTTATTTTTAAAAAAATACTGCTGAGTTCAAGGTAAGCAGAGTCGTATTTTTTATCCAGTGCTATGGCTTTTTTAAAAGAACCTATTGCTTCGTTAAACATTCCTTTATCTCTGTATACTATTCCGTTTTTATAAAATGGAATAGCTTTTTTTACAGTCTGGGCACTTGTGGCTGTAACAAATAATAAGCCTGTAAATAGAATAAAAAAACATCTTAACATGTGATGAATAATTTTACAGCAAAGTAAAAGCAAGTTTGTGTTTTAACAGCGTATTTTTTTAAAATTTCTGTTAAACAATTAACAGTTAAGGCAGATTGTTTAGTAGCTTTGCTGCATTACATGAAAATATTTTCAACTATACTGGTATTTGTTTTATGTATGGCAGTTTATAACACTACGGCAACTGCACAGTGCTCGGTTTGTACAAAAACCACATCGCAATTAGGCGAAAAACCTGCAAAGGGAATGAACCAGGGTATATTGTACTTAATGATGGCCCCTTTTGCCATCGTTGGCGTTATTGGTTACCGCTGGTGGAAGAATAATAAAGATAGCACCGATCAGGTATAATCTTTCCATCTAACATTATCCTTCCTTCTAAATATTCAAGATTCTTTATATTGTGTGTACTAAACTACTGCACATGAAATATTTCTTTTTTTTCTTACTGCTGCTTTCTTCATTTACTTACGCACAAAAACTGCCAACCATTGAAGAAAAAACAAAAGACATGAGAAAGCAGGAAGGCTTTTTAAATTTTTATTGGGAAGAAAACACAGGAAAAATATGGCTGGAGATAAATAAAACAGATACAGAAATTTTATACCAACAATCATTACCGGCAGGCTTAGGCTCCAATGATATTGGATTAGACAGGGGTTTATTAGGCGAAACAAGAGTTGTAAAATTTAGTAAAGTAGGAAGAAAGATTTTAATGATAGCATCAAATTATGCTTATCGGGCCGTTACAAAAGATGCCAATGAAAAAAGAGCCGTGGAGCAATCCTTTGCCCAGTCAACATTATGGGGTTTTACAGTAGAAGCAGAAACAAATAAAAGTGTGCTGGTAGATGCCACCGATTTTATTTTAAGAGACGCTATGAGGGTTGCTAACCGTATTCGCCTGGCACAACAGGGCAGTTATACTTTTGATAAAACCCGTTCGGCCATTTACCTGGAAAGAACGAAAAATTTTCCACTTAATACCGAAATTGAAGCCACTATTACATTAATCAATGCAGATGGAACTGTTGGAAGTTTTGTACAGTCAGTCACCCCAACAACCGAAGCCATTACTTTACGCATGCACCATTCTTTTGTACAGTTGCCCGATAATGATTACCAGCCAAGGGTATTTGATGCAAGAAGCAGTTTTAGCAATACTTCTTATTTTGATTACAGCACACCGGTAAGCGAACCTATTGAGAAAAATTTCATCATCCGCCATCGTTTAAAAAAGAAAGACCCCAATGCAGCGATGAGTGAACCGGTTAAACCCATTATTTATTACTTAGATAACGGCACACCAGAGCCGATACGAAGTGCATTACTGGAAGGTGCAGGCTGGTGGAACCAGGCCTATGAAGCAGCAGGATATAAAAATGCATTCGTAGTAAAAGTATTACCTGACAGCGCAGACCCTATGGATATTCGTTACAATGTTATTAACTGGGTACATCGTTCCACCAGGGGATGGAGTTATGGATCATCAGTAATTGATCCACGTACCGGGGAAATTATTAAGGGGCAGGTATCACTGGGTTCGTTACGAGTAAGGCAGGATTATTTAATTGCACAGGGATTGCTGGCACCGTTTGAAAATGGGATGCCTGCAGATGATAAAATGTTGAAGATGGCATTGGAAAGATTGAAGCAATTAGCCGCACATGAAGTAGGGCATACTTTGGGTTTAATGCACAACTATGCATCCAGTATAAATAACCGGGCAAGTGTTATGGACTATCCGCATCCATTGGCGAGGGTAAATGCCAAAGGCGAAATTGATTTAAACAATGCTTATGACAATAAGATCGGTGACTGGGATAAAGTTGCCATTACCTGGGGTTATCAGGATTTTGCTACTGCAATAAATGAACCGACAGCACTGAATAAAATTTTAACTGATGCCACAAAAAAAGGGTTACAGTTTATAAGCGACAGGGATGCTAGAGCCGCAGGTGGTTTGCATCCTTACGCACACTTGTGGGATAACGGCGGTAATCCCATAGCAGAATTAAACGAAGTGATTAAAGTAAGAACTAAAGCACTGGCACAGTTCGGCGAAAAAAATATCCGTCCCGGTATACCTATGGCAATGCTGGAAGATGTATTAGTGCCGGTGTACCTGTACCACCGTTATCAACTGGAAGCTGTAACAAAATGGATTGGTGGTTTAAATTATACCTATGCATTGCGTGGCGATGGGCAGTTGGTAACAAAATCATTAACCAAAGAAGAACAGTTAAAAGCATTGAATGCAGTTACAGATTGTATTGATCCAAAATTTTTATTGCTGCCCGCTGATATTGTAAAATTAATTCCACCACGGCCGGCAGGATATGGTTTTACAAGAGAATTGTTTAAGAAGAGAACAGGCCTTGCTTTTGATGCATTGGCACCGGCAGAAACTGCGGCAGACTTCCCTTTATCTTTTTTATTTAATACAGAAAGAATAAACAGGATGGTGGAATACGAAGCCGCTAATAGTGGGCTCGGTTTAAATGAAATGACAAATATTTTAATAAACAAAACCTGGAAAGCTGCAGGCAAAACAGGTATGGAAAAATTAATTCAGCAACAAACCCAGCAAATACTGCTTACTTATTTATTAGCTGTTAGTGTAGATGATAATGCATCTTTTATTTCAAGAGCTGTGATACAAAAATCATTGAGCGATTTAAAAAAATATATAGAGGCACAACAAAAAATTATAAAAGATGAAACACAACTGGCTAATTTTATTTTAGCACTGGAAAGAATGAAAGCACCTGAAAAAGCAAAGCCAACCATACACAAGGAAATGCCACCGGGTGCGCCGATTGGTTGTGATTGGGATTAATGATTTTTATTTTAGTGTATTATGTGTACCGTCGCAAAACGGAGGTGTTTTTGTGTGTTTGCACTGGCAAAACCAAACTTCTTCTTCTTTTTCAAATTCTACTTTTAAACTTCTGTAAGGCAGTACCGGTTCATTATGTTCATTAATGGAATGCTCAATTCTTTTATGGGTACCATCGCAAAAAGGTTGTTTTTCGCTCAGGCCACAGGTGCACCAGGAATATATTTTTCCTGGTACTACTTTTACCATTGCAGGTTCGCACTTATAAATATGCGGCAGGTTTTCGTTGGGTATAATTTCCATCAATAATAATTTTTAATAAACCGGTATAAATTAAATGTACTTCCTTCAGCTGCTATCTTATTTTTCAACTCCTCCTTACTAACATCCTTCATCCTTTTTTGTTCAATAAGATGAAAGGCTTTTTCTGCCATTAACCAAAAGTGCAGTTTGTTATTTCCAATTTGTTGTTGAATGTTAGTTACAAGCCCCCACAACTCTTCAATCCCTTTTTTTTGCGATGCAATGGTTTTTATAACCGGTACCGGCATAGCATGATTGCTGAATGAAGGCGCAAGCATAAGCCGTAAATTTTTCACAAACATATCTGCATCAGGCCTGTCGGCTTTATTTACCACAAACACATCAGCAATTTCCATCAGCCCGGCTTTCATGGTTTGTACTTCGTCACCGGCTTCGGGCACCACTACCACAACAGTTACATCTGCAAGCCCGGCAATTTCAACTTCACTTTGTCCCACACCAACAGTTTCAATAATAATAAAATCAAAACTGGCAGCCTTTAGTAAATCACTTATTTCAATAATTTTTGGATGTAAACCACCCAGAGAACCTCTTGTAGCTAATGAGCGGATAAATACATTGGGGTTATTGTACCACTCATTCATACGTATGCGGTCACCAAGTAAAGAACCTAAATTAAATGGTGAAGAAGGATCAACACAAATAACACCAACCCTTTTTCCCGAATTAACCAATAAACCTATTAATGAATCTACCAATGTGCTTTTACCTGCACCCGGTGGGCCGGTAATACCAATTACAGGTGTGGCAGATGATGGAAGCTGTTCCAGTAAACTTTCATAACCAGCCACTTCATTTTCAATTAATGAAATACATCGGGCAATTGTTTTGTTATTACCTTGTTTTATTTCAGTTAACTGTTGTTGCCACATGCAGCAAAGTAACAAATTAATTTTGAGCAGGCGTTTAACTTGTTACTCTTTATTGTTTCTTTGCAACCGGAAGCAGTTTATAAAAGCGAATCAAGCAATGCAACTATCGGTTGTCATCATAACAAAAAACGAAGCACACATAATTGGTACCACACTGCAAAGCCTGCAGGGCATTACCGATAATTTTATAATTGTAGACAGCGGCAGTACCGATAACACAATTGAAATTTGTAAAAAATTTGGTGCCACAATTATTAAAACCACCTGGGATGGCTATGGACAAAATAAAAATAAAGGTATTGATGTGGCAAAGTACAACTGGATACTAAACCTTGATGCAGATGAAGCAATTGATGCGGAACTGAAAGCAGCTATAATGCAATTGGAATTGAAAGATGAAGACTCCGTGTACAATTTTAAGTTCAAAAATTTCTTCTGTAATAAATGGATACGTTATGGCGAATGGGCTGGCGATAAACATATCCGTTTATTTAACCGCAATAAGGTTAAGTGGAATACCGCTGCAGTACATGAAGGTCTGACGATTGATACCAATACTAAAGTGGTAATGCTGCCCGGCAATGTATTGCATTACACCACCCGGCATATTGATGAATACATCAGCAAAACTGTTGCTTACGCCAGGTTAAATGCAACCAAATATAAATTGCAGGGTAAACAAGCCAGCTTTTTTAAGTTGCGTATAGCACCGGGATTAACTTTTTTTCAGCATTATATTTTACTTCTTGGCTTTTTAGATGGCTGGGAAGGATACCTTATTGCAAAAACTACGGCATGGTACACTTTTTTAAAGTACAGTTTTTTAAAAGAGATGAATAAAAATTCAAAAATATAAGAACATTGACAAATTTTATTCCCATATTTCCCCTTGGCATTGTGGTATATCCCGGTGAGCAACTTAACCTGAATATATTTGAACCAAGATATAAGCAACTGATTAAGGAATGTTTTGAAACTAAAAAACCATTCGGCATTCCATCAGTGATAGATAATAAAGTGAATGATACCGGCACCTTAGTAAAAGTAGTGGAAATAATAACGGTGTATGAAGATGGTAAAATGGACATTAAAACCGAAGGACTGGAAGTATTTACAATTTTAGAAGTAATAAAAGAATTGCCGGAAAAATTATACAGTGGTGCTATTGTAAATTATCCTGCAAATGTTGAAAGCGGAAACCGGGTTTTAATGCAGCATATTATTACTGCAATAAGGGAATTGCATAAACTCCTTAAAATAAGTAAGGAGTTTAAAAAACCGGATGAAGAATTATGGAGTTATGATGTGGCCCATCATGCAGGACTTTCGCTAAAGGAAGAGTATGAATTGGTGCAACTGTTACATGAATTACAGCGTCAGGAATATTTAAAACGCCATCTGAAAAAAGTAATACCTGTAATTGAAGAAATGGAAATATTAAAAGAAAGAATACAGTTAAACGGGCATTTTAAAGATTTAAAAGGGTTTGATGTTTAATGGGCAATGGGCAGTAGGCAGTAGGCAATAGGCAATAGGCAATAGGCAATAGGCAATAGGCAATAGGCAATAGGCAATAGGCAATAGGCAATAATTTTATCAGGGAAGATAAACTAAACTCCTAAACCCTAAACTTCTAAACCAAAACAAATAATTAATTTTCTAAAAGATGAAAACACTTTGCTTTGACTTTGGGAACACACGTTTAAAATTCGCTGTTTTTTACGATGATGTGTTTACAGAAGAAATAACATTACCCAACGAAGAACTGTTTACCATAGAACGGGTATTATATGTTCATCAACCTCATAAAACAATTTTATCTTCTGTTATCAACCATAACCCGGCTATTGAAACCTTACTGGCAGCCCAAACAAAATTTCATAAACTTTCTCATCTTACTAAAGCAAATTTTACTGCTGCGGTGGGTAAACCTGAAACTATTGGTTCCGACAGGCTGGCACTTTCTGCAGCAGCTGTTCATTTTTATCCCGGTAAAAATAACCTCGTAATTGGCCTTGGTTCCTGCATTACTTATAATTTTATTAATCAATATCACCAGTTCATGGGTGGCAGTATTTCGCCGGGTATGGAAATGCGTTTTAAAGCCATGCAGGTTTTTACAGATAAGCTGCCTGCAGTACAGGCCGAGTGGAATTTTCCCATAATTGGCTACGATACCAAAACAAATATGCAAAGTGGTGTAATTGCAGGAATTGCCTATGAAATGGACGGTTTTATTGATGAATATACCGCTAAATACGGTAACTTTAACGTGGTTTTAACCGGGGGAGATTCAGCCTATTTTGCTCGTCGGCTTAAAAACAAGATATTTGCCGACAGTAATTTTTTATTTAAAGGACTTTATGCACTCAGCGAAACTAACAATGGCTAAATTTTTACCCGTACTTTTTGTAGCTTGTGGCTTTTATACAGCGGCTTTTGCACAGGAAAACTCTCCTTATTCCAGGTATGGTTTAGGCGATCTGGCTCCCAATCATAATATTTTTACCCGTGGCATGGGGGGCATTTCTGCAGCTACAATCGATTATCAAAGTATAAATTTTGTAAATCCCGCCACCTTGGCGAGTTTAACCAATACCATTTTTGATATTGGTGCCGAAATAGATGTAAGGACTTTAAAAAGTACCAACCCGGTTAAAAAGTTTACTTCAACTAATACTATATTTTCTTATTTGCAATTGGGTTTTCCGCTTACAACCGAAAAAATGCGTAAAAAAGATATTAACTGGGGAATGAGTTTCGGGCTAAAACCGGTTACAAAAATCAACTACAAAATAGAAAACAGGGCCAGGATTAGTGGCATTGACAGTGTATATACATTGTATGAAGGTACCGGTGGCCTTAACCAGGCTTTTATAGGTACAGGATTAAAAATAAAAAACTTTAGCCTTGGTATTAATGCAGGTTATACGTTTGGCAGTAAAGATTACAGTACCAAAAAGATATTTATTAACGATACAGTGGATTATTATAAATCCAATACCGAAAACAAAACTACACTTGGAGGGCTTTTTATTAATGGCGGACTGCAGTACGATATAGTTTTAAATAAAGATAAAAAGGGTGAAGCCCGTAAAGTATTAAGGTTTGGCGCCTATGGTAACCTGCAGCATAAATTAAATGCTTCAAATGACCGGGTAGTTGAAACCTTTAATTACGATGCCAATACTGCTACTTATCGTATTGACAGTGTTTATGAAAAAAAGAATGTTAAAGGAACTGCTGAATATCCTGCAACATTGGGAGTTGGATTTAGTTATACGGATGAGCATTGGTTATTTGGTGCCGATTATGAAATGAGCAACTGGAGCAGTTACAGGTATTACGGGCAAACCGACCAGGTACAAAATAACTGGGTGGTAAGGGTGGGAGGCCAGTATTACCCTGCAAAAATTGGTACACCGGTAAAAAAATATTTCAACTTTGTAAAATACAGGGCCGGATTTTTTTACGGACCTGATTACATTAAAACCAATAACAGCCGCCCCGATTATGGATTTACTTTAGGAACAGGAATGCCGTTAACTTCATTACAAAGAATAAACTATTACAATTACGAATATGTTGTTTTAAATACAGCTTTGGAAATAGGTGGCAGGGGCGATAAGAAAACCAATGTTCGTGAAAATATGGTACGCTTCAGCATTGGGGTTTCTATGAACGCCAGCTGGTTTATAAAACGGAAATATAATTAAAAATGATTTTAGGAAATACTTATCTTAAATTAATTGCAGTCTTTATTTTGGGCTGCATTTTTTTATCAGCCTGCGAAAACAGTAAGGAAGAGATTGATAAGCTTATTGTAAAAAAATTAGGCGTGGAGGAAGCGGTTAAAGTGGATATTAATTATACACTTGCCGGTAAAGCCAGGGCAAAACTATCAGCTCCTTTAATGCTAAGGGTGCAGGATACCATGCCTTATGTTGAATTTCCCAAAAAAATACATGTTGATTTTTATAACGATTCTTCAAAGATCGAAAGTATACTGGATGCCAAATATGCAAAGTATATCGAGAGCCAGAGTAAAATTTTATTAAGAGACAGTATACGTTTTATAGGATTAAAAAACGGCGATACCCTGTATTGTAACGAACTGTATTGGGACAGGAACCGGCCTGTGTACCAGTTTTATACCGATAAGCCGGTGCAGATAAGAACCAAAATGCAGATCATTAATGGAACCGGATTTGAAACCAGCCAGGACTTTAAAGACAAGCATGTAATCAATCCTACCAATACTATTATAAAAGTTTCTTCTTCACAATTTCCGGAGTATTAAAATACCAGGCCGGTATTCTGTTTTAAGGCATTTAATAATTTCTCTTTCTTATCAGACGCATAATTATTGTTATATTTAATTTTCAATATTTGATGTATGCCATACCTGACCAAAACTTTTTATTTCTGCTGTATTGTACTTACATTATTTATTCCTGTAGGGCTTAGCGCTCAAATTATAGAAAACAATATCAACCTTTATGGTATAAATTTTCCACAGGAAAAAATTCATATTCATTTTGATAAAGAAACTTATTTGCCCGGTGAAACCATTTGGTTTAAAGCCTATTTGTTTGAAGAAGATATTCCATCGGCGAGAAGCACCAATTTTTATGCTGCCCTGTACGATGAAAATGGTAAACTTATACAACAACAGCTTTGTCCTGTTTTTAGCGCTGCCGCCGATGGTCATTTTGATATACCGGACAGCCTGCAAAGCAAACAACTGATCTGCCGGGCTTATACCACCTGGATGCTGAACTTTGATACCACGTTTTTATTTACCAAAGCAATAAGGCTGATCAATAATGATGCAAAAGCCGATAACAGCAAACAACTTAAAACAACATCACTGCAATTTTTCCCCGAGGGCGGTGATATTATAGAAGGCACAAGGAATACCATTGCCTTTAAAGCCAATTATAATAATGGTTTACCCTTTGAAATAAATGGTGTAATAAAAAAACAGCAAACAGGCGAAGTGATAATGCCGCTGCAAGCAACACACGATGGTATGGGCAGGTTTGATCTGGAAGTACAGCCCAACGAAAATTTTTATGCCGAATGGGCAGACGATAAAGGGATGTTACAGCAAAAATTTTTACCCAAAGCCAAAACTGTTGGTGTATCATTAAAACTGATTGTTCAAAAAAACAATTTAATATTCAATGTTGTAAATAAATTGCCCGGCAATAGCCTGCATGTATTGATGTACATGTATCAAAAAGTATTTTACAAAACAGATTTATTGGTACCGGCGGCAGAACCTTTTACAGGTACAGTTCCGGTAAGCAGTTTACCAACGGGTACTATGCAGCTTACTGTTTTTGATGCTGGCTGGCAACCGGTGGCAGAGCGTATTGCATTTATCAATAACAATAATTATACCCTTGGCACAACAATTACCAACACAGAAATAAGTACTGCAAAACGGGGAAAGAATCATATAGAAATTGAAGTGGCCGATACTGTACCGGCAAACCTGTCGCTAAGTATTACCGATGCAGCATTAAATAGTGACGCAACTAATTCAACAATTATAACCAACCTGTTATTAGGAGGCGATGTAAAAGGTTATATACACAACCCTGTTTATTATTTTGCAAACAATACAGATGCTGCACTAAAAGCAAATTTAGACCTGGTGATGTTAACACATGGCTGGCGCAGGTATAACTGGGATAACTTGCTGGCCGGAAAAATGCCTGCAATCAGGTACGCCGCTGATAATTATTTAAGCTTTTACGGGCAGGTGGATAAAGCGGTAATGCAAAAAACCGGAAAAGATGAATTTGTTAACCTCATAATAAAATCTAAAGACAGCACCCAGAATTTTTATGTAATAAAACCGGACAGTCTTGGTTTGCTAAGGCAAAGCGGATTTATTTTTTACGATACTGCAAGGGTATTGTTTTCTTTTAATAAGAGTAAACAATTTAATACACAGATGGCTTTTAGTACATCAAATTTTACGCATAACCAGCCAACGGCAATAAGTAATTACAGCAATTATTTTATACCCGATACAACAGGTATTGCTTTTAATAAAACCGCATCGCTATTTAATTATTACAAAAACAACAAAGAGAAATTTAATACAGATAAAACCCTGCAGGCAATAGTTGTAAAAAGCGGCGGCAGAAATAACTGGAAAAATGACCCGATGCTTAAAATGGATGAAAAATATGCCGATTTTGAATTTAAAGGCCTTGCAAATTCATTTTCGCTTGATGTATTGCATGATGAAATGGCACAATCACAATTTGATGTTTATAATTATGTGCTGGGTAAAATACCTACTGTAAGTATCAGTAATAAAGGAGGCGTAAAAGCTTTTGTAATAAAAAGAGGTTACGAAGAATTGCCTTTGGTATTGTTTATTAACGGAAGGGAAGCAGAAAATGAAGAAGTATCAAGAATAAATATAGAAGATGTTGCTTACATTAAACACATTCCAAAATTTGCAGGCCGGGCAGGCTTGCCACCGGCATTGGCCATTTACATGAAAAAGGGAGAAGATCTGATTGACAGAAGGCCCAAAGACACCGATTTAAAACTGGTGAAAATTGTAGGCTATTCACCTGTTAAAGAATTTTATGCGCCTGATTATTCGCAAACCAATACCACAATGGGCACCGATGCCAGAACAACTTTATTATGGCAGCCTTATATTTTAACCAATGCCGCTAACCGTAAAATACAGGTCACTTTTTATAATAACGATTTTAGTAAAAAATTAAAACTGGTTTTAGAAGGTATTAATGATGAAGGGAAAATGATTCATATTGAAAAATTTATAGAATAAATAATGTTATGAAAACTTATTTTCATTATTGTTGGTTCGTATTTAGTTTACTTTTTGCCACAAAGACTTTTTCACAAACTACAGGAAGAAATACCGATTCTGTTATTTCTTTTCAAACAATGCATGTACATTTTGATAAGGATATTTACCTACCCGGCGAAACAATCTGGTTTAAAGCCTACTTGTATAATGTAAGCGAAATATCCATTACCGCCACTAACTTTTATGTGGCTATCTATAATGAAAAAGGAAAGCTACTGCAACAAAAACAATATCCCATTTTAGAAGGCAGTTGTAATGGTGATTTTGAAATACCGGATACTATACAAAGTGCAATGATACAATTCAGGGCTTTTACAAAAGCCATGATAATTGATGACAGCAACAATGTGTACGAAAAAACATTAACGGTTTACAACAAAGAAAATAATTCCGATAGTATCGCTGTAAACAAAATAAAAAATTTGCAATTTTTTCCGGAAGGTGGACAGATGATTGCAGAATTGGAAAATCATATCGCTTTTAAAGCCAGTTATACCGACGGCAGCCCGGCAATAATTAACGGACAGATTATTGAAGTGGAAAAGAATAAAAAAGTAGATACCTTTTTTACCGATAGTATGGGACTGGGTAAATTTATTTTGTATCCAATGCCGCATAAAAGTTATATGGCAGTATGGAAAGATGAAAGTGGCAATATAAGGCAAACCCCTTTGCCTTTTAATAACCGCTACGGTGTTTCATTTCATACCGAAATTATTAACAGGGAACTTCAATATAGCATTATAAAAAATAAAAAAAACGATAGTTTAAATAACCTTCACCTGCTGGCACAAATGGGCAATTACCAGGTGTATAAAGCTGATCTGGAAATACCAAATGAAATGGTAATTTACACAGCTAAATTTTCAATAGCAGAAGTGCCGGCAGGTTTAATGCAACTCAATTTATTTGATAAATACTGGAACCCTTTGCAACAAAGGCTCGTGTTTATTAGCGATAGCAGTTTTAAAGATCAGCTATTAGTAAATGCCGATACCATAAACACAAACCCTAAAGGAAAGAACAGTATCGAAATTATTTTACCCGATACCATGTTCACCAATTTATCAGTATCTGTTGCAGATGTAAATTTTAGTAATAAGCCTGCCATACATTCTATAACCCGGGATTTATATTTTAATACACAATTGAAAGCACTTAATCAAAACACAGATTCATTATTACAAACCGGTAATAATAAAAATATTGATCTGGTAATACTTACCCATCAGTGGAAAAAATATAATTGGCAAAAATCAGTAAACAAGGCAGAATTGCAACCCGAAGTATTAGATAACTACATTTCCTTTGCTGTGAATTATAAAGAAAAGAACCTTGCCTTACCAAAAGACGATGCCCTTAACCTGATAATAAATAATAAAGGCATGGGCAAACAATTTTACAGCCTTAAACCCGTAAGCCAAACGGGGTTTAAAAAAACAAATTTACTTTTTTTTGATTCGGTAAAAGTTGCTTACCAGATGGATAAAAATAAAGAATTGGTAAATTATTTAAAAATAAGCAGGGACGATACTTTGGAAATACCACAAACAATTACCCCGCTGCAAAACACCATTGATTTTATAACAGCTAAAAAAAATATCGAAACCTTTACAAATAATGTTACAAAAATTTTTAATGGCGTAAAAACAATTAAAGAAGTTGTTGTAAAAACAAAATACAAGGGCAATCCAATACTGGAGCGTATTGATGAATTGGATAAATTTTACACAACTGGGATGTTTAGCGGTACTGTTAAAGGATACCAGTTAAATGTTATTGATGATCCTATGGCAGAAACAAACAGAAATTTGCAGGACTATATCCGGTATCGGGTGCCGGGTTTATATTTATATAGGGGCATTTTTGGCCGCTTCCGGGTAATTGTTGAAAATAATAAAGTTGAAAATAAATTTTTTCCGACCCTGATTTTTATAGATGAGGTTGAAATGGAAGGTGATGCAGTTTCTTTATTAAGGATGGGGGAAGTTGCCTATGTAAAATATATACCCGGTATTGTGATTGGTGCCGGATTTAACGCTGTCGATGGCGCATTATACATCTATACAAAAAAGGGGAACGAAAAAGGACCTGCATTAAAAGGGTTACCATTCGTATACATAAAAGGCTATAACCTGCCAAAGCAATTTGTTAGCCCGGATTATAATGATAAGGCTTTATTAAAGCAACCCGATTTGCGTACCACAGTATATTGGAACCCCAATATAATAATGGACAAAACAAATAATAAGGTAAGAATTGAGTATTACAATAATGACGTTTCTAAAAAACTATTGCTTAAAATCGAAGGGATAAATGCTGTAGGGAAACTGATTTATATTGAAAAAATAATTGAGTAGATGGCTAATAAAAAATTAAAATTATTTAACCAATTTCGAAAGGATTCTTTCCTGCTCTTGTCCTAACTTCACACTTCAATTTTTTAAAATAAGGTTTATGCAATACCGCCGGCTCGGAAAATCAGGTTTACAGGTTAGTGTACTTTCTTTTGGCAGCTGGGTTAGTTTCAGCAAACAAATTAATGATAAGGTTGCCGATGAATTAATGGGCATTGCTTACGATAACGGCATTAATTTTTTTGACAATGCAGAAGTATATACTCTGGGCGAAAGCGAAAAAATGATGGGCCGGGTGTTGAAAAAGAAAAAATGGGACCGTACTTCTTATACCGTTTCGTCAAAAGCTTTTTGGGGCTGGAGAGGAAAAGAAAATAAACCCAATCAAACCGGTAATAGCCGCAAGCATTTAATTGAAGCATGTAATGAAGCATTGCAACGGTTACAGGTAGATTACCTGGATATGTTTTTCTGCCACCGCCCCGATAAAAATACACCCATTGAAGAAACAGTGTGGGCAATGAATCATCTTATTCAACAAGGGAAAGTTTTATACTGGGGTACCAGTGAGTGGAGTGGTGTGGAAATTATGGAAGCACATCGTGTGGCGGAACATTACCGTTTAATTGGCCCAACCATGGAGCAGCCACAATACAATTTATTTGAAAGAGAAAAAATTGATAAGGAGTACCTGGATATTTTCAGAACAGTTGGTATGGGTACCACCATCTGGAGTCCATTGGCATCAGGGCTTTTAACTGGTAAATACAATGATGGCGTACCTAAAAACAGCCGCTTTGCATTGCAGGGATTTGATTGGCTGAAAGACAGGTGGATAATGGATGATAAAGTAAAGAAAGTACAAAAGCTGGGCGACCTGGCAACTAAACTGGGTGTTACTACGGCAGCGTTAAGTATTGCCTGGTGTATAAAAAATCCAAACGTTAGCACAGCCATTTTAGGTGCTACAAAAAAAACACAACTGCTCGATAATTTAAAAGCTTTGGATGCAGTTGAAAAGTTGACACCTGAAGTAATGGAAAAAATTGAAACAATTATGAAAACCAGACCTAAATTGCCGGAGTTTTAATTATGACACAGGTAACAGTTTATGGCATTCCTAATTGCGATACGGTTAAAAAAACTTTAGTTTGGCTGACCAAAAATAAAATTTCATTTGCATTTCATGATTATAAAAAATCAGGTATAACAAAAGAGAAATTAACTGCATGGAGTAAACAGGTTGGCTGGGAAGTTTTATTGAATAAGAAAAGTACCACATGGCGGGGCTTATCTGAAACAGTACAGAAAAAGATAACCAGCCAAAATGCAGCAATTCAATTAATGATAGAAAATACAAGCATCATTAAAAGGCCGGTAGTTGAAACAGGAAATGATTTATTAGTGGGATTTACAGAGACAGCATTTATCAAACACTTAAAATAAAAAAATGAAACGTAACGCAACCGCCGTTTGGAACGGCACAGGTAAAGAAGGCAATGGCCATCTAACCACTCAAAGTGGTGTATTAAGTAAAGTACAATATTCTTTTAATACACGTTTTGCAGATGGTATTGGCACTAACCCTGAAGAATTGGTGGCAGCAGCACATGCCGGCTGTTTTGCAATGAAATTAAGTTTTGTATTAAATGCAGCAGGTTTTACAGCCGATGTAATTAATGTTAACTGTACTATTACTTTAGATGCTGGTGCCATCACCAACTCTCATTTAGTGGTAGCTGCAACAGTGCCTGTCATAAGCCAGGAAAAATTTGATGAATGCATGGAAGACGTAAAGGCAAACTGCATTATATCTAAAGCACTGAATACAGATAAAACTTACGAAGTAAGTTTAAACTCATAAAATTTGCAGGTCACCAAAATTAATTAGCCCTTTCAGTTTATTTAATAAGCTGAAGGGGTTTGGTTTAATGATCCTTCAGATTTTTTACTCAACAGCAATCAATAGAAAATATTTTAAAGCAGCCATTTTAAGTAATACTTAAATAAACTACATTTGGTTATAAACTTAAAAAGCAAATCATGTCTTTTCAAAACAAAACAGTTTTAATTACCGGCGCATCACGTGGTATTGGAAAAGCTATTGGTCTACGTCTTGCAAAAGAAGGAGCCAATATTGTAATTGCATCTAAAAGTGTGGAAGAAAATCCAAAACTCGGCGGCACAATTTTTTCGGCTGCCGAAGAAATGGAGCAGGCTGGCGGTAAAGCACTGGCAGTGCAATGCGATATCCGTTTCGAAGATCAGATTGATAACGTTATTGCCAAAGCAGTTGAAAAATTTGGCGGCATCGATATTTTAATTAACAATGCCAGTGCAATTAATCTTACCCCAACAGAAAAAACAGAACCTAAGCGTTTTGATTTGATGTATGATATTAATGTTAGAGGGACTTTTATGGTGAGCCGTGCCTGCATTCCTCATCTTAAAAAGGGAACCAATGCACATATCTTAAATCTCTCTCCCCCAATTAATATGGATTTAAAATGGTTTGAAAACCATTTGGCTTATACCATTAGCAAATATGATATGAGTATGATTGCACTTGGCCTGTCGGCAGAATTAAAAAAATATAATATCGCTGCCAACACTTTATGGCCACGTACCACCATAGCCACTGCAGCTGTAAATAATTTATTAGGTGGCGAAATGCTGATGAAGATGAGCCGTACTGTTGATATTATTGCAGATGCCGCTTATTATATTTTAACTAAGCCATCCACACAATGTACAGGCAATACTTTTATTGATGAAGAAGTATTAGCCAATGAAGGGATTACAGATCTTAGTAAATATTCTGTAGTGCCCGGAGCACAATTGTATAAAGATTTATTCGTGTAATTTTTCCTGTTAAAAAAAGGCTAAAAGAATTTTTGTTTGATGAGTGGTAACATTTTAACCACTTGTACGTTTAATTTCGTACCTGCATTATTACGCCATGAATAATGCTTAACCAAACCAAAAAAGTATAGCCATGAATTGCTTTAAACTACTAGCAATATGCTGCTGCATGTTGTTAACCGCCAATTCTTTCTGCCAGACAGAAAAGAAAAAAATTGCCGCACAACGTATTACAACCTCGTTAAAAATTGATGGAAGTTTAGATGAGCCGGAGTGGAAAACCATTACTGCTGCAGATAAATTTACCGCATTACGTCCTACTCCTTTTAAGCCCGAAAACCCCGATAACAAAAGCGAAGTATATTTTTTATATAATAACGAAGGCATTTATATCGGTGGATATTTTCACGAAAAAAATAAAGACAGCATTGCAGCTGAATTAATAGGCCGGGATGGATTTGGTAATAATGATTTTGTAGGAGTGATCTTTGATACCTATAATGATAAGATAAATGGCTTTGAATATTTTGTAACACCACTTGGTGAGCAAATGGATGCCAAGCAGGCACCAAATCCTAACGGCAACAGCGAAGACTTTAGCTGGAATGCAGTATGGCAAAGCAATGCAAAAATTAATAATGATGGCTGGAGTTTTGAAATGTTTCTGCCTTATTCTGCCATTCGTTTTGGAAAAAAAAAGATACAGGATTGGGGATTAAATATTGTAAGGCGCAGGCAAAAAAGCGGTGAGCAATTATTCTGGCAATCTATCGATCCTACTGCAAATGGATTTTTAACACAAGAAGGAATGCTTACGGGATTATCTGATATTAAACCACCACTGCGTTTACAATTTGCGCCTTACTTTTCTACCTATGCCAACCATTATCCCTATAATCAAACGGATTTAAAAAACTGGAACAGCCAGGTAAATGGCGGTATGGATGTAAAGTTTGGATTAAATCAGGCATTTACTTTAGATATGACACTGATACCAGATTTTGGACAGGTGCAAAGTGATAAACGTATATTAAATCTTACTCCCTTTGAAGTTAAGTATGATGAGAACCGGACTTTTTTTACAGAAGGGACAGAGTTGTTTAATAAAGGAAATTTATTTTACAGTCGCCGTATTGGAGGGCAGCCGATTCATTATTGGGATGTGGATGGGAGGTTAAATTCCGACGAAGTTGTTTTAAAAAACCCACAACAAAGCAGGCTGGTAAACGCAACAAAAATAAGCGGCCGCAGCCAAAAGGGGTTGGGCATCGGCGTTTTGAATGCCGTTACAAAACCCCAATATGCATTAGTGGAAAACAGTGCAAAGCAGCAGCGGAAAATCGAAACCGATCCGCTTACCAATTATAATGTGTTTGTGTTAGATCAAACAATGAAACATAACAGTAGTGTATCATTTGTAAACACAAACGTATGGCGTGCAGGAAGTGATTATGATGCTAACGTAAGTGCATTTTTATTTGATTTAAATGATAAAAAGAATAAATGGAATGTTGGAGGCAGTGCCAGCGTAAGTAATGTGTTGGGTAAAGGCGGAAAGAATACAACCGGTTATGCCCATTCCATTTATTTTGGAAAAACCAGCGGTAAATTCAACTTTAATATTTTTCAGGAGCTTAGTAATGATAAATATGACAAAAGTGATATGGGGTACTTTACCAATAACAATACAATGGACCAGGGATTATGGATGGGTTATAACTGGATAAAGCCAAAGCATATTTTCAACCAGCTGCGCCTGAATTTTAATACCTTTTACAGCAGGTTGGTTACACCAATAGATCTATTAGGAAGAAAAGAAATGATGTACCAAAGTGGTGGTGGAAATGTGAATATTAACGGGCAAACAAAAAAATTATGGTGGGTAGGAGCAAATGTAAACTGGGGTTATACTGTAAATGATTTTTATGAGGCAAGAATACCGGGAAGAGTATTTAAAAATAAAGGAAGAATTGGAGGTGCAATGTGGTGGAATAGTAATCAATCTAAAAAATTATCATGGGGCGGAGAAGTATTTGGCGGCACCGGTGGTGTGTTTAACAGAAAAAGTATAAGCCCAACCTTATTTGGTAAGATACGTTTCAGCAGTAAATTCTCTATCGATAATTCTTTAAGCATGGAGTTTCATAAAAACAGCCAGGGGTTTGCTGCAATACAATATTCTGGTGCAGGGCCTTTAAATGATACGATTATTTTTTCCAGGAGAGATTTACGAACAGTAGAAAATGTGTTGAGTATGAAATACAGTTTTACCAATAAAATGGGTATTACTTTAAGGGCAAGACATTACTGGAGTAAAGTGGCACCGCAACAGTTTTATGAGTTAAATAAATATGGTAACCTGGTTACACCAGCTGAACCGTTTACAAAAAATGTAAATCAAAATTATAATTTCCTTAGCGCCGACCTGGTGTATACCTGGCAGTTTGCACAAGGTAGTTTTATTAATATTGTATGGAAAGATATTTCCGAATCATTTAACCGTGATTTTGAAAAAAATTACTTCAAAAATTTTGATAAGACTATTAATAATTCTCAAGCCAATAGCTTTTCAATACGGGTCATCTATTTCTTAGATTATCTTACTGCAAAAAATAAAATGGCAAAGAAAAAATAACACACAAATAATATTTTATTTAGAAGCATTATTACCAATAATAATTGCCCCCATTGCCATGGCGGTATCTTTCAATACATTGGTAAAATTGCCATTTAACAGGTGCTTTAAATGAAGTGTAAACACAAAAATCAGTAACATAGCTGCCAGTAAATAACAGGCAATGCGTGTTGCTTTATTTATTATTATGGCAATTGCAGCCAGTATCATACCGGCACCTGTTATATAAATCCATATTATACCGCCGGGTATATATTCGGGAACACCACTTTTCATTTCTTCAGCATTCATAAAATGCAAAACACCAAAAGTGCCAACAGCAAGCGCATAAATAATGCCGGCTATCCTGGAAGAGATTATCGGTTTCATAATAATTTGATTTTGGTTATATATGAAAATTAATGCTTAAACCTGAGGATTGCAAGTGATTTGAATTAATTATTTCCAACAATAAAAGAAGCAAAATCTTTATTAAACATTGAAAAATCCTGACAATTATTTTTGCAGTACACTTATATCATCCAAAGCATATATGCCCCTGCCATAAGTTGCAATTACCAGTTGATTTGTTTTGGGATGAATAAACAGATCCTGCACAGAAACAACAGCCGGCAGATTATTATTCAATGGTATCCATTTTTGTCCACTGTTATTACTTACATAAATTCCCATATCTGTTCCACAGTACAAAATATTTTTTTTGTCAGGGTCTTCTCTTATAACATTTACCGGGCTGTGTGGCAGATTGCCTGTAATTGGTATCCATGTTTTCCCCATGTCTGTTGATTTTAAAATATAAGGCGTGATATTATCTTCTCTTCTGTCGCTTAATGTTACATACACTGTTCCTTCATTATATTTCGATGCAACCAATCTTGATACATGTGCATTTACCGGTAAACCATTAATAATTTCATTCCAGTTGCCGCCATCATTTAAACTTACCCATACCCTGCCATCATCAGTACCAACATATAATAATCCTTTTTTAAATGGAGATTCATCAACAGCAGTTATGGCCTGGTGATTAATGGCGTAAGGCGTTTTACCCATCCGCTGTTTGTTATTGTTACTCATATCGGGGCTTATCCTTTTCCAGGTATGTCCACTGTCAGCAGATTTGAATAAATACTGCATGCCATGATAAACAGTAAAACTGTTATGTGGTGAGATCATGGTGTACGCCAGCCATTCGCCCCTGTGAGTCTCCTCATCTGCTGATTTTTTTGGAGCAATGCTTCTTTCCTTAATCGAATCAGGTAAATCCAGGTTTGCTTTTATTAAGCGGCCATAAAATGAAGAAGTGTAAATGGTATTGGCATCACCGGGATCAATAGCATGAATCACGCCTTCTCCACCCGGCCCGTATTTCCATTTACTGATAGTGCTGTCTTTAACACCAAATATATTTTTTATACTTCCCATAAACGAGCCCTCGTCTTGCACAGAACCTATAATATTATAGGGCACCCTTGAGTCGTAAGTGAAATTATAAAACTGTGTTGTTGGTATCTGTTTATAAAAATTTCTCCATTTTTTTCCACCATCGTACGTTAATGCAACGCCACCATCATCACCATTAATAATATAAGTTGAATCTGCAGGATCGATCCATAGCGCATGATTATCGCCATGTATATAATCGCCTGTTGTATCTTTTGGTTGAAAACGTTTCCATGTTTTACCTGCATCATTCGATTTTGCCATGTCCAGTCCTAAAATATATAAACAGTTTTCATCTAAGGGATTTACTCTTATCTGCCCCATTACCCAGCCATAGGTTCCGCAAAACCTTTCCATAAAATCGTTGCTCTCACTCATCTTGTTCCAGCTTTCACCTTTATCATTGCTCTTATACACTTCTACTCCCTTTACAACAATATCTCTTATTCTTCCATAAGGATCAGTTTCACCGGGTTTAGGATCTCTTTTTTTATCATGGTTATCAACAAATGCATAAATAACTGAAGGATTACTTTTTGAAATATCAATTCCAATTCTGCCGGTGTTTTTTGTATCAGGCAAACCGTTGGTAAGCGGCTTCCATGTTTTACCGCCGTCGGTTGTTTTGTAAATATGATCGTTATCTTCCGGCACAGGATCGCTCCAGCGTTTGCGTATGCGGTTCCACATTGAAGCATAAATAATATTGGGGTCAGATGGATCCATTCTCAGATCGATACATCCTGTTTTATCGTCATTGCCTAAAATTTTTTTCCATGTTTTACCGCCATCAGTAGTTTGATAAACACCCCTGTCGTTATTATAACTCCATTCATTACCACCTGCAGCAACATAAACTGTAGCTGCATCTGCTGGATGCACTATCACCCTTGCAATAGTGCTGGTATTTTCCAGGCCAATATGTTGCCATGTTTTTCCTGCATCGGCAGATTTAAACATGCCAATACCCGGTAACGACGCCCTGAAAATATTAGCTTCGCCGGTGCCCACATAAATAATATTATTGTTTGATGGGGCCACGGCCATATTACCAATTGATTGGGTACCCTGTTTATCAAATAAGGGCAACCATGTTTTTCCTGCATCTTCTGTTTTCCATAAGCCGCCGGTTGCAAAAGCAGCGTACACAATATTTTTATTACCAGAAATACCCCACACATCTGTACATCGACCACTTGCATTGTCTGGTCCAACATTACGCCATTGTAATTTTTTATAAGCAGATACATTTATTGCACCCTGGTGTTGATTAAATGCAGCAATACGTTCTGCTCCTTTATTAGGCCGTTGATTGCTGACAAAATTTTGTGCCATTACATTTTGCGATGCAGCAATTAACAACAGGATAAAAATCTTTTGCATGATCTATTTTATTCGTGTTATGGAAATAATTGTTACCGGAGGTTTAAAATATTGTCCCTGTGTTGGATACAATTGTTGAATTTTTTTTACCACCTCCATTCCTTTGATCACTTTTCCAAAAGCAGCAAAGCCCTGGCCATCCGGGTTTCTTTTGCCGCCATAATCCAATGAAGGCTGATTGTTAATGCAGATAAAAAAACTGCTGGTGGCAGATACAGGCGCACTTCTTGCCATTGAGATGGTACCGTCTTTGTGCAACAAACCGGTTCGTTGAGTTGTTTCCATCTTGATAGGAGGAAACTCTTTCAGTGAATCTACATTACCACCCTGTATCACTTCAATTTTTATGGTATTATTGGGTTGATTATTTAAAGTAACTGCACGAAAGAAAGAACTGCTGTCGTACAAATGTGCATCAACATACTTTAAAAAATTAGCCACAGTTGTTGGAGCTTTTGCAGGATATAATTCAATAGTGATATTACCAAGTTCTGTTTTAATTAAACAGGTAATATTTTTTTGGGCATTAATTGAAAATGTTACTACTGCCAGTAAAATAAACAGCATTATTTTTCTCATAAACTGCAATCTGCTTTATTATTGAAATGACAAGATAGTTTTTTTGGGAGAAATGGGAAAAGAGAATTGAAGTGAGGGAAGAGTTATGTGTTTTATTTTAATATTTTTTAAACCTACCTCTCAATGAAACTTCAAAAGCGAAAGGTCTCTTTTCAGAATTTAGTTTATCAATAATCTCTTCCCAAGAAGAAATTAGCAGTTTCACTATCTCCCAATGCTTATCCATTCCTTTAGGCAATTTTATAAAAAAAGCTCCTAAGTTAAATTGTTTACAGAGGTTAGACTGTAATCTGGTTCTTTGAATATTTAAATCTCTAGTAATAAGGATGCCGCCCGTTTTTCCAATTGATGGGATAATTACCTCATCAACTTCTCCCTTACCGAATTTGGTTTTAGTAGAGTGTACATAAATATCTTTAAAGTAACCTTTATTAAGAGAGTTCAGAGCATCAGCAACATATTCCGAAAGGTTTTCATCAAGATATATTTCTGTCATGCCGCATTAATTTTGTAAAAGTTGATAGCGTCTTTTACTTGCTTTTCAGTAAGGTCATAAAGAATACCTATTACTTCAATAGGCTCACTACTTTCATACATCGAAAAGATACCCTCAGCGTTAATATTTGTACCATTAATAACTGGCTGACCAAACTGATGATGCGGATCTACTACAATCGAATTTGCTTTTCCTTTCGGCCAAAATCTTACTGCAAGATTGTTTTTATCAAAATCTATATTCTTTGCAAACTCACGTATAATTTCAACAATGTTTAATTGCTTACTTCCATCAGCAGAAATTATCAAATCTTCTAATTCATACAAAATTTTCTTACCCGCTAATAATACTTTATGTGATGCAAAAGGATAAGGGGTATTTAATTCTTTAGCCATACTTCCCCTCGCTTTCATTATAGATTGAGCGGACGCTCCTTTTTCTCTTAATAGAAAACATGTATATAGTTCAATTAGAACATAAAAATTTACTGCTTTTATTTTTTCATTTTTCCAGCTATAAGTTTCATTAAATAATTTCTTTCCGAGACGGTCGTCCCAATAATCTTTAATATATCGTCTTACCTTGGATTGGGGATATCCCAATATCCTGGAAATGTCAGGCATTGTATAAATGCCTGAGCCTATTTGTTGCTTTTGAAATGTTACGGCTGACATTGATTTAGTATTTAAAGTGAAGGTAGTAAAATTTATTTACTAATTAAATTAGTAAATCGTTAATTTAATCTACATTCTCCGGCCGCATCATCGGGAAGAACAAAACATCCTGTATAGAATGTTGGTTGGTTAAGAGCATTGCAATCCTGTCTATACCAAAACCAATACCACTTGTTGGCGGCATACCATATTCCAGTGCACGTAAAAAATCATGATCAATAAACATGGCTTCATCATCGCCACGTTCCATCAGTTTTACCTGCTCTTCAAAACGTTCCCGTTGTTCAATAGGATCGTTTAATTCGCTGTAGGCATTAGCAATTTCTTTACCATTACACATCAGTTCAAAACGTTCTACCAAACCAGGTTTGCTGCGGTGCTTTTTTGTAAGTGGACTCATCTCTACCGGATAATCGGTAATAAACGTAGGTTGTATATAGTTGCCTTCGCATTTAGCACTAAAAATCTCATCGATCAATTTTCCTTTACCCCATTTTTCATCAGCATGAATTTTCAATTCACGGCAAACATTTCTTATACCTGCTTCATCCATTTCACTAATATCAAAACCGGTAAATTCTTTTATGGCATCGTACATGGTTATTCTTTTGTACGGCGCTTTAAAATCAATTTCTTTTTCCCCTACTGCAACTTTGCTGGTTCCGTTTGTAGCAATGGCTGCTTTTTCCAACATTTGTTCTGTGGTATCCATCATCCACTCATAATCTTTGTACGCCACATAAAATTCCAAAACGGTAAACTCAGGATTATGTGTGCGGTCCATACCTTCATTACGAAAGTTGCGGCTGAATTCATATACCCATTCAAAACCACCAACGATCAATCTTTTTAAATACAATTCATTTGCTATACGCATGTACATCGGTACATCCAATGCATTATGATGTGTGGTGAATGGCCGTGCTGCTGCACCACCGGGTATACTTTGTAATACCGGAGTATCCACTTCCAATGCACCACGTTCGTTTAAAAATTCACGTATAGCATTTACCATTTTGGTACGCTTGATAAAAATTTCTTTTACACCGGGGTTTACAATTAAGTCGGCATAACGCTGGCGGTAACGGAACTCAGGATCGGTTACTTCATCAAACGACTCACCATCTTTTTCTTTTACTATAGGTAAGGGCCGTAAAGATTTTGTAAGGATAGTAAACTCTTTTACATGAATTGAGGTTTCTCCTGTTTTGGTGGTGAATACATATCCTTTGATACCGATGATATCTCCAATATCAATTAATTTTTTCCAAACGGTTTGATACATCGTTTTATCATCACCGGGGCAAATATCATCCTGTTTGATATAGAACTGTATCTTTCCTACAGCGTCCTGTATCACAGCAAAATTTGCCTTACCCATATCTCGTACGCTCATTATGCGGCCTGCAATACATACTTCTGCAAAGTCAGCCTTATTCTCTTCTCCCTTATAATTTTCTTTTATATAAACCGAACTGGTGTTTACGGGATACAAGGGTGCCGGAAAAGCATCAATACCTAATTTTTTAAGTTCTTCTAACTTTTCTCTTCTTATAATTTCCTGTTCACTTAAGTGCTGTGTGGTCATAATAAATAATATATTTTTGTTCACCTCAAGGGCCTGGCTGCCGGTAGACAGGGATAGGGGCACAAATATACTTTATGCAACCCAATCCTCCATAAATGCAGTCTTTATATGCAAGATGGAAATCTGGCAGGATACTTGTTTAGCTTTAAACTAAAACAGCAACAACATGAAAAAATTATTTACTGTACTGTTAAGTATTATTTTACTGAGCGGATGTGATGTATTAAATAAATTACCAACCGGAGTTGGTGGCATTACAGAGGCTGAAGCCGGCAAGGGTATTAAAGAGGCGTTGAGCCAGGGATTAGCAGGTGCTGTATTGCATTTAAATAAGGAAGATGGATTTTTTAAAGATGCGTTATACAAAATTTTATTACCGCCAGATGCTAAAAAAGTGGAGAACACTTTGCGAAGCCTTGGTTTTAACAGCATGGTGGACAAAGCCATTTTACAAATTAACCGTGGTGCCGAAGATGCAGCTGGATATGCTAAACCAATTTTTGCTGATGCTATAAGAAGTATGACTTTGCAGGATGCAATCGGATTGGTAAAAAATGGTGATACAAGTGCCACACATTTCTTCAGGGAGAAAACAACAGCAAAATTAATGGCAGCCTTTTTACCGGTAATAAAATCATCGTTAGATAAAGTAGATGCAACAAAATATTACGGAGATGTAATTAATAAGTACAATAATTTCCCGCTTACTATAAAAAAAATAAATCCCGATCTGGCAAGTTTTGTTACCGATAAAGCAACTGCTGCTTTGTTTGACCTGGTGGCAATAGAAGAGAAAAATATTAGAACCAATATTGCTGCAAGAACAACAGATATATTGAAGAAAGTGTTTGGACAGAAGTGGTAATTACTGGTTTGTATTTAAGAACCAGGTTGCTGCTTTCACACCATTGTCAAACAGCAATTGCTTTTCTTCAGGTTTCATTTTTCTTACTTTAGAATGTATGTTGCCATAGCTTACATAAATGGTTCTGCCTTTTTCGTTTGCTAAATCAGGATATTTACGATTTAATGTTTCCATTACCAGGTTGCTGAAAGCAGTAAGGTATTGCTGAAAATTGGTTACTGAAAACGGGGGAATAGTGTAATTCTTTTTTTGTAACGAATCAATCTGCTCGGGCCGTTCCAGTTTTATGCCAATTGTTTGCGGATTGAATTTAACCTGGCTACATAGCAAAGGGTTTTGATTATTTTCACAGGAATCGAATATGCTGATTGGATAATTGCACAGCATGCCGCCATCTACATAATAATTGATATAAGAAGTGGTATCTTTCTTTTTTATTTTTTGTTTGTTATCATCAAGAGCAATGGGCTCAAAATACCAGGGAATACTGGCGCTGATCCTTGCTGCAAGAGCAACCGGCATATCGGGAGTATGCTCAAAAGAAAATATTTCTAATTGCTGCCTGCTGAGGTTAGTGCCGGTACAGTAAAAATCTTTATACAGTTTGTTTTGTAAATGCAGTTGATGTAATTCCGCAAAGCTTAAATTTTCTTTGCCGGTTTTCTGTTTTACCAATTGCATCAGCCACTTTTCAATTTTTTTTCCGGGGTACATGCCAAATTCTTTTTTTACCCTTTTGTATTTACCAATGATACCGCCTTTCCCGTCATTAAACTGTTGTACGGCTAATTTATGCATTATACTGTCTATTTCATTTACTGTATAGCCTACGCTTACCAATAAACCTGCAATTGCACCTGCGGATGAACCTGCTACTTTTTCTATTTGTTGTAAAATACCTTTATCTTCTAAAACACTGAATACGCCTGCATATGCAATGCCCCGTACGCCTCCACCTTCCAGCACCAGGTTTTTATAATTAAATTGCTGTGCAAAGCAACAGGAAGGAAACAACAGGGCCAGAATTATTTTTTTCATTTAGTAAAAATAAAAAAAAACTGCGGCAGTAAAAGTTAAAGGCTGACTAATAATAATACCCAAAAATGATATTCATCTCATCTTCGCTGGTTAAACCAAAGTTTACTGTTTTGTTGCTGGTATTATTATAAGTTACCACACTGGTAAGGCCCTCGCCGGCATTCAGCTGTATGGGTGTTGTGAAATTTATTACTAAAGGATGCTGCCAGTCGGCATTTGTATAAACAGTTTCCCCGTTTCTTGGCCCGCCCAAAATTTTTATTACAAAACTTTCTCCCATTTTATGAAAATGGGAAGTAAGCATAATAACTGTTACTGCACCAGAGTAGGTAAAATTGGTGGTTATTGTTTTGCGCTGGTTGGCAGGAATTGAAAAATTATAGTTGGCAAAATTTATTGACTTAGCTTCTTTAACAACGCTGGCCTGCGGCACTGTATACAAGTTGATAAAATTTTCGCCGGTAAAGCTGCTGGTTTGTTTATTAAAATAGTGTGCATTTAAATCCAATGCTGTGCCAGCAGGAATTTTTAATGCAACACCTGTCGGAAAAGTATAAGTAGCATTCACATCTGTGCCTCCGCCTAAAAAAAGATGATTCTGCATTTGAGAAAAAGTGGTAACATTAATGGTGCCATCAGAATTGTACAAATCCCTTAAGGTATTTAAAGGTGGCAGCAGTGCTGCATTTTGAAAACCATATAAAACAAAATGGTGGCTGTTGGGCCTTCCCCTCATGATATACTTATTTACATAAACAGCAGCAGTATTTGGAGTGCTTCTGTTTACAAATACTTCCCGTTCTGTATTGGGGCTTACTGTAAAAGGATCTATTTTAAGTTGAAATCCATCGGCAGCAGCCGGAGGATCCAGCGGTACAAAAGGCTGTGAGCAAACAGTGGTATTGGTCAATAATGTTTCATCCACAACGCTTCCTGTTTTTGGTGCACCTTTTATTATCCATTGTTTAATAAATTCAATCTGGCCTAATGTTAAATACTGGCTGCCCAATGGCATGGTGGCGCCATAGTTAGCAGAATGATGCCCCGCCTGACAATCGGTTTTATGATACAATAAACTGCTTAAATAATCCCCTGGTTTTACCCTTACCAATCCATCGGCACTTGCAGCCGCATTTTTTGAAGCTTTATTTATCAGGTTATCATAAGCCGTTGCTGCTGATAAAACCAGGTTGTGCTGGCTATAAGTTGCATCGGCAGTTGAAGCATGACAACCACTTTTTGCACATGAAGGAGTAAATATAGAATCCTGCAATATCGTCCAGGTATCTTTTTTAGAAGCATTATTTGTGCCGGGATTTTTTTGGCAGGATGGCATTAACAGCGGCAAACTTAAAATTGCCACGAAAATAATGGTTGTTGTAAAAAGTTTCATGTCCCTGTTTTGATGTAAACAAATGTAAACAAATTAGTTTAAAGCTAATAATACCTGCCAGGCTTCCTGCACTTTACCAGAATCAAAGAGTTCTTTGGCATAGATATGCAGTTCTTTTTTCATATAATTTGCTGTTTCATTGAATGGCAGTTGGGGACCATTGTGTTTTTTGCAATAACTTATAACAACAATGCATTAGAAAGCGGTTAATAAATTTGTAAAGGTCTTTAGCAGCATGATATTCGTTAAAAAAAATGTTTTTTATTACAAACGCCATAAGTTTTTATTTCCTTAAGTTTTTCTTTTTATAATTCATTTTGCCAATGATGACTTTAAACTGGAAGCCAACCGGTGATTGAATTGAAATTGGCAAAAACCCCGGCGCCCAACCCCATGAAGGGCAAAAAAGCCCAGTTAAAATCAGCTTTAAGCATTCCGCCGATTGATGTTTTCTTTTCCTTTTTGAGAGAATAATTGGAACTTTTGTAGAGTCCGTTCCATACTACAGGCTGTTTGCTAAAATTTATTATTTCTCCATTTACAAAAGAGAATCCTGCTTCTGTGGTAAACCATGTTCTTCTTCCAGCCTCAAAAAATTTGCCTGCGGTAAAACTGAAGATGTTCATTTTTGTAACAGGAAATTCATCATAAAGAGGAAATATAAAAAACACATAGCCCTGTTCATAGTCAGAAGGTAAACTTTTAGGGTTCATTTCTATACCATGATATGAAAATGTGGTTACCCAATTGTTTTTAAGCACAACCTGAATGCCGGCCTCGTAAAAAACCCCGCTGTGGTTACTTATGCCGGCTGCGGACTGTAAATAAATTTTATTTACGGATGTTTCTTTTGTTTGGCTAAAGGATGTTGTTGTAAAAGCAAACAGCAGCATTAAGAGGATGACTTTTTTCATGTTGATTGTTTTAAAGGTTTTATTTTTAAGAAGCGTTAATTATTTGTTCCTGTTAACCCGCTTTTTACGATGGAGAATTTATTATTGCCTTGCCATCGTAAGTTTCAATCTGTCGCCGGTTACCTGTGTATCCGTATTTACCAGAATTAAGGTTTTACAATCAAAACTTTCAAGTACAATTGCATCTCCGTCTATGATCAAACTATTGGCTGATACAAAAGACCAGGTTCCGTTATCATCACCCGGCGGTGAACAAACAGTACCGGCATCTTTTATCTGGTAACTGCCATTTGTTTGAAATGTATAAACATCATCTTTTTCGCAGGCATTTGGGTACAGTGTATTGAAATAATCCATTTCTGCTGATGTTGCTGTTGCCTTATAAGTTACCGCAGTTATTTTATAGGCTCCTGCAATGGAAGCAGCATCAGTAGTGCAGGAAGGAGTAACATTTGGCTTTTTGCAGGCAGTAAAAAATAAAACATTTAAAATAGATAAAAAAATAATCTTTTTCATAATTGTAAGTTTTAATGATTAAGTAATAATTGGTAAACAAAGAGAAATCATCAGTTCCGTCAGGATTCGATATCTGTTACAAACTTATTTTTAGCCCTACTGCAGAAAACGAATGATTTCTGATAAGCGTTCGGTGTAATACTTGTGCCTTCTCCATATTAATGAAAGCTGATACAGCGTTTGCTTTCTTTCTGTTGTTACCTGAGGCAACAAAGAGTACTACACCTGTGGTTACACAAGCAGCCCCTATAAGATAAGGTGCTGTAGTGCCGGTAGCCTTGCCCTAGCCAAGGGTTACTGCTGTGGAAAGGGCATCGGCAAATAATGTAACCAGTAATATAGAAGCACCCACACCTGTAGATACCCAGGCCCATGTTTTTTGTTTTCTACTTTTTTTATAATATTCTGAATCTGTCCAATGTTGTTTTGGTGCAGATTGTTGCCCAAACGAATAAGCCGTAAAAGCAAGCAGGAAAGATAGAAGGATAATTTTTTTCATACTGATTATTTTTATAGTTTGACTTTTTAATATGGATGCCTGAATAAATTTTAAAATCTTTCAAAACAAATCGGTTAATCTTTTATACATCTAACGGATAAACCATAATGCTTGCTGCCACTAATTTGCGCTGCTTCAATTGAATTGGCAAACAATCCGCGGGCTTGAGCGGCCTGACTGGCAACAAAGTTTTCGTCAGTTGTCCACCAATATCCTCCAAAACCAATAAAATCATAAGCGCCATTGTCACTGCGGTTTCCGCCTGGAAGACCACTGAATCCACTATTGTTGGTAGCCCCGGTATTTGGGCTAATCCAATGTGTTAATCCGGCCTCCTTCATAGGGCCACCTGCATTGCTTAATCCTCCCAGGAAACTGGTTAATGTAACCGTTTCGGTAAAAGTAGGTACGTGCCAACCGGCAGGCGCTAAGGCTCGTGAATCAACAACTGCAAACCAGTTATAAAGTTTTCCATACACAGTGTTATTGGCTGAGGCATTTGCATAAATAGAAAATGCCCCGGAGCT
>JAYVPT010000002.1:0-88860 GCA_043757165.1 Ferruginibacter sp.
CAATTATTTATTCCCCGTACGCTGTTGTCCGTAGCCACGTCTTCCGCCCCTGTCGCTGCTGTGAAAACTGCGTTGCCTGTTGTTAGTGGGTTGGGGTTGTTTGGGCATAATCCGTTGCGATAAAGTGCCTGCAGCTATCGGGAAGGGGTGGCCTTCCACTACAGGTATATTTTTAGCAATGAGTTTTTGTATATCTCTTAACTCTGTTCTTTCTTCTGCATCGCAAAAAGAAATGGAAATGCCGGTATTGCCTGCACGGCCGGTACGGCCAATGCGGTGTACATATGTTTCGGGTACATTGGGCATGTCGAAATTAAATACATGCGTCAGCTGGTCGATATCAATGCCTCTTGCGGCAATATCGGTTGCTACTAATACTCTTAATGTGCCATTCTTAAAATCGTTCAGTGCATTTTGCCTGGCGTTCTGGCTTTTGTTGCCATGTATGGCTGCGGCTTTTATATTGGCGTGGTGTAAAAATTTTACCACTTTATCTGCACCATGTTTGGTTCGGGTAAACACCAATGCCGTTACAATTTCATCGTCTTTTAATAAATGCAGCAGCAAATGTTGCTTATCTGTTTTATTGGTATAGTACAGGCTCTGTTCAATTTTATCTACGGTAGATGATGGTGGTGTTACTTCCACTTTTGCAGGATTGGTCAACAACACATTGGCAAGCTTTTGTATTTCGGGTGGCATTGTTGCCGAGAAAAAAAGTGTTTGCCTTTTTGCAGGCAGGCGTACAATTACTTTTTTTACATCGTGTATAAAACCCATGTCGAGCATACGGTCGGCTTCATCCAACACAAAAATTTCTAAATGCCTCAGGTCAATAAAGCCCTGGCTCATCAGGTCTAATAAGCGGCCGGGTGTGGCTATTAAAATATCAACGCCTCTTTTTAATGCATTGGTTTGATGCAGCTGCGATACGCCACCGAATATAACGGTGTGGGTAATGCCTGTAAATTTTCCGTAAGCTGCAAAGCTTTCATCAATTTGTATGGCCAGCTCCCTTGTTGGGGTTAATATTAACACCTTAATACCGGGGCGGTGCTGTTTTTGCGTATACAATATTTGCAAAATGGGTATGGCAAATGCGGCGGTTTTTCCGGTGCCGGTTTGTGCACAGCCCAACAGGTCTCTTCTTTCCAATACTAATGGAATGGCTTGTTGCTGAATGGGAGTGGGGGTACTGTATCCTTCGGCGGCCAATGCTTTAAGGATGGGTTCAATTAGTTCTAATTTTTTAAATGCCATTACTGGTTTAATTATTTTTTATGGGGCTGGAAAGACGTTGCATGTTCTGAATCAGCGAAGGGAATTTTAAAACCACACCGGCTTACAACCTGCCGTGTTATTGAGTGGAGTAGACTGCGAAGATAGGCTTTTATTATTTGATGGGTATTTGCGGCTGGTGCAGCAGGGTTTTATAAAATAATCATGGGGCATTAAAATAGTTTTTGGAATTAACATTTTAATTTTTGTAACTTGTTTGCAGATAAGTGCAATGGTTGTTTACCCCTCCCCGTGAAAATAATACCCTCCTTACATAATCGTCTTTTATTCCTAATATTAAAACAATAAACATGAAATTATTTTTCGCTACCGCATTGCAGGCTGCACCAGTGCCGACAAAACAGAAAATGCCAGTATGCCCGGTGCATACAAAATGTTATCGCAATCCGTTAAAGGCGGTAAGGTGGACACCACTTACAACAATTTACAACAACTGAAAATGTACACAGATGATTACATGATGTATGCCAATTTTAACCCGGCCGATTCTGTGAGCGGTTTTGGTATTGGATCGTACACTGTTAACAAGGATACTGTAACAGAAAGTGTAGTGTACAGCGCAAACGACACTGCTAAAAATGATACACCCAGAGATTTTAAACTTGCCATAACAAAAACAGAAAAAGGATATAAACAGCTGATACATGATATACAATGGGGCGATCAGAAAATTTCGCTTACTGAAGATTATGAAACAGTGGGCACTGCAACCAAATCTGCTTTAGATGGTACATGGAAACAAATAAAATCATACAGCATTACAGGTAAAGATACCACTGCAGGTACAAGCACCCAGTTTAAAATGTATGCCGGCGGTTATTTTATGTTTGGCAATACCTATTCCGATTCTGCCAAAAAGAATCATACCGGAATGGGCTACGGAAAATTTGCAATGACGGGTACTAATAAATCAAAAGAGTCGGTATTGGTATCAACCTATTACCAGGTAAGAGGACAGGAGGTTGACCTGGACATTACTATGAACGGTGCGGATGAATATACACAAACCATTAAATGGAAAGATGGCAGCACAGGCGTGGAAGTTTATCAGCGCATGAAAAAATAAAAGCAGCTAATTTTATTTGACCGGGGTTTTGCAATGACAGTTTTTGCAAAACCCCGGTTTTATTTAATTCACCAATACCTCATCTGTAAATATCCATGCCTTATCACCTTTGCCCGGATGCCATAGCGGTAATTTACCAACAGGTACGCCAATTATTTTTATATACTTCACAGCAACCGTTGTGAATTTACATTCAAACCCTCTCATATAAGATGGTTTGAGCATTGTTGGTTGTTCCGGCATAAGCTGCCCTAATAATTTTAATTTCTTTGCATCATCGCCTCCCCATATTTCAATTTTTTGTGCAGGCATAATATAACTGCCAATATCAACCAGGCAACTTAAAGTAATGCTTTGTATAGGTGTTGATGTTGTAAAATGCAATAAACACTCCATACGGTTCTTACGAAAAGCCACCCATTTACCCAATTTAAAATTTGCTTCGCCTTTTTCCCTGTCAATTAAAAGTTTACGGTGTTCATCTTTATAACTGCTGTCGGCAGGTGCCAGGTAAATTACCGAATCGGGGAGGTAGGTACTTTTATAAAAATTTGCTTCAATAATATCGCTGCTTATCCAGCCGGGTTTAAAAGCTTTTGCCCTTATGAATGTATTAGTGCTGATGGTTTCGTTTCCTTTATAAACTAAAGCATGAATACTGTCAGGCTCACTGCCATCGGTGGTGTAACGGATAGCTGCACCCCGTATATAATGTTTCAATTTTAATGGAATTGTTGTGGTAACAAAACCTTCTTCATTTAAAACAACCGGCGGAGTTAATTTCATTATTGTGGTATCTCCGTTAAAGCCAGTTTGAAAGCTGATGTTTTTTATTTGCGCCTGTAATTTATTTATATCGGCAGTTGCTGCAGCTGTATGCCATGCATAAACTGTTTTTAGTTTAGGAAGATTTTTAAGCAACTGCAATTGTGCTGCAGTTGTATTGGTGCCCGATAAGGAAAGGCTTTTTAAAAATTTTAATTTTTGTAACTCCTGTAAACTTGTTCCGTTGATGCCGGTAAAACTAAGGTTAAGCCTGCGCAGGTTTTCAAATTCGCTGATGATCTTTATATCAGCATCAGTCAGCGGCATTTTTGCAAGGTCAAGCGTAACAATTTGTTTTTTTATTGCAGACAATTCTTTTAGCTGGCCTGTATTAAAAATGGTACTGTTGAAAAAACTTACAGTTAATGCCGGTGAGCCATAGGCTTCATTACTTACAACCCTGTTTATTGTATTCAAACTTTTAACTACAGCAGGGCTGGCTTCGTCAAAATCATATTCTGCCATTTCAGATTGCATAAAAATTTTATCAGCAAGCTGACGCAATGTATCAGCAGGAGGGAGTGTGGCTACTTTTAATTTAAAATCAGCACCCTTACTTATCCATTGTTTGATGATGGCAATTTCATCTTCGGTAAGTTGTGGTTTGCCCTGTGGTGGCATATGTTTTTTCTGTTCTATTGGTAAATGAACACGGCGTAATAACAAACCAAGATCAGCAGCGGTACTGTCCCAGAGCTTTCCGTTTTTTCCACCTTTTAATAAAAGCTCCTGCGTTTCCATTACCAGTTCTCCCTTTGCTTTTTTGCTGTTGTGGCAAGTGAAACATTTAGCTTTTAATATCGGGGTTACCATGTCTGTAAATACTATGGCTTCTTCAGGCGAAACAAGTGATTGTTTTTTTTCGGGCATGATGGGTGCCAGTAAAAAATTTTGCCCGTGTGAAATTCCTGCACCCTGGTGGCCTGTAAAGAGGATGATGAAAAATGCAGTAAAAGAAATGAGTACCGATATTATTTTGTTAGCTGCTGCCTGTTTGTTGAACGCATACCAAAGCAGTGTAAAGACTGATACTGATACACCGCCCCATTTATGCCATTGCAATGCTTCAGCGTCATAGCCTGGTTCTTTTGATAAAAATAATCCCATCAATGCAGTGATGGCAGATGTAAAAGCTGTTAATACTAATAAAAGATCAGCGATATTTTTGTACCCCTCATTATTATTTATTTTACCGGGCAATACAATTACTGTTATCGCATACAATACCAGCAATACTATTGGAAAATGTAGTACCAACGGATGCATACGGCCTGCAACCTGCAACCACAGCGGAACATACAACCTGCTTTCGAACAGCAACAGGAATACCAGCAGGCAGTTTAATGCTATAGCGATGTTGAATAAGCTATTTTTCCAGCGTTGCATATTTTCAATATACTTTTATTTCATCAATGAATAACCAGGCATGATTGCCTTTGCCGGGGTGCCAGTAGGGAATTTTTTTCAGCGGCAGTAATATCAATTTCAGTGTATTGGTTTTTATTTTTTTAGAAAAGATGATTTCTTTTGCAGTGCTTTTTTTTGTACCAGGGCTTTCACTAAAAAAAAACTGTTTGCCAGCCGGTAAAAAGGCCTTTTGTTTATCATTATAGTAATACACCAATACCTGTTCCGGTAAAAATAGCCAGCTGTTCTCATCCTGTAATATGTTTACCAATACAGAGTTGATGTTCTCTTTCTTTTTTAGTTCAATATTAATTTCAACCGTGTCGTTATTGTAGCCTAGCCAAGTACCGCCTTTATAATTCATATTGCCCCCAATATTATCATTTAGTATGGCAGCATTGGTGGTGGCATATACTTCGTTTGGTTTTGTAAAACTTACCTGCTTTATCTTTTTTCCATCTTTAATAAATTCTGCAGCCACCGTTTCAGATACTGAGAAATTATTACTGAAAGCTTTTGCTTTTACAATTGTTCTTTTTGTAATTCTTACCGGTGTTTTATATAGTAAATCATTTTCAGTTGGCTCTTCGCCGTTTAATGTGTAGTGAACTGTTGCACCGGGCTGGTTAAAATTTATGGTAAAGGAAGTTGTATCTGTAAAAAATACCGATCGGTATTTAATCATTGGCGTTGCCAATTGAAATTGTTGCTGGGCAAAACAATAGTGTACAGTAAAAATAAAAATCAATACCATTATTTTTTTCATACAGGCATCAGTTTATAAGGATACACCTGGCCGGAGTTCCATTGTGCGATGTATAAATTCTCTTCATCGTCAATACAAACATCATGTGGATATTGAAATATTTTAATGGTCTGGTACATTTCTTCGGGGACATTATTATTGTAAACCGGTAAGTTTCCGCCGATATTAGAAACCACTTTATAATTTTTATCCAGTATGATTACAAAGCCCGATTTGTCCCACTGCCTTGCATTAGATTGTAAAACGGCAGCATATAAATAATCACCTTTTATAACGGGCCTGCAAACCCATGCGCCGGGTAAAGGAATCGTATCAATATAAATTCCTTCCATTGTAAATCGCTTAAAAGCATTCTGCATACGTGAAGTGGTGATAAGACAGGGTTTATTTTTATCCCTGTTATCAATACAAATACCATGGGCATTTAATAAAAAATGATCACCATTGCCTCTGCCACCAAAATGACGGATGTAATTTCCTTTGGCATCATATTGAATAATAAAATCTTTTCCATACCCATCGGCTACATAAATATCACCATTGGGTGCAATGATAGTTTCTGTTGGAATGTATTCATCTGCCTTTGTATATTGACCTGTTTCTTTTGGATATTCCAGCGTAAGCAACACTCTTCCAT
Organism: Ferruginibacter sp.; assembly: GCA_043757165.1. Taxonomy (GTDB): domain Bacteria; phylum Bacteroidota; class Bacteroidia; order Chitinophagales; family Chitinophagaceae; genus Ferruginibacter. The sequence goes on from JAYVPT010000002.1 coordinate 6,001, forward strand.
CAATGGTAGTTTTAATTACCTGGTGGCGGTTGTTATCGCAAATGAATAATACATCATCTCCGTTCTCATTAAATAAAGTGAGGCCATGTGCACCGGGATATTCGGTACCCCAGGTGTTTATCAGTTTACCACTCGTATCATAAATGATTACATTGTTTTTTATTTCGTTGGTAAGCAGTATTATGCGTCCCAGTTTATCCTGCACCATTTCGTGACAATCCTTTACCGGATATTGTACTGCGTTTATCTTGCTCCACTGTGTATCTATTTTATAACGTTTGTTGTTGTGGCCTAAAACAACTTCATTGGGATTGAAGTTGCGAAGCATTGTCGGCATATATAAAATACCTGTTGCTGCAAGAGAAGATTGTTTGATAAATTGTTTACGATTCATAAGTTTTTATTTTACGCTAAGACACTAAATAAAAAAGGCGCAAAGTTTTTCATTGTGTTTATGCCATCAACCCTTGTATCACTTTTCCTTCAACATCTGTAAGGCGGTAACGCCTGCCCAAATGTTTGTAAGTAAGTTGCTCATGATTCAATCCCATCAGTTGCAAAACGGTGGCATGAAAATCATGTACATGCACCGGGTCTTTTACAATGTTGTAACCAAATTCATCTGTTTCGCCATATACGCCGGGCTTTACGCCACCACCTGCCATCCAAATGGTAAAGCAGCGTGGATGATGGTCTCTTCCATAATTATCTTTTGTTAATTTGCCCTGGCAATAATTGGTGCGTCCAAATTCGCCGCCCCATATCACTAATGTTTCATCTAATAATCCTCTTTGTTTTAGATCGGTTATTAATGCAGCAGATGCCTGGTCCGCATCAAGGCACTGCCCTTTTATTTGTGAGGGTAAATTATCATGGCCGTCCCATCCCTGGTGATATAATTGTACAAAGCGTACACCATTCTCCGATAATTTTCTTGCCAGTAAACAATTGGCTGCATAAGTACCCGGAGTTAAACAATCGGCCCCATATAATTTTATGATGTCTTCAGGTTCTTTACTTAAATCTGTAATATCCGGTACAGCTGTTTGCATACGATAGGCCATTTCGTATTGCTGTATTTTTGTTTTTATTTCCGGGTCGCCAAATTCTTTGTAAGATCCTTCATTTAATTCTGCCAGTTTATCCAGCATTATTCTGCGGTCATTTTTATCTATACCATCAGGATTATTTAAATACAACACCGGATTTTCGCCGCTGCTGAATTGTACGCCCTGGTGAATGGAATCTAAAAAACCATTGCTCCATAGTTTTGAATAAACACCCTGGCCATTGCCTTTTCCTTTTGATAACAATACACAAAATGCAGGTAAATTTTTATTCTCACTGCCTAAACCATAACTTAACCAGGATCCCATACTGGGGCGGTTACCCACCTGTGCACCTGTTTGAAAAAATGTTAACGCAGGATCATGATTAATGGCTTCGGTAAACATTGTTTTTACAATACACATATCATCTACCACTTTGGAAGTATGTGGTAACAGTTCACTTATCCATGCTCTTGATTGTCCGTATTGATCAAACTTAAAAACACTACCTGCCAATGGAAATTTTTGTTGGTTGGCAGTCATGCCTGTAAGGCGTTGTCCCATTCGTATTGATGCAGGAAGTTCTTCTCCATGCATTTGCTGCAGCATGGGTTTATAATCAAACAGGTCTAATTGCGATGGTGCACCATTTTGAAATAAATAAATAATTCGTTTTGCTTTTGGTGCAAAATGCGGCAGGCCTGTCAGCAACATTTCTTCTTTGCTGCTGCTAAAAAGATCCGGTATCAATAATGAACCCAGGGCAACTCCGCCAATACCCATTCCTACCTGCGAAAGAAATTTTCGCCGGTTCATATTAAGGCTGTGTTCAAGAATTTCTTTTTGCATAATAATTTATGTTTTCATTATTGCTTCTTCCATATTGTAAATGATGTTGATCACTTTCATCAATGCGGCTGTTTGTATTATATCTGCATTTTTGCTCAAAGGATATTCACCAACCTGTAAAGTAGCAGCAGCATCTAATTTTTTTTGCTGAAACAATTGCAATTGTGCTGTATAATAATCTTCTAATAATTTTTCTTCTTTTGCTGATGGCTTTCTGCAAATTATTTTTCGAAAAGCGATTGTTATTTTTTCTGCCGCAACTGAACTTTCGCTCAACAGGGTTTGTGCCAGTACCCTTGAGGCTTCCAGCACTGCAGGATCGTTCATCATGATCAATGCCTGTAAAGGTGTATTGGTTTTCAATCTTTTTACTTCACACTGGTCCCTGTTGCTGGCATCAAATATTCCCATTTGAGGTGGCGGAACTGTGAGTTTAATAAAATTATACAAGCCCCTGCGGTAAAGGCTTTCCTTATGATCCTGTTTGTAAACAGCCAGTACACCACGGCCGGAAGATGCCAGTTCCCAAAGCCCTTTTGGCTGGTATGGTTTTACGCTTGGCCCACCGATATTTTTTATTAATAGCCCGCTGCTGGCCAGATACATGTCACGTACAAATTCTGCCTGTAATCTTTGCCTTGGCGCTCTTGATAAATAAATATTATCGGGGTCTGTTTTTAATTGTTGTGCAGAAATGGTTGCCGATTGCCGGTACGTCGCAGACATCAGTATTTGTTTTACCAATCTCTTAATATCCCATCCGTGTTCCATAAAATCCACTGCCATCCAATCCAGTAATTCAGGATGGGAGGGAAGCTCACCCTGCATACCAAAATCACCTGATGTTTTTACAAAACCTTTTCCAAATAATTCCTGCCATAGCTGGTTTATAAAAACCCTTGCAGTAAGTGGATTATTTCTATCTACCGTCCATGCTGCAAGGCCGAGACGGTTGCGTGGAAGTTTTGTGGTATCAAATTTCATCACTGCTCTTACAGCTGTTGGCCGTACTTCTTCCCCCGGCTGATCGTAAGCGCCGCGTTTTAATAAATAAGTTTTTCGTACGGTATCTCTTTCTCCCATTACAGATACGGTCATACTTCCGGTATCTTTTGTATTGATAAAAGATAAAATATTTTTTCTGTCTTCCACGGTAATAGTAAGCAATGGATTTTTTGCAGGCTTTGAAACACTCACATCACCTTCATAACCTTTTTCTTTGGTGTTATTAAAAAAAGCCAGTAAAGAATAATAATCTTTTTGGGAAAAGGGGTCATATTTATGATCGTGGCATTGTGCACACTCCATTGAAATACCGAGGATAGCTTTACTGAATGTTTTTGTTTTATCCATCAAATATTGAATGCGGTATTCTTCTTCAATCACACCACCTTCTTCGGTGTATTTATGATTTCTAAAAAATCCGGTGGCCAGTATTTTTTCTTTGTCGGCATCAGGCAGCATATCACCAGCCAGTTGCCAGGTAATAAATTTATCGTAAGGAATATTATTATTAAATGCATGAATCACCCAATCACGCCAGGGCCATTGTGTTCTTATATTATCATCCTGGAAACCGTAGCTGTCGGCATAACGGGCCACATCCATCCAATGCACTGCCATCTTTTCGCCATACTGTGGTGTTTGTAATAAGGCATCCACCATTTTTTCATAGGCATCAGCTGATTTGTCTGCCAAAAATTTATCCATCATTTCAATGGTTGGCGGCAGGCCGGTAATATCTAAACAGATACGTTTTAATGATCTTTCTTTATCAGCCTCTTCATTGGGCTTTAAGCCGGCTGCATCTATTTTATTCAGGATGAAATAATCTATTTCATTTTTGATCCATTTTTTATCAGATACTTCGGGCAATGTAGATTTTACAGGCACTGTAAATGCCCAATGTGGTTCATACTTTGCGCCCTGTTGTATCCATTTTTTAAACAATTTTATTTCATAGGCACTTAATACACCCAGATGCGACTCAGGGTCGGGCATCATATAAGAAGTATCCTGTGATGATATTCTTTTGTACAATTCTGATAATTCCGGTTTACCCGGTACTACTGCAAATGCACCCTTAGTTTCTTTGAGTGGGGCATAGGCACTATCTGCAATATCCAGGCGTAGTCCGGCTTTGCGGTGACCACCATCAGGGCCATGGCATTTATAACATTTATCTGAAAGGATTGGGCGAATGTGAAAGTTATAGCTTACTATTTCAGGTAAAGCTTTTTCATCTTTACCGCTGCTGTTGAAACAGGATATTAAACTAACAGCAGCAATAATAAATGCAGTTATAAAAACAGCCGGCAACCATTTTCTCATATTTAAAAATACGAATAAGAAATACAATAAGCAGCAATGTTGTTATTGTATTTCTTTATGTGGAAAATATTAAATGCACATTTATACTTTTGGCAAACGATATCCATTATGATAAGGTGCAGCCATATATTTTTTATTAACAGCCTCATTGGTAAATTTTCCTGCTGTTTTATTCCAGGCCAGTTTTTCGCCGGAGCGGTATGCAATATTACCCATCTGGCTTATAATAGCAACATGCGCTGCGGCTTCAATAGAGCAATGTAATTCCTCCATCTTACGGTTTCGTATTACACTCACAAAATTTTCCATGTGCTTATTCAACCCATTATCAACTGATGGCTTTCTTTGTACGGTTACCTTATTGGCGCTGCGGCCTTCTTCCATTACTTCCCATCCACCTCTGTCCAATTCCAAAGTACCATTGCTTCCTATAAAAGCAATGCCATGATCTTTTTTGTACAATCCGTTATCAATACCAATAGCATGATCCCATACCAGGTTAAAATTTTCAAACTGGTATAATGCACATAATGTATCCGGTGTTTCCTGCGGCGAGTTGGGTGCTGCAAAATTCCCCCCCATCGCACTGATCGTTTTTGGTACATCAGCTTTCATGCCCAGTAAAGCATAATCCAATAAATGTACACCCCAATCGGTCATCAATCCGCCTGCATAATCCCAAAACCAGCGGAAGGTAAAATGAAAACGGTTTGCATTAAAAGGCCTTTTGGTGGCGGGGCCCAACCATCTTTCGTAATCAACTCCGGCAGGTACGGCACTATCAGCTACAAAAGGAATGGGTTGTTTCCATCCAATATAACTCCACACTTTTACTGTTCTTATATTACCCAGTTGCCCGGTGGCAATAAAATCAACAGCATCTTTAAAATGTTGCTGGCTTCTTTGCCATTGGCCTGCCTGTACCACACGGCCATATTTTTTTTGTGCTGCCATCATTATCCTGCATTCTTCAATGGAATTGCCCACAGGTTTTTCCACATACACATCTTTACCTGCCTGGCAGGCCTCAACCATTTGCATGCAATGCCAGTGATCGGGTGTGCCGATGATGACGGCATCTATTTCTTTAAGCTCTAATAAGCGGCGGTGATTATTAAAGGTTTTTATTTTCGATGCATCCACATTCATTTTTGCAAGATCATTCATCCGCCTGTCCAATACATTTTTATCAACATCACATAAAGCCACCAGGTTAACACCGGGCACTTTTAATATGGCGGTAAAATCTGCCCATCCCATCCCATTGATACCAATCACGCCAATATTTACCTGGTCCGATGGGGCGATCCTGTTTTTAAAAATGGCAAACAAATGATTATCTAATGAAGAACTAATAAAAGCTCCGGCTGTAAGTGCAGCGGCCTGGTGTAAAAATTTTTTTCTTGATGACATAGCATGCTTTTTTATAAAGGGTAAGATACAATTTTGGGAGTAATTTTTTGATTCCTGAATTACATATATTTGTTTTCCCGGCCTTATTTTTATTTAATGCTGAGAAACGAAGAGCAAAAAACTAATTAAGGCACGCAATTCGCATATAAAAAGAAACCATTTTAAAGTATGAAGCAAATTCCCCAACCTTATATTGTTCGCCTTGCTGCTATTCTTGTAAGTATTACTTTAATAGTGCTTGTTTTGTATCATATTAAAGTAGTAATAGTTCCGCTTTTGTTTTCGATCATCTTTGCAGTAATGATCTTTCCTTTTTGCAAAAGATTTGAAAAATGGGGATTTTCAAAGGGAGTTGCAGCCTTCCTGGCGGTCTTCTTTTTTACAGCAGTATTAGGCGTACTGGTATATATTTTATTTGTTCAACTTAGTATTTTCACCGATCATATTCCCCAGATAACTGATAAACTCAACGTTATAATAAATCAGCTAAGAGATTTTGCTGCAAATAAACTGTCGATGAAAAGGCTGGAAGTGGGTAACAGGATACAGGCAGAAATAAAACAATTACAAAACAGTTCCATTTCGGCCGGTTCATTAAGTACCTTATCGTCTCTTTTGATCAATGTTTTCCTGGTTCCGCTGTATGTTTTCTTTCTTATTTATTTCCGGGATTTTTTTATTGATTTTTTTTACAGACTTTTTTCCAGTGCAGATAAAGAATTAATTGATGCCACCTTACTAAAAATGGGACTGGTTATTAAAGGATATCTTTTTGGCCAGTTACTGGATATTATTATTATTGGAGCCGCCAATGCTGCAGTTTTGTATTTTATTGGTGTAGGTTATCCGATAGTGCTTGGTTTTGGTATAGCCATTTTATGTATCATTCCTTACCTGGGTATGATCGTTGGTTCGGTCATTGCTGTATTTGTTGCATTAATTACTACAGATGCCAACTGGCAACCCCTGGTGGCTTTAGTCGTGTTATGGATCATTCATATCATTGATTCTAATTTGCTAACCCCACTTATCATTGGCTCCAGGGTGAGCTTAAATCCGTTGATCGGCATTTTTGTTTTATTTCTTTTTGGTGAATTATGGGGCCTGCCGGGTTTATTTCTTGCCTTACCGCTGACAGCTATTATGAAAGTAATTTTTGATAAAGTACCTGGTTTAAAAGCCTATGGATTTTTGTTGGGGGAACCTGAGAAGTACCATTTAAAAAAACATTCTTATCTGCATATAAAAATACTGCAGCGTTTAATTGAAGTACGCAGGCAAAAACCTATGATTGAATCATTGCCAGGGGAACCTGTATCGGAACATCAGCATAAAGAAGAATAGCTTTTACAGGGGGAGAATGAACAAAAATTAATATTTTATTTGTTATACAAATAAAATTTAGGTAATGCAAAGAATGTTTTTTTCCTGGCATTTATTTCTTTCGCATTATTATATGCCCAATTGTAAAAATGTACTTAAACTATCTTAATTACTGCATCGCAAAGCCAGGTGGCACAGGGCAGATCGTTAAGTTTGCAGCAGAAGTAACAAAATTACCAGCGGACCAACAGCTTATTTATAACTGGATGTTAAGTTCGGGAAGATAATTTCCAGACAATGCACCGCAACTATTGCTGTATGGCCCAATTGGGCATAGGAAGCTGTACTGTTCAGTTGAGCTGGGTGGTTTATCGCCCCAATGCAGCAATTCAAAATCAGAAACAATAGATGTTATTAAAGCTCCGGAAAAAATTATAACAGCCGGTTATACGAATGCTACTGCTTTAAACATACCTGTAAAAAATTTTGTAAGTAAAACAAACCTTAACGACCTGAGTATCTCACAAAAGGCACTCATAAATATTTATACAAGTACAGCAATAAACAAAACAAGGCTTACTGCAGAAATTGAGAAAGCTCTTGTAACAAACAAGGTATTAACCTACCAGTATAAAATTGTAGCTGCAGGCGTAAGAAAGGTTACGGCTGTGTTTGTAAGGATCATTGATAATATGAAAGCGGGTAAAATTGAGGAAGAAGGCAAATTTTTATCATGGGCAATGCAGATAGCAAATAGTTTATGTATTGAAGATACCCGGCAAATTACCCAGTTTACAACTGTACATACACAACCGGCCCCCGGCGATATTGTATTAAATAGTGCAATTGTACCCGCAGTATTTACTAATGGCAATACTCACGAAAGTCATGGAAAAATCAGGAGTTTGATTGAAATGCTTCCGGAGCAGCAAAGAGAAGTGATCGTATTAAATTATTATAGGGGTTTAAGTTTTAAAGAAATTTCCGAACTGATGAAATGCAGTCTTAACAGTGCTTTGGAAACAGTGCGTTTTGGCCTGAGAAACCTTAGTAAACTGATTGTTGAAAAAGAGGTTTGCTGCTGAAAACACCAAACGGGTTAAGCAACATGCAGCATTAATACAAATAGTATTAACTAAATTAAAACCTTATAAAGAGTTTTTATAAACCTTGCCATCCTTCATTACAAATACAACTTTACCCATTACTGTAATATCTTTTAACGGATCACCATCCACGGCAATAATATCAGCCAGTTTATCTTTTTGAATAGTGCCCAATGTGCTTTCCACGCCTAATAAAGTTGCACCGCTGATGGTGGCAGATTTTATCGCTTCCAGTGCTGGCATACCAGCTTCAGTCATATACTGAAATTCAAGATAATTTTTTCCATGCATGTAAACACCTGCATCGGTACCAAATGCAATCTTTACACCAGCTTTATAAGCTTTGGCAAAAGTGGCCTGAATCTTTGGCCCCGTTGCTAATGCTTTTGGCGTAACAATGGCGGAATAATAGCCGGGTATTTTTGCTGAGTCTGCAGTTGATTTTCCGGCAATGATGGTGGGCACCAGCCATGTACCATATTTTTTAAACAGTTCAATACACTCATCATCCATAAAAGTACCATGCTCTATGGAGGTAACACCGGCACGGATCGCTCTTTTAATGCCTTCGGCACCATGTGCATGTGCTGCCACTTTAAAATTATAATCCTTTGCTGTTTCCACAATGGCCCTTATCTCTTCTTCGGTAAACTGTGCACCGCTGCCATCTTTTGCCTGGCTTAGTACACCGCCTGTTGCAGTAATTTTTATCAGGTCGGCGCCATCTTTGTAACGTTGCCTTACCGCTTTGCGGCAATCATCAACACCATTCACCACACCATCCAAAGGGCCGGGGTCACCCCCAAATTCCCTTTTCAAACCATTGGTAGGATCTGCATGTCCGCCTGTAGTGGCAATTGATTTACCTGCAGTATATATTCGTGGGCCTACCGTAGTACCGTTATTAATTGCATTGCGTAAAGAAATATTTACCCTTGAGCCGCCCAGATCCCTTACCGTGGTAAACCCCGCCATTAATGTGGCATTAGCATAGTTCACCGCCTCAAATGCAATGTCCTGTGGTTCTTTCATCAGCCTGTCTGCCTGTGCATTTCGTTTTGTTTGCGATTCCATGTGAACATGCATATCCATAAGGCCGGGCATTACGGTTTTATTTTTTAGGTCAATTAATTTATCAGCAGCACCTGGTATTGCATAACCATCTTTTATCTCCACAATTTTATTGCCTTCCACAATAATGGTTTTTTCAGAGAGCAATATGTTGCTGACTGCATCAATTAATTTACCGCAGTGGATATAAGTTTTTTGTGCAGTAACATAGCCGGATAAAAAGACCGCCAGCACTAAAATAAGTTTTCTCATAACAGGAGTTGATGTGATAAGTGAATTTTAAAGCTAAGATAAAAATTGAGATAGTGTATTTATTTTTGAAAAGTAGTGGTATAAAAAAAGGGGCAACTTTACGTTGCCCCTTTCTTATTTTTACTATGTTATTTGTGTTTAAAAAGATAGAATACACCTAGTTGAAATCCGTTATTTTTTGATTTAACAGTACCATTCTTGTTAATATTACTTAATCCAAGATTATACCTTGCATCTACACCCAAGCCAGATGGCACATGTACATAACCAATGCCTGCACCGAGTGCAAAGTCAACAGACTTTAAATTATTTTTAATATCGGTACTGTTATTATTGGTTTCTGATTTTGCGCTGGCTAAAAAGCCAACTTGTGGTCCTGCTTCTAATCTGAATCCGTTATCAAACATATATTGTAACAGTAACGGTACGTTGATGTAATTCAGTTTTACCTTGATTTCAGTACCGGCGGTTGTGTACTTGGCACCCTCTTCAGAATATACTAGCTCGGGTTGCAACGCTAATTGAGGGGCTAAATGTATATGGCCCAGTAATCCTAAATGAAAACCTGTTTTAGCATCATAAGATGCATTATTGTCCGAATTTATATTATAGACATTTAATCCACCTTTAATACCAATGTTTACATGTTGTGCATTTGCCGTGCCTGCTATTAAAATTGCGGCCACTGCTAAACTTAAATAAAATTTCATAATGATTTGTTTTGATGATGTAATAAAAAAGTGCTGCCATTCTGATGGTTTTATTGCACCGGTACATAGATGCAATTATTAATCCAATATGAAAATCAGTTTGCCCTGAATATTTCACAGCTTTAACCTGTATCACAAATACCCCCGACTGAGTAAGAAATTCCCCACTTTTACTGTTTTCAATTTTTTGAATACTGTAAAATTGATTAATGGCTATGTAATACCTTTTATCATCTGCCGCTAAGCTGCAACTGGTAAAACGGTAAGGCAACTGTAGTTATACAGGTTATTGAATTTTAAGGTATGGTATTTGCATTTATATATAGCTACATGGTGCTTAAAAAATATTGTAACCAAATGCAGCATCTAAATACTTAAAATTTATTTATGAAAAAGAGTATTGGTTTTCTGTCAATGGTTGTTGTCTTAACAGCAATGTCCTGTTCCGATAAAGCTCCGGAAGTGAAGAAAGAAGTTATTGTAGTACCTGTTGTGCCAACTATTATTGTAAAAGACCCTCCTGCAAAAGGAACAACAGTTGTATTGGATAAGAACGGGGTGAAGGTTGAAACAAAGAAAGTGAATGTGAATATAAAGAAACAGTAATATTCATTTTAATATCTTAATTGTCTTAATAATATTTAAGCGATTATTTTTCAGTTGCAGAATTGTTTTATTGAGGTACTGTTCTTTTTGGCATAGTATTTTCAATGGTATAATGATTTTGCACTAGTACAGTTAAATTTTAAAAAAAAATAATTTATGAAAAAATCAATATTAATAATAGCAGCAGTTGCTCTTTTTGTTTCCTGTAAGAGTAAAAAGTCATCATTGGATTCAGAGCGTAATATGCTGATGACAGATACTATAGGTGCCTATAATTCAAATATCAACAGCGATACCGGTATCAGCAATGGTAAACCTGTAGTTACACATGCAGCGCCACGTCGCAGTTCATCAAATAATAATAACAACCAGTCAAATAATGCCAATACATCAAACGGCACAACAAATAACCCGGCTCCGGCCAATGCCGGTAATGCACCCCGGGAGAAAACATTCAGTAAAGCTGCACAAGGTGCTGCAATAGGTGCAGGCGGCGGAGCGGTTATAGGAGCTGTTGTGAGTAAGGATAAAGGAAAAGGTGCAGTTATAGGTGCCGTACTTGGTGCTGGTGCCGGTTATGCAATTGGCCGGTCGAAAGATAAGAAAAGCGGCAGAGTGGACAGGCAAAGAGCCAGAAGAAGAGCCAGGAGACAATAATAATATCTATTCTACAATAATAATATCTATTCTTTTATAATGCCTAATTGCTCCACCTAGGTTCATCTTCACGAACCATTCGCTACAATTTTTAATTAACTTTTGCATGTATTGCAGTTGCCGAAGGTATTGCCCAACTTGCAATTATTCTTTTTCATATAAAGAAAGTGAGGTGGTAAGTAATACTGCAATATCTGCTTTCTGGTTAAAATCACAATAAGTAGTCCGGTGAATTTTAATAGGTAGATAAAAATTATGCGTTAGCTAAATCTTTTAAATTTATACAAATAAAAATTTGCAGTAGTAAAGTGTAATTGGGTTACATTTATGGTTTAGTAAAATTATTTTATTTACCTTATGGCCAACAAGCAATCCCTGCTCCATACTGTTGCCTGCATCATTTTTGTAAATGCATTTGCTCAGCCCAAAGTTCCCGAACATGTCTTTTATCAAAAGCTGGCCAACGGGCTGGAAGTACTGGTGCTGGAAGACCATACCATTCCTTTTTCCACCATTGAAATTGCCTGTAAGAACGGGTCGTTTACAGAGAACAATGATTACAATGGCCTCAGTCATTTGTACGAGCACATGTTCTTTAAGGCCAACAAAGAATATAAAACCCAGGATGATTATTTGAAGGAAGTAGGCAAACTGGATATGAACTTTAACGGGCAAACACTGGAAGAAAACGTGACCTACTATTTTACGCTTCCAAAAGAAAATACGTCAAAGGGTTTGGAATTTATGAATGCGGCTATCCGCTACCCGTTGTTTAATGAAGCAGATATTAAGAAAGAGAACACGGTAGTAGATGCGGAATTTCAGCGGCACGAATCGAACCCATACTATGTGTTGATAGATACACTTAACTACTTATTGTGGGGCAATAACTATAGCCGTAAAAATATCATTGGTAATCATGATGTCATTCTTTCGGCAACAACTGGTAAAATGGAGATCATCAAGAACAAATTTTATTATCCCAATAATTGCCTGCTTACTATTGGTGGCGATGTGGATCATGAAGAAGTTTTCCGTAAAGTTGAAAAAGTATTTGGTTCATGGAAGCCATCCACATTTGATCCTGCAAAAGAATACCCTATACCTGAGATGGAACCTCTAACCGGGAACAAACCGGTAGTGATCGCATCCCAGCTGGCAGAGTCACCGATGCTTGTTTTACGCTGGCAGGGTCCCGATATGCGGAACGATATAAAGGCAACTTATACAGCCGATGTTTTTTCCTATATCCTAAACCAGCGCATGTCAAAACTAACACAGGCATTGCAGGAAACCGGCCTGGCTGCAAACATACAGATCAATTATTATTCTCAAAAATATGTGGGGCCCATTACATTTTCAGTTTCACCCAATCCCTCAAAGATTAAAGAATGTTACCGGGCAATGCAGCAGGAAATTGAAAAATGGGATGATGATAGTTACATAACAGACCAGCAGATAGAACGTGCCAAAAAGATACTTGCCATCACACAGGTGGAAGATCGGGAAGAAGTGGAAAAATATGTACACCTGTTCTCATTCTGGTGGGCATGTGCATCTGTAGAATATTATACGCTTTATGGCGACAACCTGAATAAGATTACCCGGCAGGACATTAAAGATTATGTACGTAAGTACATCAAGGGAAAACCTTTTTGCGCAGGGCTTATCGTTCCGCAAGATGCCAACCTTAAAACTGATACCAAACTTTATTTCTCTAAATAATTTCCAATGAAATATATCTTTTTAAAATACGGCAAAATGGTCTGCCTGTTGATACTGCTGTCAATTACTGCAACTGCTTTTGCACAAAATAATACTGTTGAGTTTTCTGTAAATGGTTTAAAAGTAATACTGAAGCAAACCCAGAAAGAAACGCTGGTGATGAGTATGTATTTCAGGGGAGGGTCATCTAATTACCTGCCTGCCAATGCAGGAATAGAATCCCTGGCGCTGTCTGGTATCATTGAGTGTGGCACCGGTAAATTTTCGTCCAATGATTTTAATGACCAGACGGATGAATATGATTTTCATATATCCGGCGAAGCCACAAATGATTATGGTTTGGTGAAACTAAGCTGCATATTAAGGTATGCCGACCAGGCATGGAAATTATTTTCTTCAGCCATTACAGCGCCTTTATTTGAAACACAAAAGTTTGATCTGTTAAAAGAACAAAAGGTCGGTGGACTAAAACAGGGATTATCGAACCCAGATACAAGGTTAAAACAACTGGCGCAGGAGTTTGCCTTTGCTGCCACCACTTATGCTACAAATCCTGACGGTACTGTTGCAAGCCTTACAGCGTTGAACCGGGATGCAGTAAAGAATTATTACTACAATACACTGCTGAATAAAAGACGGATGTTCCTTGTGGTGGCAGGCAATATTTCAAGGGAAGATATTGCGAAAAAGATACAGGATGCATTTGCAGCAATTCCTGATAAAGCATATGAGCTGTTAAATATCGAAACTGATCTTTTTAAAAAAGAAACGGTTAAGATAGAAAGCCGCCCCATTGCCACCAACTATGTTTGTGGTATCATTAATGCGCCGGGTTTAAATAGTAACGATTATCCTGCCTTTCGTTTATCGGTGAGTATTTTAAGCAGTGTATTGTTTGAAGTGATCCGGTTAGACAAACAGCTTTCTTATGCGCCTTCTGCATCCATGTCGGAAGGAAAGATATCTTATGTAACCATGTATGCCAGCACCACACAACCAAAAGAAACTGTTAAAGCCATGCGGAATGTGCTTTCTTATATTAAAGACAATATCTACTCAAATAAAATACTGAACAATGTAAGAAAACACCACCTGCTTTCTTACATAAAGCGGCAGGAGATCATGTCGGATATTGTGGATGAACTGGGCGATGCTGAAATAATGGGCGACTGGAAACTGGCAGAGAACCTGGTTGAAAGAATGAATAAGGTAACAGCAGAAGAAATGCAGTTGGTATTAAATCGCTATGCAAAAAACATTAGCTGGACATATATTGGTAATAAAGGTTTAGGAGAGGAGTCGTTTAAGTAGCAGGAAAGAAGAAATAGGTTTTTATGACATAAGCTTGTGTGCAGATAGTAACATCATTATGTAATGCACTCTAACTTTGTTCATTCTCCCACCAATTATGGCACAGGAGTTGGAGAAGGAAATGCAGGGGTATCAATTTTACAATTATTTAATCTCTGTCGATTTTTAAAAGCTGTAACTTTTACTTATTATTTAATCATCTAAAATTTTTAAAATTATGACAACTCAGGAAGCAGTAATGACAACACAGGATGTTGCCAATCGTTTTAATGAATTGGCCCAAAGCGGTAATTGGAATGCGATACAGGATGAACTGTATAGTGATGATGCAGTAAGTATTGAACCTGCACATTCACCCGGGCTTAAAACAGCAGAAGGCATTGCAGCAATTAAAGAAAAAGGTAAACAATTTGGAGAGATGGTGGAAGAAATGCATGGCGGTTATTCCAATGAACCAATTGTTGTAGGCAGTCATTTTGCATTGGCAATGGGTATGGATGTAACCATGAAAGGGCAGGGGCGTACAAAAATGGATGAAGTAGCCGTGTATGAAGTAAAAGACGGAAAAATTGTGAAAGAGCAGTTTTTTTACTGATGGTTTGTTTTGCATTTAATCGCAAAGTCCCGTTGTATAGCAACGGGATTTTGTTTTTGAGAAAAGGCATATACAGGAAAACGGAAGGATAAAAAATTGTTTTACATTTGAAACTTAACGAATCACTACAATAAATCTTTAAACACAAACAACATTATATTAACACCATGAATAAAGCAATCGACAACTTAAAAAAGACACGCCGGTTTTTATTAAATATTATAGAAGAGCTGAGTGTAGAACAACTAAACGAAATTCCGTATGGATTTAATAATAATATTATCTGGAATGCAGCGCATTTGCTGGCCACCCAGCAGGTATTCAGTTATGTGCGTAGCGGGCAACAACCTTTTATTGACGGGCAATATATTGAGCATTACAAACCCGGCACCAAACCCGAACAATTTGTAGCTGCCGAAGCAATAGCAACTATCAAAATATTATTAACAGCAGCTGTTGATCAGATTGAAAAAGATTATGCCAATAACCTGTTTGTAAATTACGAAAGCTGGAGCACACGTTCAGGCATAGTAATCGATACTATTGAAGATGCAATGAAATTTACAGTTTTTCACGAAGGCCTACACACCGGTTATATTATGGCTTTAAAACGGGTGATTAAAAGCAAAGGATGATTTTATCCTGTGTCATGATGGATATTCAAACTCACTTTCTCTAACGAAAGTGTAAATTTTATGATATAGCAATGTACTCTACCCATTAATATTTACATTCGTTTAAAAAAACAACACTTGGAAATAGGAATAGACAGTTTTGCTGCTGCAACTCATACAGGTAAACCAATTGACAGCGCCAATGCTATAACACAATTGCTGGAAAGAATTGTACATGCAGATCAATCAGGCCTTGATGTATTTGGAATAGGAGAGCATCACCGGAAAGAATTTTTAGATTCCGCACCAACAATTATTCTGGCCGCTGCTGCTGCACAAACAAAACACATTCGTTTAACAAGTGCGGTAACGGTGTTAAGTGCAGCAGACCCGGTAAGAGTATTTCAAAATTTTGCCACATTAGATCTGATTTCTAAAGGCCGTGCCGAAATGGTGGTGGGCCGTGGCTCGTTTATAGAATCGTATCCCTTGTTTGGTTTAAACCTGCAGGATTATGATGCATTATTTGCAGAGAAACTGGAACTCCTGCTCAACATTCGTGCAAATGAATTTGTAACCTGGTCAGGAAAATTCAGGGCTGCATTAAAAAATCAGCCCATCTACCCAAGACCATTGCAAAACCCAATACCAATTTGGTTAGGTGTTGGTGGCACTCCTGAATCATTTGTTCGTGCCGGTACATTAGGATTGCCATTGATGGTGGCAGTAATTGGTGGAGAAACACATCGCTTTCGTCCGCTGGTGGATATGTACAGGCAGGCCGGCAAAAAAGCAGGGCATGCACCGGAGCAATTAAAAGTAGGATTACATTCATTGGGCTACGTGGCTGATACAACAGAAGAAGCCATTGCAGATTTTTATCCCGGCTATGCCAAAACCTTTACACAAATTGGAAAAGAACGTGGCTGGCCTCCTGTTACAAAAAGTCATTTTGATGCACAGGCTGGTCCACGTGGTGCACTGATTGTTGGTGGCCCGGAAGAGGTAGCTGAAAAAATATTAAGGCATAGCGAAGCATTGGGCGGTATATCAAGAATTACTTTCCAGATGGATACTGCAGAATTATCCCACGAGAAATTGTTGCAGTCTATTGAATTGTTAGGAAACAAAGTGGCGCCATTGGTGAATGGATAAAAATCATTCTCCAAATTTAAGGCCATACAAACAGCAAAAATATCCACTTAATAACAGTTCCATTTTTATAATTTATTTCAGTAGCTTAACAGCCTAAAGCTTCTTTATGAAATATTTTTTTTGCTTCCTGTTTATTTATCTGCCCGCTGCTGCTTTTACACAGGATACACTTATCATACAGGATCTGCCTGCAGCAGAAAGGGTATTAGGCCTTCAGTTTAAACCTGCTGAAAGAGATTCTTTATTCGATAATGTAAAAGGTAAAATGAAGGAATACCGGAAAATGAGGCAATACCAACTGGATAACAGTGTACCACTCAGCACCTGGCAAAACCCGGTATTGCCAGGTATGCAATTCAACTTAAAACAAAACCCCGTTAACTGGAATATTCCTGCAAATATTGTTGTGCCCGCCAATAAAAATGAACTGGCTTTTTATTCTGTTCTTCAACTGGCTTCGCTGATAAAAAATAAAAAAATAAGTTCTGTTGATCTTACTAAATTTTTTATTGAGCGTTTAAAAAAATTCGGTGATAGTTTACAATGTGTAATTTCTATTACAGAAGATATTGCCATGCAGCAGGCCATTCAGGCCGATAAAGAAATTGCAGCAGGTAAATACCGTGGTCCGCTGCATGGTATTCCTTACGGATTAAAAGACCTTTTTGCTGTAAAAGGAACAAAGACCACCTGGGGCGCTGCACCGTATAAAGATCAGATGATTGATCAAGATGCTTTTGTTTACACCCAATTAAAAAATACTGGTGCAGTATTAATTGCAAAATTCACACTGGGGGCATTGGCCATGGGAGATTACTGGTATGGCGGAAGAACAAAGAACCCCTGGAATTTAAAAAGAGGTTCCAGCGGATCATCGGCAGGTTCAACTGCGGCTACTGTTGCCGGTTTGGTTCCCTTTGCCATTGGTACCGAAACCCTTGGTTCTATAATCTCTCCGTCTAATGCCTGTGGTGCAACCGGCCTGCGGCCAACCTTTGGCAGCACCAGCAGAACAGGTGCCATGGCATTGAGTTACAGCCTTGATAAGGTTGGCCCCATTTGCAGGAGTGCCGAAGATGCAGCAGTAGTATTTAATTATCTGCATGGTACAGATGGAATAGATCAATGTGCTGTAAATATGCCTTTCAACTACACCGGTAAAGTTGATTTAAAAAAAATGAAGATTGCCTATGCTAAAAATTATTTTGATAAAGGAGATACATTGGGTAATGAATTTAAAGTATTGGATGTATACCGAAAATTGGGGGCAACATTGGAGCCGGTGGATTTTCCGGATTCCACCATTTATAATTTTGACATTATAGGAATTATCATTGGTGCCGAATGTGCTGCCCAGTTTGATGAATTTACAAGGACTGATATGGATGATATGATGACAAGGCAACGCAAAGGCGACTGGCCCAATCAATTCCGTTCATCACGTTTTATTCCTGCAGTGGAATATATCAATGCTTACCGTCACCGTTATGTACTGATGCAAAAGGTAAATGAAGTAATTAAAAATTATGATGCTTTTATTTGTCCTACTTATGGCGGCAACCAGTTAGCCATCACCAATCTTACAGGACATCCGGCTGTAATTTTTCCAACAGGCATCAATAAAAATAACCTGCCTACCAGCATTACTTTAATTGGTAAGCTATATGACGAAGCTACCTTACTGGCCATTGCCAAAGCTTTTCAGAATGCAACTGATTTTAATAAACAACACCCGGAAATGTTTAAATAATATAAACCCTCCGCAGGTGTTCTTCCTCTTGTTGTGTCTGATTGCACCGTAGCGAATAGCGAATTATACGCACTGCCGGCAGATAAAAATAAGTATAACATCAGTAAAAATAAAAGAGTGAAAAAAAGAACCCTTATACTTCTTAGCTTCATTATAGTAAAATTTATTCTTCAATACACTGCTATTAACCCGGTATATGAATTACAAAGGGATGAATACCTTCATCTTGACCAGGCCAATCATTTAGCATGGGGTTATATTTCTGTTCCGCCTTTTACTTCATGGATAGCTTACATTATTAAACTGTTGGGTAATGGTATTTTTTGGGTAAAATTTTTTCCTGCGCTGTTTGGCGCTTTAACCATTATTGTAGTCTGGAAAATGATTGAAGCGCTTTACGGAAATTTATTTGCATTATGCCTCGGCGCTGCGGCAATAACATTCTCTGTTTTGGTAAGGATCAATACTTTGTTTCAACCCAACTCTACAGATATTTTTTTCTGGACATTATTTTATTATATCATTGTAAGATACATCAGCACTGCAAATACCAAGTGGTTATATGCAGCCGGCATTACAGCAGGTTTTGGTTTATTAAGCAAGTACAATTTTGCATTTTTATTATTGGGGTTACTGCCGGCCATTATGCTTACACAACACAGGCTGCTATTCAGACAAAAAGCATTTTACATAGCTATTGGCATTGCTTTTATTATTGTGCTGCCCAACCTGGTATGGCAATACCAAAATAATTTTCCAACACTTCACCAGTTAAATGAACTGGTAAGAACACAACTGGACAATGTAAACCGTACAGACTTTGTAAAAGAACAACTGCTGTTCTTTGTCAATTCTTTATTTGTGATCCTTGCTGCTTTTATAGCCTTGGTTGTTTATCCGCCATTTAAAAAATATCAGCTCTTTGCATGGAATTTTATTTTTACCATCGTCCTGTTCATTTGGTTTAAAGCAAAGGGCTATTATGCTATTGGTTTGTACCCGGTATTCATTGCATTTGGCGCAGTATACCTGGAAACGATTTTAAACGGTGGCCGGAAAAAATATTTACAACTGGTTATTTTGGTATTGGTTCCGGTATTATCCATTCCTTTACTTCTGATAGCTCTTCCTTATAAAAGCCCGGAACAGATAAAAAAGGATAATGCTTTATATAAAAAAATTGGCCTGTTAAGATGGGAAGATGGAAAAGACCATGAGCTGCCACAGGATTTTGCAGACATGCTTGGCTGGAAAGAACTGGCTGCAAAAACAGATAGTGTTTATGCTGCAATTACAGACAAAGAAAACACACTGGTATTATGCGATAACTACGGACAGGCAGGTGCCATCAATTATTTTTCGGCATTTAAAAATATAAGAGCAGTATCATTCAATGCAGATTACATTAACTGGATGCCATTGGATAAAAAAATCAATAATATGATCTTAATAAAATACCATACCGATAAAGATACCGGCAGGGAAAAAGAAAAACCATGGTTTAAAAAAATATTACTGAAAGGAAAAATTGAAAACAGCAATGCCATTGAAGCAGGAACCGCTATTTATTTATTGCAGGGTGCAACCACTTCAATTAATCAATTAATAAAGCAGGAAATTGCAGAAAGAAAAAACCGTCATTGATCCAGCACCACTGTTACCATGCACTATCATAAAACCAAACGGTATTTTTTTATAAACAGTATTATCTTTATACAAACATTAAACAACAGCACACCAACAAATGAAAAAGTCTGCAGTAATTATTTTAATATCGCTTTCGCTGACTGCAAAGAGCCAGCTCATCACCGATTCACTTTTAATAGAGGGGCATTACAGAACATTTAGTTATAATAAACCGGCAGCAGATGTTACAGGCGGCAGTCTTATGTTTGTAATGCATGGTTCCGGCGGCAGCAGTAATGATATAATTGCAAGAACAAAAAAACTGGAGGCGGTTGCCGCAACAGAAAAACTATTGCTTGTTTATCCCAATGGATATTTGCGTTACTGGAATGAATGCCGTAAATATTCAACGGCTGTTGCCAATAAAGAAAATATTAATGAAGAAGATTTTTTTACTGCGATGATTGCCCTATTTGAAAATAAATACCACATCAATAAAAATAAAGTATTTGCATCGGGAATGTCCGGCGGCGGACATATGTCTTACAAACTGGCACTAACTATGCCCGGAAAAATAAAAGCCATTGCAGCGGTGGTGGCTAATCTGCCCGACTCTGCTTCCAGTGATTGTGTACTTGCCGGAAAGCCTTTACCGGTGTTAATTATCAATGGTACGTTGGATAATACAAATCCCTATAACGGCGGCGAAATGTTTGTAAACAATACCAGCTTTGGTGTGGTACGCAGTACCGAAAATACATTCAGATTCTGGTCATCGCTTGCAGGTTATAAAGGAGCAGCAAAGAAAAAATTATTACCCGATAATGATCCTGCGGATGAAAGGACCATTGAAAGTTATACTTATAGTAAAAGAAAGAAACCCACCATACAGTTGCTTAAAGTTATTGGCGGCAAACATGATTATCCAAACGATATAGATGTGTTTAGTTATGTGTGGGAGTTTTTTAAAAAGGCAAAATAAAATAACATAACCTGCAAATAAAAAGGCTGATATACTTCAGCCTTTTTATTTGCAAAGTTTGAGTATGCAATTTACGACATTACATCTTCTTTGAGATGCTGGAACACATGCTGAAATACATAATGAGCAGGCATTATAACCGGCCGGGCATCCTGCATATTATTTTTTTGAATGATGGGCATCAGTACTTTGCTGAATTCCTGAAAATCATTTTCTGAATCCCAAACATCCGTTACCATCCATCCACCATCGGGCTTGGGGCCACCTACATGAAAAATAAGTCCTTTGGGGTTTTCATAACCGGCCGATCTGAGGTCTTCCCATATCTGGTCGTATTGCTTCTGTGTTCCTTTCGGAGTGTCAAAATGAACGATTACTTTTTTCATTGCATTTATTTTTAATTGTGATAGAATAAATACGTTCAATAAGTAAACATCAACAGGGCGGGATCAATAACTTTTAAATGAGTTTCAGAAAAAGCATATTAAGATAAATAAAAAACAGCAATTCCTTATATTCTGCCCAGCTTATTTATCCACTAAATTGTACCCCGGGCAAATATGCCTGCCATAAGATCCTTTTGCATTTGCCGATGAAAGTATCAATATTAATAATCGGTCTTTAAAAAAATATTCCCTAACCCGGCGAGGGTTAGGGAATAGCTACTATTATAGAAAAGTTATTTCAAGGTTTCTTCGAGCCATTTATAAAATTCATGCTGCCATACCAATGCATCCTGTGCGGTGGATACCCAGTGGTTTTGGTCGGGCATATAAACTAATTTACTTTTTATACCCCTTAATTGCGCCGCCTGAAAAGCCTGCAGGCCCTGTTCAATTGGTACACGGTAATCTTTACCACCCTGGTAAATTAAAATTGGCGTATTCCATTTTGCAACAAGATCGCTGGGGTTAAATTTGGTAAAACTTTTTTGTGCAGCAGCATTGGCCTTATCCCAGTAAGGGCCGCCTTTATCCCAGTTTTCAAACCACATTTCTTCTGTAGTGCCATACATACTTCTAAAATCATATACACCATCATGCGATATAAAACTTTTAAAGCGGTTGTTATGAATGCCGGCTAAATAAAAAACAGAATAACCGCCATAGCTGGCACCAACGCAACCCAAATGCTTCTTGTCAACAAATTTTTCTTTACTGGCATTATCAATGGCGCTTAAATAATCTTTCATTACCTGTCCGCCCCAGTCTTTACTAATTTGTTCATTCCATTTGGTGCCATGCCCGGGCATTCCCCTGCGGTTGGGCGCTACAACAATGTATCCGTTTGCAGCCATTAGTTGAAAATTCCAGCGGAAAGAATAAAATTGGGTGAGTGCAGATTGTGGCCCGCCCTGGCAATATAATAATGTGGGATACTTTTTAGAGGCATCAAAGTCAGGAGGATAAATTATCCATACCAACATGTCTTTGCCATCGGTGGTTTTTACAAAACGCCTTTCTGTTTTACTCATGCCAATAGTGGCATAAGTTGCATCATTTACATGCGTCAGTTGTTTCATTTCACCGCTTGCAATATCAACAGTATATAATTCAGCAGCATGGTTCATATCTGTTCTTGAAACAACCAATGTGTTGCCACTTTGTCCAACAATATTATTTACATCAAAATCTCCTTTGGTAATTTGACGAATAACAGGCATCATTTTAGTAAGGCCCGGATAGCTCACTTCAAATAATTGCAATGTGCCGTTTATAGGTGCCCAGAAAAATATATTTCTGTCACCTTCACTCCATTTATATCCTTCAACATGAATATCGTCCCGCTGTGCCGTAAGGTTCATTTTAGTAACACCGTCAGATACAATGATATCCTGTTTGTCAGCTTCATAACCTGCACGTTTCATACTTAACCATGCCAGTTCGCCTTTTTTATTGAATGAAGGATTGATATCATAGCCCGGCATGCCTTCGGTAAGATTTTTTGTTGCACCGGTTTCAATATTGTAAGCATACAGATCGGTATTGGTGCTGAGCGCATAGGCTGTACCATATTCTTTTTTGGTGCAATACACCACTTCTTTTCCATTGGGGTTCCAAACAAAATCCTCATCGCCGCCAAATGGTTTTTGCGGACAGTCATAAGGCTCGCCTTTCATTAGGTCGATGGCATCACCTGCTTTTCCGTTTATCATTGGCGCCAGCATTACATGGCCAAATTTTCCATCTTCATAAGTATCCCAATGCCGGTAAGCCAGGTTATCAAAAATATAGACATTTGATTTTTTTAATTCGGGATAAGTATCTGCACCAGTCATGTTTTTTATTTTCACTTCATCACTGCTGATGATATATTTTCCATCAGCAGAAATTTTATCATTTTTCAACATACTGTCTGCATTGTTTACAGGTATTGGTTCACCGCCTGTAATAAGTACAGCATAAGTTTTTTTAGCACTTTTATTTTCTGCTGCATTCGGTGTTGATACTGAGTACAAAGCATACTGCCCGTCTTTAGAAACCCCCAGCCCGGAAACCCTTCCTAATTTCCATAATAACTCCGGCGTCATTTTGTTTTGTGCAAAACAAGCAAAGGAGAGGAGTGTAGCTACAATAAATAACAGCTTTTTCATGTGTTTAGTTTTACAAATTTTAAAGTATGTAACGTTTAGTTTTTAATTGTTTTTGGATAATCGAATACCAGTTGGCAAAAAGTTTTTACACCAACATACAGCCTGCTGTCGTCTATCATAAAGTCAGGTGTATGATGTGGTGGGGCATTTTTTGCATCATTTGCTCTTGGCATTCCGCCTATATAAAAAAAGAAGGCGGGAGCTTTTGTTCCGTAATAACTAAAATCTTCCGCACCGGTAACCCATTCCATTGACCTGACATTTTCTTTTCCTGCAGCAGCTTGTAAAGAAGGGATCATTTTCTCCACCAGTTCCGGTGTGTTATAGGTAACTAATGTTTTTGTATCAATACTCACAGTTGCAGTTGCATTGCTGGCTTCTGCAATTTTTTCTGCGGTTTGTTTTATTCGTTTATATACATCCTGCTGCATGGCTTTATCAAGCGTTCTTATTGTACCATCCATTATACATTCTTCGGGAATGATATTATTTCTTACACCGCCATGTATCTTTCCTACTGTAATAACAACGGGTGCTTTGGTAAGATCCATTTGACGGCTTACAATATTTTGCAATCCTTCAATGATCTGTGCAGAAATACTTATGGGATCTACGGCCAGCCATGGTTGTGAGCCATGAGCTGATTTGCCTTTTACTTTTATGGTGAACCAATCTGATGAAGCCATAAAAGAACCGGATTTGTATTGAATATCTCCGGCAGGTATCCAGCTTTCAATGTGCATACCAAATACAACATCAACTTTGGGATTATCCATTACACCTTCTTTAACCATTAATGGGGCGCCGCCTTCTTCATCGCCGGGCGGGCCTTCTTCCGCAGGTTGAAAAATAAATTTTACCGTACCTGCAATATCTTTTTTCATTGACGCTAATATTTCAGCTGTACCCAGCAGCATGGCAATATGTGCATCATGTCCGCAGGCATGCATTACAGGAACTTTTTGGCCGAGGTAATCGGCGCTGTCTTTTGATGCAAAAGAAATATTGACTCTTTCTCTTACAGGTAAAGCATCAATGTCCGCACGTAATGCAATACATGGGCCGGGCTTGCCACCTTTTAAAATGGCCACTACGCCGGTTTTGGCCACATTTGTTTTTATTTCAAAACCTAAAGTTTTTAAATGATCAACAATATAGGCAGCGGTTTTAAATTCCCTGTTTCCCAATTCGGGGTTTTGGTGAATATGCCTGCGCCATTCCATCAATTTCGGTTGAATGGCTAAAGCTTTTGCATCGATGGTTTTTGAAATGTCCTGTGCTGAAGTTGATTGAATAAGGAATACAACAAAAGCTAAACAGCATAAAAGTAGTTTTTTCATTTGTTTGTTTTAGTTTTCCCACAAAGACACTAAGAACACCAGGGAAACGCTTTGTTGTCTCTGCGCTTTTGTGGGATTAATAGTAGTGTTTATTTATACTCTCCAAATATTTTTCTTAACTCATCTGCAATTTCTCCTAATGTGCAATAATTTTCCACGGCTTCAACAACTGCAGGCATCAGGTTTTCGCCACTGATGGCTTTTTGTTTTATCAGGGCAAGAGAAGCAGTTGCTTTTTCATTGTTTCTTTTTGCCCTTAATACGGTCAGCTTATCTGTTTGAATTTTTTGTATGCTCTCATCAATTCTAAATACCGGTGTGGTATTTTTTTCATCCACTACAAATTTATTTACACCAACAATTATTTTGTCTCCACTTTCAATATTGCGCTGGTATTCGTAAGCACTTTTTGCAATCTCATTTTGCATAAAGCCTTCTTCAATCGCACTCACACTTCCACCCATCGCATCTATCTTTTCTATTAACTGCAAAGCGGCAGTTTCCACTTCATTGGTAAGTGATTCTATAAAATAACTTCCTGCCAATGGATCAACAGTATCCGGTACGCCACTTTCAAAAGCTACAATCTGTTGTGTACGTAAGGCAATTCTTGCAGCTTCTTCAGTAGGTAAGCTTAAAGCCTCGTCGTACCCGTTAGTATGTAATGATTGTGTGCCGCCTAAAACCGCAGCAATGGTTTGTATAGTTACCCGGCTGATATTATTGTGTGGCTGCTGTGCAGTTAATGTGCTGCCACCTGTTTGTGTATGAAAA
The DNA here is from genome assembly GCA_043757165.1 of Ferruginibacter sp. GTDB lineage: Bacteria > Bacteroidota > Bacteroidia > Chitinophagales > Chitinophagaceae > Ferruginibacter. The sequence goes on from JAYVPT010000002.1 coordinate 31,833, forward strand.
CGCAGCATCATGGCTTTTGGGTCAGTTGCGCCAAGATCTTTCATAATTTTTGCCCACATTCTTCTTGCTGCCCTGAATTTCGCTACTTCTTCAAATAAATTATTATGGGCATTAAAAAAGAAGGAGAGACGTTTACCAAAAACATTTATATCCAAACCCTTTTCCAATGCTGCTTTTACATAAGCTTTTCCATTGCTTAATGTAAAGGCAATTTCCTGCACTGCGGTACTGCCAGCTTCCCGTATATGATAACCTGAAATAGAAATGGTATTCCACTTAGGTACTTCTTTGGCACACCATTCAAAAATATCGGTGATGATACGCATGGATGCTTTAGGCGGATAAATATAAGTGCCTCTTGCAGCGTACTCTTTTAAAATATCGTTTTGTATGGTGCCGGTAATTTTTTTAAGATCCCTTCCTGTTTTTTTTGCTAAGGCAACATATAACGCCAGTAAAATAAAACCACTTGCATTAATGGTCATGGAACTGGAGACTTCTTCAAGATTGATACCCTGAAATAAAACTTCCATGTCTTCCAAACTGTCAATGGCTACACCAACTTTTCCTACTTCACCATCAGCCAAAGGATGGTCACTGTCGTAACCAATTTGTGTAGGCAGATCAAAAGCCACACTCAATCCGCTAACGCCCTGTGATAATAAATAATGATACCGTTTGTTACTTTCTTCTGCAGTGGAAAAACCTGCATACTGCCGCATGGTCCATAGCTTGCCCCTGTACATATCGGGTTGTACACCTCTTGTATATGGAAATTCACCAGGCTTTTCTGTGGTCGGTTGTCCGTTGTCTGTTGACGTGTAAACGGCTTTAATTTCTATCCCGGAATCAGTAATTATTTTATTTTCATCACCCATAAATATTTTTTACCGGTATAATTTACTTAAGAATTTTATTGGCTTCATATTGCAACGCTTCCAAAACAATTTTACTTATATCTGCATTATTGGTCATGGAGTATTCGAGTAAGGCTTTACTTAAATTCATTGCAGATGCGTTTACAGGCAATGCTGCAGCAACCTGATTAATTACAAAAATATTCTGGTCTCTTAATTTGGTAATGGCTTTCCACATTTCGGGGCTTACATAAATCTGTTGTGTTACATTGTATTCGTATTCGCTTTTTAAAGTGTCCAGTAAAGTGAGCTGCATATCTCTTGCTGTCATGTTTTCTGAATAAATTCTTGATACAAGATTTTTAAGCCCGGCCCTTTCAGCATACAATGTAAGCCTTTCGTAAGCCTGTAACCTTAATTTTATTGTTTCGTTATTGATGCCAAGCTTCTCTCTTATTGCTTCTTTCATGCCATTAAATTCTGCCAGTAGCCAGGCAATTACAATAAAAAATAAAAATGTACCGGCAATCTGGACATCTGCGGCTGTTACTTCTAATAAATACATTTTATGGCTGTTTTGATGAACAAAAATAAGGTAAACAGGCGGCTAAATTTTCCTGCTTTCGAAAAACAGCATTGTTCCCCTGTTTTAAATAGTTTATACCTTTGTGTAAATTAATACAACATGGAAACAGCAACAGCAATACCGGTTACTTTAACAGCATCTGCCGTTGAAGAGATCAACCGTTTAATGAATGCAGAAGGGTTTGACAGTACACAGCAATTACGTATTGGTGTAAAGGGTGGTGGCTGCAGCGGTATGACCTATGTTTTAGGGTTTGATGCAACAACTGAAAAAGACGAAACTTTTGAAATAGCCGGTATCCCATGCATTATGGAAAAATCGCACGGCATTTATTTAATGGGTATGGAGGTTGATTGGCAGGGAGGCTTAAACAGCAGGGGCTTTACGTTTATTAATCCCAATGCAAGTAAAACCTGTGGCTGTGGAACCAGTTTTGCAGTATAAATCATACTATCTGTTTACGCCCTGTATTTCTCCCTTTTCTTTCATTGCTGCCAGGTCTTTCTTTGCAATAGGCGTGGGGTCTTCCTGTATAAAACTACTTGCAGCAGTCATTTTCGATTCACTTAATCCACTTTGTTTGTTAGATTGATATTGATTAAATAAAACATAAACCGAATCGGAAGTTACTTCACTTACTTTATAGAGGGTGTAAGCACCATCAGTAGTTTTGATCTCATAAATGTCACCTGCTTTTGGTGCGGTTAAATATGCTTTGTCTCTTTTATCATCTTCCCTTACAGAATAAATAATTGAAAATATCAACCCGCCAAAAACTAACAGCCCGATATACTGCCAGTAAGGTATTTTTGAACTTACTTTCATTTCTTCATATTGGCTGAGCAACGCCGAAGAAAATTCTTTTTTATTCAATACCTGTTTACAATTATTGCATTGTGTTACAGCTTCTTTTTTATAAGGAAAAACCGGTATCCAGAAAATATGAAAGTAACGGCTGAAGGTGTACATCTCCAGCGAATCTTTTGTATCGCAATTACTGCACTTGGTGCCAAATAAACTTTGATGCCCGGTTTTGGTGGCTTTGTTTCCGTAAATTATCATTTTGGTAAGGGTTTTACATTATTGTGTAAAATAAGTATATCAGGTTAATAAATAAAAAAACCTGTTATCTTTTTTGATAACAGGTTGTATAACTGAAAAAATTAATTATGCTTTTTTAGCAACCGGTTTCGCAGTACTGCTTATAATTTCTGCTTCGCCTAATGGTTTATCTTTTGCAAAATCAACCAATATTGGTGCCGCAACAAAAATTGAAGAGTAAGTACCGGTGATAACACCTATCAACATGGCAAATGCAAAACCTCTTGTTACTTCTCCACCAAAAATAAATAAGATCAACAGGGTTAAGAATACCGTTAATGAGGTCATGATGGTACGGCTAAGCGTATCGTTAATAGCACGGTTGATAATTGAACCTTTTTGATCGGCCTTGCTTCCTTTACTGTATTCACGTATACGGTCAAATACAATTACCGTATCATTCATACTGAAACCAATTACTGTTAATACCGCAGCAATAAAGTGCTGATCTATCTCTAACGGGAATGGAACAATGTTTTTAAAGAAAGAGAATACAGCCAATGTTACCAACACATCATGCAGCAACGCCACAATTGTACCGAAAGAATATCTCCAGTCACGAAAACGGATGAAGATGTATATGAAGATGGCGAATATGGCAAAAATGGTAGCTTTAACAGCGCCTCTCTTTAAATCATCTGAAATACTTGGCTGTACAGTTGTAGAGCTTTGAATAGAAGCTTTAACGGCATCAGGTTTAATAAAATCGTTGTAGCTTAAATCAGCAGGTAATACTTTCTTTAAACCTTCATATAATTTTGTACGCACTGCACTGTCAGCATTATCCTGGCCAATTAAATAAGAAGTAGTGATATTTAAGTGGCGGCTGTCACCTACAGTTTTAATAACAGGAAAATCTCCACCAAAGGCAACTTTTAAATCGTCCCGTACCTCATCATTTTTTACTGCTTTTTCAAATTGAACGGTATAGCTGCGGCCTCCTTTAAATTCAACACCCTGGTGAAAGCCATTAAAAAATGCACCGATGCCTGCTAATAAGACCACGATAGAAATTGCATAAGCATATTTCCTGTACTCAATAAACTTAAAGCTGGCATGTTTAAAAATGCGTTTGGATATGCCTGTAAAATAATTGAAGTGGCGTTGTTTGTTTGTCCAGAAATCAGTGATTAATCTTGATACCAGGATACCGCAGAATAATGACAACACAATACCCAGCATTTGTGTGGTGGCAAAACCTAATACAGGTCCCAAGCCAAAGGCAAATAAAATAGCCGCAGTTAAAAATGTGGTAACGTGAGCATCAATTACCGGGGCCAATGATCGTTTGTAACCATCGTTAACCGCATTCTGGTAAGATTTTCCTTTTGTCAATTCCTCTTTTATCCTTTCGAAAATAATAACGTTGGTATCTACTGCCATACCAATGGTTAATACCAAACCGGCAATACCTGCAGCTGTTAATGTAGCACCAAAAGCAGTAAGTGTACCAATTGTAAATAACAGGTTTAATATTAAAGAGATATTGGCAACCCAACCACCTGTGTTATAATAAACCAGCATCAACATAAATATTACAAGGAACGCAATACCGAATGACATCATACCGCCTTTAATAGAAGCTTCTCCTAAAGTAGATCCTACTACCTGGTCAGCAACAATTTTAGCAGGGGCACTTACTTTACCTGACTTTAATGTATTTGCTAGATCGGTAGCTTCGTCAACTGTAAAACTTCCAGATATTTCGGAGTTACCACCTTCAATAGGATTAATCACATTGGGTGCAGAATATACAATATCATCCAAAGCAATGGCAATTGGCCTTCCCACATTTTTTGCAGTTAACCTTGCCCATGTTCTTGTACCTAATGGCGTCATTATCATTTTAATGGCAGGTCTTCCTACTTCATCATAATCCTGGCGGGCTTCTTCCACACCTTCACCTTCCAATGGAGCTTTGTCTGAACCTGGCTGCATTTTTACAGCATACAAAGGATAAAATCTTTGATTTCCTTTTTCAGATTTTTCTTCTACACCCAATAAAAATTTACAATCGCCGGGTAAAGCAGCTTTTACTGCATCATTGTTGAGATACCTGTAGAATGTGCCGGTATCCTGTAAAGAAACATTACCAATAGCGGCTACATAATATTGTTTACCGCTTTTATCAGTTTGTACGTCAATTGGATTTATAACACGGAAAAAAGGGCTTACATTTTGTTTTGCCAAAGCAGTATCTTTTACTTTAGCCGTATCAGACACACCATTTAAATAATTTTGTAAACCTTCATCTGCAACTTTTAAAGAAGGGAATAATTCATCTATCCTGTACACTTCCCAAAATTGCAAATGGGCAGATGCCTGTAATAATTTTCTTACCCTGTCCGGGTTATCAACACCTGCCAATTCCACATTGATAATTCCTTTATTTTCATCAAGATTAATATTGGGCTGGGCAACACCAAATTTATCAATACGCTTTAATAATACTTTATAGGTTTCTTTGATGGCTCCTTTTGCTGTAGCAGAAAGTTTGCTGATAACCTGGTCATCACCATCAGTTATTTTTACTTCTTTTCCCTGTCCTGCAAATAAGGCAGCTAATTTACCGGTACCATTTTGTTCAATAAATGCTTTTTTAAAAAGACTGATATAGTCAGCATCGCTGTTAATTTTTTCATTGGTTGCAGTTTGCATTGCTTTCAGCAGCGTTGGATCTTTAGCATTGTTGCTTAAGGATTTCAATAAACCTTCAAGGCTTACATCCATTGTTACACTTATACCACCCTGTAAATCCAAACCAAGGTTCAACTCATTCTCCTTACATTTTTGGTACGATGTACCCACCAGCGGGAAAATTGCTTTGTCTTTTGTAGCCAGAAGAATACTGTCTTTTTTAATTTTTACAGCAGCGTCAAATGCTTCACCTTTTAAGTCGGTACCGGATTTTTTCACAAGTTTTACAGCCTGTGCTTTTACTCCGCTTTCGTAGTTACGTACCACCCATGTGTACGACAGTTCCCAAAGTGATATTATAATCAATGCAATGGTGAAAAACCAAACCAGCCCTTTCAATTTCATAATAGTAAACTTTTAATAGCTATTTCTTCATTTTAGAAGTGTGCAAAGATAGGGGAAAAACCGATTGACAATTACTGATGGTTAATTTTAGAATTTTACTCATTTTGCACCCTAAATCATCAATATGTTTCGTTACCGCAATTCCTTAGTTATCCTTTCAGTTGCCATCATTTTTTTCAGCAGCTGCAGTTCAACAAAAAAAATTACAGCCATACAAGATACCCCTGCACCGGTGGTTACTAAAGCAATACCAACGGATAGTACCAAAACAGATGCTTTTTTAGAAAACCTGCTTAGTGCAAATCCCCAATACTTTGCTGATATACTTTCGCATCGTAAAGAATGGAATACACAGATCATTTATACCCAAATTACCCGGGGGGCCAATGGCATGCCCTCACTTAAAAATTATTATTTCAATGTAAATCCGGCTAATTATTTTTACCCGGCTTCAACAGTAAAACTTCCGGTAAGCCTGCTGGCTTTGCAAAGACTGAATGAATTAAAAGAGAAAGGAATTGACAGGAATACGACTATGATAACAGAGACTGGCAACAGTTCTCAAACTGCTGTTTATAATGATCCCACATCACCCGATGGAAGACCAACAATAGCACAATACATAAAAAAAATATTGATGGTGAGTGATAATGATGCTTATAACAGGCTGTATGAATTTTTAGGGCAGGAATACATTAATGCTGAATTGCATAAAAAAGGGTATGAAGATGTACAGTTACTACACCGTTTACAAATTGCCATGCCTGCAGCGGAGAACAGGCAAACAAACCCTGTTAAGTTCCTGGATGCTAATAATGCTGTTTTGTATGAACAATCCATACAAACCAATACCACAGAATATGCAAAACGAAACGACAGTTTAGGTAAGGGTTTTTATCAGGGCGGAAACCTGGTTGAAGAAGCTATGAATTTTTGTACAAAAAACAGGATCAGTCTTGAAGATCTGCATACCATTTTAATCAGCCTTATATTTCCAAAAAAGGTTTATTCCAATCAACGTTTTAATTTAACAGACGAAGACAGGCAATTTGTTTTCAAGTACATGAGTCAGTTGCCAACAGAAAGTACCTATCCGCCATATTCATCCGATACTGCCAGTTACTGGCCTGCCTATTGTAAATTTTTATTATTTGGGAGTGAAAAAGGAGACTTGCCAAAAAATATAAGGGTGTTTAATAAAGTGGGGGATGCTTATGGACAAATGCTGGATGTTGCTTATGTTGTGGATTATGAAAAAGGAGTAGAGTTTTTTTTATCGGCAGTAACGTATTGCAACAATGATGGTATTATTAATGATGACAAATATGATTATAAAACTATTGGATTACCTTTTATGAAAAACCTTGGCCAGGTAATTTATAATTATGAAGTGCAGCGGCCTAAGAAATATTTACCTGATCTCTCAGAGTTTAAATTTATCTACGACAAATAATAAAAAAATATTTCTAAGCAATAATACCATTTGATTGATTTTTTTAAACCATTAATAATTACTTTTGCAAAATATGCAACTATCTACACTTTTACAACGATTTAACGAGCCGGAAACCCTTAAAATGGCCAAGTTAGGAAGGGAATTAAGAGCACAGGGAATTGATGTTATCGATCTTAGCCTTGGCGAACCAGATTTTGATACACCGCAGCATATTAAGGATGCTGCTATTAAAGCCATCAACGATAACTGGAGTCATTATACTCCTGTTGCAGGCTTTGCTGATTTACGGGAAGCGGTATGTAGCAAATTAAAACGTGATAATAATTTAGATTATAAGCCTGAAAATATTGTAACCTCAACAGGTGCCAAGCAAAGTTTAGCAAACAGTATTTATGCAGTGGTGGATAATGGTGATGAAGTAATTATTCCCACACCATACTGGGTTACTTACTCTGAATTAGTGAAAATGGCTGGTGGTAAAGTGGTTGAAATACGCACCACACCAGAGGCGGGTTTTAAGGTAACGCCTGCAGAGGTGGAAGCTGCTATTACAGATAAAACAAGATTATTCATGTTCTCTTCGCCCTGTAACCCATCTGGTGCAGTGTATAATAAAGCAGAATTGCAGGGGTTGGCAGAAGTGTTTAAAAAATATCCAAACATCTATATTATTTCTGATGAGATATACGAGTATATCAATTTTATTGGCGGGCATGAAAGCATTGCACAATTCAACGAGTTAAAAGATCAGATTATTTTAATAAACGGATTAAGCAAAGGATTTGCAATGACTGGCTGGCGCCTGGGTTATATTGCAGCAAGTGTGGAAGTAGCCAAAGCCTGCGAAAAAATTCAGGGACAACTAACCAGTGGTACCTGTTCTATTACCCAAAAGGCAGCCGTTGCTGCTTTAGTTGGCGATTTAAAACCTTCTGTTGAAATGACTGAAGAGTTTACAAGAAGAAGGGCAAGAGTATTGGAATTAATAAAAGATATTCCAGGATTTAAATGCAGTGAACCAGATGGTGCATTTTATATTTTCCCGGATGTAAGTTATTACTATGGCAAATCTGACGGTACACAAACTGTTGCCAATGCAGCGGATTTTAGCATGTACCTTTTAAATACTGCAAATGTTTCTTCTGTAATGGGAGATGCTTTTGGAGAACCCAATTGTGTACGTTTTTCTTTTGCCAACAGCATGACAAATATTGAAAGGGCATGGGCAAGAATTAAAGAAGCATTGGCTAAATTGAAATAATAATTTACAACAAATAATTTTTAATATACTCACAAACCTTCCATAAAAGGTCTTCATTCCGGGCTTCTTTATTTAGTGGAAGTGAAAGCTCAAATAAAGCTGGAGGATTACTGTGTTTGCTTCTTCTGTCTTTTGTATCTATTATAACACCTGAAGCATCAACAACCCTGTTGGTAGGTAATAATATCTGGATATACTCAGTTGTAGGTTGCCTTGCGCCGTTACTCTCTTTGGTGTCAATCTGTACGGCAACAGTATTATCCCTTGTTATAACGTTACTGTAACTGGTGGTTAAACCGCCACCCGGGATATTTGTGTTTGTTACAACAAGCCCGATCTTTTTTCCATCCTGCATTAAAATTTTATCGTTAATAATAGTTACAGATTTTGTCCTGTCCCTGATTGTTTGCTCATCAAAATACCTGGTGTCAATTAAATAAGTTTCATACTGTTTAATTTTAGCCTTTAAAGCAGCATTCCCGGAATATGCGGTCTTAAATTTTCTCCACGCATTTTTGTTTATTGTATTGCCGTCTAAAAGTTTATAGTCTTTTAATAAAGAAGCCAATTCCAGCGGAAAGGCCTGCCCCTCATTATACATTGCTAAAGTGTCCTTTTCATTTTGCAAAATAAGGTCGTAATAGTAAAAGGGTTTAAGTTCTCTAACCGGGGCTTCAAATTTAATTACCTTTGCAGCCATCAGCAACTGCATATCTAAACTGATAATGTAAATATTATAATGCGGATCAGATTCATTCAGGGTTTTTACATAATAGGCAACGGGTTTATTATTAAAATAAATAACAGAATCAGATAAATTAATATCCTGTGCAATTGCGGTTAAACCACTACATACAATAAGTAAGAGGAGTATAACTTTTTTCATCTACTATGTAATTTATATCAAGTTATAAAAAAAAAAGAAACTATCAATGCGGATAGTTTCTTTTAACAGTATTTTGTTTTTGAATTAAAATGTAAACCTTGCAGAAAAACCAATACCCTCTGCAGCAAAACCAACTTTAGAAATAATATTCAATTCGGGTTTCCAGTCCAATGTAATGTTGAGTGGAATTTGTGCAAACTTATAATCTAAACCAACAATGCCTGCTGCACCAACATTGTTGCCGCTGTTATTAAAACCAACATAGCCGCCAAAACCAATCAGCCATTGCAGGTTTTGTGTTGACAGCGGTTTATGAATTTCGTACAAACCGCAAATGGCCACACCATCACCAAAACTTAAAATGCCTTCAATAGCATTGTTGCCAATAAAATGTTTGTAGGTAATACCGCTTTTAATTGCCGGTACAGATGAACCAAGCCGTACACCGAGTGCATCTTTGTAACTGCTTTCACTTTGTGCTTTTGTGTTCAGGGTAATTGCAACAACAGCAATTACAATCAGGAGTAATTTTTTCATGGTAATATTTTTTTAAAAACTTTATCGAAAACAATGCCAACATAGTACAGGCACTTTCGTTAAACGATGCAAACAGAATTTTCTGTGTTAAGGATATGTAAAATATAAGAGAAGGAAATTATTCAAACAATTCCAGTTTGTTTTTTGGCCTCCTGGCATCCTGCCATTTAAAACCTTTCAATTGTTTTTTATCAGCAGGTACCTGGCGGATAGGATACATCACACCATCAACATTATTTACAAATTTTACTTTGTTCAATTCTTTTTTTACAAAAAAGATATCGATAACATCTCCACTGCTGCGGTTCATTCCGGTATATGCACTGTCATCATCCTGTGGGTAAAAAATACTTTCTGCAGGCGAGCCTTTTACTCTTACATAATCAATAGTACCATCTTTAAAATAACCATTAAGTGTCCGTCCTCCAATTTGATTATATAACTGGTCTGCTGTTTTATTTACAATCATACCATTAAAAAAAACATACAGCTGTTTTGGCTTTTGATTTTTGGTGAACATATAAATGGTATCACCTGTTACCTGTGTTTGTGCATTCCATACTACAGGCTGGCCAAATAACTGGAAAGTGGAATCCTCAGTAGAGTAGTAGAGGCTATCGCTGACGGCTTGCAGTGAATCGTTAAAAATGCGGACATGATGAAAGCCGAGAAAATAACGTATTGCAGTATCGGGCTTATTCAGGTTTATTACAACAGGTTTCTTTAATGTATCTTTTTTAATTAAATCATTTTTTTGCAGCGTATCATTTTTTATTACAACATTATTCAGGGTATCGGTATTTACAAAATTGCTGTCAGTACTTTTTTTATTAAAATTCAGTGAAATAGTTTTTTTTAAAGTATCAACTTTTGTTGTTTGCTTTTTTTCTACGCTATCATATTTTCTTAAACCCGAGAACAAAGTATCAGCAGCAATATAGGTACTGTCGCCATCTTTATGTAAAATCATTACAGGCTTGTTGTAAGCCAAAAAAGAATTTTCTTTTGTATTAACCTCAATATGATTGGCAATAGTAGTAACCTGGTTCATGCTGTCAACAACTTTTGCGTTACCATCAGCCGTCATAATACCTTTTTTATCATCAAAGAAAATTTTATCGCCACTCATGGAGCGTACACTGTCTCTTATATAAGTGCGTTCATAAAAAATGGCTTCACCGGTTTTTAAATCATAGGTGCCCGATTTGGTATCAATAATGCCCTCTTTGCTTATAATATGTGTGGGTGCAATAAATGTGGCAATACTATTGGTAACATTGTATAAGAGGCTGTCCGTTCGTATATCATACTTGGGATCTACTAGGTGAACATTTTTTTTAAAGTACACATCTTTTGTATCTGCATAATATACGCCATCGGAGCTGGTTAAAACGGTTTTGCCATTCAATACCCTGCCACCGTTTTTGTAAGTGGCAATTCCTGTTCTTAAATTATATTCCAGGTCATCGGTTAATAAAACTCCTTTTTTATCTGTAAGTTTTACATTCTTTTTTAAATAAGCAATTCTTTCGCCACCAACATATTTCAGGTATTGGGCATAAGTGTGTATGCTGTCGTTATCATTAATGTGTACATTACCAAAAGCTTCAACCTCACGGGTTTTATGATTGTACACCACACTATCGCAAAAAATTGTGGTAAGCTCGTCTTTAATAACGGCATCACCTGCTGCTGTTTCAATAGTAGTGGCAGAATCAATTGTTTTTTCCCGTAAACTTTTTGCTTTAATGATCTGAATAATTCTGATGGTATCGGGTGTTTGTGGTGGTGTTACCGTTTGCTGTGCAGCAGACCGGTTACTGCAAATTAATAACAGCAGCAGAGAAGTTATAGCGGTTATGAATTTTAAATGCAATACTTAATTGTTTAATACAGCCTGCAAGTTGCCGAATTAATTTTATAACAGAATGGTAAAGTTATTTTTGTTTTATATAAGGTGCATTAACTGTATCCGGTAACGGAACGTCAAGAGCATCACCTTTATATTTTTTTCCAAAAACCGAAAAAGAAATATACCGTTTGGGATTTGTTTTCAAATCATCAAGCAATAAATTCAATTTGTTGGCAGTAGCGGTAAGATTATTATACAATTTGGTATCGTTAAGTAACATGCCTGCGGTACCGTTGTTGGAATTTAATTTACCAATGGTGGATTTTAATTCTCCTATTGTTCCATTTAATGTGGTTAAAGTTTTCTCCAGGTCTAAATTAGAAAGATTGCTGGTGGTTTTATTGAGGTTATCCATTACAGCAGTTAACTTGTCGTTGTTGTTGGCAAGGTTTCCGGTAAAAGCACTTACATTGGTTAATGTTTTTGCCAATGTGCCGGTTTCTGTATTTAATAAAGTTTGTAAGGATGCAGACGATATCACCAGCCCGGCAGTGGTTTTATTCAGGTTTTCTAAAATAGTACGGATATTATTTTTTGCATTGGGGTCAACCACACTGTTTACTGTTATTAAAACAGAATCCAAAGAATGAACAGCATTTTTTACCTGGCTTAAAACAGGTCTTATTTCCTGTACAGCAGCCTCCATAATACCAGCACTGGCAGCTGTTTGTATGGTATCATTTTTAGGAAGATAATCTGTAGCATCACCCAGCCTGATATCAATACTGGTGGTAACTAAAGGATTTGATTTTATATAAGCAAAAGAGTTTTTAGGAATGTTCACATCTTTGGTAAGTGTCATGTTCACCAAAATTTCTTTCATGTTCTTATCGGTGGTAATACTGTATACAGTACCAACCTGTAAACCATTTATTGTTACCGGGTTGCTATTGGCAAGACCCTGTACATTAGTATATTTTGCAAAAAGGCTATGGCTTGTTCCCAAAAAAGTTTTTCCTTTTAAAAAATTATAACCCAATATCAGTAAAGTGATAGCGATTGCAGTTAAAGCGCCAATTTTGGTTTCGTTCGATATTTTCATTGTAGTAGTTAGTATTCAAATATAATTAATAAACCACAAACTGATATTATACTTATGGTTTAGATGGCTTTAGTTCAAACCGTACAGATGCATTGTTCTTTAAATCGGCCGATAATCTTACTTCATAACGGCTAAAGCCATCGGTTATTATCATTAAGGCAGTGTTAGGCGGAATGCTTCCAAGATTATCGGCATAAAGTACCAGTTCGTTTGTTTTACCTGCCACAAGGTCTATATTAAAAGTATAAGCTTTTGCCGTTAAAGACTTGTTATCCACAACCAGGTTTTTATTGAAGTAAACAGATACAATATCATTATCAATTTCACCATCATCATATAGTTCCACTTTTATTTTATCACCCTTTACCTGTAAAACCTGTATGTCTTTGATTGGCCTGCTTTCTAATTCTGCCGGTGTCTTTTTTTCTTCCTCTTTAGATTTTACATCCACGTGTTGCGATATGCTTTTATTGGAATTTTCAATTTGGTTTTTGTAACGTTTTACTGCTGCTGTAATGGCTTCTGCAATTTCCTGCTGGCCTTCCTGGCTGTTTAAATAGCGCTCATCTTCGGGATTATTAATAAAACCGGTTTCTACTAAAATGGCGGGCATATTGGTAGATTGTAAAACCCTGATACCTACCTGGCGTTGGTTTACACCTAATGCAGCCCTTCCTGTTTTTTCCACTTCATCGTTTACTATTGTGGCTAACAGATCACTTCTTTCCTGAAAACGTTTTGCATAAATATTTGCCAATGTTCTGCCCTCGGGAGAGTTAAAATCAAAATCATTATAGGTAGAATCTGCGCCGTCGGTTTCAATTTCAAAATCTTCGCCACCATCCATAATAGCTTTTAATTTATCACTCGTTTTATGAGCGGCAAATATCCATACACTGGTACCTTTCCTTGTTAGCGGTAATTTAAAGTATTCATAAACCGGTACTGTTACGGTGTAAGGGTGAGGAATTTTTTTTCTCTTTCTTCCTTTACCGGTGTATGTATATTTATAACGGGTTTCTTCTCTTGTACCAATCTGCCTTTTACCTGTTTTTAATGGTCCGCTGTCGGCATGTATGCAAACGAAAAGTTGCCCCCCCAGTTGATTGGCTATTCTTGCCTTTTCGTTGGGGTCCTGGTAAACATCGGTTGTTCTGGTGGGTAGTGTGTTTACATCGGGCAATTGTTTTTTTAATTCTGCAACTAATTTAAGGGAGATGGCAAGTGTAATATCTTTTTCTTTTGAGCGTAACGAATTTTCATACTGGCCGGTGGCACCGGGGTCTTTTGTACCGCCATGGCCGGCATCAACAACTATAGTGGTTAATTTTTTTTGCGAAAAAGTATCGGATAATATTAACAAATGAAAAGCAGCAAGTAAACAAAAAACAGGCACTTTGTTTTTCAACATGTTCGAAAGGTTTATCGGGAGTTAGTAATTATATTAATATTCACAAATTCATGCTGTTATTATGGCTATTTTTGCCACTTAAACTATGAACCATCTGTACAAAGGTAAGGCAAAATATATATTGACATGGGCTTTGGCACTGCTGGTTGCAGCTATAACGCTGTATGGTGGTAATAACGGTTTTCATATACTTTACTTTCACAGTAATTTAACTACCGATACCATTCCCAAAAAGAAAAAAATTATACAACCTGGCAGAGTTATTGCCCCTTCAATATTTGATACCCCTCCGGTTAAAAAAAATACAGACAGCCTGTTGTTGAAAAACAAGACCGATACCTTTAACAGAAAAACAATTGATACTGTTATTAATGTTGTGGATACATTTAATTTTAAAACTTCAAAAGATTCCTTAGATGCTCCTGTAACCTACCATGCCGATGATTCGATGGTGCTGGATGTACCTGCAAACAAAATAATACTGTACGGTAAAAAAACAAGCGTAAAATATATTGACAACGATCTGGCGGCGCCGCATATTGAATTTGACCAGAAAACTAATTTGGTAAGTGCCTACTTTGTTAAGGATAGTAATGGTAAGGTCATTTCCTTTCCCACTTTTAAACAGGGTGAATTTGTATCAGTAAGCGACTCCATACGCTTTAACATGAAAAACGGGAAGGGCATTACCAAAGGCACTTATACCAAGCAGGATGAAATTTTTATTTACAGCGAAAAAAATAAAAAAGTAGATGCCAATACTTTTTATGCATACCGCGGCAATTTTACCACCTGTAATTTAGATACCCCACACTTTGCATTTGTAAGTAAAAGAATAAAATTCATTAATAAGAAGATGGCATTTACAGGGCCGGTACATCCTGAAGTGGAAGGAATTCCTTTGCCTATATCATTACCCTTTGGAATATTCCCATTGTCGAAAGGAAGGCATTCCGGTTTAATTGCGCCAACGTTTACAGCAAACGAACAGTTAGGTTTAGCGTTGGAAGGTATTGGTTATTATAAAATATTAAGCGATCATTGGGATGCTGTGGCACGTGGTACCATTTATTCTTATGGCGGATGGACGGCAAGCTTAAATCCACGATATTATAAACGTTATCATTACCAGGGCAGCTTTAATATTAATGTGCAAAATTTCAGGGATCTTGATAAATCGGGATCTAAAACTTTTAATGTTACCTGGTCACATTCTGCCGATACAAAATCAAGGCCGGGTGTAACTTTCAGCGCCAGTGTAAATGCAGGAAGCAGTAAATTCAATTCATCGGTACCCAACAGCCCACAGCGTAATTTTCAAAACCAGATGAATTCTTCCATTACTTATGCAAAAGTCTGGAAGGATAAACCTTATAACTTAACTGTAAGTGCCAACCATAATCAAAACACTTCACAAAAATTAATTAACCTTAATTTACCTGATATTGGTTTTAATGTAAATACTTTATATCCTTTTAGAAGAAAAGAAGTGACCGGAGAATATAAGTGGTACGAAAATATTGGCGTTGCTTTAAACACCAACGCAAAAAGTCTTACTTATTTTTATGATACTGCAAGTAATATCAGCAAACAGTTAATTGATAAGCTGCAATACGGGGCTAGTCATAATGTACCTATCAGTTTATCGTTGCCTCCTTTAGGCCCGGTTCAAATTGGACCATCAGTAAGTTACCAGGAGTATTGGTATCAAAATAAAGTGGTGCAAAGCTGGAACGGTACTACAAAAAAAGTAGACACCACAATAAAAAAAGGTTTTTATGCAGCAAGAGAAATGTCATATGGCGTATCGGGTACCACCAGGATATTTGGCATGATCGCTTTTAAGAAAAACAGTAAGATACAGGCTATCCGGCACGAAATAAGGCCCAGTTTTGGTTTTAGCTATCACCCTGATATGAATGCAAAAGATCATTATTCGGTACAAACAGATACTACCGGCAAAAATTTTGTAAGGCATTCTATTTATGAGGGCAATATTTTTTCAACTTTTGGCGAAGGTAAAAGCGGTTCCATAACTTTTGGTATTGATAATAATCTGCAGATGAAAGTGAAAAGTAAAAAAGATACAGGTGAGGCTGCAATAAAAAAAGTAACGTTGATAGATGGATTCAGTATCAACAGCAGTTACAATTTACTGGCCGATTCATTTAAACTTGCTCCTTTTGCAATTTCTATACGTACCAATTTATTCGATAAAATAAGTATTACAGCAAGTGGTACCACTATGCCTTATCAAACCGACAGCAGGGGAGAGTTTGTAGATAAATTGGTGTGGAGTAAAAAACCGCTTTCGTTAGGCACGCTTACCAATGGCTCTGTTTCTATACAAAGCAGTTTTAAGGGTGGCGATAAAAAAGAAAAATCACCAACCGAAAATCTTACCAATCCACAGGATATAAATCCGCAAACCGGAATGCCCCTGGATGAATACCAGCAGGAGGCAGCTTACATGAGTAAAAATCCCGGCGAGTTTGCAAATTTTAATATTCCCTGGAGCATCAGTTTCTCTTATGCTTTATCATACAATCGCCAGCGCAAAATTGATTACAGCGGTTATGAATCAAAATTTTCTCAAAATGTAAACTGGAATGGCACTTTAAATCTTACTGCCAAATGGCAAATTGGATTAAATGGGTTTTATGATATTACAACAAAAGAATTAGGTTCTTTAAGTATGTATCTTACAAGAGAAATGCATTGCTGGCAAATGGCCATAAATATTTCGCCGGTGGGCAGGTATCGTTTTTTCAATATCAGCATCAGTCCTAAATCATCCATCTTACGTGATTTGAAAATAAACCGGACAAGATACTTTTATGATTTGTAAATATTGGTTTAGGAGTTTAGAGGGTTTAGAAGTTTAGCAAAGCATACATTAACCCTGATTCTTCTAAACCCTCTAAACTCCTAAACCCCTAAACACCTAAACCCTAAACTCCTAAACTAACTATTCTTTACATAATACTCTTTCATCAGGCCAAACACTTTTTCTTTAAGTTCTTTGGCAGTTGTATTTTCAGCAGATACTGCAGGTAAAAAATGCATTTTTAAACGGGAAGGCAGCAGGTAGAAAAATTTATTAACAGGCATCGCTTTTTTTGTGCCGGTAATAACGCAGGGCATAATATCTTTTTTTGTTTCAGCAGCCAGTTTAAAAGCGCCATCGTAAAATTGTTTCAATGGCTCTGCAGTTCTGTTACGTGTTCCTTCGGGATAAATACACATGTTAATGCCTTTAGCCAGCACTTCTTTCATGATTTCATAGCTTTTTATGCGGCTCTTATCATCATTGCGGTCAACTAAAACAGATCCTCTTTTATAAAATAATCCAAATAAGGGCACTTTGGCAAACGATGCTTTTGCAATGGTTTTATTTGCGCCGGGTACATAAGGTGCCGATAATGGTACATCCAGCAACGCATTGTGATTAAAAACAATTACATAGTTTTTATTGCTGATAAAATTTTCCTTTCCGGTTACTTTAACCGGGCAGCCTATCAATGGCAGCCATATGTTCATCCAAAATTTAGAAACCTTAATAAAATAGTATTGCCCTTTTACCGGGTCTTTAAAAAGATAGGCCAGCATAGAAGGGATGAAGATGATAAAGAAGGTGATTACAAAACTGATTAACCCCCACAATGCCCATATTCTTGCATAAATATTTTCGCCCCAAATCCATCGGCTGGCAGAGCTTTTTACCGCTGCTTTATTTGAAATATCTTTTGTCATAATCTGATCAATTTTCCCTCCAGGGGTTAGAGGGTTTTTATGGCGTTAATAATTTCCAGTCTATTGGCGAAAGCCCCTGCTTTACCAGCAGTTCATTTGTTTTTGAAAAATGTTTGCAGCCAAAAAAACCGGTATGAGCCGAAAAAGGAGAAGGGTGGGCTGCTTTTAAAACAAAATGTTTGGTTTCATCAATTAATATTTGTTTTTCCTGTGCAAACTTTCCCCATAACAGAAAAATGATACCGGTTTTTTCGTCAGATATTTTTTGTATTACAGCATTGGTAAAATCGGCCCAGCCAAAATTAGCATGACTGAAAGGTTCGTTGGCTCTTACCGTTAGTGCAGCATTCAGCAGCAACACACCCTGCTCTGCCCATCTTGTTAAATTGCCGTATTGTAATGGCATGGCAATGCCAATATCGCTTTGTATCTCCTTAAAAATATTTACTAAAGAGGGCGGAGGTTTAATGCCATTGGGAACTGAAAAACTTAAACCATGTGCCTGGCCCGGGCCATGATAAGGATCCTGCCCCAGTATCACTACTTTTAATTTGCTGAATGGCGTTTGATTGAAAGCATTAAAAATAAGTGCCCCTGGTGGATAGATAATTTTACCCGCCGCTTTTTCGGTCTTTAAAAAAGTTACCACCTGCTGAAAATACGGTTTGGTAAATTCATTTTTTAAAACGGCTTTCCACGAAGGTTCCATTTGTACATCCATCAGCTGTCAATTTGTATAAAAATACAAAAGCTTCCAAACATCCGGGCTTTTTAACTCATCAGTAATAACAATTGCCCGCTCATTGGATTTTTGCAGATTGAACAGCGAACACCTGCTGCGGCGAAAAAGTTATCTTTTTACGTTTTTTTATGATAAGCCTGTGGCGTATAGCCCAACAATCGGCAAATACTTTTTACAGTAACCGAAGCATGTGCCTTTTTAATTTCCATGACTGTTGGTCGCCATGCTTTTTTCTGATGGTAATATCGAGTTGTTTCTCAGCAATATTGATCATCGTATCCAGGGCTTCCACACGAAGTTTTTCCCATGCCAATTGTTTTTTTAACAGGGCAATTTTTTGCTGCAAAACATCGGTGTCGCTTTTAGTATCGGCAGGTAATTTGTTGCTGTTATTTTTCATACCCGAAAGATAATACTTCTGTTGCTTTTGCGTAGGAGGCAGATTGTGAATTCCCTGGTGTATCATTACCCATTTATTAATAGTTGTTCTGCTAACGCCATACTTGGC
Organism: Ferruginibacter sp.; assembly: GCA_043757165.1. Lineage (GTDB taxonomy): Bacteria > Bacteroidota > Bacteroidia > Chitinophagales > Chitinophagaceae > Ferruginibacter. The sequence goes on from JAYVPT010000002.1 coordinate 50,927, forward strand.
TGCAAGTTTGCGATACCCGGTTCCCTGGGTTAAATACTCGGTAATACATTGTTGTTTGATATCCATTTTTGGTTGTTTTGCAGACAACCTATTTCAGGACGAGACATTACAAAAAGCTGAAGATAACTTTCGTCTGCCCGTATTTTGGCAAACCCCCTGTTGGCTGTAGTTTTATTTTAAAGTATCAATAGTTTTGAAATCATTATTACGCTTAAAAACGCTTAAATTGTTGTTAGTCAGTGCATCTAAGCGCATAAATAATTGGTCGTATCCATCCTCCCCATAATAATAAATAGTAATTTTTTTTCCTGCACCAAAATATTGAGGTTCACTAAATCTTCTGAAAAGAGTTTCTAAGTACATAAAGTCTGTTTGACCCAATGAATGCCCAATTATATAAATTTCTTTAAGATTTTCTAAATTGGCATCTACGTTTATAGCCTTAAAAATTTGATTATATGCCTTTCTTAAGAAAACATGCTCAGGTTTTATTTGAGCATTGTCTTCTACCCCAAATATAATTTCGTTATCTTCTAATGAACCATGAACTTTTATATGTCTTTCATCTATCTGATCTTGCAAAACGCCTAGTTCAAGTAATATTGTTTTTGTTGTCGGAGTATAATTGAAATCTAGCAGAAGAAAATCTTGATTTATTATGCTTTCCAGCAACTTGTATGAATATGATAATTTGTTTAAATTGTCGTAAGGAAGAATTGTTAGATACTTTTTTAATGCATTTTTCACAACAGTAAATTCAGTTCTAAACTGTTTTGCCGCCTCTAATATATTTTGTGAAGCTGAATATAACTTCAATTCGTTTTCTACGTCAATCCATTTCTGAAGATTATGCTTTCCGTCCAAATAATCAACGAGATAATTCCCCTTATTTAGCAAGCTTTTAAAATCTTTTGAATTTACGAAATCTGAATAACTAGTTTTCAAACCTAAATTTAGGTCGAAACCGTTGCCAATTATTGCAACATGAGAGTAATCTCGCCTTATACTTATTGTCATTAGAAAAGAGGTTCGTAAAAAATTACAGCCAACATTTGTATTGGCGCAACTCCTTGTACAGTTTTTATTTGATAATCAATTGAAAACTGTACCACAAAATTGCGCTACTGCAATCTAATAAAAATATAACGTATTGCAATTAATTCCAAATAATAGAAAAGCCTTCATTGCGAAGGCTCTTATTTTATAGCTTAACTTTTATCACCAGCTTTCGTATCGCATCATCATCTGCAGCAATCATGGGGGCATGCACATCTTCGGGAAAGAAAATTGCAAACTGCCCGTTGGTCAATTGAAAATACATATCGGGTGCATCGTTGTAAAAGCTTACATCTTTTTCAGGATTGTATTCGCCTTTTGGTGCGGTACAACTTTGGCGGGGTTTCCAGCCAATGGTTTCCCTGCCTTTAATGCACAATTGAATGTCGATGTTCTTATCGTGGCATTCAAATTTTGCAATGGATTCTGCAGCGCTCATTCCTTTTTTATCGGAGAAGATGGCTTTTAATCCTTCGGCAATATCGTACTTACCAATTTCAATATTGGCAAGGTCGGTTGCTGCAACGTATTCAAATGCTTTTGCAAACAGCGGATGAATACTGGTGTATTTTGCGGCGTTTTGTAAAGTATCTATTATCATAAGCCCCTGTCTCCGCCAGCTGGCGGAGAACTTGATTTTAAAGATTATAAAATTATCAGGCTTTCAAATAATTTAAAAGCTCCGTATTTAATTTGTTGAATAAAGAACTATTGTTGAAGAGTGCGACGCCAATGAAGCTTGATTAATGTATGAAGCTTGGTTAAAAAAAAGAAACAAACAAAATTTTTACATTAACAAACAAACCAAAGGCTGTAACAATCTTAGTTCCCCTTTAGGGGACAGGGGCTTTACCGTTGCACCCTTCCACTGCCATCGCCTTTCATCAATTCTTTTACATCGCTTAAAGTAGCATGGTTTAAATCGCCGGGGATAGTGTGTTTTAAAGCAGAAGCTGCAACACCAAATTCAGCAGCATCAACAGTGCTCATGCCGGTAACAAGGCCATAAATTAAACCGCTGGCAAAACTGTCGCCACTGCCCACACGGTCAATAATGCGTACATTATATTTTTTGGTATGGTGAAATGCTTTGCCATCATATACCAACGCACTCCAGCCATTATCACTTGCACTGTAGCTTTCACGTAATGAAGAAGCAATGAATTTAAAATTGAATTTCGCCTGCATCTGGTTAAATACATCTTTGTAACCATCCAGGTTTAATTCGCCTTTGGTAATATCGCTGTGTGCAGCTTTAAAACCTAAACAGGTTTCTGCATCTTCTTCGTTACCGATACATACATCTACGTATTGGCACAGTTCGCTCATTACCTGTTGTGCTTTTTCTTTGCTCCACAATTTTTTGCGGTAGTTTAAATCAATACTTGTTGTAATGCCTTTTGCTTTGGCAGCTTTTAATGCAGCCATTGTTAATGCAGCAGCTTTATCACTTAATGCAGGGGTAATACCGGTGGTATGAAACCAATCAGCACCTTCCAGAATTTTATCAAAATCAAATTCGCTGATGTCCACATCGGCAATAGAAGCACCGGCACGGTCGTACACCACCTGCGATGCTCTCATACTTGCACCGGTCTCTAAAAAATAAATACCCAGCCTGTCGCCGCCACGGACAATATATTGTGTATCCACACCATAACGGCGTAAATGGTTTATTGCAGATTGTCCGATTGGATTATTAGGTACCTTGGTAACAAAGGTTCCGTTTTCTCCGTAGTTGCAAATAGCAGCAGCCACATTGGCTTCGCCGCCACCATAAGTAACATCAAATGTATCGGCTTGTACAAAACGTTTGTAATCGGGAGTAGATAAACGCAACATAATTTCTCCGAGAGTAACAACTTTTTTTGGCATCGTTAAAATATTAAAAGCGGGTTAAAAATAAATATAGTCAGGGGCTCAAAGATGATTATAAATTACCTAACCAGCAAGGAATTGGCAGGTATTTATTATCTAAATTTACGGAAACGTTCCCGTAAATAATTATTCAGCCTTTTATCCTTTCATTACAAATTTGTTGGTACTTTCATCTTTTAAAACATATTGTAAAATGGCAAGCAAAGAAGAAATATTAAATGGTATTATTGAACAGGGTTTTTTACCCCTGTATTTTAATAAAGACACACAGGTAAGTATTGATCTGATGAAGACCTTGTATAAATGTGGTGTAAAGTCGCTGGAATATACCAATCGTGGCGATGATGCTTTAAATAATTTTAAAGCTATGAAACAGGTACGTGATGCAGAGTTGCCGGGAATGGCACTGGGAATAGGCACTATTAAAAATACTAAAGATGCACAGGCTTTTATTGATGCCGGCGCCGATTTTTTAATTGGTCCTGGTTACGAACAGGGAGTGGCCGACCTGGCTAAAGCAACCGATATTTTTTATGCGCCGGGTTGTATGACACCGAGCGAAATAATTACTGCTGAAAATAATGGCATACAATTAATAAAATTATTTCCGGGTAATATTTTAGGGCCGGAGTTTATGGCAGGCATTAAAGAAGTATTCCGTAATTTAAAATTTATGCCTACGGGTGGCGTTGATTTAGACCTGGGTAATTTGTCGGCATGGTTTACGGCTGGTGTTTGTGCTGTAGGTATGGGCAGTAAATTAATTACCAAAAAAATTATGGAAGACAAAGATTACGCTACATTAGAAACAAAAATTAAACAGTGCTTCGATCTTGTTAAAGAAGCCAGGAAATAAATTATATCTTCAGCCAACAGCTATATGGTGGCTTTATCTTTTAAAAAACGATTATGCTTAATGAAAAAATTGGTAAATACCGGTGGACGATCTGCGGACTGATATTTTTTGCCACTACCATCAACTATATTGACAGGAATGTGATCAGCTTTATGAAATCATATTTTACTGAACATAAAGGCTGGACAGATGGAGATTACGCCAATGTTGAAATTACTTTTAAAATTTTCTACGCTATTGGTATGTTGGGTGCCGGCAGAATAATAGATAAGCTTGGTACAAAAATAGGATATGGCATATATACCTTTTTGTGGAGTTTGGTTGGGGTATTAACTGCATGTGTAAATACGGTGTTGGGTTTTCAAATTGTACGTGGTGCATTGGGGCTTACTGAATCGGGCAACTTTCCTGCTGCTATTAAATCTGTTGCAGAGTGGTTTCCTAAAAAAGAAAGGGCTTTGGCAACAGGTATATTTAATTCGGGTGCTAATATTGGTGCCATTGTTACGCCTATTGCAGTACCGTGGATATTGACAAATTACAGTTGGCAAACTGCATTTATTGTAACCGGCTTGTTGGGTTTTATATGGTTGATACTTTGGGTTATTTATTATGAAAAACCTTTAAAGCAAAAGAGGCTGGGTGCCGCAGAGCTTGCTTATATTGAAAGCGATAAGGACGAAGCCCTGTCGGCAGTAGATGATGGTGTAAAAGTTTCCTGGTTAAAACTGCTGAGCTTTAAACAAACCTGGGCTTTTGTATTGGGTAAGTTTTTAACCGATCCTATCTGGTGGTTCTATATTTTCTGGCTGCCCGATTTTTTTGAAAGTGTATATAAAATCAAACTGCAGGCAGCAAGCTGGCCAGTGGCAACAGTCTATATTATATCAACGCTCGGAAGTGTTGGTGGCGGCTGGTTGCCCTTTTATTTAATTAAAAAAGGCTGGCCGGTTTTTAAAGCCCGTAAAACATCCATGCTCATCTACGCATTTTGTGTGATACCCATTTTTTTTGCATTGGTATTGGGTAAAATAGATATGTGGTGGGCCGTATTGGTAATTGGTATTGCAGCGGCTGCACACCAGGCATGGAGTGCCAATATCTTTACAACAGTAAGTGATATGTTCCCTAAAAAAACAACTGCTTCAGTTACAGGTATTGGTGGTATGTTTGGCGGACTGGGCGGTATATTCCTGTCGCTGTTTGTACAAAAACAAATGTTTGTGCATTACAGGGCAATTAACCAGATAGAAACTGCTTATTATATTATGTTTGCAGTATGTGCGCTGTCTTATCTTTTAGGCTGGTTGGTTATGCATATTTTAGTGCCTAAGATGAAGAGGGTAGAGGTATAAAATTTTATTACACTAATTTTTACGAATTACAGGAATTATTCTGAATAAAAACGGGTTCAATAATTGAACCCGTTTGTTTTATAAAAATTTTTCGACTTTATTGTTTTTAAATTTGTGTAATTACAAAGAATGCCGCATGGTTAAATAAAACCTTGCCTCAATATGCTCTACCGATTTATTGAGTATTAGTTCCGCAGCTTTTTCTCCCATCATTTGAAAATCGGTGGAGATAGTGGTAATGCCGTTTAAGATGATCTTCTTTAATGCAGTTTCGTTGTAAGATATTACGCCGACATCTTTTCCCACTTTCAGTTTTTTGTTTAATATTTTTTCTATCAGCAACACCAGGTCATCCTCCATCAGGTTAATATATACTTCGCCTTTATTGATTTCTTCTTTACTGATGTTATGTACAATTTTATAGTTAAAAGCATACTCCTGGCAAAATTTAGCAAAGCCTGTGGTAATCTCTCCGGGATGATAAGTGTATTCGGGCAATATAATATTTAGGGTATGATATTTACTCAAACTTGGTAAGGCCTGCTCCAATGCAAAATAAATATCCTTATCAAAATTCTCGTAAATAGCGCCATAATTTCCGGTTACGCCGGGTACTAATTTATCTAATAATATCAATTTGTCTTTTGGGATATTATTTAAAATTTTATGGGCATTTTCCATGCCTTCCATAAAGTGAGGAATAATTACATAATAATTATAATCTTCCTTATTGTTAAGCAGTAAGTTTTTAAATAAGGAAAAGTTATTGTTGTAAATATAAAAATCGATGGTGGCAGCATCGCCTAATGTGCTTACAAAAGCATCGTAAATGATCTTTTTATGTGCACTCAGTTTGTTGAACATCAAAAATATTTTAATTTTCTGTCCAACATCTGTGTTCTTTATATAATATCCCTTGCCCGGCACAGACCCTATGATGCCTGTCTTTTTTAAATACCGGTAACCTTTTTCTGCCGTATCTCTTGATATTTCAAATTCAAAGCTTAGTTCATTAATAGAAGGTAATACATCGTTGATCTGCAGTTTCTGTGATTCTATTGCTTTAATAATACAATTGGCCAGTTGTTGATATTTGGGCGTAGCCGAAAATTCATCAATATAAATTATCTTGTTAAAAGGAGATAGCATTGGCAGTCGAATTGTGGTAAACCTGTATTGAATAATGTGTTAAACAAAAATAGCTTTTTTATTGCAATGCATGATAGTGCATGATGCTGCCCATGGGTTTTCAATTTATTTTACAGTATTAATTGCTTAGCTATATTTAAAAAACAGTTTGTATGGGAGTTATTTTAGGTGTTATCTTTCACTTTATAGGTGGTTTTGCTTCGGGTAGTTTTTACATGCCTTATAAAAAAGTTAAGGGCTGGAAGTGGGAAAGTTTCTGGATAGTTGGAGGCCTGTTTTCCTGGTTAATTGTTCCGCCACTTGCTGCATATCTTACCATTCCGGGCTTTATGGATATTATTAAAGCTTCTTCATCAACAGTACTGGGGTCTACTTTTATAATGGGTTTGTTATGGGGTGTTGGCGGGTTGACCTATGGCCTGGGTGTACGCTACCTGGGCGTATCATTAGGCAGTTCTATAATTTTAGGTTTGTGTTCCTTTTTTGGTGCATTGGTGCCAGCAGTATATTATTACTTTAATCCAAAAACCGGGAAAGATACTATTGCTGATCTGTTTGGTACACCATGGGGATTAACAGTAATGGCCGGCCTTGTGCTTTGCATCATTGGCATTGTAATATGCGGTAAAGCCGGTGGCATGAAGGATAAAGACCTTGCGGCCAGCGAAGCAGAAGCACTGCATATAGATGCACACGGTAATTCCAATTTTAAAGCATCGCATATTGATGCATCGGGCAGCGAATTTTTATTGGTAAAAGGTTTGATACTGGCCGTGATATCAGGTGTGCTAAGTGCCTGTTTCAGTTTTGGTATTGAAGCAGGAAGTAGTATGGGAGCTACTTGTAATGATTTATGGAAGGCGGCTAATCCCGGGCAGGGCGAATTTTTATTCAGGAATAATGTAATTTTTGTAGTGATACTTTGGGGTGGATTGACAACGAACTTTATCTGGTGCATGATATTAAATGCTCGTAATAAATCATTTGGCGATTACACCAATAAAAAATCTCCATTATTAAAAAATTATTTGCTTTGTGCATTGGGAGGAACCATGTGGTTTTTACAGTTTTTCTTTTATGGCATGGGAGAAAGCAAAATGGGGAATGGCGCCAGCTCGTGGATATTGCACATGTCCTTCATTATTTTAACAGCCAATATGTGGGGCATAGTTTTAAAGGAATGGAATGGGGTAACTAAAAAAACAAAAACAACAATTGTAATTGGTATTGCAGTTATCATTGCATCAGTAATTGTTGTGGGCATTGGTAATTCAATGAAATAAACCCCTATTCCCTAAAGGGGAAATAAGAAAATGAGAAGCAGGTATTTTATGAATTGAAAAAAGTAAAAAAGATATTTCATTAAAGATAAATTAATGTGTTTTATGGAAATGCAAAAAATAAACGAAACTCGTATCCCCCCTTTAGGGGATGGGGGTTTAAAAAACGTAAGTTACCTCTGGGACGAAGCCAAAGCTGCTTCTATGGCCGGGGATGAAGTTGCCTTGTTAATTTACCGCTCCAATTTATTAGGAGCCGACCTGCGCCTTACTAATTATGGAGGGGGCAATACTTCCTGTAAAGCAATGGCTAAAGATCCGTTGACCGGAGAAGAAACAGAAGTAATGTGGGTGAAAGGAAGCGGCGGTGATATTGGCACTCTGAAAAAAAGTGGATTGGCAGCTTTGTATGTAAACAGGTTACGCAGTTTAAAAAATATATACCGTGGGCTTGAGCATGAAGATGAAATGGTGGAATTATTCAATCATTGCATTTACGATTTAGCATCAAAAGCACCATCAATAGATACAGCTTTGCATGGCTTTCTTCCATTTAAACATATCGATCACCTGCATCCTGATGCAGCCATTGCCATTGCTGCTGCAAAAGATGGTAAAAAAATTACACAGGAATTATTTAATGGTACAATAGGATGGGTAGAATGGCAGAAGCCGGGTTTTGATTTAGGCTTACAATTAAAACAATGCCTTGATGAAAACCCCGGCATATGTGGTATCATGTTAGGCTCACATGGTTTATTTACCTGGGGCGATACAGCTTATGAAAGTTATGTGAATACATTGGAAGTGATAGAACGTTGTGCAGATTATTTAAATGATAATTACGGTAAAAAAGGGCCGGTATTCGGCGGCGCCAAAATAGAATCCTTACCAAAAGAAGAAAGATTAAAACAGGCTGCAGCTATTGCTCCTGTATTAAGAGGATTTTGCTCTTCTCAAACAAAAATGATCGGACATTTTACTGATGATGACAGGGCATTGGAATTTATTAATTCAAAAGAACTGGACAGGTTAGCGCCTTTAGGCACCAGTTGCCCCGATCACTTTTTACGTACCAAAATAAGTCCGTTGGTATTGCCTTTAACTGCAACAGAAGATCTTGGCAATGTAGCTGCACTAAAAGAAAAATTAGCACCGGAGTTTGAAGCCTACCGTAAAATGTATGCCGATTATTATAATACCTGTAAACATCCAAACAGTCCTGCAATACGTGATGCCAATCCTGTGGTAATTTTATATCCCGGTGTTGGTATGTTCACTTTTGCAAAAGAGAAACAAACTGCAAGGGTAGCCGCAGAGTTTTATATCAATGCTATTAATGTAATGAAAGGTGCGGAAGCTATTTCGGAATACACCTCTTTACCACGCCAGGAAGCATTTAACATTGAATACTGGTTGTTGGAAGAAGCGAAACTGCAACGCATGCCTAAACCAAAAGCATTAAGTGGAAGAATTGCACTGGTTACCGGCAGCGCCGGTGGAATTGGAAAAGCCATTGCAAAAAGATTTGCAGAAGAAGGTGCCTGTGTTATCATCAATGATATTAATGAAGAAAGATTACAAACTGCAACAGCAGAATTTCAACAATCATTTGGTAAGGATAGTGCAGCATCGGTAATACTGGATGTAACCAATAAAGAAACCATTCTTAAAGCGATGGAAAATGCAGCACTTGCTTTTGGCGGTGTTGATATCATTGTAAACAATGCAGGTATCAGTACATCGAAACCGATACAGGATCATACCATTGCCGATTGGGATAAGTTGTATGATATTTTAGTGAAAGGACAGTTCCTGGTTTCACAGGCTGGTATTGAAGTAATGCGCAAGCAAAATATTGGTGGCGATATCATCAATATCGTTTCTAAAAATGCAGTTGTTGCCGGACCTAATAATGCAGGCTATGGTTCTGCAAAAGCAGCACAGGCACATCTTACAAGATTGATGGCTGCCGAAGTTGGCGCCGATAAAATAAGGGTGAATACAGTAAACCCAGATGCAGTAATTGCCGACAGTAATATTTGGGCCGGCGGTTGGGCAGAAGGCAGGGCAAAAGCTTACGGAATTACTGTTGCTGAATTGCCTGCTTATTATGCAAAACGCACTTTATTAAATGAAGCTATTTTGCCGGAAGATATTGCCAACGCCTGTTTTGCATTTGCAGGAGGGTTGTTGAATAAATCGACAGGTAATGTATTAAATGTAGATGGTGGTGTGGCAATGGCATTTTTAAGATAAATGTTTTTTAAATCTTTATAGCAAGTAACAATCAATCAAGGTTGATGATTTTCTAATCGGTCAACCTCTATTTTAAAATCAGTAGTTAATAATATATACATGACGAGGGTAGCATTCAAAATGCAATTGTTTGCGGGAAAAAAAGAAGAATATCAAAAGCGCCATGATGAGATATGGCCGGATTTGGTGGAGTTGTTAAAGCAAACAGGCATCAGTGAGTATTCTATATTTTTAGATGAAACCACTTATAGTTTATTTGGTGTTTTAAAAGCTGAAGATCCTGCAGCATTAGACAATTTACCTGCTCATACTGTTATGCAAAAATGGTGGAAATACATGGGAGATATCATGGAAAGTAATCCTGATAATTCCCCTGTGAGTATACCATTACCTGAAGTATTTTATTTGCCGTAACTTAGAATCATCTGACAAAAAATTAAAGCTTGATATATGTTATTAGATAAGCAACTGATTGCTGACAGCAACAGCAAAGCATTAGCCGTACACCACCGCAAATTTAACTTTACTGCTGAAGGTATTAGTAATGTGGAAGAGATCATTAAAAAATTAATGGCCTTCCAGGTAGCGATACCGAGTTGGGCATTGGGAACAGGCGGTACAAGATTTGGCCGTTTCCCAGGTGCAGGCGAGCCAGGTAGTTTGGAAGAAAAAATTGAAGATGTAGGTTTGCTGCATGCCTTAAATAATTCAAGTGGTGCCATATCATTACATATTCCATGGGATATTCCAACTGATGCAAATGCTATAAAAGCTTTGGCGACTCAACATGGTTTATTGTTTGATGCTGTTAACTCCAATACATTTCAAAATCAACCGGGGCAAAAAGAAAGTTACAAATTTGGTTCGTTGCAGCATGTAAACAAAGCTGTTCGCAAACAAGCCATCGAACATAATATTGAAGTAATAAAACATGGTGTTAACCTGGGTTCTAAATCATTAACGGTTTGGTTGTCGGATGGCAGTTGCTTTCCCGGTCAATTGAATTTTAGAAGAGCATTTGAAAATACTTTAGAAGGATTGCATGAAATATATGCGGCATTACCGGCAGACTGGAAAGTATTTGTGGAGTACAAAGCCTACGAACCTAATTTTTATTCGATGGCAGTTGGCGATTGGGGACAATCTTTATTGTATGCAAATAAACTGGGAGAGAAGGCTTATACATTAGTTGACCTTGGCCATCATTTACCAAACGCCAATATTGAACAGATCGTTTCTTTATTGTTGATGGAAGGGAAATTAGGCGGCTTCCATTTTAACGATAGTAAATATGGTGATGACGATTTGACTGTAGGTAGTATGAAACCTTACCAACTGTTTTTAATTTTTAATGAACTGGTGGAAGGCATGGATGCTAAAGGAATGAATCATGCAACTGACCTGGGTTGGATGATTGATGCCAGTCATAATGTAAAAGATCCTTTAGAAGACCTGTTACAATCGGTAGAAGCAATAATGATTGCATACACACATGCATTGTTAGTAGATAAGAAAAAATTAAATGAAGCACAATTGAATAATGATGTGGTAACTGCACAGGAAATTTTGCAGGGCACATTCCGTACAGATGTACGTTCAATAGTTGCCGAAGCAAGATTAAGAGCAGGTGCGGCTTTGGATCCAATTTCTTTTTTCAGGAACAAAAAGATAAGAGCACAATTAATAAAAGACAGGGGAACAAATACAATAGCAACAGGTTTATAAGCCCCCATCCCCTGAAGGGGAGTACATGCACGAATTTTATTAGTCGAAAAATGATTAACTGCTGATGGGTTCAAATAAAAGTAACATCAATGAATTGAAGCCCGACCTCCCCTCTCTTTTGGAGAGGCAACCGAGTGAAACGAAGGTTGGGAACGAAGTTCGGAGGGGTGAGGCTGTAATAGCAATATTTGATGTTGGCAAAACCAATAAAAAATTGTTTTTGTTCGATGAACATTACCGGATTGTTTTTGAAAAAACACTGCAGTTTACCGAAACGGTTGATGAAGACGGAGACCCCTGCGAAAATTTAGACGCATTAACTGCGTGGGGAAGAGATTCGTTAAAAGAATTAATTGAATTGGGTGAGTATGATATTAAAGCATTGAATTTTTCTGCTTACGGTGCCAGCTTTGTACACATTGATGAAGAAGGAAAAACAGTAACACCTCTATATAATTACCTGAAACCTTTCCCCGAAGATTTAAAGAAAAAATTTTATAATGATTATGGCGGGGAGATTCCTGTTTCCATGATCACTGCATCACCGGTATTAGGAAATTTAAATTCCGGAATGCAATTATATTGGCTGAAATATAAAAAGCCGAAGGTCTTTAAAAAAATACACTACTCCTTACACTTGCCGCAGTATTTAAGTTACTTGATTACAGGGGAGGCTTACAGCGATATTACCAGTATTGGCTGTCATACCAATCTCTGGAATTTTCCTCAGCATAATTATCATGAATGGGTTTTACGTGAAGGTATTGTTGATAAGCTGGCACCGGTTTTTTCTTCGGCTGATGTTGTGGATGCAAGAGCTTTCTGGAAAGATTTTAAAGTAGGCATTGGCCTGCATGATTCTTCATCTGCATTAATTCCTTACCTGGCATGTTTCTCGGAACCTTTTATTTTAATATCAACAGGTACATGGTGTATCACCCTGAATCCTTTTAACGATCAGCCATTAACGGAGGCTGAATTAAAACAGGATTGTTTATGTTATATGAGTTACCGTGGCGAACCTGTAAAAGCCAGCCGCTTATTTGCAGGTAACGAACATGAGATTGAGACCAAAAGACTGGCAGCGCATTTTAAAAAACCGGCCGATCATTATAAAAATGTAGAGTACGATATTAAAATAATTACAGCGCTTACCGGTAAAGATGCCAAAGCGCCTGTAATAAAATTCGGTGAAAGAAAATTAGCAGACTATATAGATTACGAAACAGCTTATCACCGGTTGATATTGGATATTATGTGGCAACAGCTGGCATCAACAAAACTCGTGATACAAGACGATAAGGTAAACCGCATTTTTGTTGACGGAGGCTTTAGTAAGAATTCCATTTATATGCATTTGCTTGCAGAAGCTTTTCCGCAAATGGAAGTGTATGCAGCTTCTGTTGCACAGGCAACTGCAGTTGGTGCAGCATTGGCCATTCACAAACACTGGAACAGCAAACCTTTGCCCGGCGATATTATTGATTTAAAATTTTATGCAAAACCAAGCATATAGAGTGATGAATGTAGGATTATTTATACCGTGTTATGTAAACCAGTTTTATCCGCAGGTGGCTATTGCAACTTTAGAGTTACTGGAAAAATATAATTGCAAAGTTAGTTATCCATTAAACCAAACCTGTTGCGGACAACCCATGGCCAATTCGGGTTACGAAAAATTATCGCAATCCTGTAACGAATTATTTACTGATAATTTTATGGCTTATGATTATGTGGTTTGTCCGTCGGGCAGTTGCACTTTGCATATTAAAGATCATTTGCACAGTAACAAAAATAAAACCGCATCAGCATCCATCCAACATAAAATTTTTGAGCTGACAGAATTTTTTGTAGATGTGTTGAAAGTGGAAAATATTGAAGCATCATTTCCTTACCGTGTTGGTGTACACCAAAGTTGCCACGGACAAAGAGGATTGCACACCGCACAAATGAGTGAGCTGGTGGCTGCCCCATTTTCGAAAGGGGATTTTTTGTTACAAAAAGTAAAGGGATTAGAATTAATAAAATTAGATAGGGTGGATGAGTGCTGCGGATTCGGTGGTACTTTTTGTGTGGTGGAACAAGCCGTGAGTGTAAAGATGGGGAAAGACCGTGTGGCAGATCATGAAAAAAATAATGTGCAGGTAATTACAGGCGGCGATATGAGCTGCCTGATGCATATGGAAGGAATTTTAAAAAGAAAGAAAAGTAATATTCAGATAAAACATATTGCGGAGATACTGAATAGTCAATAGCTGATAGACCATAGTCCATCGACTATGATCTAACAACCCTTATCATAAAGAACATGTCAACAACTAATGCAAAACATCCTGAGCTTTCTGCCATCTTTAATAAAGATGAGGCAAGGGTTGACTGGCATGATGAAACCCTTTGGTGGATACGTCAGAAAAGAGATAAAGCCGCCTGGACAATTCCTGAATGGGAGCAATTAAGAGAAACTGCATCTGCAATAAAAAATAATGTACTCAGTAACCTGCAGGAGTATTTACTGGAGTTTGAAAAAAATGCAACAGCAAACGGTATTGTTATTCATTGGGCTGCCGATGGTAAAGAGCATAATGAAATTATCAATTCTATTTTAAAAGAGAATAATGTTAAGCAGATCGTAAAAAGTAAATCGATGCTGACGGAAGAGTGTGGGCTGAATGATTACCTGGCTGCCAATGGGGTTGATGTGGTGGATACTGATTTGGGAGAACGAATTGTGCAACTGGCAAACGAACATCCCAGCCATATTGTATTGCCCTGTATACATTGGAAGAAAGAAGAAATAGGAGAATTGTTTCACAAACATTTGAACACGCCGAAAGGAAATGCTGATCCGCAGTTTTTAACTAATGCTGCAAGAATACATTTACGTGAAAAATTTCTTACAAGAAAAATTGCTATCACCGGAGTAAATTTTGCCGTTGCCGAAACAGGAGAGTTTGTGGTATGTACCAACGAAGGCAATGCAGATATGGGCGCTCATTTGGCCGATGTGCATATTGCCTGTATGGGCATTGAAAAAATAATTCCGCAGCGGAAACACTTAGGTATTTTTTTACGGTTGCTGGCACGTAGCGCAACAGGCCAACCGATAACAACTTACAGCAGTCATTTTACAAAACCAAACAAACATCAGCAACTGCATATTGTTTTGGTAGATAATGGAAGAACAGTGCAGTTGGGCAGGGAGAGTTTTCGCAATTCATTAAAATGTATCCGTTGTGCGGCATGTTTTAATACCTGCCCGGTGTACAGGAGAAGCGGCGGGCACAGTTATCATACTGCTATTGCCGGGCCAATTGGTGCCATACTTGCCCCAAACTTAGATATGAAAAAATATGCCGACTTACCATTTGCATCCACACTTTGCGGAAGTTGCAGTAATGTGTGTCCGGTAAAAATTGATATTCATAACCAGTTATATCAATGGCGGCAACAAATAACAGCAGATGGATTTTCACCTAAAACAAAAACGGTTGCCATGAAAATAATGGCAGCAACATTATCAAAACCGGCGGTTTTTAATTTTGCAGGCAAGGCCGGCCGACTGGTGATGAAGTATTTGCCATTTATCGTAAACAACAAATTAAATCCCTGGTATAAGCAACGGGATTTGCCTGCGCCTCCCAAACAATCTTTTACTGAATGGTATAAAAAAAACAGGCAATGAGCAGCAGGAATAAAATATTGGAAGCAGTAAAATTAAATCAGCCTGCATTACAGCAATTACCTGATTTAAATGCTCTTGATAGTATTAAGTATGAAGATGCCTTTTTGCAATTTGTTGCTGTGCTTAAAGGCATTGGAGGCACTGTGATAGAAATAAAAAATACAAATGAGATAAATGAGTATGTGAGAAAAAATTTCAGTAGTAATCAAAATTATGTAACTACACTGCCTGAAATAAGTGAAATAAAATTGCTGGATAAAAATTTGGATGCTCACTTTTTGGAAAATATTGAAGTGGCTGTGGTAAGAGTATTATTTGGTGTTGCAGAAAATGGATCGGTATGGCTTACAGAAAATGAGATGAAGATAAGGGCATTGCCTTTTATTTGTCAACACCTGGCGGTTATATTACATAAAAAATATATTGTAAGTAATATGCAGGAAGCATACACTTTCATCAACGATAGTAAATACGGGTTTGGTGTTTTTATTGCAGGGCCATGAAAAAAATAATATTCGCTTGCTTAACGATCTGCTTTTTAGTAAATTTTTCAAAAGCACAAACCAATGTAGTTATCGACGCTACAAATCCCACTAACACCATTAGCCGCCATATCTACGGACATTTTTCAGAACATCTTGGCCGCTGTATTTACGATGGCTTTTGGGTAAACGATTCTATGAATGTGCCAAAAAAAGACAGGATACGTTTAGATGTGGTGGAAGCATTAAAGAAAATAAAAGTCCCTAACCTGCGCTGGCCCGGCGGTTGCTTTGCCGATGAATACCATTGGCGGGATGGCATTGGCCTGCGTAAAGAAAGACCGTACATGGTTAATACCAATTGGGGAGGTGTATCGGAAGATAACAGTTTTGGTACGCATGAATTCTTAGAGTTGTGCAACCTGATAAATTGCGAACCTTATATTGCCGGTAATGTTGGCAGTGGTACAGTTGAAGAAATGGCTAAGTGGGTTGAGTACTTGAACAGTGATGCTAAGAGTACCATGACAGACCTGAGAAAACAAAATGGCCGCAACGAACCATGGCGTGTAAAATATTGGGGCGTTGGTAATGAAAGCTGGGGCTGTGGTGGAAATATGACGGCGGATTTTTATGCCGACCAATATAAACGTTATGCTGTGTATTGCCGCAATTATACAAACGCACCTTTATTAAAAATTGCAAGTGGTGCCAATAGTTCCGATTATAACTGGACAGAATCATTGATGAAAAATGTTGGCCCTGGAAGAATGTGGGGTATTACCCTGCACTATTATACTATCCCTTCGGGCAGCTGGGGTAAAAAAGGTTCAGCCACTGTATTTGATGAAAAAGAATATTTCAATACCATGAAAAATTGTTTGATGATGGAAGAACTGGTAACAAAACATTCCACCATCATGGATAAATATGATCCAGCGAAGAGAACGGCGCTTGTAGTTGATGAGTGGGGTATCTGGACGGATGTAGAGCCCGGCACCAATCCCGGATTTTTATACCAGCAAAACAGTTTACGTGATGCATTGATTGCCGGAACTACTTTAAATATTTTCAACAATCACAGCGACAGGGTACGTATGGCTAATTTAGCACAAACCATCAATGTGCTGCAATCATTGATCTTAACAAAAGGCAACCAGATATTGTTAACGCCTACCTACCATGTATTCGATATGTACAAAGTGCATATGGATGCAAAAAAACTGAACATCAATTTTAAATCACCCGACTATGTGATGAACGATCAGAAAATTCCTGCACTTAATATTTCTGCATCTGAAGATTCCACCGGTGTAGTGCATATTACATTGGTAAATCTCGATCCTTCAAAAAATATTTCTTTAAGTGCTGTTTTACCGGGTATAAAATTTAAAACAGTAACCGGACAAATACTCACTTCAAAAAAACTAACCGATATCAACACATTCGAAAATCCAAACAATATAAAAATTGTATCCTTCAACGGTGCAAAAAAAATGGGAGAGGAGTTGGTGGTTGATCTGCCTGCACAATCAGTGGTAATGCTGGAGTTGAAATAAAATTTATTAATGATCCTTCAGGTAAGGTCCTCTTTATTTTTCAGCAAAGCAATCAAGCCAATCACCGGGCCTATAGCCAGTACCAGGTAAAGATATCGAGCGTTGATATGCTCCGACAATATTTTTAATGTCTGGATACTGATGATGGTAATAGAGAACCCGATACAATTCACAATGGTAAGTGAAGTGCCTCTCGATTCTTCTGTAACATTTTGTGCCACCAGGGTGGAAAATAAAGGAGAGTCGGCAATAACCACCAGTCCCCAGAACAGGAGGAAGGTAACCAGTAACGGTGCCGAATGGCCCAGTAAAAAAAACGGCGAAAGCAAACAGCACAAACAGGATAGCGACAATGCAATGGCAGCAATCCGCTTTGCACCAAAACGCTGCGACAATACACCACTTACTGCACATCCAACAGCGCCGCAGGCAATTATTAAAAAAGATAAAAGCGATACATTAAGGTTGTTATGCGTATAATTTTTATTGGCAGTTAACATCACCGGTACAAATGCCCAGAAACTGTACAGCTCCCACATATGCCCGAAATATCCTGTTGCTGCCGACCTGAAATTTTTATTCCTGAACCCGGTAAGGAATGCAGTAAGCTGCAGCCGCTGGCTTTTTTTTCGGTAAGGGCCATCAGCAACTAAAAGCCACATCGTTAGTCCGCCAAGTACGGAGAGTATTGAAATACAAACGATCATATATTTCCAGGGCAGTGCTGCCGTAAAACTTTTTAATAAATGTGGAAAGGCAGTTCCTAAAACTAATGCCCCTACTAAAAATCCTAACGACCTGCCCAGCCCTTTCTGAAAATAATCTGATGCTATCTTCATACCCACGGGATAAATACCTGCCAAAAAAAATCCGGTAAAAAAACGGAACAACAGTAATGCCGTTGGCGGAATGCCTTCTATAATTATGCCGAGGTTAAATAGTGCCCCTATAATGGAACAGCAAAAGAAAACCAATGAAGGGGAAAAGCGGTCTGCAATGGTGAACACCGCAAAAATCAACGTGCCTGTAATAAAACCAAATTGTACGGCACTGGTAAGGTTGGCTAAAAAGCTGGGGTTAGCAACAATGTTTTTTATAAGGTCGGGCAAAACGGCATTGCCTGCAAACCAAAGCGAAGTGCAAAAAAACTGCGACAGAATAATTGCAGGTAATATCCATTTTATGCGGTGGTTATCATTCATTATTACACCCGTTGATTTTACTTAAAGAAACGAATATTTATTTACAATGAAAACTAAGGGGTGTTTTTTGCTTGCCCTTTGGGTGACGGGCATTTGTTTTTCATGGCATCATCGTTGCCACGCTCGGTTCAATGGCATACCATTGGGGAACTTTTAATTGATGCGGAGATTGAGCGAACGGTTTGTGAAGAAAGAACCTTGGCGAAGATGTAGTATACGGCACTGGATATTTACTTAATTTTATGATGAAATGAATTACCTACTTAAAATATTGAATGCCTATTTTGATGAAATTTTATCAATTGAAGGGAGACTTACTGTTTCCGAATCCTTTTTAAATGCTAAAAGGGATGATATTATAAAAGAAAATAGGACTCATAAATCAATTGTCAGCGCAATAACAAGTTATAGGGATTTGTCCTTACTACAAGGCGGGGACAATTTATTTACTCCAAATTATTCTTATGAGATGACTGTTGATACAATGGCTAATGAAATTAAAGACATTATTAGCCAACAAAGTTGTTTTGCTGTTTCTCAAGCTTATGAAGTGTTTGAAGGCTTTCTAATAGAATTAATGACTGAGTATCTTTTGAACAACCAAAATAAATTACAACTTCTAAAATTTAGCAATGGTAATCTTATTTTGCTTAGAGAAACTATTAGAGAAATGGTAAAAAAGGAACAAGGAGTAAATAATAAGGGCTTACTTGCAATGGTCAGAAAAATTTCCTTTCATTTTAGAACACATGAAGCAAAAAATATCCATGACGTAAATATTTCACAATGGTTTGATTTAGTCACAATGATAAGACATACTCTTGTACACAACCGTCAAATCATATCAAGTCGGCTTTTAAAATATATAGAAAAACAAAAGGCAAATCAAATGTTCGACAGACATTTTCAACGTAAGAGAATTGATAATAAGGTGTGTATTTATTTAGAGAAAAATACAGCCAGCGATATTATAAATTGGTTAAACACTTTTGCTCATTTTATTTTTGTCGGATTATCGAAGGAGGCTAAGTTGTCTTTACATATTCCTCAATTTGTCCCATCACCTTTAAATTTATCAAGATTTTCTTGGTAATCGAAGTGCTACTTAGAGGTTGCACCTAACTTTTGTATTGCCGCAACTCTTCACCTTGGCTCGTGGCTTTCGAACTATTCGCAAAAATCTCTCATCGTAAAAGTTTCCCAATGGTATGCCATTGAAACGAGCGTGGCAACGATGTTAATTAAAAAATCTGTTGTGGGCAACCCTGTTTTTTTCGGCTATTTATCCTCAGGATGCAACAGGATGCCCTGCCATATATAAGAGGTAAATTGTGCTTACAAAACGATTGCTTTACATGAGATTTTCTATTTCTTCAAAATTGCTCCCTGCTATAGTTTTTGTTTTACTGGTGGTAACAGCAAAAGCCCAGCTAAAAGTTGCCGAAGTATTTTCCGATAATATGGTATTGCAAAGGGATAGACCGGTAACCATTTGGGGCAATGCCACCGCAGGCAAAACGGTAACTCTTCAGTTTGCAGCACAACAAAAAATTGCTGTGGCAGATACTGCCGGTAAATGGCAGGTAGTTTTAGCAGCTTTACAAGTTTCGACAACACCTAAAAACCTATCCATTACTTCAGATGCATCAAACATCATTTTAAAAAATATTGTAGTAGGCGATGTATGGCTTTGCAGCGGGCAAAGCAATATGGAATATACCTTCGACAGGAAATTAAAAAAATATGCTGCTCCAAAAAAAGGTGTTGATGAAGCAGTGGAAGAATTGACAAAAACAAAACCGGAAGGCATCAGGTATTTGTATGTAGAAAAGAATTTGAATAAATTTCCAATACTACCCACCAAAGGCTGGACGGATGGTAATGATACATTGGTGCGTTATGCATCTGCTATCGGGTATTTTTTTGCTAAAGATATTTTTGAGAAAACAAATGTGCCCATCGGTATTATAACAAGTAGCTGGGGCGGCACAAGAATAGAGCAGTGGCAACCCGACTGGAGTTATGAGCAATCTAAGGTTTTTAAAGATTCCATTACCGGGCCAAATTTTAAAATTGATGGCATACATCCCGGTCAAATGTATAAAGGGCTGATTGAGCCATTAATTCCTTTTGCAATAAAAGGTGTATTATGGTACCAGGGCGAAAGCAATGCGATGGTGGAGGACCAGAAAACCTATCCTGCCAAATTTGAATTGTTTGTAAACACCTGGCGTAATTTATTTAAAGATGATGCACTGCCTTTTTATTATGTACAGATAGCGCCGTTCTTATACACTACAAGAAAAGACCCCAAAAAACACAGCACCACTTTATTGCCGGAGTTTTGGGAAGCACAAACAAAATCTTTACTGTTAAAAAATACGGGAATGGTGGTTACCACCGACCTGGTTGACAACCTTGCCGACATTCATCCGTCTTATAAATGGACCATTGGCCGCAGGCTTGCGTTACTGGCTTTACAAAATGATTATGGTATTGGACAGGGAGAGACATCTGGGCCTATGTTTGATAGAATGCGGAAATACAGAAAAGCTATCTTTTTAAGTTTTAAAAATCATGGCACACATCTGATGAGCAGCGATGGTAAAACATTAAGCTGGTTTGAAATTGCGGGCAAAGATGGAAAGTTTGTACCTGCAACAGCAGAGACAGATGGAAATATTGTAATTGTGTCTGCACCGGGATTGAAGAAACCTAAATATGTTCGTTTTGCATGGGATGAAAAAGCGCAACCGAACCTGGTGAATAGTGAAGGTTTGCCTGCGGTGCCATTCAGAACAGATAATTAAATAAAAAAACATGAAAAGAGTATTGTACAGTTTTTTTGGGCTACTTATTACAGTTAGCTCATTTGCCCAAAGGCAAATGGAATATTTAAACCGTGGCGTGGTGGCCGTGCCCGATGGCAGCGGTAATATTTTTGTAAGCTGGAGGTTGCTGGTAACTGATGATGATAAAGTGGCTTTTAATATTTATCGCTCTGTCAATAATGCCAAAGCCATTAAAATTAATAAATCACCTGTTGATTCATTTACACATTATGCAGATAAAAAAATTGATAGTATAAAATCATACACGTATTATGTAACACCTGTTATTAAAGGAAAAGAACTGGCAGCATCAGAAAAATTTACTTTGCCTGCACTGGCAAAAGCCTATATATCTATTCCGTTACAAACTCCCGCAGGCTATTCTGCAAACGATGCATCAGTAGGTGACCTTGATGGCGATGGCGAATATGAAATTATTATTCACTTAACAGGAAGAGGAAAAGATAATTCGCAGGCAGGTATTACTGATCCGCCAATTTTTCAGGCCTATAAATTAAACGGTACTTTTTTATGGCAAATTAATTTAGGGAAGAATATAAGGGAAGGGGCACACTATACCCAATTTATGGTGTATGATCTGGATGGTGATGGCAAAGCAGAAATTGCTATGAAGACCGGAGATGGTTCAATGGATAGCAAAGGAAATGTAATTGGTGATTCGAGCAAAGACTGGCGAAATGAAAGAGGGTATATTTTATCAGGCCCGGAATATTTAAGTGTGTTCAATGGCTTAACCGGCGAAGTGATTAATACAACAGATTATGTTCCGCCACGCAGCGAAAAACTAAACCCTACAACAGAAGAGTTAAAGGCGGGATGGGGCGATGGTTATGGTAACCGCATGGACAGATTTTTAGCATGTGTGGCATATTTAGATGGAGTGCATCCAAGTTTGGTAATGTGCCGTGGTTATTATACAAGAACCATTTTAGCTGCATGGGATTTAAAAAATGGTAAACTGGTTAAACGCTGGGTGTTCGATAGTAATAATGAAGGTAATAAAGCTTATGCAGGCCAGGGTAATCATAATTTAACGGTGGCAGATGTGGATGGGGATGGTAAAGATGAAATTGTGTATGGGCAAATGACGATTGATGATAATGGCAAAGGCTTGTACAGTACAGGCATTGGCCATGCAGATGCATTGCATGTTTCAGATCTTGATCCTTCACGTCCGGGACTGGAAGTGTTCAGCATACAGGAACGCTTTGATGATGCCGGTGCAAATTTCCGTGATGCTAAAACAGGAGAAGTGATCTGGAAAAAAGCTTCGGTAAAAGCAGGTGATGATGGCGAAGGGCCCGGCAGAGCTTTAGCTTTAGATGTTGATCCACGCTATCCGGGTTTTGAATGTTGGGTGGCAGGAGCAGGCATCACAGGTATGTTTGATAATAAAGGCAATAAAATTGCAGAAAAAACTCCGGCCTGTAATATGGGTATTTTTTGGGATGGCGATGTGCTGAGTGAAATACTCAATGGGGTCAATGTAAGTAAATGGATGTATGACAGCAGCATTACCAAAACTTTATTTGATGGAAGAAATTTTGACTGTGTAAGCAATAACGGCACCAAATCAAATCCCTGTTTATCTGCCGATCTGTTTGGCGACTGGCGGGAAGAATTGATCTGCCGTACAAAAGACAGCAAAGAATTACGCATCTTCTCTACCGCTATTCCAACAGATAAAAAATTTTATACGCTGATGCAGGATCCGCAATACCGGTTGAGTATTGTTTGGCAGAATGTAGCGTACAATCAACCGCCGCATACCAGTTTTTTTATGGGTGAAGGAATGCAGCAGCCACCAAAACCGAACATTGTCATTCTAAAGAAAAAGTAAAAATTAAAAAGGTACTGATGCAACAAAAAAAATATTTTCGCTCTAAAATTTATCTTGTAGTTATTGGTTGTTTTTTATTAACAGCCATTCATGCACAACCATCATCAAGAAAAATAATTTCTTTTGATAGTGACTGGAAATTTATACAAAAGGATGCCAGCGGTGCAGAACAAAATAATTTTAATGATGCCGCATGGCGTTCCTTAAATGTACCGCACGACTGGAGTATTGAAGGGCCTTACGACAGGAATAATCCTACCGGCCGTGGCGGTGGTTATTTGCCTGCCGGCATTGGCTGGTACCGCAAAACATTTGCATTAGCTGAAGCCGATGTAAAGCAATTAGCATTTATAGAATTTGATGGTGTAATGGCCAACAGCGATGTGTGGATCAATGGCTATCATTTGGGTAAACGCCCCAATGGCTATGCAAGTTTTGAATATGAATTAACGGGCCATTTGAATTTTGGTACAAAGAAAAATGTGATTGCTGTAAGGGCAGATAATACAGTGCAGCCTGCATCACGTTATTATACAGGCGCCGGTATTTACAGGCATGTGCGTTTGTCTGTAACCAATCCGGTGCATGTGGCACATTGGGGTTCTTTTGTTACAACGGTAAATGTTACTGATGCAAAAGCAACAGTGAATGTGCAAACAAAAATTACCAATCAGTCCGCTGTTGCACAAAACATCATTGTTCATGTTGATGTTGTTTCACCCAATGGAAAAACAGTTGCAGGTGGAGATGTAAAACAAAAGCTTGATGCTAACGCAGCACAAACTGTAATACAAAATATTGCATTGGATAAACCTGCCTTATGGGATGTTGATCATCCGCAATTATATAAAGCCATTACAAAGATCAGTATTGATAAAAAAACAATTGATGAAGTAAGTGCATCATTCGGTGTACGTGATATAAAATTTGATGCAGCAAGCGGATTTTCTCTCAATGGAAAAGTTGTAAAAATAAAAGGTGTTTGTCTGCATCATGATGCCGGAGCATTGGGTGCAGCAGTTCCGCTAAGTGCATGGATAAGACGTTTGCAAAATTTAAAAGACCTTGGTGTAAATGGCATCCGCACGTCTCACAATGCAGTGGCCCCGGAATTTTTAGACCTTTGTGATAAAATGGGTTTCCTGGTTATGGATGAAACATTCGATACCTGGAACGCAGCAAAAAGCCATGCAGAAAAAGGATACAATTTATATTTTACTGATTGGTGGGAGAGAGATACCAGGGATATTGTAATGCGTGACCGCAATCATCCATCCATAGTTATTTACAGCATTGGTAACGAAGTGCATGATAATTTAAATGATTCCACAGGGTTTGCAAAATATAAAATGCAGCAAGATCTTGTACATTCATTAGACCCAACAAGACCGGTAACAATGGCATTGTTTCGTCCTGCATTATCTAAAGTATATTTTAATGGCTTTGCAAAATTAATGGATGTGGTTGGGCAGAATTACCGGGAGAACGAACTGGTAGTTGCGCATGAAAATAATCCCACTTGGAAAGTAATTGGTACAGAGAACAGACTTGAACAGGCGGCATGGATTCCATTAAGAGATAAGGCATACATGTCGGGACAATTTTTATGGACAGGTATTGATTATTTAGGAGAAGATGATTGGCCGCAAGTTGCACACGGCTCTGGCTTATTGGATAAAACAGGTGCGGCAAGAGATGTGGGTTATCAACGTAAAAGTTGGTGGAGTAATGATCCTGTTTTATATGTGATGCGTAAGGAAGGCAACGCCGGTGCAGGTGTATGGGTAAGCGACTGGAGCCCGACAGATATTGATACTTATGATGAAGCCAAAATTCAGGTGTTCAGCAATTGCGACGAAGTGGAATTGTTTTTAAATGGTGTATCTGTTGGGGTATTGCCCAGGCCTGCAGATGATGTATCACCAAGAAATTTATCTATTACATTTCATAAAGGCACATTAAAAGCAGTGGCAAAAAATAAAGGTAAGGTAGTGGCAGAACAGGAACTTACAACAACGGGCAGCCCAAATAAAATTGTATTAACAACAGAAAGAAATGCCATTGCAAACAGTTGGGATGATGTAGTATATGTTACCGCTACCATCACCGATGAGAATGGATTACCCTGTATCAATGCCATTAATAAAATTAAATTTACTGCTGAAGGATCAGGCGTGATTACAGCAGTGGATAATGCCGACCTGGCAAGTTCTGAATCTTATTTAAGCAAGGAAAGATGGGCTTTTAAAGGAAAATGTATTGCTATTATAAAAGCCAATGCTAATGCAGGAACAATAAAAGTAACGGCCGCTTCCGAAGAATTGAAAAGTTCAGCTATTACTATCAACATAAAAAATTAGGTATGCAATTATTTACAGGTAAAAGAATTGTTCTGGCCGCAATAAGTTTATTGTTGTTGTCTTCATTTATTTTTTTAGAAAAACCAACACTGTACATCATCGGCGATTCTACGGTACGTAACACCAATCGTCCGCAATGCGGTTGGGGCGAAAAGATCGGTGATTTTTTCGATACCACTCAGCTCAGCATCAGCAATCAGGCCATGGCAGGCAGAAGCACAAGAACTTTCATCAAAGAAAAAAGATGGGAGAAAGTAATGAGTACGATAAAAAAAGGGGATTATTTAATTATGCAGTTTGGCCATAACGAAGGCAGCAGGCCCGATACCAACAAAGCCGGTTATCGTGGTGTGTTGAAAGGAACGGGAGAAGAAACCGTAGAGCTCACCTGGCCTGATAGTACCAAAGAAACAGTACACACTTATGGCTGGTACATTCGTAAATTTATACAGGACGCAAAATCAAAGGGAGCTGTTCCTGTTGTAGCTTCAATGATTCCAAGAAATGAATTCAGGGATGGAAAAGTGCAAAGAGCTAATAATGACTATGGCAAATGGGCAAAGGAAGTGGCTGCAAGTGAAGGAGTTTTTTTTATTGATCTCAACAGTATTACTGCCGATAAATATGATGCAATGGGACCAGAGAAAACAAAAGAATTATTTCCCGGCGATCATACACATACCAATGAAGCCGGTGCCATAATTAATGCGGCATCAGTTACAGAAGGCATAAAACTGTTAAAGGACCTGGGATTGAATAAATATTTATTGAATAAAAATTAAGACCATGTTAGTAAATAAAAAAAGCAATATTATCTTGTTGATAGCAGTACTTTTATTTTCTTCTTTTATCATTTTACAAAAAGAAAAAAAGCCCACACTGTTTTTTATTGGTGACAGCACCGTAAAAAATGGACGTGGCGATGGTGGTGGTAATATGTGGGGTTGGGGCGATTTGATGAAACCACTTTTCGACACTGCAAAAATAAATATAGAGAACCATGCATTGGGAGGCACCAGCAGCCGCACATTTTTAACCAAAGGTTTATGGGATAAAGTGCTGGCAAAAATTCAGGATGGTGATTACCTCATCATGCAGTTTGGCCATAACGACAGCAGTCCCTTGGATGATACCGCAAGAGCAAGAGGAACGATAAAAGGTGTGGGCGATTCTGCAAAAGAAATTTACAACCCAATTACCAAACAACAGGAAGTGGTGCACACATATGGGTGGTATCTATCTAAATTTGTAAACGATGCTAAAGCAAAAGGTGCCACAGTATTTATCTGCTCACCCATTCCACGTAATGACTGGAAGGATGGTAAAGTGATTCGCTACAATGCAACCGGTTATGGCTTATGGTCAAAGCAAACAGCGGAATCAGCAGGCGCAGCTTTTATTGACCTGAACAGCATCACTGCTGATACTTACGAAGCCATGGGGCAGGAGGCGGTAAAATCATTATTTCCCAATGAACATACGCATACTTCAAGAGAAGGTGCGGCTGTCAATGCAGCAAGTATTGTAAAAGGAATTAAAGAAATAAAAAAATGTACATTGAAAAAGTATCTGCTATAAAAAAATAAATATTTTGAACCCAACAGTTGTATTGCTATTCATCTTCACAGGCGTCGCACTCTTGTACAGAATATCTTTATTCATCTTTAATTATGTTTTGCACAAACCTTCGCAAAAATCATCCGGTAAATCTTCTCCATTTCCCTTCCCTTCTCGAAGGATAGGATGGGCTTTTTTTGTTGTATTGAGTCTGTCTGCTCAGGCACAAACCAACAACACAAAACTCTGGCATAATAAAGAACGCACTATTCATTACCAGCCGAAAGGCAACGATTTTATTTTATACAAAGGCACCCGGAAATTTAACCGTGCATTGTATGGCAGCAATACAGCTTTCCGTGTAGAGGTTGGTGATCTTCCTGAATTTGCATTATACATGCCTGGCATGGGAGGTAATTGTAAAATTGGTATCAGTGCCAATGGAAAAAGTAAATGGATAACAACAGCCAATCAGATAAAAACTATTTATCGCCCCGGTACAATGTTGTACGAGATAAAAGACAGTCTTCTTGGTAAAGGACAAATCAATATTTCCGTTTTAGCAATGGCCGATGCAGAAGGCATGATAATAAAACTGGAAACGGCAAACATGCCCGCCAATACATCTTTAATAATTGTTTACGGCGGCGCTACCGGAAAAAAGTTCAGCCGTGATGGAGATATCGGCGCCGATCCTGAATCATCTTTTTACTTACAACCTGCTTATTGCAGAGACAACCGCTACACCATTTTTAAAAACACTTTCCAATTATCTTATGGTTTATCAAAAGCATTAAGCGAAGAGGAACGTTACGAAATTCAGTACGGCAATAAACAACCCGATACAGCAGCAAAAGAAAAACCCAAACAATTGGTTGGCGTATTTCCCGAAAATGCAGACATACAAATTGCAGATGCTGAACAACAAAATACACCCGGTGAATTATTAGCATCAGCAGCCAATTTAAAATTACCTGTGATAGCGGCAACCATAGCATTGCATAAAAAGGAGGTATTGTATTTTCTTACTCAAAAACCTGATGCAACTGTTACTTATCCCGATGTTGCTGCCTTGTTTACAAAAGCAGAAGCAGCACGTAAAAAAATTGCAGACAGGATTATGTTACAAACCCCCGATCCCTACATCAATCCACTTGGTGGTGCTTTAGCCATTGCTGCTGATGCTATTTGGGAAGAACCTTCCTTTATGCATGGTGCTATTGCATGGCGCATGCGTTTGCCTGCATGGCGTGGGCCTTATGCAGCTGATCCTTTGGGCTGGCACGACAGGGCAAGAACACATTTCAGTAGTTACGCTTTATCGCAGATAACAAAAATTGCTGCAGGGCCGGTAACATTTGATACGGCTTTACATAATGCAAGACAACTGGAAAAAATGGGAACGGCCATGTTCAGCAATGGATATATCAGCCGCAACCCCGGTGGCGATATTCGTCCGCACCATTACGATATGAACCTGGTGTACATTGATGAACTGCTCAATCATTTTAATTATACGGGTGATATTGAGTATGTAAAAAAAATGTGGCCCACTATAAAATTGCATTTGCAATGGGAGAAAAGAAATTTTGATGCAGATGGTGATGGCTTGTATGATGCGTATGCCACAATCTGGGCAAGTGATGCATTGCAATACAGTGGCGGTGGTGTTACACATTCCTCGGCGTATAATTACCGGGCCAACAAAACTGCGGCCATGTTAGCAAAACTAATTGGCGAAGAAGGAGCGATGTATGAAGCAGAGGCGAATAAAATATTCGCAGCAATGAATAATAATTTATGGCTGAAAGATAAAGGCTGGTTTGCAGAGAATAAAGATTTGATGGGTTTGCAACTGGTGCATCCATCAGCAGGGTTATGGACCATCTATCATACCATTGATGAAAAAGTGGCGGATGAAAAACAGCAATACCAGATGCTGCGTTATGTAGATAATCATATTCCACATATACCTGTAAAAATAAACGGGCTGAAAGATGAAGGTTATTATTTATTAAGTACTACCAACTGGCAACCTTACACCTGGAGTATTAATAATGTTGGGCTGGGAGAAAATTTACACACTGCATTATCTTATTGGCAGGCTGGCGAAAATGATAATGCTTATAAACTTTGGAAAAGTACATTGGTGGAAAGTATGTATGGCAGTGCAAGCCCCGGCGGTTTTCAGCAATTATCTTTTTATGATGCTGTACGTGGTGAACTCTATCGTGATTTTGCAGATGGTATTGGTGTTGCTGCAAGAACAGTTACAGAAGGTTTGTTTGGTATTATGCCCGATGCATTGAATGATAAACTACTCATCAAACCCGGCTTTCCTAAAGATTGGAAATTTGCAAAACTGCACACACCCGATATCAATATAGATTTTAAACAGACAGGAAATATTACTATATACAGCATCAAACAATCTTACCTAAAATTATTAAACCTACAATTAAAACTACAGGCATTAAAAGATAAAGTACTTGCAGTAACTGTAAATGGTACGCCTGCAAAATGGAACTGGGTACAAAACCAGGTTCTTCATCCTTTAATTATAATTGAAGCTGGTAAACAACAACAGGCAATAATAAAAATAATCTGGAGTGGAAATAATTTTGAAAATATAGGTCTAAAACAAATCAATTATCTTAACGAAAAGGAAACGATTACTTTGTATAGGGCATTTTGTCTTGGAGTTGACGATCCTCAAAATGCATTAAAGAATATCAATGTTTCAAAATATAAAATTGAATTTGAAAATGTATCGGATAGTATTTATCATACAATATTTTTACAACTGCAACAAGGCGGGGTAAAGTGGTTTATGCCTGTTGGTTACAGAAAAGTTTTTCAAAATGAAGGTGTAACAGATTTTAAACCCGATACTAATGCTAAATATTTTTCTGTTGACCTGCAACCCTACTTCAACGATAAAGTAACACAGATCTTTAAAAACAAATACCTCTCACCACGTCCGCAATCTACCACATTACAAATTCCATGGCAGGGTATTGGCAACTGGTGTTACCCTTTAACGGATGCTAATATTAATGACAGTGGATTAAGATTGAAGGCAGGAGCAGAGAATAAAATCTATTTAAATAAAATTCCCTTCGCCACACCACCGGCAATGGATGCAAAAAATATTATCTACACTTCGCTGTGGGATAATTATCCGCACAGCGCAACAATACCTTTAAGCGGTAATGCACAATATGCATATTTGTTAATGGCGGGTAGCACCAATCACCAGCAAAGCCAGTTCACCAATGCAAAAATTATTGTTACTTATACAGATGGTACAACAGATGAATTACCATTGATCAATCCAAGCAACTGGTATCCCATTGAACAGGATTATATAGAAGATGGTTACGCTTTTACAACCGGTGCACCAAGGCCATATCGCCTCTTATTAAAAACAGGGGAGTTCACAAAAACCATAAATAAATTCACTACCATTAAAGGTTTTAGTAACCGTGCCATTGATGGCGGTGCTGCAACAGTAATAGAAATGAATTTGAATAAAGAAAAAAAATTGCAGAGTATAAAATTAGAGACCTTAGCCAATGAAGTAGTTGCAGGGTTGATGAGCATCACTTTAGTAATAGATAAATAAATAATGGATAATTGATAATGTTTTCCATTCAGGCTTTATTTAAAAATATAAAGGCATAAGGATAAGAGAAAATCTTTATTCGCTGCCCGCCGGCAGTGGAGGCAAAAGCAACAAATTAAAATAGCTAAAAAAAAACAATCCGCCTTCAGCATCTCCCATTGCTGCAGACAGCCCTATATTTGCAAAATAACAACTAAAATGAAAAAACTTCTCCCTATATTATTCCTTGTAATCGCAACCCAAACCCAGGCCCAAAAAATAAACCGCAAAGCAGTAGTGGAAAGGCATACCATAGTAAATACAACTGCAGATACTTTGGCCTCACTGTCGGTAGGTAATGGCAACTTTGCTTTTACTGTAGATGCCACAGGCCTGCAATCCTTTCCCAACGAATATGCCAATGGCGTGCCATTAGGTACACAAAGCGATTGGGGCTGGCACAGTTTTCCTAATACAAACGGCTATACAGAAGAACAGACATTAAAAACTTACCACCTTAATGGCCGTGATGTTAAGTATGCCATACAACAGAACAGTCCCGAACAAAACAAAAATGCCTCCAATTATTTCCGCCAGAACCTGCATCGCCTGCAATTAGCCAATATAGGGCTGGAAATTATTAAGACCGATGGCAGAACATATACATTATCAGATGTAAAAAATATCCGCCAAACACTCAACATGTATAAAGGAGAGATCGATTCTAAGTTTACAGTTGATAATGTACCGGTGGAAATAATTACGTATTGCCACCAGCAGCAAGATGGTATTGGAGTAAAAATAAATTCACCCTTAATACTAAAAGGAAAAATAAGGATACGAATACAATTGCCTTACCCAACAGGTGGCTGGGCTGATATGGGTGATAATTTTAACGACGATGAAAAACACCAGTCCACCATGAACCAGGTATCGGTTAATGCTGCATTTATAAAACACCAGTTAGATACCACCACTTACAATATTGGCCTGCAATGGAAGGGTAATGCCACTCCGGGAAAAATACTCAACCACTATTATGTATTGTCTCCATCGGCCGATACCAGTTTTGAATTCACCTGTTTGTTTTTACCCGGCCAGCCAAAACCATTAAATGAATTTACCTATGCACAAGTGCAAAACAGCAGCCAGCAGCAATGGAAAAAATTCTGGCAAAGCGGCGGAGCTGTAGATTTTGCAGGCAGTACCGATCCACGGGCAAAAGAATTGGAAAGAAGAATTGTACTCTCTCAATATTTAACCAAAGTAAACTGCGCAGGCAATAACCCGCCGCAGGAAACCGGGTTGACCTACAACAGCTGGTACGGCAAACCACATATTGAAATGCATTGGTGGCATGCTGTACACTTTGCATTATGGGGGCGTACAGAAATATTGGAAAAACAATTAGATTGGTATAACAGAGCAGCACCCGTTGCAAAAGCAATTGCACAGCGCCAGGGTTACGATGGTATACGCTGGCAGAAGGTAACGGATAACGATGGGCGGGAAGTGCCCAGCAGTATTGGCGCATTTTTAATTTGGCAGCAACCACATTATATTTATATGACGGAACTGGTCTATCGCCAAAAAACAAACCAACAAACACTCAATAAATATAAAGACCTTGTTTTTGCCACGGCAGATTTTATGGCCTCCTTTGCCCGTTATGACAGTGCAACAAATCATTATGTTTTAGGCAAAGGTGTAATTGCAGCGCAGGAACGTTTTAAAGCTGAAGAAACTTTTAACCCCACGTACGAATTAGTGTACTGGCATTGGGCATTGAAAACCGCACAGCAATGGCGCTCACGGTTGGGCATGGCCCGGAATAAAAAATGGGATGATGTGATACAAAACCTTTCGCCCTTACCTACACAAGGGGATAAATATTTATTTACCGAAAGCGCCACGGACTCTTATACTAATCCCGAATTTAAAATCGACCATCCCTCGGTATTTGGCGCTTATGGCATGTTACCGCTAACACCGCAACTGGATATCGCCACCATGCAACACACATTCGATTGGATATGGAACAACTGGAGCTGGAACAAAACCTGGGGCTGGGATTTTCCTATGACAGCAATGACAGCAATGACAGCAATGACAGCAACACGTTTGCACAATCCTTCTAAAGCCATCGATGCATTATTGATGAACATTACCACCAACACTTATTTACCCAATGGCCACAATTACCAGGATGGCCGCCTTACACTTTACCTCCCCGGTAACGGCGGACTGCTTACTGCCATTGCCATGATGTGTGCCGGTTACGACGATAGTAAAACCATAAACCCCGGCATACCAAAAGATGGAAAATGGAAAGTGAAGTGGGAGGGGTTGAAGAAGATGATGTAGTACTGAGCCTGTCGAAACATTTTTGGGGCGATCTGGATTTCTTTGATGGGCTTCGGTGGCAGAGTTTATCCCGAAAGCATTCGGGGCACTCTTGAGCGGTATATCTTTATTGGGCTTTTATAGAAGCGTAGTTATGTAAAAGAGGATATAAGTGCTATTGAAAATCAAATAGTTTATTTTTTAAAAACAGAAATGAGTTCGTATATTTATATGTTGCGTGCAATTTGTGCAGACCTTTCAATCTTGACAAAAATATTTTTAATACATTCGAATTTATAAATAGTGGAAAAAACTACTCCAAAAGTGCCGACCAATAACCAATTAGATGTTTTGAATGAAGACTTGGAAAACTATTTTGCTAATACTATTATTCCGCAATTATTTGTAGACGATAATCTTATACTAAGGAAATTTACCCCTCCGGCTATGAGACAATTTACCTTGACCCATGATGATATTAACAAAAATATTCAAGATGTATCAGACAATATTCGCTATCCAACTTTAATTGAAAATATAAACGAAGTAATTGCGACAGGTGACATCCTTGAAAAGGAGGTTCAAACAACGGATAAAAGATGGTTCCAGATGAATATTTTGCCCTACATCATCAGGAAGGAAAATAGAACTAACGGGGTAATTATAACTTTTGTGGATATAACAAAACGGATTGCTATTTTAAACGAACTGGAAAAATTAAATGCCGAACATGACACTTTACTCTATACATTGTCCCACGACATAAGGCAGCCACTTTCAACGATTGTATTGCTTGCAGATGAGTTAGTGGAGGCATATGATAATAAGGATACAGAACAATTTACAACATGGATTGAAATGCTTAGAAGATCTTCAAAAAATATGAAAACATTAGTGGAAGACTTTACTGAGCATATTTACGTAGAATCGGTGATACCCAATGAAGATGAGCGACTGAATATTGAAGATATATTTCATGATGTAATACTTGCCTTAAGGAATGACATCTACAATAACGGGATTGACATAAAAACCCAATTCAATACATCAGAAATAATGTTTTCACGAAAAAATTTACGAAGCATTGTTTTTAATCTTTTAAGTAATGCCATTAAGTATAAAAAAATCGATGAAACTTTAAAAATATTAATAACGACCGTAAAGCAGGAAGGTTATGTGGTTCTTTCCATTAAGGATAATGGATTAGGTATCGATGAAAGATATCACAAAACAATCTTTGATAAATTTTCAAGAATAAACGCTCATGTTGAAGGCACAGGAATGGGTTTATATATCATAAACAGAATGCTAACCGATAAGGGAGGTAAGATTGAAGTTGAAAGCGTTATTGGCAACGGTTCAACCTTCACTGTTTATTTTAAGAGCGATTACTAAAAACTGCACATTACAAAAATATCTTGTGTACCCTTAGTCCGCAGAGAAAATTAATATGGTAGTTTATAATTTCTTTTGAAAGAGAAAGATTTATTGTTTGAATAAACCTTTCTCCTTATCCAGATCTTTTTCCATACCCCAAATTTAATTTTTTTTAAATCAACACACCCAGCATCCTTCGCCTCGGTTCGTGCCTTCACGAACTTTTTCTATACTGCTAAAAGTAGTTTGAATTTTTAAATACTCCAATTATATAAGCTTAAGATTATGCTGAACAATTTAACGCAATGGTGTACATTATGGCAACTGCTTTTTAATTTGCGTATTTATCGTTGGTGAAAACACCAAAGGACGGCGGAGATGGCAGCGTAGAACACCAATCGGCTGCGAAAAATAATAGCTATTTCTTTTTAATTGAAGTATCGAAAAATTCCAGTTCCTTTTTACTTACCCATTTAATGAATTTGGCTATTTCTTCATGCTCCTTTAAACGATCAACAGTATTATAATAATTTTTGAGTTCTGTTTCTGTGAAAACGGCATGCACTTTGGCCTGGCAAATTTTGTGCATCGGTACTGTAGTGGTATCCTTTCCACCCTTGCTTGGTGGTATCAGGTGATGGCGCACGATAGGTTCGGCCAATTCACGGTTACAGAGCGGACATTTGTTAGTATCGGACATGGTTATTTTGTTGTTGTGCGGTAAATATATTATTTGCCCGGCACTTGATAAAATTGTTTTATAAAAATACTATTGGCTTTTGGTGAATACAATTGATACTGCGGCAAAAGTAGTAGCAAAATTAACGCTACACGTTTTTAATGTAATTGCTGTTGTGGTGGCAGTAGACTTCGGGCTGCGTTGTTGTTTTTTTATTTCCTGTAAGTTTATGCTGCGGTTACAAACCGCTACAATTAGTAGACACAAGTGGCCTTCCTTTGGAAGAACACTTGCGCCAATCGGTGAAGTAATTTTTGTTTTTACCCCTTATGCCAATCATAAATATTTGCAACAATTAGTGCTGCTAAGAGATAAGGGCGGAGTAACGACGACGGAGTGAAAAATTACCTGCAATGGCTAATATCCTTTGTATTAAAGCCTCAACGACATCCTAAAATCAAAAAAATCTGCATTATCGCTATTTGCTTTTAAGCTGGCACCAATAGTATATTTTTTATTTATGCTGTAATCTAATCCCCATCTATGATAAAAGTCGGGCAGAAAATAAATTTTATTGTAGATATTAAAACCTACCTGTTGGCTAAAATGTACTTTACCTATAAGAAAAACATGGCCACCATGAATGCCTGCTACAATACCCGATTTTAAAG
Source organism: Ferruginibacter sp. (assembly GCA_043757165.1). Classification (GTDB taxonomy): domain Bacteria; phylum Bacteroidota; class Bacteroidia; order Chitinophagales; family Chitinophagaceae; genus Ferruginibacter. The sequence goes on from JAYVPT010000002.1 coordinate 86,693, forward strand.
GCACTGTGTTAGCATCCTGTTTAAAATTAGTATAATAAATTTCGGTACCGGCGGTTAATGCACTTACGCCGCCAATTCGTTTGGTTATTTGTGTAAAAACTCCTGCAGTATATTTTCTTTGTGCCATCCATTTAGCAAAATAGCCTTGCCGGGGTGTATAAAAAATACCCACTTGTATTACTGCTTTATTTTTTTTCCAAAAATTTTGATGTACACGTTTATACTTTGGCAAAGTATTATTGCCGGGATAATAGTTTAAACTTAATGCGGCAGTTATCCAGTTGATACCTTTATTGGGCTGTTGCAAATTACCATTTGATATATGATGAAAATTACTTTGTAAGCCTGCACTAAAGTGTTTTGAAACCTGTAAATTTAAACTGGTACCCAGGTGTAAATAAGGATTGATGTGTAAAGCGTAATTATTGTTTTCGGGGTTTTTATCAGCATCATTAGGGTTGCTGAGGTAGGCAATGCCTGCAGACGCCCTTACACCAAATTGTAATTTTTTAAAAACCCGGTACTGCGGTTCTATAAATCTGGAAGCTATAACGCCGTAGCCTAAAAGCGGCAAATTGTAATTAAAATAACTTAAAGCCCAGCCGGTTTTTACATAAGCACTGCTAATATTATACGATGCAAAATCAGTTCGCTGTTTAGCTACCTCAATTTCTAAACCAAAAGGTTTGGCATCAGCAATATTTTTTACAGATGGTGTATGAACAACTGTTTTACCGCTGTATAACTTTACCCCATAATTACATTGCATAGAATCGTTTTGAGCTATAGCCTGCAAACAAGTGCCCAATGATAGTGCTAAAATTATAGTACGCATAAATTAATTTACCCTTATACCTACGTTTATTTTGTAAAAGAAGATTTATTTGCTTTGGGAGGAATGCATCTTCATTATTTAAAACCGTTGGTGTGCAGCCTTGCAAATGCAGCGTTGGCGTACCAACAATATTGCTGAAACTAAAGCTATGTCTCGTCCTAAAATCAGTTGTCTTGTTAACTGTCTCGTCCTAAAATCAGTTGTCTTGTTAAGTTACTAAATCCTGCTATTGGTTGACTAAGATAAATCATCCTGAATAAGGTTGATTAAAAAAGTTTTTCGTTGAGCGTGGGCAAAAAATATTTTCGTAGCCGCTATAGCTAAAGGAAATATTTTTTGAGCCTTGTCGATCAGGGTTCCTGCATAATTACCTCCTTTTTTTTAAGTGGTTGATAATAGTTTTTCCATCGTTTTATTTGTGGTCCTTTTTGGTGGTGTACGTCGGCAGGTATTTGCCAGTTAAGGCTGCTGTGCCTGCGCTTAAAATTGTACACAATAACAGCTCTTGCAATACTCAAAGCAGCTTTGTCAATGTCTTCATAATAACTGCTGATGAGTTCAGTTTTTAAGATGCCGTTTACCCGTTCAGCAATGGCATTTTCTAAAGGGTCACCATTTTGAGTCATGCTGATTAAAGCATGATGTTGTTGTAATAAATTTACATATTCATTACTGCAATATTGTATACCTCTGTCGGAGTGATGCATAACAATTGTTTCAACAGGTTTTTGTGCTAATGCTTTTTTAAGCGCAACAACGGCACTGCTCACTTTCATATCATCGCTTACATGATGACCAACAATTTTTCTGGAGTAAGCATCAGTGATTAAAAACAGGTATGCAAATCTATTTTTAAGCGGTATGTAAGTGATATCACTTACCCAAAGTTCATGTGCTTTAAGTGGCGTAAAATCCTTTGCCAGGTTGGGATACCTGTAAAAGTGATGTTTACTGTTTGTAGTGTGAACACTCCGTTTTGTTTTACGGATAAGCATTTTGTTTTTAGCCAGCAGACCAAAGAAATAATCTCTGCCAATGACAATATTATGCTGTTGTAAAAATGGTTGTAACATAATTAATAGTTTACGGGTGCCACAGCTGGGTTGCTCATTTCGGATACGGTGCACCTGTTGAATAACAAGATCATCATTTACCTGTTTAATAAATTGCTTTTTTGTTTTTTTGTGATAAGCCTGTGGGGTATAGCCCAACAATCGGCAAATACTTTTTACACTAACGGAAGTATGTGCCTTTTTAATTTCCAGGACTGTTGGTTGCCAGGCTTTTTTCTGATAGTGATATCAAGTTGTTTTTCAGCAATATTGATCATCGT
>JAYVPT010000003.1:0-10010 GCA_043757165.1 Ferruginibacter sp.
GGGGGTCAGTTTAAGCCGGTATCAGGGGGTCAATTTGAAATGGCGCAAGGGGGTTAGTTTGTTTTGGCCGAAGGGGGGCAATTTGCGTGGATTTTCCACCGCTGCTTTAGATGCAAATAAAAAACGTCTTTTTGAAGCTTTAAATACTGTGGCTTTTGAAGAAGAAAATGGCAAACCAAAAATGACATTATATGCAGTCGTATCAAATGTACGGTCAGAAGGTGCTTATCATTTAGATGGCATGAATGAGGGCTGGAACTCAAGCCTTGACAGGCTGGTTGATTTACTGCATAAATAAATTAAAAACCAAAAACGAAATATATGAATCATATTCCATTTACACTTGAAAGAACATACAATGCCCCTGTTTCAAAAGTATGGCATGCTTTAACTGATAAAGAGGCCATGAAGAAATGGTATTTTGATATTACCGGTTTTAAACCCGAAGTGGGTTTTGAATTTCAGTTCTATGGACAGGGAAAAGAAGGTGAACAATACCTGCATCTTTGTAAAGTAACCGAAGTTGTAAAAGAAAGAAAATTACAATACAGCTGGCGCTACGATGGATATGAAGGAATTTCATTTGTAAGCTTTGAATTATTTGCTGAAGGTGATAAAACGAGAGTAAAGCTTACACACGAAGGTTTAGAAAACTTCCCTGTTATTCCTAATAATGCGTTTGCTAAAGAAAATTTTGCAGAAGGTTGGACGTCCCTTATTGGTACATCATTAAAAGACTTTACTGAAAATATATTGTAGTAAATAAAAATTTTATTGTTGCCCTTCAAATAACAGTGCTAATTTCTTTGCATTTGTAATTGCTATTTTCTTTTCAGAAAAGCGAAGAATATTTTCAGCAGAGAATTCATTCATCATTTTAAATAAAGTTTCATAAGTGGTACCAGTATAAGATGCCAGATCTTGCCTGGATAAAACAATACTTAGGTAGCCATCCGCATCAACACCAAATTTTTCCTGCAATGATAGTAACGCATAAGCAATCCTGCTTTTAGTGCTCATATGTGCAAGGTTACGCATTCTCTTTTCTGACTCTTTTAATTCCGCCGCAAAAAACATCATCAGGTTATATAAATATTCAGGATTTACTTTTAATGTGGCAGTAAAAAATTCAATATCAACAAAACAAACTTCAGTAGCTGCAAGGGCTGTACCGGAAGCAGGGTAAATAGTATCATTGCCCAAACCCCTATGCCCTACAATTGCACCTTTACCTGCAAAACGTAAGATCATTTCTTTTTCATCATCCCATTTCTTATGCACTTTTGCAAGGCCAGAATTAATGAAAAACATCCCTTTTACCTCTTCTCCTTCCTTAAATAACTGATCTCCTTTCTTTAAATGGTATACTTTTCTGTTGGCATCAATTGCGGGCAACCATTCCTTTTGGCAGGATTTACATAGAGAACAGCTATTTAAATCACATTTATATTTTTTTAATACCATTTTATATAAACTTTAATTAACCAATAAAATTACAATTAAACTATTTTAAATCAACATTTTAGATAGTAAATTAAGTCAAAATCATAATAAATTATAGATAAAAATATATAATTTATTTATTAACATAAACATTTAAATTACAAAATTAATAGTTATTTTTATGATGTAAACAATATTTAATATTAATATTTTTATAAAAAAAGATATTTTTAATTAAATATATTTATTTATAATACGATTGTTTGCTGTGATTATTTTTAAAATTGCAGCAATGAATATACTAATAATTGGCAACGGAATGGTAGGCTATAAGTTTTGTGAAAAACTTATAGCAAAATCAGGCTCTTCTCATTTCAACATCACTGTTTTTGGGGAAGAAATTCGTGCTGCCTACGACAGGGTACACCTTAGTGAATACTTCTCCGGCAAGTCTGCCGAAGATTTGACCATGGCATCAGCCAACTGGTATGCTAAAAATAATATCACACTTCATCTTGGTGATCCAATAGCTCAAATTAACAGAACTGAAAAAACGGTTGACTCTCACAAAGGACTTACTATTTCATACGACATATTAATAATGGCCACCGGGTCTGCTGCTTTTGTTCCTCCAATTCCCGGTGTGGAAAAAAATGGTGTATTTATATATAGAACCATTGAAGATCTGGAAATGATGAGAGCTTATGCTAAAAAAGCAAAAAAGGGTGCTGTTATAGGCGGAGGTCTTTTAGGGCTTGAGGCTGCTAAAGCAATGATGGATTTGGGAGTTACTGATACATCTGTAATTGAATTTGCACCACGGCTTATGCCACGCCAGATTGATGAAGTGGGCAGCAATGTTTTAAAATCGAAATTAGAAAGCCTTGGCTTAAAAATTTTAACCAATACGAATACATCAGAAATTTTAGGTGATAGTCATATAACAGGAATGCAGTTTGCCAACGATGCCAAAATTGATGTGGACATGCTGGTAATTTCTGCAGGCATAAAGCCCAGAGATGAATTGGCAAAATTAAGTGGCTTACAAGTTGGACAAAGAGGCGGTATCGTGGTAGATGAGAAACTTCAAACCAGTGATGAAAATATTTATGCAATAGGCGAATGCGCTTTGTTTGAAGGTATGATTTATGGCCTGGTGGCACCCGGTTATGAAATGGCCGATGTGGTGGCTACTAATTTAACAGGCGGAGATAAAAATTTTGCTCCATATGATATGAGCACCAAATTAAAATTAATTGGTGTTGATGTGGCTAGCTTTGGAGACCCATTTGCAACTGGTGATGGTATTACATCTGTTGCAATTAATGACACCAATAAGGGCGTTTACAAGCGTATCAATATAAGTGCCGATGGCAAAACTTTATTAGGTGGCATTTTAGTAGGCGATGCAGAGCAATACAATATGTTATTGCAAACAGTAAAAAACAAAGTGGTGTTGCCACCTAATCCTGAAGATGTAATTCTTGGCAGCCGGGGTGGCGAAGAAAATGCAGGAGCTGGTGTTATAAGCTTACCTGATGAGGCTTTAATATGCAGTTGTGAAGCCGTAACAAAAGTAATGATATGCAGTAGTGTTGCTGAAGGTGGTTGCGAAACAGTTGATGCAATAAAAAAATGTACCAAAGCCGGTACAGGTTGTGGTGGTTGTGTACCCATGATAAAAGACCTGGTAACAGGCACAATGAAAGCGCAGGGAAAAATTGTACATAATGTTTTATGTGAGCATTTTAATTATAGCAGGCAGGAATTATTTGACCTTGTAAAAATAAATAAATTAAAAACCTACGATGAAGTATTGAATATGTTTGGCAAAGGTGATGGTTGCGAATTATGCAAACCACCTGTTGCTTCTATTTTAGCAAGTTTGTGGAACGAGATCATTTTAAAGAAAGGTAATGATACCGCACAAGATAGCAATGACCGCTTTTTAGCCAATATCCAAAAAGGTGGCACCTATTCAGTAGTGCCCCGCATTCCCGGAGGAGAAATTACACCTGATAAATTAATTGTGATCGGGCAGGTGGCAAAAAAATATAATCTCTACACCAAAATTACCGGGGGCCAGCGTATTGATTTATTTGGCGCTCATTTAAGTGACCTACCAAATATTTGGGAGCTACTGATTGAAGCAGGCTTTGAAAGCGGCCATGCTTATGGTAAAAGTTTACGTACCGTAAAAAGTTGTGTGGGTAGTACCTGGTGCAGGTTTGGGCTACATGACAGCGTTAGTTTTGCAATTAAGGTAGAAGAAAGATATCGTGGCCTTCGTTCTCCACATAAATTAAAAGGCGGTGTTAGCGGTTGTATAAGAGAATGTGCCGAAGCACAAAGCAAAGACTTTGGTATTATAGCCACGGAAAAAGGCTGGAACTTATATGTATGTGGTAACGGTGGCAGCAAACCACAACATGCTTTATTATTAGCCAGCGATATTGATGAGGAAACATGTATAAAATACCTCGACCGTTTTTTAATGTTTTATGTAAAAACTGCCGACCCATTAACCCGTACTGCAACCTGGCTAAATAAAATGGAAGGCGGTATTGCGTATTTAAAAACTGTAGTGATTGACGATGCCTTAGGTATGAATGCGCAATGGGAAGCCGATATGGAAAATCATGTGAATACGTATGAGTGCGAATGGAAAGCGGCCATTGAAACACCTGAATTACGTAAACGATTTAATCATTTTGTAAATGCGCCTGCTGAAAAAGATCCGACAGCAAGGTTTGAACCGATGAGAGAACAGGTAAAAGCAAAAGACTGGAAATAAAGAAAACGTTAATTGGTTAATCAGTTTAATTGTAAAACCTAAACCACTAAACTCCTAAACAATTAAATTATGATAGCAGAAGCAACATCCACCGTTTGGTTTTTAGCATGCAACGTAACTGACGTACCTCTTAATGGAGGTGTATGTGTAAAGTACAATGATCAACAAATTGCATTATTTCATTTTAGCAGAAGGAACGAATGGTATGCTACACAAAATGAATGTCCTCACCGTATGCAGATGGCATTAAGCAGGGGCATGATTGGTACACAGGGTGAAGAGCCTAAGGTAGCCTGCCCATTTCATAAAAAAACATTTTCGTTAAAAACCGGCGAGTGTTTAAGTGGTGATGAATGTGCCATTAAAACTTATGCTGTAAAAGTTGAAGATGGAAAAGTGTTTATTCAGGTAAATAGTGAATTATGAATTCACTGTTGACTATAAAATAAAAAAGAAACCCCGACTATCGAATTGGAAGCTCGGCGCCGGGGTAATTCGATCTCAAATTGCAAACAATTTAAAACCAAATCAAAGTTATGAGTAAAAACTTAAAAAAGAAAGGCTTATGTTTCTTAATGCTCTTAGGCATTGTAAAATGTAGTATTTTAAATGCCCAGATTACATTAACAGGACAATTAAGAACAAGAACCGAAATTAGAAACGGGCTAGGCAACCTTGTTTTAAAAGGTTCAAAAAATGCTGCTTTTACATCGCAGCGTACCAGGTTAATTTTTGGCTATAAATGGGACAGGCTAACTGTTGGTGTTAGTGTACAGGATGTAAGAGTTTGGGGACAGGATGCATCAAGCATTTCAAATGCAGATGGCAACAGGTTAATGTTGCATGAAGGTTGGGCAGATTTAACATTATTTAATAAAGCCGACACTACCATTAAAGCAAAAGGAATTGATTTAATGAGTATAAAAATTGGCCGGCAGGAATTAATTTATGATGATGTTAGATTAATAGGTAACCTGGATTGGTTACAACAGGGTCGCCGCCATGATATGGCCTTACTGAAAACTGTACATAAAGCATGGCAGATTGATTTAGGCTATGCTTATAATCAAAACTCCGATGCTTTTGGTGTTACCAATACTTCTTATGTTCCATCCAATGTTGCTCCTTATGTAAAAAATTCTCTGGGTGTTTTAGTGCCCACTCCTGCAGGTATATTACCAATGGCTTCAGCTGGCAATGCAGGTAACAACAGTTCAAAAACAGGAACACCTGTTTGGGTTAACCCTCCTACTACTAATGGCGGCAACCAGGATTATAAAACTTTTACCAGTTTGTATATCAGTAAGAAATTTAATCAAACAAAATTTTCTGCACTTTTCTTCAACGATAATTTTGGAAAATATAAAATTGATTCTGTAGGCAACGCTACAGCGGGTTATGTATATGGTAAAAGATTTGTATCGAGCGGTACCACCGATGCTTTTGATTATTCAGGTACAAATGCAAGATATACCTATGGCTTAATGATCAACCGCACCATGGGTAATGCATCCGGCTTTGGTAAAATAGCTATACAAGCTGCTTACTATGCACAATCAGGTAAAAACAGGGATGGTGTAAAAATGAAAAAAGCATTTCATTACACTGCAGCGGTAACTTATCAAAAAGGAAAATTCAGTGTTACCCCGGGTTACGATGTACTAAGTGGTAATGATGCGACAACTGCTGAGGATGAAAAATTTGATCCGCTATATGGTACACCACATAAGCATTGGGGCTATATGGATTATTTCTATGTAGGTACCGGCTCTCCTGCAGGTGGCCTTAATAATCCTTACCTGAAATTAAAATATACCAGCAACATGCTAACTGTTGGATTAGACTATCACAATTTTTCTTTAAACAAAGGAATGCTTAAAGCAGACGGTAGTAATGTATCGAAAAACTTAGGTAATGAATTTGATTTTGTATTGAATTATAACATGAATAAGTTTTCGAATATTGAATTAGGGTATTCTTTAATGAGTGCCACCAACAGTATGCCCTTTGCAAAAGGGCAGGCCACTACTGATGCAGTAGCTGACACTTATAAAAAAACGGGCAGTTGGTTTTATGCGATGCTGAAATTTACACCTGACTTTTTTTATACTAAACCAGTTGCTATCAAACAACCGTAATGCTGAAAAATTTATTTAACTCCTTAATACTACAATAATGAAAAATATAAAATATAAAATATTAACCCTGGCCTTAGCACTGATTTTAGCAGTACAATCAATTTCTTACGCACAACATACCGTTAAACTTGGCTTCATTGCTTTAACCGATTGTGCTCCTTTAGTAATGGCAAAAGAGCTGGGGCTTTTTAAAAAATATGGTATCGATATTCAGTTAACAAAAGAAGCATCGTGGGCGGTAATCCGTGATAAAATTTTAAATGGTGAACTGGATGGTGCACATTGCCTATTCTCAATGCCTTTTTCAGTATATGAAGGCATTGGTGGTAAAGCCGGAAGTGAAATGCGTATCGCAATGACTTTAAGCAATAACGGACAGGCCATTACTTTATCAAAAGATTTTTGTGGCATAGTTGGCTTTAAAGAAATTAAGAAAGTAGCTGCTGCAATTAAAACGGTACAGTCACGCAAAGAAGTAACTTTTGCAATGACTTTCCCCGGCGGTACACATGATATCTGGTTGCGCAACTGGTTAGCCGCTTGTGGTGTAAATTCAAAATCAGTCGGTATCATCACCATTCCTCCTCCGCAAATGGTAGCCAATATGAAGGTAGATAATATGGAAGGCTACTGTGTTGGCGAACCTTGGAATGGTGTAGCTGCTGCACAAAATATTGGCTTTACCGAAATAGCCAGCCAGGACATCTGGACCAATCACCCTGAAAAAGCATTAGTGGTAAATAAAACTTTTTCTGAAACAAAAAAAGAAGACCTGAAAAATTGTATGAAAGCAATTTTAGAAGCCTGCAAATGGCTGGATGATATGGGTAACAGAAAAAAAGCAGCAGCAATTTTAACTAAACCCAATTATGTAAATGCACCTCTTGCTGTTATTGAAGCAAGGTTATTGGGCAGTAATGATCTGGGTTGCGATTTAGGTGTACAAAAATATGGAGCTGATAAAATGACTTTCTTCCGTAATGGTGATGTTAATGCACCACGTTTAAGTTTCGGTATTTGGTTTATGGCGCAATACGTTCGCTTTGGAATGGTTGCAGCTGCACCAAGTTATAAAGCCATTGCCGACAAATTAATTATGGATGATCTATATGCAGAAGTTGCAGCAAGCATGGGCATTGCGGTTCCGGCAGATGGTATGAAAGCATTTAAAACAAACTTAGAGCCGGCAGTATTTGATCCAAACAATCCTGCTGCTTATGTAGCTGCAGCAAAAAGATAATTGCTATATGAAAAAGTAGGGCCGTTTAATTGTATTGTAAAAACTGCGGCCTTACTTCTTTTTATTAAAAATAAAATTTATTACCATGATCAAAAATATTTCAATAAAAGCACTAAAGTCCATGCTCTATTTTACAATAGGTATGGGCATATTATTAACACTTTGGTATATCGTTTCCAAAATTTCTAAAAACGAAGTGCCATCACCCGCAGATACCTGGTTAACCTTTAAAGAAGTAATGCAAAACCCCATGCAAAACGATCCGGACATTACCGGTATCGGCACTAAATTATTAAGCTCCTTAAAAAGAGTAGGTATGGGATTCGGCCTGGGAAGTTTAGTGGCTATTCCATTGGGCTTATTAATGGGCAACAGTAAAATTGTAATGAACATCTTTAATCCTATTGTACAAATATTAAAGCCGGTATCACCATTAGCATGGTTTCCTTTAGGGCTGGCCATTTTTCAAAACTCACCAAAAGCCAGTGTGTTCATGATCTTCATTTGCTGCATCTGGCCAATAGTTATTAATACTTCTTTTGGTGTGGCATCAATTCCTAAAGATCATAAAAATGTAAGTAAAGCATTTGGGTTTTCTCCATGGAAGTACATTACTAAAATTATGATCCCTTATTCATTACCGCACATTTTTACAGGCTTAAAATTATCTATCGGTATTGCGTGGATGGTTATTGTTGCCGGCGAAATGCTATCAGGCGGGCAAGGCCTTGGCTATTTTGTTTGGGAAGAAGGATTTAACGGTGGCAGTACCGCAAAGATTTTAGTGGCCATAATAATTATTGGTATAGTGGGATTATTATTAGATAAACTGTTTAGCGCCATTCAAAAAAAATTCAGCTACACAGCTTAAAAGTATCACTTAACTATAATTATAAATTATGGCGACTATGAATAAAAAAAATATATACACAGCTTTACTGGTTGCAGTAATAGTTGGAAGTATGTTGAACTTAATAAATAGCTATGATGTTTTTTGGGAAGGAAAATTTACAGTAAGAAATATAATAAGAATAACACTTACTTATGTTACACCTTTTTGCGTATCGCTGTATTCTTCCCTTAAAGCAGTTAAACAAAGCAGCAATTAAAATAAATTTTAAAACTCAAATCAATAATATGAGTACTACATTAACAGCTCAGGAACCAATAATGGAAACCGCAAATACAATTACAGAAAATGCATTGAAGCCCGTTTATAACGTATCAAAAAGTATTGCCATAAAAAATGTATCTGTAAATTTTAAAACAGCCAAAGGCAGTTTTACTGCAATAAAAGATATTTCATTATCAGTAAAAAAAGGGGAGATAGTAGCTTTAATCGGCCACTCCGGTTGCGGTAAGTCTACTCTGCTAAGCACCATCAGTGGCATGGTTACTCCAACCAGCGGCGAGGTAATTGCCAACGATAAAAAAGTTACCAAACCAGGGCCAGACAGAGGTTTGGTTTTTCAAAACTATTCATTGTTACCATGGTTAACTGTATATAAAAATATTTACGAAGCCGTTGATGCTGCTTTAAAAAACAAATCAACAAAAGAGAAAAAAGAAATTGTTGAAAAGTGTTTAACCATGGTAAACCTGCAGGAGCACAGGAGCAAATTGCCCGGCCAGCTTTCCGGTGGTATGAAACAAAGGGTAGCTATTGCAAGAGCGTTTGCTATTAACCCAAGTATACTTTTATTAGATGAACCATTTGGCGCTTTAGATGCATTGACCAAAAGTAATATGCATGTGGAATTACTGAAATTATGGAACCTTGATCACAGGGAAAAAACAATTGTGATCGTAACGCATGATATTGAAGAAGCCATCTTTTTAGCCGACAGGGTTGTAGTAATGAACAACGGCCCTGCAGCTACCATAAAAGAAATCGTTGACATCCCTTTAGCAAGACCCCGTAACAAAAAAGACATTGTGCATTTACCCGATTATATGGAAATACATGACAAACTTTTAAGTTTATTGATAGATAAATTTTCTATTGATGATATTAAAACGGGCGAATAAATTCTATTATTATTTTTAAAAAATAAAACAATCGAAGCAATGAATCTACCATTAACCAAGCTCAACATTTTTTCAATGAAAGGTGTGCAGATGAAAACCTTTCACATTACATGGTTTACTTTTTTCTGTTGCTTTTTTGCCTGGTTTGGCATGGCTCCATTAATGAAAATTGCCAAGGAGCAATTGCATTTAACCAAAGACCAGATTGGTAATATTCAGATAGCTTCGGTATCTGCCACTATTATTGCCCGTTTATTAATTGGCCGTTTAGTAGACAAATATGGCCCACGATTAGTATATACCTGGTTGCTGGTAATTTGTGCTATACCTGTTTTGTTAATTGGCACCAGCAATACTTATACCTCTT
>JAYVPT010000004.1:0-87766 GCA_043757165.1 Ferruginibacter sp.
CATTTTACAGTATTTCTAAATTTAAATAATCAGGCAGAGTTGGCCTGGTTTCAATGCCCTTATTTATAATTGATAAAACCCTCTCTCTTTCAGCCCCTGCAAGTGGTAACCTTGGCGCTCTTACGTGTTCACTGCCAATGCCGGTTTGCGTTGCAGCCAGTTTAATGTATTGCACCAGTTTTGGCAGAATATCCAGCTCCAGCAATGGCAAAAACCAGCGATATATTTTTAATGCTTCATTATATTGCCCTGCTTTAATAAGGCGATATAATGCAACTGTTTCTGCAGGAAAAGCATCTACCAAACCTGCTACTAAACCATCAGCACCCAATGCCAATTCTTCTAATGTGAGTGTATCCACACCGCACAATATTTTGAAGCGGTCACCAAATGTATTCTTCATCCTTGTTACATTCGATACATCTCTTGTTGATTCTTTTACTGACATTATATTATCAACCTTTGCCAGCTCTTGAAACATATCCAGCGTTACTTCAATTTTATAATCAACCGGATTATTATACACCATCATAGGCAGGGAAGTATTACCAGCCACCGTTTTAAAATACTGCACTGTTTCCCGGTCGTCCGCTTTATATCTCATGGGTGGCAACATCATCAAACCATCTGCACCATTGCTTTCTGCAGCCTGCGCCACTTTAACTGCCTGCCTGGTTGATTGCTCTGCAATGGTTGCAATAACAGGTACTTCACCTTGAGATACTTTGGCATATATCAATAACTCCTTTACTTCCTCCGGCGTTATGGTACTGGCTTCGCCCAATGAACCACCAATGATAAGTCCACTTACCCCTGCAGTTAGCTGTGCATTTATATTCTTTCCAAACATTTCAAAATCGATTGTATCATCCTCTTTAAACGGCGTTAACATAGCAGGATAAACGCCTTCCCATTTTAATTTATTCATGATTGTACAATTTAATTTTTTAACTTTTAGATTGTTTGAATGAACATCTTTACTAACTAACCTACTTACAGAATCATTACTTCATTTACCAGTTACTAAAATAACGATGACGGTAAAAAAAAATCATCGTGACCTTTGGCGCATTGAAAATAATTGAAATTACTATTCCTGCTACAAAAAGTTTTCATGTGTAGGAAAATGAGCTGCATCACGAAAAAAAAATCTTTGCAGACAATGTTTATAGCTAACGATAAGAAAGGAATTTTTTTGGAAAAATAATTTGTAGATTTAATCCATAAAATTTACTGAATGACTAACTATCCAAGTATATTTAATGATGTAATAGGCCCTGTAATGCGGGGGCCATCCAGTTCTCATTGTGCCGCTTCTTTACGGATCGGTCGCTTGTGCAGAGATTTAATGGATGGGCACATCAATCATATCCTGATTGAATTTGATCCATATGGCTCGTTGGCTACCACACATAAAAGCCAGGGTTCTGATATGGGATTATTTGGTGGCTTTTTAGGTTGGGAAGCTTATGACGAAAGACTACAAGATTCGGCTGAGTACATTAATAAAGCAGGAATTAATATTGAAATAGAAATTGTTCCGCTTGCTGCAAGCAATCACCCCAATACCTACCAGCTTACTTTAAGCTCTAAAGACGAATGCAGGCGACTGGTGGCTATTTCAACCGGAGGTGGCATGATTGAAGTAATATCAATTGATGGTGCTGCAGTTTCGATGGCGGGTGATTATTTTGAAACAATCATTTATTGTGATACACACGAAAAAGTAACCACTTATATCCAGGAAGTATTTGAGGTTGATGCAATAGAGTGGCACCCCGGCGAACATTCTTTTATCGAAATAAAAGCACAGCAGTTTTTACCTGATAATTTTTGTAATGAATTAATGGCTTTTGCTGAAGTACAAAGGATAAAAAAACTGGCACCGGTATTACCCGTTATGGCAAGAAAAAGTTTATCAGTTCCTTTTATTACCTGCGAAGAAATGTTGCTGTTCAATAATGAAAAAAATCTTTCATTATGGGAACTGGCGATTGCTTACGAAAGTGAGAGAGGTGGCATTTCAAATAAAGAAGTGTTTGAAAAAATGCGTGCCATTTTAAACATTATGGATAACGCCATTCAACTGGGTTTAAAAGGAACGCATTATCAAGATCGGATTTTAGGAAGCCAGTCTTTGCAATTGAAAGAACAATTACAAAAAAAACGGTTAACTGGTGGAGATGCCAATAATACTATCATTATGTATGTATCTGCCATGATGGAAGTAAAAAGTTCGATGGGGGTAATTGTTGCTGCACCTACTGCAGGATCCTGTGGTGCGCTGCCAGGTGCTATTATCGGCATGGCAGAATCACTAAATATTAATGAAGATGAAAAAGTAAAAGGGTTATTAGCTGCCGGGTTGATTGGTGTATTTATTGCTGCACATGCAACCTTTGCTGCTGAAGTAGGTGGTTGTATGGCCGAAACAGGAAGCGGTGCTGGTATGGCCGCTGCCGGAATTGTAGTGATGGCAAATGGCACTTTAAAACAATCATTAGGAGCTGCATCACTGGCATTACAAAATTCATTGGGTTTAATTTGCGATCCCATTGGTAACCGTGTGGAAGCGCCCTGCTTAGGTAGAAATGTAATGGCGGCCACCAATGCAGTAGCCTGTGCCAACATGGCTTTGTCTGATTACAATGCACTGATTCCATTAGATGAAGTGATAAGTACCATGAAAAAAGTAGGCGATGAAATTCACCATACTTTAAGATGCACCAACCTCGGCGGCTTATCCATAACTGCAGCCGCAAAAGAAATTGAAGCGAAATTGGAAGAGCATTCTACCAGCTTTTTTAAAGTTTGTTAATTCTATAAAACATTTTTCAGCGTGTAACGCATTTAAGATATGATTACAATAATATGGGTTACACTTATAGTTCTTGGCCTCGGCTTTACTGTGGTACTCGCCAGGGATATTATCACACATAAAAATGCGCTGGAAAAAGTAAGTATATGGAAAAATGCAATCATTGGGTTTGTGGTTAACTTCTTTGATGTGTTAGGCATTGGTGCTTTTGCTCCACAAACTGCATTGTTAAAATTTACCAAACAAACAGACGATAGTGTGATGCCGGGCACACTAAATGTTACCAATACAATACCGGTATTAATCCAGGCCATTATATTTATTAAAATTATTGAAGTGGATGTTTTAACGCTTGTATTAATGTTACTATCTGCTACAATCGGCGCTATACTGGGTGCAAATATTATTTCATCATTGCCGGTAAAATCCATCAGGTTTATAATGGGGTTCGCTTTGCTGGTTACTGTTGTTTTTATGTTCGCTAGAAAAATGAACTGGATTCAGGGCGGTGGAGATGCCATATCGCTGCGTGGGAATAAATTAATAATAGCTGTTTTTGTAAATTTTATTCTTGGCGCATTGATGACTGCTGGCATTGGGTTGTATGCACCTTGTATGGCATTGGTTTTTGCATTGGGCATGTCGCCACAGGTAGCATTTCCCATCATGATGGGTTCCTGTGCATTTTTGATGCCACCTGCTTCGTTTAAATTTATCAGCAAAGGAGCTTATAACAGAAAAGCAACACTTGCCATGACAATACCTGGAGCCATCGCAGTTTTAATCGCTGCTTTTTTTGTAAAATCATTGCCGCTCGACAATTTAAAAATCATCGTGATGATTGTAATTTTAATTACAAGTTTCATCATGTTTAAAGATGCATTTAAAAACACAACTGCAAATGACAACTCAAAGCAATCAATCTGAAAACATAATTTTTGTATGTAAGGGCTTATTTTACAAAAGCCTGGTAATTGTTGGGTTACTGTTTTACCTTTTATGCACCGCTCCATTTTTAAATGCGCAGGACGCTGGTTTACCCGGCAGAATCGATCAGAAATTATTTTCTACATCTACATTAATGTGGTACACCAAACCTGCTGCTCAATGGGAGGAAGCATTACCGGTTGGAAACGGGAGACTTGGTGCTATGGTGTATGGAAGAACTAATGAAGAAATTATACAATTGAATGAAGATACTTATTGGTCGGGTGGCCCCTACTCCACAGTTGTTAAAGGAGGTTATAAGGCATTACCAAAAATTCAGCAATTGGTTTTTGATGGTGAATTATTGAAGGCACATAATTTATTTGGCCGGAACTTAATGGGTTACCCGGTTGAACAACAGAAATATCAATCGCTGGCTGAGTTACATCTTAGTTTTTCTAAACAGGATTCTATCACAAATTATAAACGCTGGCTCAATTTGGAAGATGCCACTACCGGAGTTTCCTATTCAATGGGTAGAGTAAATTATCAACGGGAGATTTTTTCTTCGGCACCCGACCAGGTAATTGCCATCCGAATTACCGCAGATAAACCCGGCAGTATTAATTTTTCAGCAAACCTGAGAGGAGTAAGAAATCAAACCCATTCCAATTATGCTACTGATTATTTTAAAATGGATGGCTATGGCAATGATGGATTAAAATTAAGCGGTAAGTCTGCTGACTACATGGGTGTAAAAGGGCAGCTGAAATATGAAGCTGTTTTAAAAGCCATACCGGAAGGAGGAAAGATGATTGTAGATGATGCAACTTTATCCATTCAACATGCCGATGCAGTGACATTATATTTTGTAGCCGCCACCAATTTTGTAAATTATAAAGATGTTTCTGCCAGTTTAGCTTTAAGCAAAGATAAAAAAGGTGTATTGGCTTTAGCTGAAAAAGGACACGAATTAATTGTTGCAAAAGACGCTATTAAAGACCCCTACGTTTTTGAGTTTCTTGAATTGCCGAAAGATAAAATTCTTAAAGAAAGAGGGCTTGAAAAGAAACTTGTTGACAACCTACAAAAATTTTTATTGGAACTTGGCAAAGGCTTTTCATTTGTGGCAAGGCAATTTAAAATTACAGTTGACAATGAACACAATTTTATTGACCTTGTATTTTATCATCGCATACTTAAATGCTTTGTTCTTATAGACCTCAAAACAAGAAAAGTTAAGCATCAAGATATTGGACAGATGAACCTTTATTTAAACTATTTTAAAGAAGAAGAAAATACAGAAGGTGACAACGAACCAATAGGGATTATCATTGCAGCAGAAAAACATGAATATACTGTAAAATTTGCCACAGGCGGACTTGCCAACAAAATTTTTGTTTCAAAATATCAGTTGTATTTACCTGACAAAAAAGTTTTAGAAAATAAAGTAAAAGAAATAATTGACAGCGAGTAATATCGCTTGGACACAATAGGCGAAGTCTCTAATAGCCAACGCCACCAAGTCAGGCACATTTGCAAGGCAAGGTTATATGATGGCGAACGGGGCGAGTCGGGCGAATTGTGGAAAGAAAACCCAAGCCGCACAGAGGAAAGCGTGAAAATTATTCGCCACGAACAAGCCCAAAAAGCGGCTGATATTATTGGTACGCCCATTCAGTTTTTAGATTGGGGCGATTACCCAATGTTGATTTCTGACGAAAGAATTTTTCAATTGACACAAATCATCGGCGATTTTGAGCCAACTGTTATTCTCACCCATTCAGAAAAAGACCCTTTTAATCCTGACCACCCCTTGGCTTTTCAGGCAACGCAACGAGCAAGATTATTGAGTAGTGGTGCAGGCGTGCCAAGTGCTTTCAAGAATATTGATCCGCCAGCTTGGTATTCATTTGAGCCACATCAACCAGAACTTTCGGGCTTTGTGCCAGATACTTTTATTGATATTTCTTCGGTTTTTGAGAAAAAAATGGTAGCAATGGCATGTATGGGGGCTCAAAATTACTTGAAAGATTATTATGCCGAATTAGCTTCTCGCCGAGCCAACCATGCTCGAAGAATTTCGGGTAAAAAGGCAATAAAATTTGCCGAAGCACACCAAAGCCAAGTACCGAGGGTAACGAATTCGATATTTTAGCCCACTAACCCCCGATGGGGGAACAAATTTTTAGAATTTACCAGATAGTTACTGAGTGCTAATTTTTATGTAAATTTGATTTTCCAACTTAATGTTTCCTAAAATTCCCTCATCGGGGGTTAGGGGGCTTTTAAAATAACCAAATTATGAAATCGTCAAGGCGAAATTTTATCCAATCTTTAGGAGTTATTAGCGTAGGTGCTTCGCTCCCAGCTAATGCAACTATTAATCAATTGCCAAAACCGTTGAAGTCAAATGCAGATGACCAAATGTTGTTTGTAGGCGATAATATTGCTATTGCCAACACCGAATACGGTAAGGTAAAAGGCTTTATACTTCGAGGCATTACTACCTTTTTGGGTATTCCTTACGGAGCAGATACTGCTGGTAAAAATCGATTTATGCCTCCCCAAAAACCTGCTCCGTGGGCAGATATTCGCCCAGCAGTTTGGTGGGGGAATACGGCACCACAAATAATGGAGAAACGTTATGCTAATCAATATGCCTCTTTTGTTGATCATTGGAATTACGATGATGTATCGGAAGATTGTCTTAAAATCAATGTGTGGTCACCTGCATTAGATACCCAAAAACGCCCAGTAATGGTTTGGTTACACGGAGGCGGTTTTGTGAATGGAAACGGAATTGAGCAAGACGGTTATCATGGTGAAAACCTTTCTCGATTGGGTAATGTGGTTTTCTGTTCGCTCAATCACCGATTGGGAGCTTTTGGCTATTGCCATTTAAAAGCTGCTGGCGGACACGCTGCCTCAGGCAATGTGGGCAATTTGGATATGGTATTAGCCCTCGAATGGGTCAAAAATAACATTACCAATTTTGGTGGCGACCTTAATAATGTTACTATTATCGGACAATCGGGTGGTGGAGCAAAAGTTACGACCCTAATGAATATGCCGTCTGCCAAAGGTCTTTTCCATAAAGCCGTTTGTTTAAGTGGAAGTTCATTAGCTGGTGTGAATAAAGAATATGCCGAAAAATTGGGAGTAAAGACTATGGAAGAGGCAGGATTGAAACAAGAAGAAATAGAAAAATTACAGCAAATTCCTTGGAGAGAATACATTGACATTGCCGACCGTGCAGTAATTAAAATGGCTGACGAAGCCAAGCGTTTGAATATTCAAAGAGCTGGCTATGTACCAGTAGCTGATGGCGAATACTTGAATGGAAATACTTTTTTTACAGATTCCAATCATTTTTCTGCTAATATTCCAATGATGATTTGCTCAACGTTCAATGAGCAAAGTCCAAGCAGAACAGATGCAGCCTTAGAAAATATAACTTTGGCAGAAGTAAAAGAAAAAATCAAATCCCGTTTTGGCGATAAATCAGGCGAAATAGTAGAGGCTTATGCCAAAAATTTTCCCAAAGCCCGCCCCATCGAACTTTGGTCTTTGATAGTTTCAAACAGGAAAGCTGCCGTAGCTGCTGCTGATGCGAAAGTATCTCAACAAAAAGCACCTGTATATATTGCATGGTTTGGCTGGCAGCCACCACTTTTTGATGGTAGAATGCGTGCCTTCCATTGCGACGATATTTGTTTTTGGTTTTACAATACCGACCTCATGCTTACACATACAGGCGGTGGGAAACGTCCAAAAACGTTATCAGAAAAAATGGCGAAATCGTTTCTCAATTTCATGAAAACTGGCAATCCAAACGGAGGAGGTTTGCCTACTTGGAATCCTTACAGCACTAAAAATGGTGAAACCATGATTTTAGATGATACGCCATTACTTGCTAATAATCCTGATGGTGAAGCGAGGAAAGCATTGGCTTAGTAATAAATGATTTTGCCACGAATACACGAATATTTATTATTCGTGTATTCGTGGCAAAAAAATACAAATAATTGAATGGATTTAATAAAAGAACTTTCAAAATTCTCAGCCGCCACTTTATGCGAAGCACTTGGAAATCAGGGCAATTTGCCGTCGGGAATTAAGCCAATTAGCTCCAAAATGAAAGTTTGTGGATCTGCATACACCGTCAAAACCATGCCTCGTGATAATATTTTGTTGCATCGGGCGTATGCTTATGCACAAGCGGGTGATGTCATAATTGCCAATTGTTCGGGTTTTTATGAAGCTGGATATTGGGGCGATTTGATGAGTTTGGGAGCAAAAACCAAAGGAATAAATGGCTTAGTGATAGATGCCTGTGTGCGTGATGCCGATGATATTGAGGCGATGGGTTTTCCAGTTTTTTCGAGAGGTTTGTGTATTCGTGGCACTTCAAATCATGGCGATGGTACACTGAATGAGCCTATTATTATTGGTGATGTTTTGATAAACCCAGGCGATATTATTGTGGGCGATAGAGATGGCGTGGTAGTAATTCCACAAAACCGAATTGAAGAAACCATCGAAAAAGCCATTGCACGAGAAGCAAAAGAGGCAAATACAAGAATAGAACTAAGAAAAGGACGACCTTCCATAGAAATTTATGGTTGGTAACCATTCTGGCGCAAGTCTTCCGAAGGATGACTTGTGTCTACCAGCACAAGCGGTCTTTGACCGCAGCATATTTTTACAAAAGAAGTTTACAGCAACAAATTAAAATCCATCTTCCCGACTGGTTCCTGCTCCACCATTTCGCCGCCGTCTGTTATTTTCACTAACGGCGTATAATGAATGCAATACTTTTAGATGCTTAAAATCCTCAACTTTTATTTATACATTTATTCTCACAACCCGTTGCGTTTAAAACTAAACCAAAACCGGCTCTTTTTCTTTCTGCTTTAAAAAAAAATGATAAAAAATTAAGGTAATGTCATAGTTAAAGGTAGTAAAAGTTATCCACATAATTTGGATGTCTTAAAAACAGTTTGTATATTTACTACCGTTAAATAAGACACCATGAATATAATAAAAGTTTACAAACAGTTCCCCACTCAAAAAGATTGCATACAACATTTAGAAAAAGTAAGGTGGAATAATGAGCCAATTTGTCCTTACTGTAATTCTAAAAACCAATCGCCCTTACCAAAAGAGCAACGTTATCATTGTAATAATTGCAACACTACTTATAGCGTAACGGTTGGCACTATCTTTCATAAAACAAAAGCTGATCTTCAAAAATGGTTTCTTGCTATTTCGCTTGTTCTTAATGCTAAAAAGGGATTAAGCGCACGTCAATTAGCAAGGGATATTGAAGTTACGAAAGATACCTCTTGGTTTATGCTTATGAGAATAAGAAAAACATTTATTGATGACAGTTCAATGCTTGAAGGTATTGTTGAGGTTGACGAAACTTATATTGGCGGCAAAAATAAAAACAAACACAAAGATAAAAAAACAGAAGGTGGACAAGGTAGAAACACTACCGATAAAACTGCTGTAGTTGGTACATTACAAAGAGATGGCAAGGTTAAGGCGCAAAAAGTAAAAGATGTAAGCCGTAAAACTTTACACGGTATAGTAAAACAAAATGTAAAGAAAGGCTCTACTGTAATGACTGACGAATGGAGGTCATACAATGGATTGTCGTTGTTATACGGTCATCAGGCCGTATCTCATGCAATGGGAGAATATGTAAACGGGGCTTGTCATACAAATACATTAGAGGGGTTTTGGTCATTGCTTAAAAGAGGTGTAATTGGTCAGTTCCATTATGTAACCGAAAAGTATCTTAATAATTACATTGATGAATTTTGTTACAGATATAATAATAGAGATAACAAGCAGATATTTGAATTAACTCTTGCAAAAGCTGTTAGTTAGGTTGGTCCTAAAATGGCTTATTTATTAATTTTTTGAACATAACTTATTAAATTACAATAACTTAAACTTGGTCCAATGCAATCAGAAACAAACAAAGAAATTGCTATAAAAGAGGTTACTACAACCGATTTTGTTGGTTTTATAAAAATTGGGAAAGTGGAAATCCCTTGTGCTGTTTTATATCCAGAATCAGAAAACCCTATCCGAGTAATAGTTCAAAGAGAAGTGGTAGGACTGCTAACTGGCAATAAAAAAGGTGGACTGGAACGATACTTAAAGCCAGAAAACTTGCAGCCGTATTTACCTGAAAAATTTAAAGATAAAGATTTAACCAAGAGCACTCACTCATTTAGATCAGCTTCTAACGGTAGAATAGCACAAGGGTTTGAAGGAGAAGATTTGATTGATATATGTAAAATGTATATGCAGGCGAGAACTGACAGAAAGTTATTATCAACACAAAAACATCTTGCCACGCAAGCGGAAATAATTGTGTTTGCTTTTGCAAAAACAGGGGTTGCAGGTTTAATTGATAATGTTACGGGTTTTGAAGAAGTAAGACCTCGCTATGCCTTAAATAGATTATTTGAAAGGTATATTGAAGAAGAAGCAAGAAAATGGATTAAAAGATTTCCAGACAAGTTTTATCAATTAATTTTCAAATTGAATGGTTGGCCTTACAATGAGGAAACAATAAAGAAACGACCAGGCATTGTTGGAAAATGGACAAAAGAGATTATATATTCAAGATTTCCAAAAGGAATATTAGCAAAAATGGAAGATAAAAATCCTCTTGATGACAAAGGTAAACGACCAAGAAAGCACCATCAGTTACTAACCGATATTGGTAATGATGAATTACAAGAGTACATTTCTAACGCAATGTTTTTAATGCAATCAGCACCTAATTGGAAACGATTTATGAATATGCTTGCACGGGCGTTGGGTAAGACGTATCAACCGGAACTAACCGACCAATTTTAGTTTATGGGTTACATATATTTTAGGCTGCATTTGGGAATGGTGATGAAATATTAATTTATGAACGGTCAGTAACAACAGGAAATGTAATAGGCTCGACTTATTATCAAAATACAAGACATACTTATAAAATGATGTATGCACATTCGGATGGTATATTATATTATTGGAGAACAGACAGTTAACTTTCTCTACCTTTAACTATGACATTACCAAAATTAATACTATGGCAAAAAATAAAACCACCGAAAACCAAAACAGTGTTGCTGAATATCTAAATACAATAAAAGATGAAAAAAAACGCAAAGACTGTGCTGCAATAATTGACCTGATAACCAAACATACCGCACTGGAACCAAAAATGTGGGGAACAGCCATTGTAGGTTTTGGAGCTTATCATTACAAATATGAAAGCGGCCGCGAAGGCGATGCTCCGCTGGTTGGGCTTGCTGCAAGAGCAAATGCAATAACCTTATATCTTTCCAATGCCAAAGAAAAGCGGAGCTGCTTAAAAAACTGGGCAAACATAAAATGGGAGGAGGTTGCATTTATATTCAACACCTGGAAGATATTGACACCGGTATTTTAAAAAAACTGGCAGATAATTCAATTAAACATCTCAAGAGTAAATATCCGGGCTAACAGCAGGGCTTCTTCTCTTTGCATCTGCTGGTATAGTTTCCCTCTATCGCCGTGGTTATGCCGGCATTTTTGCCGGGAGCTATGATGACTGGCAGAGCCTGCCTTAATCACCTGATTTCTTTTTTTCACAATTCTGAATTTTACCCGGGTATATTCTTTATCTTTTCCAAAAATTTACCAGCATGAACCGGATCTTACTTTTCATTTTTTCAAGCCTGTTATTCCTGGCCGCCTGTAATCAAAAAGAAAGCGATTCAAATGAAGAAGGCCTAAACATATTCAGTAAAGATAGTTTTACTGTGGCTGTTAAAGACCTCTCTTCCGATGCCTTCCAGGGAAGAAAACCCTTTACACCCGGCGAAGCAAAATCCCTTGCTTATATAGAAAACAAATATGCAACGCTTGGATTGGAACCGGGCAATGGCAATAGTTTTTTTCAGGATGTGCCGATGGTGAATATAAAAGCAAAAGCCGACTCAATAATGAAAGTACAGGGAGCAGCACCAATGACACTAAAAGCCTTTAATGAATATATCATCTGGACAGACAGGACAGAAACTTCACAATCTTTCAACAACGATGAGCTGGTGTTTGCAGGTTATGGCGTAGTGGCTCCCGAATACAATTGGAACGATTATGCAGGAATAGATGTGAAAGGTAAAATAGTGATGGTGTTGGTGAATGATCCCGGATTTAATGCAGGTGACACAACAATTTTTAAAGGAAAAACCATGACTTATTATGGCCGCTGGACTTATAAATTTGAAGAGGCTGCAAGGCAGGGTGCCAAAGGTTGTCTTGTTATTCATCAGACAAAGGCAGCAGGTTATCCTTTCAGTGTGCAGCAAGCCAGTTTTAATACCTCAAGATTACAATTAGACAATCGTAATAACCCGGAACCGCTTTGCAATATCATTGGCTGGATAACTGATACCGCAACCAAAAAACTGATGACTGCTGCAGGCATGGATGCGGATAAATTAATAGCATCAGCAGATAAAAGCGGGTTCAAAGCAATTGCCCTTAATCTGAAACTATCAACAAACATGACTGTTGATATTAATTATAATATTTCTAAAAATGTTATTGGAAAGATCACCGGCACTAAATTTCCTGATGAGACCATCATCTATACGGCTCACTGGGATCACCTTGGCATTGGCAGGCCCGATGAAAAAGGAGACTCTATTTATAACGGCGCTTTTGATAACGCAACAGGCGTTGCCGGTTTGTTTGAGCTGGCCCGTGCTTTTAAAAGTGTTAAAACAAAACCGGAAAGAACAATTGTCTTCCTGGCAGTAACTGCCGAAGAGCAGGGCTTACTCGGCTCTGCTTACTATGCACAACATCCAATTTTTGCCCTGGAAAAAACAGTGTGTAATATTAATATGGATGGTGTTAATTATTTAGGCAAGACAAAAGACGTGGTATCCATTGGTAAAGGCCAATCGGAAATGGAAGACCTTTTAAAAACTGAAGCGGCCAAACAAGATCGTTACCTGGGAGATGAAGATCATCCGGAAGCAGGTTATTATTACCGGAGCGATCATTTCAATTTTGCCAAAGCGGGTGTGCCATCCCTTCATTTTGATGAAGGTGTGGATATGCAAAGCATGAGCAGGGAAGAAGTGATGAAACAAAAAGATGAATACCGCTTAAAGCATTATCACCGGCCTTCAGATGAATATGATCCGCAATGGAACTTCGATGGCGGGATTCAGGACCTGCAATTATATTTCATGCTCGGAAAAACATTGGCATACAGCCGCCTTTGGCCCAAATGGAAAGAAGGGTCTGAATTCAAAGCCACCAGGGAAAAAACTAATGCAATGAGAAAATAACCGGGCATTAGTTCCATTATAAAAACATCTTTCTGTTTGCCAGGTATTGGCTTGCCACGAGAGATTATTAAAAGCTTCAGTTCTTTTTATTTATTTTTATAACACGCCAAATAGTTTTCCCTCTGTCATCAGCCACAAGCAACGCACCATCCTGTGTAAATGCCACTCCAACTGGTCTGCCATAAACATTGCTATTATCGATATTGGCAATAAAGCCGGTTAAAAAATCCTGAGGTGGCCCCGAAGGTTTTCCATTTGAGAAAGGAACAAACACTACTTTGTAACCGGATAAAATACTGCGGTTCCATGAACCATGTAGCCCGATAAACATGCCGCCAAAGTACGGTGATGTTAAATAATTATTTTCATTAAACACAAGGCCCAGCGCTGCAGTGTGTGGCCCCATTGAAATATCCGGAGTAATGGTACTGTTTACAAGATCCATTCGCTCTCCTTTTAAACGTGGGTCAGCATTTTTACCATAGTAGGCATAAGGCCATCCGTAAAAGCCATTTTCCTTTACGCTTGTTGCATAGTCAGGTACCAGGTCATCGCCTAAATTATCTCTTTCATTTACTGCTGCCCACAAAATATTGGTGCCTGTGGCCCAGCCCATACCAACAGGGTTGCGTAAACCGGATGCATAAATTCTTTCGCCGGTTCCATCAGGATTAATTTCTAAAATATTGGCCCGTCTTATTTCGTTATCAATACCATGTTCTGCCACATTACTGCCCGATCCTACGGTGACATAAATTTTTGAACCATCCCGGCTGGCCAATAAATTTCTTGTCCAGTGATTATTATAACCGCCTGTAGGCAGATCTAAAATTTTAGTGCCTGATGCCGTCATTGCAGTTTGGCCTGTTTCGTAAGGATATATCCACAAGCCATCTGTATTGGCAACATAAAATTTATTGTTTAAGATGAGCATGCCCAGTGGCCGGTTTAAGCCGGCAAGAAAAACATTTTTCAGTTCGGGAATACCATCACCATCTTTATCCCTGAAAATTAAAATGGTATTACTGCTTTTGCCCATTTTAGCATCGCCGGTCGATTTGGTAAACCCATCACTCACGGTATTGGCCATAGCAATAAAAATATCACCATTGGGACCAATATATATCCAGCGTGGGTTATCAAGACCTTCGGCAAATCGTGTTACCGTAAATCCTTCAGGGGCAACCGGTGTTTTATCATCCGGCCAGCCAATTACTTTTGAATTATTTCTTACCGCCGGAGTTGCATAAGGTGCAGGCAATTTTTCGGCATCTGAAAAATCCGGGGCAACGCTGTTACCTGTTTGTTTTGATTTTACTGCCTTTGTGTTATAACATGCGGTAAAAAATAAAAAGGATAAAGTGAAAAAAAATAAGTGCTTATATTTCATTATTGACAGGTTTTTATAAAAATACAATTTTACATTTTAACAGGGAAAGCAAAAAAATGTTCGGCATGTACAAGCTAAGCCTGTAGTTTTGCTAACAAACTTAAAGCTGCAATACTATTAGTTAAATGAACCAACAGCAATGATAAAGATTTACACCGATGGCGCAGCAAGAGGTAATCCGGGGCCCGGTGGTTACGGCGTTATACTTATGTATAATAACCACCGTAAAGAATTATCAAAAGGCTACCGGCTTACCACCAACAACCGTATGGAGTTACTGGCAGTAATTACTGCATTAGAAACCTTGACAAAAATTGAACACCCCGTACATATTTATTCTGACAGCCAGTATGTTGTTAGGGCAATAAGTGAAGGCTGGTTGAATACCTGGATTAAAACCAATTTTAAAGGCGGCAAAAAAAACAGTGATCTGTGGAAAAAATATTATGCTGTTTCCAGGAGATTTAAAATTACCATGCACTGGGTAAAAGGCCATGCCACCAATCCGTTTAATAACCGTTGCGACGAGCTTGCCACATCCGCAGCCGATGGAAAAGACCTGGCTGTTGATGAATGGTATGAAACCAATGAATATGAAAAAAAATAATGCCCCTTATAAAAATACTGTGTGCAGCTGGAGCGGAGGTAAAGACAGTTGCTTTGCATTAATGCAGGCAATACAAGAAGGCTACACTCCTGCAGTTTTACTTAACGTATTAAATGAAGAAGGACAAATATCCCGAAGCCATGGCATACCTGCCGCTATTTTACAACTACAGGCAAAAGCAACGGGCTTACCCTTGCAATTACTGGCCAGCAGCTGGAGTGATTATGAAGTAAAATTTACTACAGCATTAACTCAGCTAAAAGCAGATTACAATTTGCAGTATGCTGTATTTGGTGATATTGATTTACAACCCCACCGGGACTGGGAAGAAAAAGTTTGCACCAACGCAGGCCTTAACGCAATTTTACCTTTATGGCAGCAAGACAGGGAACAATTAGTAATACAAATGCTTGTTGCCGGTATTAAAACAATTATAGTTAGTTGCAATGAAATATTAGGTGCTGATTTTTTAGGCAGGCTGATTGATGAACAATGTGTAACTGATTTGAGAAATGCAGGCGTTGATGTATGTGGCGAAAATGGAGAGTTTCATACATTAGTTTTGGATTGCCCCCTTTTTACAAACCCGATTGAAGTAAATGTAACAAAAAAAATACTTCATGAAAAATATTGGTTTGCGCAGCTAAAACCCCAATAAAAAACCTGCCATTGCTAATGGCAGGTTTTTTAAAATATTTTTTGGTCTTACTTATCAGGCCAATTGGGCATTGGTTGATACCACAGTTTTCTTTATTACTGCATAAGCGCCAAACAAAACTGCTGTATAAAATATATTACTCATAAAAGTGTTAAGCAGCATATTACCAAAAAATTCATTTTTATAAAACGGTATTGCGGCTGTATAACATTGCATTAATCCGGCTAATGTTTTTGGATAAAACACACCGGTTAACCATACACCAAAATTAGAAAGGATAAAAAATATTGCACTACTCCAAAGGCAGGCAAATAGAATATTTTTAGTACTTGCAGTTTTAATTTTAGTTGCTAAAAAAGTAATTAAAATAAATGCACCGTATACAAAAGTCTGACTGATGTCATAAAACCCTTTTGTGCTTGTAAATAATTCGAATAGAATATCGCTTAACAATAAAGCACCTAAAGGCAGAATAAGGGCATATTTTTTATTATTGATAACTGTACCTCCAAAAATTGCAAGGGATGCTATAGGAGCAAAGTTTGGCGGATGAGGGATTAACCTTGAAACAGCTGCTAATAATATTAATCCTGCTGCAATAAATACCAGTTGTTTATTTTGCGTCTTCATTATTTAGTTATTTGATGCAAAAATAGGTAATAATTATTTTTTTGTGGCATTTTATAAAAGCAATTATACTCATACTGTTAATTATCATTTTAAATACCTTTGAAATATGGCACACCACAATAAAACCGGCAGTTTTGGCGAAGGGCTTGCAGCTGAACATCTAGCTATAAAAGGATTTGCTATACTGCACCAAAACTGGCGGCACGGCCATTGGGAGGTGGACATCATTGCCCAAAAAGATATGGTATTGCATTTTATAGAAGTAAAAACCAGGAGAACAAAAAAATTCGGCCATCCTGAAGAAAGCGTAACCAAAAAGAAAATTCAGAACCTTATTAATGCGTCGGAAGAATATTTGTACCAGTTTCCGCAATGGAAAAGAATTCAGTTCGATATTCTTTCCATTACCATTTTAAAAAATGAGCCTGCCGCATATTTTTTTATTGAAGACGTTTATTTGTAATGGATAATTGAATAATGAATAATTGATAAGGTTTTAAGCCCGCAATATCTTCGTTAATTGACATACCCTTCAATTCCCAATTAACAATTAACCAATTAACTAATTCCCCATTGCCGCCTGCATCTTCTCCACCAGTTTATAAGTAGCAGGGCAATATTCTAAATTTTGTTTGTGCACATGCATGTAATCCACCATTTTCTTTTTAGATAAATGCGGAAAGCCGGAGCAATCTAAAGGGCGTATCTCGTAAATAGAACACTTATTATCTTTTAAATTTAAAAACTGGCAGGGTTGTTTTTTGTTTTGCCAATCCTTATCCTTCTTTTCGTAGATGAGCCATTGTGCTTTAAATTCATCTGGCGTTTGTTTAAAGTGAGTTGATATTCTTTTTATATCTGCTGTAGTATAAGTTGGCGTCATGGTTTTGCAGCAGTTGGCACAGGTAAGGCAATCCACTTCTTTCCATACTTCAGGCTCCAATGCAGCAGTCATTTTATCTAAGCCACGGGGAGGATTTTTTTCAATCTTTGTAAGAAACCGTTTTAATGATCTTTTATTATACCTTACTTTTTGTTTAAAAGAACGGAGATTTACTGCCTGCATTTTGAATTTATATTGCTTTGATTAAATATAAGCAGCGAAAATAACGTATAATTGTTTTAATTGCGTAATCTATGTGGGACGCTTACAAAAAAGGATATAAAGCCTGGCTACAGCTGGAGAAATCGCTGGCAGCCAATTCTGTTGAGGCATACCTGCATGACATTGATAAACTCACCATATTCTTAATTGAAAAAGAAACTAAAACCCCACAGCAGGTAACATTAAAAGACCTGGAACAGTTTGTAAAGTGGGTGGCCGAACTGGGTATGACGCCATCATCGCAGGCAAGGATCATTTCAGGCCTGCGGAGTTTTTACAAATACTGTTTGCTGGAACAAATTACCACCACCAATCCCACTGTTTTACTGGAAGCACCTAAATTAAAACGTGCCTTGCCTGATGTATTGAGTTTTGAAGAAATAGAAAATATAATTGCAGAGATCGATTTAAGCAAACCGGAAGGTGGCAGAAATAAAGCCATACTGGAAACATTATACAGTTGTGGCTTAAGGGTAACAGAGTTGGTTAATTTAAAATTAAGCTGTTTGTATTTAGATGTTGGTTTTGTAAGGGTAATTGGTAAAGGTGATAAAGAAAGATTGGTGCCCATTGGCAGCGACGCCATTAAATACATAAAAATTTACAGGGATGATATACGGGTGCATATTGCTATAAAAAAAGGACAGGAAGATATTTTATTTTTAAACCGCCGCGGAAGCAAACTTTCAAGAGTAATGATCTTTTTAATATTGAAGGATCTGGCAAAAAAAGCAGGCATTACTAAAATTATATCACCACATACCTTCCGGCATTCTTTTGCCACCCATTTGGTGGAAGGCGGTGCCGACTTACGTGCCGTACAGGAAATGCTGGGCCACGAAAGTATTACCACCACAGAAATTTACACGCATTTAGACAGGGAATTTTTGAGGAATACTTTACAGCAATTTCACCCGGCATTTAAATAATTTATTTGCACCTGAGGCACAGAAGTACTGAATTTTATTTATGTGGTTTTGTAAAAAACCGGTCCGATGTTCCTGCTTGGATTACTCTGTGAGGTAAACATCATGACCGGTATAAAGAACCAACTACTGAAGAATTAAATTATTTGCGCTTATTAATTTGTTATTGTTATCAACTACACGGATAAAATAAACACCCCCACTCCACCTGATGTTAGTTTGTATCTTTTCTATATACTCCTTTGCAGTATTATTGGTTTGCTTTTGCAACACAATTTGTCCGGCAGCATTAACTATTTGAATATTGTAGTTACCGGTTTGTTTTAATTTTAAAGAAAGCGTAAATGAATTGCCACGTTGTACAGGATTTGGTGAAATTTTTAAAGTGCCATAAAGATTTGTTGTAATTAATTTAAGAGAATCATAAACAGTACTTTTTACAGGTTTAGCAACTATTGTTTCAATACCTGTTGAAGAAACTGCCCCCATTACTGAATATTTCTTTTCTGAACCAAAACAATTACCGGTTACAATAACTTCGCTTAAATTTTTGTACGATTGTAAACTATTCTTCTTTTTTGTAGTAATCACAATTGCACCTGCTGATGCAGCTGAACCAAATAATGCTGCTGCTGCTGCACCTTGTAAAACGTCTACGCTCTCAATATTATTTGTGTCAAAATCTGGTACTGATTTCCAAGTAATCCCATCTACAACATATAAAGGCGCTGAGTTAGTTATATTAGAACTTATTTGTCCCACCCTTATTTTATAATCTTTTTCCTGTGTTTTACTTTCATCAACTTTAATAACAATTTTTTTAGTTAAGAAGATTTGTTTAGAAATTTTTCTCAGTTTAAGATCAAATCCGTTAATCTTTAATTCATATTCAGTGTACCCATCTGCATTTATTATTATTGAATAGGTATCATCCTCACCAATTTTTCTGAACTTATAAATGCCTTTCTTATCGGTAACAGCTTTATCAGTTTTGTTATCTCCTGCTTTTTTAATTATTACAGTTGCATTGCTTACAGGTTGCATTGTTCCATTATCTTTTACTTCAAGTACTGCAATATGTTTAGGATTTGGTGGTGTATAATCGTAATCGGTGTAACTAACAGCGCCTACAGTTACAACAACCTCTCCCAACCATTTATTTTCCAGTTGAGTAAGTACAATATCAGTTGAATTGAAATCTTTGAGACTGATCTCCTTTGTCTCAAAACCAATTGCACTTATTTCAAGCATATCAGTTTTAGTATTTACCTTAATGCAATAATTTCCATCAGCATCAGCGCCGGAAGCTTGATTTGTACCTTTTATTTTGATTGTTGCAAAAGAAACCGGGGTACCATCGGTGTTGGTTATTTTTCCGGTTACAGTCTTTTTATTATTTATCATAATACCTCCAACACTTCCCTGCAAAGAACTGTTTATATCAATTTTTGCCGGCACTGAAATTACCTGACCCTGTGCCTGTGCTTTTATACTCATCTTAGAAAAAAATAAAAACAATATTGCCGCATAATTCCAATACCAGAATTTTGCTTTCTTAATTATTTTTGGTTTTGTAATTGCTCTTTCCAGCTGGTCGGGATAAGCCCTGCCGCAAATTTTTTCATTTTTTAAAGAAGAGAAATAATTCAGTACTTCGCTGTCGCTCATTATACTAAAATCTACCACTTCTTTGGCGCAGGCATTACAAAAACGGCCTTGTTGTGTTGGGGTCATTTCATGCCAGCTTTGGTGGCATGGCTCGGGAATGGAGAGTTGAAGTTGCTGCATAAGTGTTAATTTATAATACTGATGCAGCTGTTTTTTGTATTACATAAATTAATTGAAAAAAAATAGCTTGAGTGAAAGATGAGTAGAGAAATTTTGTACAAGAGTGCGACGCCACCAAAGCTAAACAGCATTACAAAAGCTGGTTACAAAAAAAATTATTTTTGCTCCACCATTATTTGTTGCTGAAAAGAAACCGATTCGGTGTAAACGGTATTGGTAACTTTTTTGCGGTAGTTTTTAAATATACTTTGCCAACGTAGTTTAAGCACTCCTAAAATGCCTTCTTTTACAATACTCTTGTTCATTTTGCTGGCGCCCAGTTCACGGTCGATGAATGTAATAGGTACTTCTGTTATTTTAAAGCCCAGTTTCCAGGCGGCAAATTTCATTTCTATCTGGAAGGCATAACCCACAAAGGAAATACCATCTAAATTAATTGTTTCTAAAACTTCTCTTTTATAACAGACAAAACCTGCAGTGGGATCTTTTACAGGCATCCAGGTTATTATACGGGTATATAATGATGCACCTTTAGATAATAATATACGATTGGCTGGCCAGTTTTCAACAGCACCGCCTCTCACATATCTTGAACCAACTGCAACACCAGCACCAAGTTTGCAGGCATCATACAATCTTTCTAAATCTTTAGGATTATGAGAAAAATCGGCATCCATTTCAAAAATAAAACGATAGCCTTTATCAATAGCCCATTTAAATCCGTAAATGTAAGCAGTACCTAAACCCAACTTACCCCTGCGTTCTTCTAAAAAAAGCTGGCCGGGATATTTGGAAAATAAAGATTTTACAATAGCTGCAGTGCCATCAGGAGAATTATCATCTATGATTAAAACATGATATTGTTGACCCAAACCAATTACTGCACCAATAATATTCTGGATATTTTCCTTTTCATTGTATGTAGGTATGATGACTAATTTTTCCAATACATGCTTTTGAACAAATCAAATTTACAAAATTTTACTTAATGCCATGTACACATATTTTCTACAAAAGGCATTTAATTATTTTTTAACAGGGTTCTGTTTAATATTTCAGTTAGCTTTTGCTT
This sequence comes from Ferruginibacter sp., assembly GCA_043757165.1. Classification (GTDB taxonomy): domain Bacteria; phylum Bacteroidota; class Bacteroidia; order Chitinophagales; family Chitinophagaceae; genus Ferruginibacter. The sequence goes on from JAYVPT010000004.1 coordinate 21,284, forward strand.
GGTGTGCAGGGGGAAATCTCCCCTCATCATCCAATCATAGTATTGAGGTTCAGCCTTTAATACATCTGTAACCGGCCTTCCTTTATGTTTACCAAAGTTAAAAATCTCCACACCTTTGTCATCAAAACCAAATCGGCGTGCATAGTCTACAATTTTATCTTCGCCAATTACACCCAAAACAGATTCTACAGAATTGCCCAGGTTTTCGTAACGCTTAAGCTGGGCCAAAAACACATCAATAGTTGCACTGACATCTGCTTCTGCACTATGTGCATCAACCAATTCCTTTTCGCAAAAGAACTTATATGCAGCACTTAGTGTACGTGGTTCCATGGTATAAAATATATGCTGTACGTCCACCATTTTTCTTTTGCTTAAATCTATTTCAAAACCAACACGTAAAAACTCTTCCATTAAAATTGGTATATCAAAACGATTACTGTTGTAGCCGCCTAAATCACAGTTTTCGATAAATACCTTTACTTCATTGGCCACCTGCTTAAATGTTGGTGCATCTTTAACCATTTCGTCCATAATGCCATGTATATCGCTGGATGCTTTTGGTATGGGCATTTGAGGGTTAATGAGTTTACGCTTTACCTGCCGGGTATCATCGGGCAGTAATTTAATTATGGCAATTTCTACAATACGGTCGGTTGAAAGGCTTACGCCGGTGGTTTCAAGATCGATAAATGCAATTGGACGTTTTAGTTGTAACATGTTTTTTAGTGTAAGGTTTTAGTATTTTACGTTTACTGCGGACTAAATTAACCTGGTTTTTATAACGATTTCACGGGTTAAGGTAATATTTAACGGATTTCGTCGTTTACCGTTGATAATTTATCTTTGCAAAAAGATTATAATTGCAATAATAGTTTTTTAACCTGAAATTTTAATCATGAAAAGAATATTTTTTGTTTTTGCATTAGTGACAATAATGGCAGCAGTTTTTACCAACTGTACCAGCAGCCGCAGATCAAGGTCGGGTTGCCCGGGAACAGAGGGTATTATTCATTAATTATACCTGAGTTATGAACTGGATAGATTTAACTGATGGGTTTCAGCTCGATAAGATAAAAGAGCTGTCGAAACAAAAGGTACAATTAATTTTTAAACACAGCACCCGCTGCTCTATAAGCAGTATGGCAAAAAACCGTTTAGAACGAATTCCCCAAAATGGGGAAATTGATTTTAACTTTCTCGATCTGATAAAACACCGGCATTTATCTAATAAAATTGCTGAAGAATTTGCTGTTTATCATGAATCGCCACAGGTACTTTTGATTAAAAACGGTGAATGTATTTATAACGAAAGTCACAGCGGTATTGAAATGAATGGAATTTTGGAACAGGTGGCTTTAAACTGAACTAACCCAAACACATAAAAAAGCTTCAACAATAATTTGTTGAAGTTTTTTGTTTAAATTTATTTCATCTTTCTTAATTGGCACCCTAAAACAAAATTAGTATTGGTTAAATTGGGGCTGCAAAATTATTTGGAATACTTTTTGCCTTTTAAGTGCAACCCCGGAATCGTATTTTCTGTCAATTATACCAGCAAACATGTTACACCTGCTTAAAATTTCAGTTTTCCGAAAATCTTTATTTGTTATTATTGCATGAACAAATTGAAAATTGCCATAATAAGTAACGATGACAAGGTTTGGTCTTTATATGCATGGAATAATGTTTTAAATTCCCATGTACTGGATAAGGATTATACTTGTGTTGGCTTTTGGACCTGTAATCAAAAATTTAGCAATAAAAAAAAATTAAATGTTTGGGGCTGGTATTTAAGTACATTCAGGTTCTGGAATTTTTTTAAACTTATTAGTTTTGTTATCTCTTACAAATTCTTCTCTTTTTTAAAATCAATTACGGGTAAGTATCATCTTACATTTAGCAAATTAAGTAAGGCACATAATATTCCCCTGTTCAAAACTCCTCATCCCAATAGCCCCGAATTTATAAATTGGGTTAAGGAAAATGAAATTGATATTCTTGTAATAATGGTTGACCATATACTGAAAAAAGAAATACTGAATACCCCTAAAATCTGCGTTCTTAACAAACATGCTGCAGTACTTCCTGCCAATAAAGGATTGTTCCCGTATTTACAGGCTAAATTATCTAATGAACCTCAGGGCATTTCATTTCATAAAGTAAATGAAGCTATTGATGAAGGGGATTTATATTACCAGGAAAAAGTGGAAGATCCTGAATTAACCAGATCAATGGTGGCATTTTATTTTTATGTTTATAAGAATTATTATAAAATGCTGGATATATCTTTAAAAAATATTGTAAACAACATTACCATTCTGCCGGATGAAAAGTTAACAGCCAGTTATTACAGCCTTCCTACATTAAAAGATTATGTTCAATTTAAAAAGAAAGGCGGCAGCATAATAAAATGGTCTGACATGATCTTACCGCTTGATCTGTTGAAATAATTTAATCAGGTATCAGCCCTATCGGTATAATTATCTCCCATTTATTTTTTACTGTGGGATTCAATAAATCAACATCTAACAAATGTGCAAAGCGTACACCAAAACTAACCGGCAATGAATTCCACACTTTTGTATCGAAATATAATTCTGCTCCCGTGCTTCTGTTTTTAATTTCGGTAAGTATGCCGTTAACCCTTGCTTTTGCGTTATTATAATCATAAAATACATTAGCTCTTATACGTTGAAAATAAATTAACCCTGCAATACCTCCATCCGGATATAATAAAGGAAAATGATAATTGGCACCAACCTTATACATCCGCCTTGTGCTTAAAGCTTTATAACCTCTGGCATAAGGAAATGTATTACTGAATAAATCAGGCAAGCTGTCTCTTTTTTGATACGCTGCATTTATTACCAGATTATGATTGACAGAAAGGCCCGGAAAGTAAAATGAAGAACTGCCAACAAATTTGTGGCTATCCCTGAAATTGAAAGCATCCCTGTAACCAAGTGAAAAACTTTGAGCCCAGCGTGGATTGATATGCTGCTTTGCCCTGCGGCTTACATTGCTAAACGATAAAAATGCATTGATATAATTGAGTGATTTGTTATTAAAAATATTTTTACTTACCCCTTTGTAATAATATTGTTCTATGTTATAACCTGCACCCAGATTTAAAAACTGGCTGGTTCTGCCACCAATAAAATTCAAGGGAATGGAAAAACCTGTTTTTAAAGTTGCTGAATTAAACTGTATCGATTTACCAATTGCAGTATCAATAGTGCGGTTAAAACTTTCTTCGGCACCAACACTTAACAAGGGAAACCATCCTGCATAAACCCCGTTAAAGCCAATTGTATGGCTTTTATCATTCCGGTTGTAAGTATAGGTAAGGTTATTGCTGAAACTGCTCATTGCATTATCGCTGTATAAGGTGTAGCCAAATTCGGGATCGTTAATTACAGGCCGCCAGCTGTGGAAATTAAAAAGATGAAATGCTTTTTTATATTTTGTAACCGGATTTTTTGTATCGGTTAAAGTATATAAAGCCCCTGCCCCATTTTTGGTTAAGGCTGTTGATGAAGTGTAAAGATTTGGAGTGGTTGTAAAGTTGGTCTCAGAAAATTTTTTCCACTCAGCCTGGTTTATATTTATTTTAGATAGTCTGTTCCCTTTTGCAGTAAAAGAACTAAACAGCAATACTCCTTTTGTATTTACCGATGGATGATAAACACCATTAAGATTATTGGTTATCCTGTAAACATTTTTATTATTTAAGGTTACTGCAAATATTTTATCTGCATTATTATTCATCATACTAAAATAAACAGTATCTCCTTTTACTGAAGGATAGCCCAGCACATTGAATGAAAAAGGAGTAAGTATTTCAGAAACGCCGTTTGTAAGATCAACTTTTACCAATGCCATTTTACCTTCCGGGCTTCTTACTGCCGAAACTGCTGTATTGCTGTTGATATATTTTGTTTGTGTAAAGAAATAATTATCGGGATTTGGGATTTGCTGAATCATAGTGCCTGATCCTGCATCAAGCCGATGTAAATTATTGGTACCATCAGTATTTACGCTTACAGCCAAAATTTCTGTACCTGCTGCATTGATATCCGGTGAAAAATATTTTGATTTAAATGTCAGTTGCTTTTGATGTTTTGTTTTTATATCCAGCAATTGAATTACGCTGTAATCCCTGTTTGTCCACCTTGCATCTGACTGGTAAGATGCATAAACAATTTTACCATTATTGTAAGAGTAGTAATCATCAATCACAAAATTCTTTACCCTTAGTTTTTCTTCTTTACCATTTACCAATAAATAAAAGGCATCTATTTCTTTATAGGATTTTTTTGTAACCAGAATACTATCGCTGCTGATAAAATTCGGGAACAGGTAATCAATAACATTATTCTTTTTTATACCTGTGAGATAAGAATAGACAGGAACTTCTTCTTTTTTTGAAAGTTGACCTTCTTCAAAAATTGATTTTTCTTTAAAATAATTTATAGCGTCGTCTTTAAACTGTTTAAATGGTACACCCGAATTTCTTTCAATAGCTTTATTAAACAGGCCTTTCAACCGCATTGCGTCCCCGGTAACTTTTTTCCAAAAATCTGTACCGTATTTTTCATACCCATAGCCAATTAAAATATAACCAATGGGATAATGATCTGGCACAAGATCTTTTAAAGACCCACTTCTGTATTTCGACCAGCTGTAATTTTTATTACCCAGCCAAAGCGATTTAAAGCCATTAAGAAAAGACGGCATCCTGCCCCTGCCCTGGGCACTTACCAGGGTTTCCTGCCAAACTGCATCCCCTTCAAAAAAATAGTCGGGTAATAAAAGTCCGTTTGCAAACAGCTGTCCTTCCTGCCCCAGAAAAAAAGAAAATAATCTGGCAACACCTGTATTCAAATTGCTAAACTGCTGCATGTGGCGGTTTTCGTGAATGATCAGATTATCATCCCAACGGATACTGCCTTCCGAAAAATTATCCTGTGGCGGTGTCATATACAGTTCGCTGAGTATTGGCGCCATACGAACGTAGGCATTAGGAATGGTGGTTTGGTTTTGCAAAACAATATTCCATTTACGCTGGCTGCCTCCCATTGTTTTGGAAGTGGCGTTATCCATCAGTTGTACAACATTGGCAATGCGGTTTGCCTGGCTGTCTAATCCAGATGGAAAAATCACTTTTGCTTTTTTTGTATTGATCTGTTTCCATTTAATGGATGGCGCATTGCCTCCAAAATTTTGAGCTGCTGAGAAAAGCGGCACCAAAAAAAACAATACTATCGGGGAGATTAGTTTTATTTTTACCATAGTTTAAAATTAAGAAAAGTATTTTGCTGTAACATAAAATTAAATCATGCTTGAACCGGTATTCTCCCCATTTCCACAAATTGAAACCAAAAGGTTACTGCTGAGGCAGATAATAAAAGCAGATGCTGCTGAATTACTGTCCCTCCGTTCCAGCGAAAAAGTGATGCAATATATTGACAAGGAAAAAACCAAAACTTTGCAGGAAGCAGAAGAGTTAATTCAAAAATTTGACAATGACATTAACAACAACGATGGTATTAACTGGTGTATTAGTTTAAAAGAAAAACCGGAGGTAATGATTGGCGTAATCGGACTTTGGAGAATAATAAAACAGCATTACCGTGGCGAAATTGGTTACATGATTCATCCCGATTACTGGGGTAAAGGTTTGATGAAAGAAGCTGTACAAACTGTTATTGATTTTGGTTTTAACAATATAAAACTACATAGCATAGAAGCTCATATTAATCCCGGTAATACAGCATCGGCAGCGCTTTTAGAAACAATGGGCTTTGTAAGGGAAGCTTATTTCAAAGAAGATTTCTTTTTCCGTGGCAAATTTTTAGACAGTGCCATCTATTCTTTGTTAAATAAAAAATAAAACGCTGCTCTTAAAAAGAACAGCGCTTATTTTACCCCTTAATCTGCGTTTTACTACTACATTTTTGGTAATACCACATGATCTATTACGTGTATAACACCATTACTTTGATTAACATCTTTAATAGTTACATAAGCAACTCCGCCCTTTTCATCTTTAATGGCAATTTTCTTTCCTTTCATCATTATCATTAAATTTCCACCAGCTACAGTTTTTAATGTTGCGCTACCTTTTCCGGCTTTAATTAATTTAGCCAGGTCCATTGAAGAATATTTTCCTGCAACCACATGGTAAGTTAATACACCTGCTAAAGCAGCTTTGTTTTCTGGTTTTAATAAATTATCAACCGTTCCGGCTGGTAACATTTCAAATGCTTTGTTGGTAGGCGCAAATACTGTAAATGGTCCGGCACTTTGTAATGTTGCAACCAGTCCGGCAGCCTTTACAGCAGCAACCAGTGTGGTATGATCTTTACTGTTTACCGCATTTTCTACAATGTTTTTTGAAGGATACATGGCCGCACCGCCTACCATTTTAGTACCATCCATTTGAGCAAATGTAGCATTGAAGAATAATGATGCCACTGCTACAAAAAATAATCTTTTAACCTGTTTCATAAATGTGTGTTTTATTTTTTTATTATTAATGTTTACACAAACACTTACGACAGATGAAAAAAAATGGATTGGTTTTTTGAAAGATTTCTTTTGTTTAAACTAACACCCTTATTTAAAATATAAAATAAAACAGCTTGCAAATGATGATAAGAAAAATGTAATTGAGAGTATTGTTAAAATAACGGGCATTAAATTTTGCCCATGCTTACCACTAACGTAGGTGTTGGGTTACCGCCTTCTTTTTCAAGAGAGATAGCAAAAGCCTGGGCTTTGCCAAAGGATTTCATCTTTTGCATACGGAATTTCTGGCCTTTATCATTGGTGATAATAAGGCCTCCATCTACAGCCACGCCATCTACAATTGCCCAAAACTGGTATTGCTTTCCGGCAGGTGCATCGGGTAAATTGCTGGCATCAACCCTTACTTCTCCTGTATTTTTCATCCAGAATATTTTTGCAGCAGCATCAGGGGTTGCAGGCAAACCATTTAAAGCAACAGGTAAACTGTATTTACTTTGTACCACATTCATATCTTCCTTTATCTCCTTAGCCTGCTGCGATTCAAAAGCCAGTTGCTCCTGCACCTGTTGTAAATTATTATTTGCTGTGGTAAATTTATTGAAGTAAATAAAATTCATTGCTGCACTTCCTATTAATAAAATAACTGAAGCTGCGGCTGCCCATTTCCAATAATTTTGTATGCCCACAACTTTAGCAGGTTCCAATATTACATTATTATTACCCAAAGTTGTACCTGCATTTATTGTTGCAAATAATTTGTCTTTTACTGATACAGATGGTGCAACAGCATTTGACTGGGCATATTCTTCCAGTCCCAACTGTATAGCTTTCAGTTCTGTTGCTACCTCGGGGTATTGTTTTGCCCATACTTCCACCTTTGCCCTTTCTTCAGAAGAAGCAAGCCCTGTTGCATAAAGCTCCAGTAACCCAAATGATATGATATCTTGTATATCCACTTTCTATTCTAATAATTTTCTTAGCTCCAATATGGCCGAACGCATTCTTGTTTTTACAGTACCCAAAGGTATACCCATCTCTTTCGAAATTTCATCCTGTGTATAGCCATTAAAATATGCCAGGTCTATAATAACCCTTTGCTCCGGCTTCAGGTTCATTAACTGCTTCCTTACTCCTAAAGCATCAAATTTTTCCACTGTACTGCCATCGGTGTAATTACTTACGGAGTTTTCATCATTCGAGATTTTTTGCTGTTTTTTATAGCCTTTGCTTCTTAAAGTATCAATAGTAAGGTTTTTTGTAATGTTAATCATCCATGTAAATAACCTGCCCTTTGCAGTATCATAACTCGAAAAATTATTCCATATTCTAACAAAGGCTTCCTGCAATATATCTTCTGCAAGTTCCCTGTCTTCCACAAGCCTTGTAATAACGCCGTTTAATGCCCCTGCATAGTTATCATACAAATAGGAGAATGCCTGTTGATTGCGTCCCTGCAATTGTACAACCAATTCTTCTTCACTATATTTTTTTACTTCAAACAAGGGCTTACATGGTTAATTTCAGCTTCGAAAGTATATTATTTTTTTAAAACACACTATCTTACTTACAATAAAAAATAAAATGATACAAAAAACGATACCCGTTTTACCTGCATTAAACATAAAAGAAACCATAATGTTCTACGAAAATAAATTAGGTTTTACAGCTTACAACCAGGGTGGGTATGTTATTATGAAAAAAGATGGGATTGAAATACACTTTTTTCTATGTACTGATAAATATCTTTGCGAAAACTCCCGCTGCTATATAAAAGTAACTGATGTAGAATGCCTGTACAGCGAATTATCTGCTGTTGATATCATTAATTTAAAAGGAAAACTAAAAGACGGGCCCGGAGGACTGAAAGAATTTTGTGTAAAAGATAATAATGGCAACCTGCTGCGCTTTGCCGGGGAAAAAGATTGTTAAATACTATGGAAAATTTTATACTGAGAACGATACAACCCGGCGATAATGCTGCATTGGCAAAAATCATCCGTAATTCATTAAAAGAATTTAATGCCAATAAACCCGGCACGGTTTATTTTGATGATACCACCGATAATTTATCGGCCGTTTTTACCGCAGATAAAAGCATTTATTTTGTTGCAGAAGAAAATGGTGTAATACTTGGTGGTGCCGGCATTTATCCCACAGCAAATTTGCCTAAAGACACCTGCGAACTGGTAAAGCTTTACTTAGCTCCGGCTGCCAGGGGCAAAGGCATTGGAAAATTACTGATGGAACAATGCTTTGCTGCAGCCAAAGAACTTGGTTATAAAAAAATGTATTTAGAAACAATGCCCGAATTGAATATTGCCGTACCCCTGTATGAAAAAATGGGCTTCAGTTATCTAGATACGCCGCAGGGCAACAGCGGCCACGGCGGCTGCGATATCTGGATGATAAAAGATTTAACTTCCAATCTCTAAAAGCTATTACACTCAATGTCAATAATAGTTATTTATTTTTGGCAAGATGAATCAATCAGGAAGAGATAAATTCCACTTCATACACCGGGCTGAACAAATACATTTTCCCGGTTTTAATTTCAACGCATTTATATCTTTTTCTAACCTGCTCCCCCTTTTTAAAAATACGGTTGCCTTTTATTTTAAACAGGCTGCCTTCAGTAAGCTGCTCTATTAAATGTATACCTTGTTTTTTCTCATCATAATTATGCAGCACCCTTAATAATTTTTCATCGCCACAACTGCTGGCGGCGGGGTTTTGCAGGGTTTGTAATAATGCTTTTTCAATATCTGCAGGAAATATCTTTTTCAATAAGAACTTAGCCAGTATCTTACTGAATTCATTCTTCCACTCTTTACCATGCGCCATAACCCGGTGGCCAAATTGTTCGTAGGCAAATAAGTGCGCCAGCTCATGCAGCAGTGTAATTAAAAAAGCATATTTATTCAAATTTCCATTTACACTTATGCGGTGCGTTTTATCGGCGTGGGCATGGCGGTAATCGCCTAAAATACTTTGGCGGCTTTTGGTAATGGTAAGATGTACTTTATAATGTTGCAGGTAATACAGCACTTCGTCAAAACTGCCCTCGGGTAAATAAGATTGTAATTGTAAGATTGGCGCTTCCTGTTTAGGCATTTTTGTTTTTATTCATCTTCATAACAATGGCAACTTCCACAGCAAGGTAAAGGAAATACAGGGATATGGAAACATATACCGCAGGCTTGTTAACAGCTTTTCCGGCTAACATTAAATAAACCACAAAGGCCCCGGCAACCACCAGCATTTTTATCATGGTGCCAGCCATTATGCTGCGTACAAAAACATTAGGATTAGCATTTTGCATTGCCCTTCGTTGTAGAAAAAAGGAAATAAAGTTGGTCAAAAAAAATAAGATATTGGCGACTATCAGAACATCCACGTCAATTCCCTGCTTTACTAAAAAAGAGTGACCTGTTAACAAAAAAGCATTTAAAATAATAAAAAGAAATAATAGCGGAAATACCTTCCTGTCCCTGTTTTGCATTAACCCTGGTTTTAAATAATTGTAATCTTTTAAATTAAAGAAAGATAACAAAGATAATACCTAAAACAAAAAAATGCTCCCCATTATGCCGGGGAGCATTTAAAATATAATGATCGCTGATCAGGCATGCTTCAGTTTAAAACCAGCACTCATTTATTGATGAGTTATTCATTAACTGCGTTGGCCCTTTCGGTTATCAGTTCCACCACATTGGCACCCATCTGGCATTGCCCGTTAAAAGATGCGGTAGGCTCAATCTGTAATTTACCGGCACAAATATCGCCATCAACAACAGCTTTACCATGCAGGTACAAAAGGTCGGCTACTTTTATCTTACCGGTAACCTTTCCTAAAATATCGGCCTGCTTACCATCAATATCACCTTCAATAAGTCCATCGGTACCTATTAAAATTTTGGCTTTTGCAATAAGGTTTCCTTTTATAATACCGTCAATGCGTATATCGCCGTTGCTTAAAACATTGCCGGTAATGGTAGTTCCGGCACCGATGATAGTGGTGGAACCGGCGGTCGTTTCGTCAAAAGTTGACTTAGATTTGGAATTAAACATATTCTTGTAGTTTTTGAGGTTGAAAATTTTTCAATCAATCATCACTATTCTCCACTTTTGGCAAATCCAGCTTATTGGTATCCAGTTTGTGAACATTGCCCCCCAATACTTTTTGCAGATCGTTCAAATATTGCTGCTTGTACTGTAAAGCCTGTTCTATTGAATCTGTACGAATCTTAAGCATTTTATATTCTTTTACCTGTTTAGAATTACCATACCCAACTCCCGGTAAATAATATTTAAGTGGTGTAAATACTATTAATGCCACGGTTAAACCTGTCAATAAAACAAAAAGAGTACTTAAAGCAATATATACACTCAGCCTGTTTAACTTGAACCTTACCACTTCTTCGTAAGTGTCTTCGTTCATAACCACCAACCTGTAACGATTTCTTAAGCGTTTTAATGTGTTGTTGGCGTCAAATTTTGCCATATTTTTTTTTTCGGGGATTATAAAATTAGGTAAAGCAGGCTAAAAAAGCAATAAAACGGAAAAAAAGGGTATTTCTACCTAAGGACACACATGTAATATTTCATGCCTCAGCATCCTCTTAAAAAAAGGCTAAAGTGCTATTAATCTAATACCTTTACCAGTAACATTTAATAAAAATACCGATATTTAACTCCGTTATATAATCATTTGATTCATGCTGAAGAAAATAACCTCTTTTATATCCCTTTTTTTTATTTTTTGCCTTTGTTTCACCAAGGTAATTGCACAGCCTACATGGACAATTGACCCATTTGGAAAAGAGAAGAAACCCGAAAAATTTGAGAACAGAAAATTAGGCTCTGAAAAAACTGCTGATAAAAAATTTACCAGGCCCAGGAATTTTATACAAAATAATATAACACATTATAATTATTATTTTAATGCCAATAATAAAGTAAACGCTGCCGTGGAAAGGGCAAAACTTGCCAACAAAGATGATTACAGCAAACTGCTTCCCTTTTATCCTTATTCATTAGATAATACTGCCACGCAAAAACAGGAGTTTGATTCTGTAATTTATAAATGTACAGCCGGTATTTTACTACACGACCTGCGTAACGACTGGATAGACAACCTGTACCTGCTTATTGGCAAGGCTTATTATTACCGTAAAGATTTTGATTCGGCAGCAATGACCTTTCAGTTTATCAATTACAATTTATTTCCCCGTAAAAAAGGTGAAGATGACAGCCGTGTGGTGGGAGGTAATGCTTCAGCAAGTGCCAATAATATATCTATTGCCAATATAGAAAAAAGAAACATTTTACAAAAGATAGCAGCATTACCGCCAAGCCGCAACGATGCCCTCATATGGCTTGCCCGAACATTGATTGAACAGAGTGAATTTGGAGAAAGTGCCGGTTTAATAAATACTTTACAAAATGATGCCAACCTGCCCAAACGTTTACAGAATGATCTTGATGAAGTAAATGCATACTGGTATTTTAAACAGGCGGGTTATGACAGTACTGCTGTCCACCTGGAAAAAGCGCTGAGCAATGCCGATGACAAACTGGACAAATCGAGAAGGGAATTTTTACTGGCACAGTTGTACGAGATGAATGGCAATATTGAGAAAGCCTCGGAATATTATGGTAAAGTATCTCAGCATACCACCGACCCTTTAATGGATATTTATGCACAGCTTAACGATGCTAAAATGTACCGTAGCGGTGATAATGCAAAAGAATTAAACAACAGTATTGCCAATCTTTTAAAAATGGCAAAAAAAGATAAATTTGAAGCCTACCGCGACATTGTTTATTATTCTGCTGCCATTCTTACCTTACAAAAACCTGATACCAATACTGCGATTATTTATTTTGATAAGAGCGTTAAATACAACGAAAATAATATCCCCTATAAAAACAAAGCCTTTTTGCAATTAGGCGATATTGCTTATAGCCGCCGCCTGTATAAAATGGCTGCAAATATGTACGACAGCCTGCAACTGAGCGACACCACCCTTGCAGAAAAAATGGTACAGATAGAAGCCCGGCGTGCAGCCTTAACCAAAATAGTTGGTTTTATAGATAATATTGAAAGGGAAGACAGCCTGCAACGAATAGCAGCACTTGCCCCTGCCGACAGGGAAGCCTTTGTAAAAAAAATAGTAAAAAAACTGCGAAAAGAGATTGGCCTTAAGGATGAGAGTGTTGCCACAAGCGGTACATCACCTGCTTTTCAAAACAGAAATAATCCTCCTGCCGATCTGTTTGCAGCAAATAATGCCAAAGGGGAATGGTATTTCTATAACAGCTCACTTAAATCAAGAGGGTTTAATGATTTTAAAAGCAAATGGGGCAGCAGGATAAATGTAGATAACTGGCGCAGAAAAGCGGCTATTGATGTCAGTCAAAAAAATGCTGCCGGCAATACACTTCCCGACGAAAAAAATACCGGAACAGGTAATGGTAACAATGCTGCACAACCAACGGAAATAAGTTATGATGCATTAATGGAGCAGTTGCCACTTACACCCGAAAAATTAGACAGCAGTAATGCCGTGCTTTCATCTAATTTATTAAGCCTTGCACAATTATACCAAAACGAAATGGAAGATTATGAAGAAGCTGCAATAACCTACGAAGAATACCTGCAACGCTATCCCAATAAATTAGCTGATGGAGAGGTTTATTTAGGACTGTATTATTGCTACACTAAACTGGGCAATACCGAAAGAGCCAATTATTATAAAAACCTGCTGAATACCAAATTTGCCGGCAGTAAATCGGGACAAATGCTTAATAACCCTGCTGCTTTAAATCCCAAAACAAAAAATCCTGAAGCCACAAAACTGTACGAAAATATTTACAATCTTTTTATAGAAGGCAAATTTGATGAAGCTAATGCAGAAAAGAAAAAGGCAGATGCCTTGTATGGGGTAAATTTCTGGACTCCTCAATTATTGTATATAGAAGCGCTGTATAATGTACGCCAGCGTAATGACAGTGTTGCAATTGCCGGGTTAAATGCACTCATTAAAAATAATCCAGCCTCTCCGTTAAAGGATAAAGCCGAAACGATGATTGATGTGCTCAACAGGAGAAAAGAGATTGAAACCTATCTTACCAATTTGCAGGTTACAAGAGCAGAAGATGATACTAAACTGATTGCAATTGAAGATAATAAACCTATTGCTAAAGCGCCCCCTGTTGCCGCGGCTGCCTCGTCAAAACAAATTGTTACAGCACCTTCGGTTAATGTAAAAGACACGGTTAAAGCAGTACCGCTTTTAAGCAAAGGATTATTTGTAATGAAGCCGTATGCGCCACATACTGTTATAATGATTTTAGACAAAGTGGATGGTGTATATGTGAATGAAGCCAAAAATGCCCTTAGCCGTTACAACAAAGAAAACTATTATGGCCAGGTTATAGATATAAGCAAAGATGTATTTGATGCAGGCATTAACCTGTTGGTAATGTCGTCTTTTGCTGATGGTGCCGCAGCTTTACAATATTATGATAAAGTAAAAAAAGATGCGCCGAGAGAATTATCCTGGTTACCTGCCAATAAATATTCGTTTTTAATAATTACCGGCGAAAACCTTCAGGTACTAAAAGAAAATAAAGATATTACCGGTTACAAAACCTTGTTAAATACGCTTTACCCCGGTAAGTTTTAACAGGCAGTATATAAACCACAAAATATCCTTTTTTAGTTTTGCGGCAGCAACAGTTTAATTAATTTATAATTCTAATCTCAATTACTATATGAAGCGTTCTGTAAAAATTTTATGGCGGGTATTCTTTGGCGGTTTTGGTTTTGTAATATTGTTATTTATTTGTGCAAACTTTGGTTTGTTTGGCAAAATGCCATCAGTATCAGAACTGGAAAACCCTGAAGCCGATTTAGCAAGTGAAGTATATTCAAGTGATGGATTGTTAATGGGTAAATATTATGCAGAAAACCGCAGCGAAGTAAAATACAATGAAATATCTCCTAACGTAGTACAGGCATTAATTGCCACAGAAGACCAGAATTTTTATGACCATTCCGGAATTGATGCCAAAGCTGTGGCAAGAGCTGTTATCAAATTAGGTACAGATGGTGGTGGAAGCCCGATTACACAGCAGTTAGCCAAAATGATGCTGGGACAAGGCCGCGGCAATATTTTTAAGAGAGGTATTGATAAAATAAAAGAATGGATCATTGCAGTAAAACTGGAACGAAATTTTACCAAAGAAGAGATCATTACATTGTATTTAAACAGGGCACCATGGGGTAATGCGTATGGTATAAGAAATGCATCCCGTATCTATTTTCAAAAAGAACCCAAAGAGCTGAAGATTGAAGAAGCGGCCGTTCTTGTTGGTATGCTGAAAGGTTTTATATATAATCCTATAGGCCATCCCAAAGCTGCTCTCGACAGAAGAAATACTGTGATAGAAAGAATGGTGGATTGCAAACAACATTATTTAACAGAAGAACAATCGGCAAAACTAAGAGCCAAACCCCTCATCACTAATTTTAAAAAGTTAGATGAAAACGTTGGTATTGCACCATACTTCAGGGATGTATTAAAAGATAAATTAAAAAAATGGTGTGCCGAACATAAGAATCCAAAAACGGGTGAGTCTTACGACCTGTTTCGGGATGGATTAAAAATTTACACTACCATCAACAGTAAAATGCAGCAATATGCCGAAGAAGCCGTGGTACAGCACATGCCCGTTATACAAAAAAAATTAGACTGGAGCATGAAGAACAATGGGACTAAAATGTGGAAGGGCCACGAAGCCACTATTGAAGCAGCAATGAAATATACCGACCGCTGGAAGAATATGACAGAAGATGAAGTAAAGGAAGAAGACATAAAAAAATCGTTTTATATCCCGGTAAAAATGAAAGTATTTGCATGGAATGCAAAACGTGAAAAAGACACCATCATGACGCCTTATGATTCCATTAAATATCATAAGCAGTTAATGCAAACTTCTTTTGCAGCAATGGACCCTAAAACCGGCGAAGTAAAATGCTGGGTTGGCGGTATAGATTATAAGTGGTTTAAGTTTGACCATGTAACTACCAAAAGGCAGGTAGGTTCTACCATTAAACCACTTATTTACTCATTGGGTGTACAGGATGCAGGCTATACGCCTGCCACCGAAATACCTGGTGGTGCAGTACAATATGGCGGAGTGATGAAAACTTTTTACGGTGGTGGTGGTACATTGGCTAATTGCCTTGCATTTTCAAAAAACACAGCTTCTGTAAGAATAACAAATTTAGTTGGTGTAAAAAGAGTGATTGAGTTTGCAACCAGTTGCGGTGTTAAATCAAAACTCCCTCCTTACACTTCTCTTGCATTGGGTGCTGCCGAAATTCCCATGCTGGAAATGCTGCAGGCTTACACCATGTTCCCTAATAAAAGTTTAAATATTGAACCCATTTTGATTACACGTATTGAAGATAAAAGTGGTAATGTATTACAACAGTTTACTCCCGAAAGCAAACAGGTAATGAGTGAAGCATCTGCATTTACCATGGTGCAGTTAATGCAGGGAGTGGTAAAATTTGGTACAGCACGTTCATTAAACAGCTACAATATTCCTGTTGAAAAAGCTGGCAAAACAGGAACTACCGATGACAATGCTGATGGCTGGTTTATTGGCTACACTCCCGAATTACTGGCAGGCACCTGGGTGGGTTGCGAAGATCCATTTATACGTATTTATAGCGGTACAGCGGGCGGTAGTGAAATGGCTGCACCTAACTGGGGTGTTTTTATGAGCAAGGTTTATGCAGATAAAAAATTAGGCTATGGTAAAACAAAAACTTTTGAAAAACCTGCTGCAATGAACAGCGAAGAATTATCCGCTGATGTAATAAGAGGTATTTTTATGCAGGGCGACAGCACTGCAGCTGACGAGGGCAATGGCGGTGCAGGGGATTTTATTACTGATCCTGCAAAAGACAATAAACCAACAGAAAATATTAAAATTGAAAGCGAAATTCCTAAAACTGCATCATCAGATACCAATAAAAACAAAGGAGGAAATAAAGACAAACAAACACCGCCTGCATTAAAACCGCTTGTGGATGATAAAACAAAAAAGCCTGTTGAAAAACCCAAGACAGGCAACACAAAGAATGAGTATTAAAAATTGCTGAACCGCTTTTTTGCAGCCAGCACATCATTGTTTTCAAATGACTTTGCATCAGTATTTATTTAAGTAAATAAAACTGCAAATTTCGCCTCCTTAAATAAATGAGCTCCTTTGCTCAGCTGGTTAGGGCTTCTGACTCTTAATCAGTAGGTCCAGTGCTCGAGTCCCTGAAGGGGATCACCAGGGTTCTTTTTTATTGCCCGATAGTGTAACGGTAGCACATCAGGTTGATGTATTGGCTGAGGTACGAGGCCATCCTGTGACCAATATTCATTTCCGGTGCAGTTCGCCCAACTCATTTGCCCGAGGCGTTACAAAAATAAGACGGGTGTTCTGTACCGGTCTGGCACCATATGTTTTAAAAAGCATCCTTACCAACTCCCTTTTACAGCAATCATCAGCATAACCTTAAGGGATTGAATGAAAATCCTACGCAGGAGATTACAATGGAAAGCCCGACCCGTAAGGGGTACTACACACTCATCTGAATCCAATTTAAAATCCTTTCTTAAGTAATTATCTGATATCAGTATACAGATCACAAACAATTTTTTTTAGTTTTACCTGATCTCTTTTAATACAGTACACTGGTAAGTTGATTTCAGTAAATCTTGCTGCAAATCATGCCTTCGGTGGGGTTTATCAAACGGATTTAGATTTTACGGTTTATGTATTTTTAAGGTTGCCGGGTTGCCTGTTTTTTCAGGGATATCATATGCATCAGCTAACCTGCTATTTAATCTGTTATTTTTTTTCAGAAAAACTTAACAAAAAAATAAGTGGTATGGGAGTAAAACAAGATCAGCTTCGTTTTAAGTTAAAGTTTTCCTAAGCAACATGATTTTGTCCACATGACTACATTTACGCCTTCTTTATTTCCATACTTTACAATTAATTATTATTTTTATTTTACTCAAACCGCTGTAATAAATTTGCGCAATGGCGAAAACTCCTGCATTGAATTTTTACAATGATCTAAATCTTCTTCATTTTTGTTTAGATAATCTGCAGGAAGTCGTTTTTTGGGTGAATGCCAAAGGTAAAATTTTTCAAGTAAATAACACTGCCAGCAAGATGACCGGTTACTCAAAAGCCGAATTAAAAAAATGCTGGTAAAGGATATTAATCCCTCTGAGGTAATGATGGACTTTCCTAAATTCCGGCAACAGCTCAAAAAAGAGAAAAAGCTAAAATTTGAAGCACAGCATAAACACAAATCTGGTTATTTATACGAAGTTGAAATTACGGGAAATTATATAGAACATAATGGAGAAGAATTTACGTGCAGCATTGTACGTGACATATGCAAAAGAAAAATGGAAGAAGAATTATTGCGTACTGTTTCAGAAGCTACATTCGGGCGTGTGGGAATGGATTATTTTAGAGAGCTTACCAACTACATTACACTTACATTGGGTGTTAAATATTCGCTTGTTACGGAATGTGCCAATGAAGAAAAAATCCGTGTGCGTACTATTTCTTTTGTTGATAAGGATACACCTTTGGAAAATATTGAGTATGATCTTGAAGGCACACCATGTGAAATTGTAATGGAAGGAAAGGATTACTTCTGTGCCAACGAATTGGAAAAAATATTTCCAAAAGAAAAAGGAATGCAGTAAAATTGTTGCGCTCTATTTTTTTTATTTCAATTGGTAATGCAATTGTTTTGTCTTGCTGCACCAAATTATCTTCCGCTTTTTTTGGTACCACTATATAAGCGCTTATTATTCCTGCAGGAAAGAGTACTGCCAACAATGTCCATATTAGTAAATGTTTTTTCCGTAATCCTCTTGTCATGATTTATTTTTTTGCTTTGATCCATTTGATCAATAATACCGGCCAAAGCACAATGATACCGGGCAATATAACAAGCCGAAATCCCCAGCCGGAGCCATGTGCAGCTGCATCTACTTTTTTAATGCCTTTACTTAAAGATAAAATGGCAAATAAAATACCAGCAATAAGATACAACTCCGCCACTATGAGAAGTATTGAAACCATCATTGTCATGTAATTGATTTTAATTTTCTATCAGTAAAACGCTGTTAAACCCATTCAATCCATCAGGTTGACGATAAGGATTTTCTATATCTTCTGCCCAGATCTTATCATCTACAAAAAATTTGTATTGATAAGTTCCTTTGGGTAACATGGGGATTTGGATTTTCCACAATCCATTTTCAGAAGGTTCCAATAACAGTGCATCGTGTGCCCAGTTATTAAAAGTTCCTGCTAATGAAATATGAGAAGCGCAAGGGTTTTGTATATAAAACTCAATGGCTTTTTTTCTTTTATTGATGAATGGCGATACATGTTGTTTCATAGAAAAAAAATTTTGTAAAGTTTTAATAATAGCTTTTCCTGGATGTATAATTCCGAAACCTTGTTGCTCTGCTGGTAAATCAGGTAATCTTTTTGCCGTATTAAATAATATCGAACGAACTTTTGCTGGTGATAGATCCGGGTTGATTTCAATTAGTTGAGCAATTACTGCCGAAACAATTGGAGCTGCAAATGAAGTACCGTCAACATGCATATAATCAGGCGAAATACATTTGCATTCCTGTATCCTGCGCACAATACTTTCTCTGTTAAAAGTTACGCCTTTATTTTCTATTTCTAAAAAATTAATTCCAATTTCCGCACAGGATGTGCATATCTTTTTTTCCAGTTCATTATCGTCAGTATTCACCAGGTCATATAAAATGAAAAACAGGTGCCTTGCAGCACCCGTTTATTTAACCTAACTTAAAAAAGATTATAAATGATCCAGTATATCCTGTACACTGGCCCTCTTGGTATAATTTGGATCAAAATGCTTAAAAACGATAACGCCTTCCTTATTGATTACATATACAGCCGGTACCGGCAAATGAGCGCCGTTACTGCCATTAACTTCATTAAAATCTACTCCATAACCTTTGTATTTTTCAACGGTCTTATCATCCACTGTAAAGACAACATCATAGTCTTTCATTATTTTTAAACCATTATCAAATAAAATAGGATAAGAAGCTTTTGTTTTTTCAATCGTCTTACTAATGTTCTCCTGCTTTTCCGGCGTTACTGCAATAAGCGTGGCGCCTTTTGCTTTAATAAGTGAAAGAGAATCCTCCAGCCGTTTCAATTGTTTATTGCAATAAGGGCACCATTGGCCACGGTAAAATATCAATACTACCGCACCATTTTTTAATTCATCCTTGAGGCTGATCTTTTTGCCTGCCTGGTCCTTTGCTTCAAATGACGGTGCTTTGTCATTTACATTTAGGCCCACAGGATTTGTTTGAGCATTTACTGCATAAAATGCAATAAATGCCATTACTGCTACTACTAGTTTCTTCATAATGTGCATTTAATTATTGATGATTGTAAAAGGATACTAATTTGAAGTTTACTGAAAATTTGTTTTAAAAACTGATTTTATAATCAAGCGAAGCAACCAAAGAACGGGTTAATCCATCGGGACGATTAGTTCTTACCACGAATGGTGTACCTATAGAAAGTTCAAAGGCTTTTTTAGAATTGATCGTATAATCTGCAAAAATATTACCGTTCAATGTCAGGCCATTTGATTTATCAATCGTCCTTCTCATATTTGCTGCATCCAGGTAAGTATCATTCGCTTCATGGTAAATAGATAATAAACTGGGGCGGATAGAAAATTTATTGTCCACCTTTATATTGTAAGAAAAACGCAACAACACATCACCCTTTCGTGAAAATTTATTGGTGGGCAAATAAGCCGCTGCCAGTTTGTTGGATAGATTGCTTTCCGGTAAAAAGCGGTTCCCATTAACAGGTTTCAACGGCTGTTGCACCGCTATTGTTGCTCCAAAAGATCTTTTGGTAAAATTTAAACCCAATACCAGATCAGTTGTGCCCAAACTGGTTTGATAAGGCATCGGTAAATAAATACCGTTCTTTTGAATGTTGGCATCATTAAATGGAATTTTAACTCCAACAAGAAAAGACTTTTGCCATGCTTTTTTTACATCGAAAGCATGATTGACAGAAAGGAGCAGGTCGCCCAATCCATTGGTATTGGCCAATTCTCCGGTTACTGCTGAATAACTTATTTTTCCGCTTATAGATGTGTTCTCTTTAAGGCTACGGGTATATTCCACGTAACCGGTATAATCATTGGTCTTTCTTTCGCCTTTACCGTAAGCAAAACCCACGATCACTTCGTTCTTTGATGCGTCTGCACTACCGGGATTACCGGTATTATTTTTTATGGAATGAATGGTACAAACGCCTGCATCACTGCAGCCCTGTGCTTTAAGTTGCTTATGAATAACCGCTGTTGACAATAATAACAGTAGGGAAATCCTTATCATTTTATGTTGATATACAAAACTTTTTTGTGTTCAGTTTTTTAAAGTGATAATTCTTTTACCAGCATTGCATGCCCGTCGGGATCTTTTACAATAAATGATTTGGATTGCTTACCATTTATATCCTTCAGCACTAGTTCTTTTGACACAAATGAATAGCCGTCATTTTTAAGTTTGTTATATAATGTTTCGGCATTGCTGGTAAGTAAAGTAGTTTGCCAAAACCAGATATCGTCTGCTCTTGTATCGGCTGGATATGTTTTGCCCGGGCCCGGCTTAAGGCAACAGGTACATAAGTTGAGAGAAGATTACAAAAATGTGCTGGAGCTTTCCTATTTTAATGGTTTTACTCATGAAGAAATAGCAAAAATATTAACCATACCGGCAGGCACCGTAAAAACAAGATTAAGAAATGCGTTAATAGAATTGCGTAAACAATTTGTATAATGGGTATTAACAATTACATATCGTCGGGCATTATTGAAATGTATGTGATGGGCCTTTCTTCACCTGAAGAAAAGGATGAACTGGAATTGTTGCGTAACCAGTACCTTCAGCTGAACGAAGCCATTCTACAGTTCGAAGAGTGAATTTGAAAAAAATGCGTTGCATGAAGCTTTAGAAACCGGCACTATACTGAATAATAAAATCCTGCAGTCATTAAATGTTCTGCAAACACCTGTTGTAACGTTACAACCTGCAATTTCTCCTAAAGTAAAAAAAATAAACTGGCTGCGGCCCGTTGCAGCTGCATCAATTTTATTCTTTATTGCCAGCAGCATTTTCAACTACAACTTATATCAAAAAAATAAAGTACAGCAATTGGCTTTAGCAGAAAAGATAAAAGATACTGCAATACAGGTTTCGCTACCTCCCAATGATTATGCCGTTTTAAGAAATCCTGCTATTACACCTGTAGCTATGTATGGTGTGGCGCCTTATATGCTTTGCCGCTGCACTATGTATTGGGATAAAAAAACAGGCAAGGCTTATATTATGATCCATCATTTAATTCCTTCGCCTCAAGATAAAAAATACCAGCTTTGGGCTATGGTAAATAATAAACCCGTGAATGTAGGCATGGTACATGACGAAATAAGAGGCCATTTTATTGAACTGGAAAATGTTCGGAAAGGTGCAACAGCTTTTACTGTAACACTTGAAAATATAGATGGAAGTGTAGCTCCCACAGCCAATCAGACTTTTTTATACCGTACAATTTAATATCGGACAGTAATCTTGTTTTATAATGTGCTGTTTTTAATTCTTTGGGAAATAATTAATGGCGAAAGTCCTGTACATTTATTATTTAGTACTTTAGCAATTAGGAAAATTTGCCAAGTAAAAATTCATAAATAATTTCCCAATCAAAATAATGATCAAAAAAAATGGGGTCTAAAAGGGCTTTTCCGCAATTTTGTTTCAACAAAAAATAAAAGAATTTATCGATAGTAAATCACGAAAGCATTTGGCATATTACACTTTAGAAATCAACAGATTTATTGGATAAAAATTACTAATATTTTATTAACCCCGGCTTTCTTAGCACTAAAATGGAACTAATAATGCATAAATCATCAATATTCAATTTCCTCTCAACCATCCAAAAAAAATCCTTGAAAATCAAGTACCAAAAAAGCAGTGGAGCGGACGGGAATCAAAACCTGAGTCTGAACCAGATGGGAATATAATTTTTTGATTTATCAATTCAGCAAATTGGTTTTTAATGCTTTATTCGAAATAATAAAACTACTTAATGTAGTATTATTATTTCATTTTATGCCGTCAAAATATTCGCCAACCTTCTCAAATCCGGTATAAAATGGTTCGAAAATTGCAAAATGGAATTAACTTATTCAGGCATTCTTTTTCCTGATTATCTTATCAGTACAATCGAACCTTTCATATCTGCATGGCCGCTTTTAAATTTAATATAATATACATAAGCTCCTGCAGCCTGTGGCATACCGTTTAAAGTTCCATCCCAGTCAACAGTTGCTCCTTCAACATGATATACCAGCTGGCCAAAACGATTGTACACATTTACTACAGCCCCAAACTGCGGATCAAGAAAAGGGATGCGCCAGTTGTCATTTTTCCCATCATTATTTGGTGTAAAAGCATTGGGCACAAAAATACCGGCTGCCACTTTTACAAATACTTCATCATTATTAGTACAGCCATAAGCAGATGTTGCAAAAATGGTGTACCGCATATCTGCCGGTGGCGAAGCTGAAGGAGTAAGCAGGTTATTATTATTTAAATAATTGGGTGGATCCCAATAATAAACAGGATTTTCACTTATAACTACCCCGTTAAGTAAAATGGAATCGCCGGTAAAAACAATTCTGTCGGGCCCGGCATTTACATAAGGACTGGCATGAACATTTACAGCAACAATATTTGATGAAATGCGGCAACTGCTGATACCTGCAGTACTCCGGTCAGTTACAGAAAGCCTGTACCAGTAAGCACCTGGGTTGGTGGGCAGCCGGGTGTAGGTTAATGAATTGGCGCCGGAAATATCCTGCCATTTTTTTCCGGAATCTTTACTTACCTGCCATTGTAATAACGGCGTTGCATAGGCTGATGAAACTGTGCCAGTAAAAGTATAGTTGTTGGTATTACCTTCACATACATGTACTGTATCGCTGTTACCCTGCATGGCAGCAGTAATAATGCCGGCACCACATGGCCTAAAGGTAATATCATCCAGTGCAAGATCGTTACCAATTCCGCCCGGGGCATTATTGGTCATCCGTAATACAATTACCGGGTTAGTGGAAGGCGTGGTAAAATAAAAACCATATTGCCGCCAGCTGGCCGTAAATGTTTCCGGAATATCGCCGGTTGAATATTGCTGCAATACCATTCCCCCTGTGGTTTCAATACGGAAAGTAATATTGGGCTTAATACCATTGCGTGCCAGTACATTCATTATCCATGCCGCAAATTCATAAGTGGTGTTAGGGCAAAGGTCAGTTACTGTAGATACAAAAAAATCTCCTGGTATAAAAGAAGCGTTCACCAGCATAAAAGCGCCATTACCTGTATGATCGGAGTTTACTGTAAGCCAGCTGTTACCAAAACAACCCGATGTACTGTTGGTAATGGTATAAAACCCATCGTTGGGGCAGCTGGAACTGGTGTAAGTGTAAGCAGCCGAAGGTGTAAACCCAGGATTAGTACCACCGCCCGATCCAAAATCAATATTTACAACAGGATCGCCCAAACTGCCATTGCATAATTGTGCTTTGGCAAATGGTGTTATTATTAATGCTGCAACTGTTATTACTAACCTCAATACTAATTTAGCAAACCCTATCGTAAACATTGGTACCAATTTTATTTATTTTATACTGCTAAATTAAGTTTTTTTAGTCGTGCTGCCGGGGCATTTTTTTACCTGTAATTTGTTATCCGTATGAAAAATTAATGAATTAATATTAATGCTTAACTTCAGTAAAACTAAAAAAGGCACCAGTTGCAGATGGATGAATAAAATCCGGCTGTTATCTATATGTTTTTCTTTTACATTATGTTGCCTTAACCCCGGATCTTTAATAATTTTTACTGTTACTTAAAAAATGATCAGTTATCGTTTAGCAACTCAGGAAGACAATCAACAATTGATTGAATTAACTGCCGCTTCGGGAATGAAGGGAGAAACAGGTTTGCGCATTGACCGAAAGCCGGACTTTTTTAAACTTCTGCAAATGCGTGGAGCAACAAAAGTTTTTGTTGCATTACATAGCGGAACAATAATAGGCGCCATCTGTGTTTCACTTCAACAGGTTTATGTGGGCGGGCAAATTTATCCACTACAATATATCGGCGATTTTAAAGTTGCTGAAGCATTCCGGAATAAAGGTATTGGATTACAGCTGTGCAATCGACTTGCAGATTACGTTGTATCCATCGGCGCTGATCTTGCTTTTCTTAATGTTTCAAAAGGGAATACCAAACCATTTTCATTTTTTAAAGAGAGGCCCGGCATTCCTGATTTTGAAAACATCGGGGTTTTTAATATTCATCAGTTTATTGGGGAAAAAAAGAAAGCTTACCATCCTGAATATAAGATTGAATTAATGCCTGTAACAGATGAGTTAATTAAATTTTTAAATGCCCGTTACTGCAGATACGAAATGGGACCTGTTATAACAAAGGAAAAATTACAAGGCACCATAAATTTTGTGATTCAATATAAAAAAGAAATAATTGCAGCAATGTGTTTAGTGGATACCATGAGTGCAAAACAAAATGTAGTAACAAAATTATCATGGAAAATGAAAGCACTGCTAAAGTGCATGAATATTTTTAAGGGAATATCAGGCATTTCAAAAATGCCATTAGTAAATGAACCTGTTCAAATGATATACATTAAATATCTGGCGGTGAATAATAATGAAAAGCAACAGGTAAAATTGCTGATCAATCATGCCCGGAACATCGTTTATGAAAAAGCTTATTCTTTTGTTTCAGCAGGGCTGCACGAAAAAGATGCTTTAAATAGTTGCTTTACCGGTTTATTTAAACTAACTTTTAAGTCTGTTGGCATGTTGCTGAGTATAAAGGATAACAAGTACCTTATTGAAAAAGTAAAGCAAGGCATTCCGTTTGAAGACTATTCACTAGTATAAGTACATAACATTAGCTTTATATTAAAACCTTAAATTATGGAAGCGGTAAAAAACGCAGCATTAACTCTTGAAGAATTCAATGTTATTTCAGATGTTTTCTCCCAGGCAATAACGGGTGAACTTATCGGCATGTCTAATTTTGCCTCTCTTGCAGAAACAATTGATGACCCCCATGAAAAAATGGAAGCTGTAGAACATGCCAACAGTGAGCGGATGCATGCTGAAGGTTTTATGGCTTACGCAAAAAAAGCAAAATTGAAAATTAATATCAATATGGATAGTGTGTATTGGGGAAATGTACGAAAGCAATTTTTATCCTATGCACAAAAAAAAGATTTTATTTCCTGCCTTATCATTCAGGAAGTAATGCTGGAGTCATTTGCAGTATCGATGTACACCGATGTAGGTAATGCATTGGGTGGCGAAGCCGGTGAACTTTTTCTCAATATCGCAGATGAAGAAAAAGAACACCTAGAACATTCTTCCGATTTATTGCGGGCAGAATTAAAAAAAGATCCCACTGCATTTATAAATAAATTTGAAGAGTTGCATTTTAACTGTATGACCATTCTTGCAGAATTTACGGCTACAACCGACCTTCGGGGACATTGTGGTGTATGCAATGGAGATTGTATGAAAGGATCACTGCACCATATAGCACTTGACATTGTAAACATGCGTGGTAATGCAATGGCACTCTATGCCGGCGCACTGGATAATATCGGGATACCTGGAGAAAAATCAATTGTATGGATAGCTCGTCTCCCAGCCTAGATTTTGCAATTATAGGGCACCAGGATACCTGGCGGCATATTGCTGCTTTTGTAAATAGCATCCGAACGGATGATTTGGAAAAACTTTCTTGCGGGAAAATAAAAAATATATTCCCATTTATTCCGCCAAGAGACCTGTTTAAAATACAGGCAAGGTCAAAAACAGGTGCCGAAATGAATGGGGTATATATAGAAACATTTATTGATCCTGACAAACTGGATACAAAATTTATCAGAGCCAATATCACAAAAGTTTTGAATGCCATTAACCATGCAAAAAAAATGGGAGCTAAAATTGTAACACTGGGAGGATTTACTTCTATTGTTCTTGAAGGCAATCTTGATGCATGCTCACCCGGAGAAACAAAATTTACAACAGGCAATACCCTCACGGCTGCCTACATTGTAAAAGGAATTGAAAAGGCTGTAGGCTACCATGATATTAATTTGAAAGAATCTAACATCCTGGTTATTGGAGCTACAGGTGATATAGGAATGGCATGTACAAATTATTTTAAAGACAAAGTGAAAAAATTGCTTTTATGTGCCAGAAATAATAAGCGGCTGCAAAATTTTGCGGGACAGTTAATAAAGGACAATAACCAGGTCATTTATTCAACACAACTGGAAGAACTTCTTCCTGAAGCTGATATCATAATTTGTGTTGCCAGTTCAACAGGAATAAAACTGGCAGATTGTAAAAAAGGAGTGTTGGTATGTGATGCAGGTTATCCTAAAAACTTAGAAACAAAATTTGACAGCGACTCCCGAATAAATTTATTTCATGGAGGAATGGGACAGGTAAAATATGGGTATAATTTCAGCCCTGATTACTCAAGCGCTATGTATCATTATGCGGCCCCACATATTTCACATGGTTGTATATTGGAAGCCATTGTATTGGCCTTTGAAAACAAATATGAATGTTATTCATCCGGTAAAGGGAATATCACTATAGCCGACATGGAAGAAATTTATAGCTTAAGTATAAAACACGGCATTGAGGTTGCCCCATTTTATAATGCCTCCGGATTATGGAAAAAGCATGAAGCGTTTATTTAACTCATCTGCAATGAAAAAAGAAAAGGACCAGGTATCACTTTTTAAATTGGTATTTACCCATAACTGGGAAGATCCTGAAAGTGATCACCAGGCTTTAAAAATAAAAAGCAATGATGCTGTAATGGCCATCACATCGGGAGGATGTAATGTATTGGGCTTTCTTTTATTTGATCCTGCTCTTATTTACAGCATCGACATAAATCCTACGCAATCTTACATGCTGGAATTAAAAATTGCCGCCATTAAGAATCTTGATTTTGATGATTTTATTTCATTTGCCGGGTTGAAGGAATACGGTAACCGCTTACATTTATATGAAAAGATAAAAACGCTGTTAAGTAAAGATGCACTTGAATTCTGGAACAGGCAGGAAAATATCTTAAAGCACGGGTTTATCATGAATGGAAAATATGAAGGCTTTATCAAATTAGCTGGTAAATTTTTGAATTTACTTCAATCCAGAAAAAAGGTTCAGGGCCTGTTTATAGAAAAATCTCAACAGGAGCAGGAAGCATATTTTGATAATGTATGGAATACAAAGCGGTTCCATTATATGTTTAAGATACTATTTAATAAACGTATGCTTGCCAGGCGTGGGCTGGTTGCTGATTATTTCCATTTTGATGATGGAAGCAAGTCCTTTGCTGAGAGCTTTTATAACCGTTCTAAAAAAGCATTCAGGGATTTGCCGGTAAAAGGAAATTATTTTTTATCGTTATACCTGTTAGGTAAATACAGTAATGATATTGAAGTGCCGGCTTATTTAAAAAGAGAAAATTTCGAATTGATAAAATCCAGGGTTGACAGGATTAAAATTATTACAGCTGAAGCACAGGGCTGGATAGATACAATGCCTGATGAAAGTATTGATTGTTTTGCTTTGTCGAATATTTGCGAACTGATGAGTGAAAAAGATACCCTCCGTTTGTTTTCGGCTGTTTACAGAACTGCCCGGGCAGAAGCAAGAATTATATTCCGCAACCTGATGATACCCCGTGATGTTCCGGATACATTAAAAAAAGAAATTGTAAAAGATGAATCGCTAAGCAGGAATATTTTTGATGCAGACCGTTCATTTGTTTATGGAAAAGTGGCCGCTTATACAATAAATAAATGAATGATCAATACACCATACCGGCAAAAACCAATCTACTGATTATTATTAGCTGCTCAGCATTATTTTTTTTCCTGTTTTACTTAGGTTCACACACACATTCAATTGGTTTAAAATTATTGTTGGGGCTGGTATTTGGTATTGTTATGATACCGGTTTATTCACTGATGCATGAATCAGCTCATAATACACTTCATGCTGCTCCTGCATGGGATATATTTTTAGGCAGATGGCTGTGTTGCCTGTTTGTTGTTTCATTCAGTTTTTTCCGGCATTGCCATTTAAAGCATCATAAAAAAAACAGGACAGATGAGGAAATGTGGGATCTGTATTATGAGCATCAGAATAAATGGTTACGATATGGAAACCTGTATTTAATGATGATCGGTTTTGGCTATTTTGCATTGTGGTTATCTGTAATACTGTTTGCCATTGCCCCACGCCTGGTAAATACTGCATTCTTTAAAAAACACACAGAAATAAAAGGATTTTTAGAAGGCAGTGATGATGTACATAAAATAAAGATTATTCAATTGGAATGCATTATTGTAATAGCATTCCAGGTTTTAGTGCTATGGATGATAAATTGGAATTTTTCTTTATGGCTGATTTTTTATTTGACACATGGCTTTATATGGTCATCGCAGAATTATATTAATCATGCTTTCAGTCCACGTGATATTATCAACGGTGCACATAACTTAAAAATATCAGTTTGGCTAAACTTAATTTATTTGAATTTTAATCTTCATTTGGCACATCATCAAAATCCTAAAATCCCCTGGTTGCACTTACCCAAATTTATCAGATCGGGCAATGGAAGATTTTCATTTTTTAAAAATTATCTCCGTTTGTGGAAGGGACCAAGGTTGACAAAAGAAGCTTCGCCGAGGATAGTTTCAAAATGAGTTCTTATCGCTTGTGATGTTTAGTTAATTTCAGTGGTGCAATTTGTTTAATAATTTACCTGCCCATCAAAAAACTCTTTAACTCCTCCCCACCCACTTTTATTTTTGTACTCTTCTTTTCTGATTGTAATTGTTGTTGAATACTTTCCGGTACAGGAACTGTTTGCCCGATTACCGGTTCCACCACATCGTAAAATTTTACGGGGTGGGCTGTTTCTAAAAACATGCCTTTATCGTTGGGATGGGTTTGCAAATAATCTTCCAATGCACGATAAGCCACAGCACCATGGGGATCGCATAAATAATTATGTTCTTTAAAAACTGAGAGTAAAGTTGCTTTAGTCACTTCGTCACTTACGCTGCAACTGCTCACTTTATTTTTTAAACTGCTCACCTGCTGCTGAAACAACTGCATGATGCGTACAAAATTACTGGGATCACCAACATCCATGGCATTGGAGATAGTAGCTACTGCTTTTTTAGGCTGGTAGTTTTCTGTCTTAAAAAATTGGGGCACCACATCGTTGGCATTGCAGGCAGCAATAAAATGTTTTACCGGTAAGCCCGATGCATTGGCTAAAAGCCCGGCACAGATATTTCCAAAATTTCCGCTGGGTACACTTATCACCGGCGGGTTGCCCCCATCCCCTGAAGGGGAGCTAACCCATTGCTTAAAAGCAAAGAAATAATAGAATTGCTGCGGCAACCAGCGGGCAACATTTATAGAGTTTGCCGAAGTGAGGAATAATTTTTTATTCAGCTCTGCATCTAAAAAAGCTGCTTTCACCATTTGCTGGCAATCATCAAAATTACCTTCCACTTCCAGCGCATGAATATTATTACCGAGTGTGGTCAGTTGTTTTTCCTGCACACTGCTTACTTTACCTGATGGATAAAGTATCACCACATCCACACCTTCCACATTATAAAAACCATTGGCAACTGCACCACCGGTATCGCCACTTGTGGCAACAAGTACCGTAACTTTCTTATCGCCACCTTTTACAAAATGTCCAAGGCAGCGGCTCATAAATCTTGCACCAATATCTTTAAATGCAAGGGTTGGCCCGTGATACAATTCCAGTGAAGAAATATTTTCGGTAACCTTAACCAATGGTATAGGAAAGTTCACCGTTTCTTTTACAATATTGTACAGTTCATTTTCTGCAATGGTATTACCCACATAGGGCTTTATCACTTCAAAAGCAATTTCCTCGTTCGAAATATTTTCAATATCAGCGATCAATTCTTTTTTTACCTGCGGAATATTTTTTGGAAAGTATAATCCTTTATCCGGTGCCTGCCCGTTAATGGTGGCGGTTTTAAAATCTACATCGGGTGATTGTTTGTTTAAACTGTAAAAATTCATTGTTAATTGGTTAATTCGTTTATTGGTTTAGAAGTTTAGGGTTTAGAGGTTTAGGGTTTAGAAGTTTAGTGAAGTCATCTATTGCCTATTGACCATTCACTATTCTCACTCCATCAATATTCACCGTAGTTACATGCGTATGATACTCCACTCCTATTTTATCATAAATATCTTTCATTACCTGCTCTACATTTTTTGCCGTCGCCTCATCTTTGCTCAGCATAAAAACAGAAGGGCCACTGCCGCTGATACCGCCGCCCAATGCACCGGCTGCTGCACATTTCATTTTAACTTCATCAAAACCGGGAATTAAAATACTGCGGATGGGTTCAACGATCACATCTTCTAAACTGCGGCCGATCAATTCATAATCGCTTTGTAAAAATCCGGCAACAAGTCCTGCAATATTTCCCCATTGTTTTATGGCATCTTTCAACTGCACTTCTTTACGTAATATCTGTCTTGCATCACTTGTCTTTACTTCTATCTGTGGATGCACCACGGTTACAAACATAGGTGGTGCAGATAAGGGAATAATATCTAAAGGAAAAATAGAACGGATCAATGTAAC
Organism: Ferruginibacter sp.; assembly: GCA_043757165.1. GTDB lineage: Bacteria > Bacteroidota > Bacteroidia > Chitinophagales > Chitinophagaceae > Ferruginibacter. The sequence continues at coordinate 52,765 of JAYVPT010000004.1, forward strand.
GCCGCCGTAAATGCAGGGTGTAATATTATCGGCATGTTTTACACCGCTGGCCACTTTTTCGCCATTCATTGCAAAACGTACCAGGTCTTTTTTACTAAAAAAATTATTTAATAAATGATTGGCGCCAACAACTGCTCCTGCACTGCTTGCTGCACTGGAGCCAAGTCCGCTGCCGGGTTTAATAATTTTATTGATGGTACAATTGAAGCCGATATTTTTATTGTCGTATTCTTCCAGCAAAGCCATTAACGCAGCACCTGCTACATTCTTTGCTGTTTCGGTTGGTAAATTATAACCATCAATATGTTTTATCCTTATGCCCGGTTCATCACTCAAGGTCATTTCCATTTCATCCTGCGGATGATTGAGTGCAAGGCCCAGAATATCGAAACCGCAAACCAGGTTGGCTATTGTTGCAGGAGCTAAAATTTTAATGGTGCCCCCATCCCCTAAAGGGGAGTTATTTGACGTTTCCATTTTTTTTTCAGGCATTTTAAATTTTGATTCTTTAAGAATTAAATTTTTATAAAATCATTTCTCTACAATCTCCTCCATAATCAGTTCTCTCGCCTAAGGCGAGACGGAGGAGGCTCTTATGCTGTTGCCCTGATGATATCTGCAAAAACACCACTTGCTGTAACTTCTGCTCCGGCTCCAGCCCCTTTTACTACCATGGGTTGCTCGGGATAACGGTTGGTATAAAATAAAACAATATTATCCTTTCCATACAAATGATACAGGTTATGTTCGGGATTGATATGCTGCAATCCAACAGCAGCTTTTCTGCCCCCATCCCCTAAAGGGGAGTAAGAAGCCACAAATTTTAATTTACAGCCTTCGGCTGCGGCTTTATCATAAATGGCTTTAAAATGTGCTTCCTGCTTTTCCATCTCTGCATAAAAATTTTCTACAGAACCCTGCATACAACTTTCGGGCATGAATGAATTATTGGCAATATCTTCCATCTCAATTTTTTCGCCGCTCTCTCTTGCTAAAATCATGATCTTACGCATCACATCTTTACCACTCAAATCCAAACGGGGATCCGGTTCTGTATAACCTTCATCCTGTGCCTGCTTAACTACAGATGCAAAAGATTTTTTTCCATCGTAATTATTAAATACAAAATTTAGTGTACCACTAAGCACGGCCTGCATTTTATTTACTTTATCGCCGCTGCTGATCAAATCATTTAAAGAACCTATGATGGGCAAACCTGCCCCAACATTTGTTTCAAATAAAAATTTAGCATTGAATTCTCTTGCACTTTCTTTTAGCTGCTGGTAATAACTGTAAGAAGATGAACAGGCCACTTTATTACAAGCCACCACTGCAATACTTTTCTGCAGTAACTTATTATAACAGGTTGCCACAACATCGCTTGCAGTAACATCAACAAAAATGGTATTGCGTAAATTCTTTTCTATGATGATATCAATATATCCTTCAATGGTATTTGCCGGAGCCTGTGATAACAATTCTTTCCAGTTGTTCAGGTCAATGCCTTCATCATTCAGCAAAGCTTTTTTACTGTTTGCCAGCCCCACAATTTTTATATTTAACCTGTTACGGCTTTTTAAAAATTCCAGTTGCTGGTTCAATTGCTGCAATAATTTACTGCCCACATTTCCTGCGCCGGCAATAAATACATTCACCTGTTTGTAAGTAGTTTCAAAAAATGCTTCGTGTAAAACATTCACAGCTTTGGTAACATCGCTCAATGCAATTACGGTAGAAATATTTCTTTCGGATGAACCTTGGGCAATAGCACGGATATTGATACCGTTTTTTCCCAATGCACTGAACATTCTTCCTGCAATACCGGTATGGCTTTTCATATTATCGCCTACCAATGCAACAATGGCCAGGTCATTTTCAATTATCAGCGGATCTACTTTCTTTGTTTCAATTTCATAGGCAAAAGCAGCATCTACCGCCTGCTTTGCTGCTGTAACATTTGCAGCATCCACCGCCACACAAATAGAATGCTCTGATGAACTTTGTGTAATTAAGATGACATTGATCTTATTATTTGCCAATGCTTCAAACAAACGTTTACTAAAACCGGGAATGCCCACCATGCCACTTCCTTCCAAACTGATGAGTGAGATTTTATTGATGCTGGAGATACCACGGATGGCACTGCCGTTCTTCATCGATTCATTTTGTATCACCGTACCTTCATCTTCCGGAGCGAAAGTATTTTTTATCCATACCGGAATATTTTTACTCATTACCGGCTGAATGGTTGGCGGATAAATTACTTTGGCACCAAAGTGTGATAACTCCATCGCTTCCTGGTAAGATATTTTTGGTATGAGTTTGATATTGGTAACAATTCTTGGGTCTGCAGTCATCATACCCGATACATCAGTCCATATTTCCAATACAGCAGCATCAACAGCACCTGCAATTATGGCTGCGGTATAATCTGATCCGCCCCTGCCTAATGTAGTGGTGGTTCCATTTACATCAGACGAAATAAAGCCAGGCAAAATAAATAATGGTGCATTGTTGGAAGAAAAATAATTTTTAATGTTGTGATTTGTTTTAGTAAAATCAACAAGTGCTGCACCAAAATTACTATCAGTAATAATAAACTCTCTTGAATCTTTCCATTGCACATTCAATTCAACTGCTTTTAATTTGGCAGCAATAATTTGTGAAGAGATCAGTTCCCCATAACTCACAATTTTATCTTTGGTACGCTCCGATAATTCTCCCAGTAAAAAAATACCATTGCAAATATCTTCAATTTCGTTGCACATTTTTTTCACGGCACTTAATACACTGCTTTGTTGTGTTACAGGTATCAGTTCTTTTACTGTATTTAAATGACGTAATTCAATTTCCTGTGCAGCTGCTTTGTATGCTTCATTGCTGGCAGATGCCAATTGTGCACATTGCAATAACAGGTCTGTAATACCGCCCAAAGCAGAAACTACTACCGCTACTTTTGTTGTTCCGGTTTTGCCTTTTATAATATCCACCACCTTATTAATATTTTCTGCGGATGCTACCGAACTACCTCCGAATTTTATAACCTGCATGTTGTATTTTTTATAATATTATTGTATAAGAATAGTTTTCTTTTAAGAAACAGCTAAAAGCCCAAATGATAATATGATAATATACAATCCGCTTAGCGGATTGTGATGGTAATAGTAGTACCACTGATAGTATGTACTATCTTTGAAGAAGGGGTGATATGATAAATGCTGTTTGACATCTGAATAGATTGCAAATATATAAAAAATGGTTGGATATTATCAAAAAAAAATTCATCTTTGTTAACCGATTGCTGCCATTTTTATCATTTTCCTGAATAATTAATATCAATATATAATGGATCATCACAGTTCCCGGGGTTTGCAGCAGTTTAATAATAATGTAGGCATCAAATTTCAGTTGTACAACAGCCTTTTTTCGTCTTTACCTTTTTACCGTATAGAAAAAACAGGTATCCTGCTTTCTGTATTGCTAAGCAATTGCGATGAAGGTTTTAAAAAGAAAATGAGCCCAACTTCAATTATTGAAGACTTTTTTCAAAAACATACTACCTGTAAAGCAGAGAAAGAAAAATTAGACTTGCTCTTTCGAATCATCCAGTTTGTAGAACGGCAGGTGGTTTTATTTGATGCATTGGAAGATGCTGCTTTTACAGATGTAAAAGATATGGGGGGTGCCGGCACGTTAAGGCAGCTGGAACTGGAGGTAATTCAAAATAAAAAAGAAAAGGAACTGGAGAAAAAATTAAAAGACTTTTCTGTTCAGCTGGTACTTACCGCACATCCTACACAATTTTATCCGGGTTCGGTTTTGGGTATCATTAACGACCTGTCAAAAGCATTGGCTGACAATGACACCGCAAAGATCAATATGTATCTGCAGCAGTTGGGAAAAACTCCTTTTCTGCAAAAACAACGGCCAACACCGTATGATGAAGCCATCAGTTTAATCTGGTATTTAGAAAATGTTTTTTACCAGGCGGCTGGAAGAATTACTGCTTTCTTAAAAAATCAGTTTGCCTATGCCTTGCCACAAAATAAATCTATTATTAATATGGGCTTTTGGCCCGGTGGCGACAGGGATGGTAATCCATTTGTAACTGCAGACATTACTTTAAAAGTTGCCGGTGCCTTAAGAGGCAGCATTATAAAATGTTATTATTTAGAAATAAGAAGAATAAAACGCAGGCTTACTTTTAAAGGGGTTGATGTTATTTTAAACGGGCTGGAAAAACAACTGTATGATAATATCTTCGTTCCGGGATATCAAACAGATCTGAGCAGGCAATATATTCTTGGTGAGCTGGAGAAAATAAAAGAGATAATTGTTTACCAGCACAACGGTTTGTTCTTATATCTTATAACCAACCTTATTAATAAAGTAAATGTTTTTGGATTACACTTTGCATCGCTGGATGTAAGGCAGGAAAGCACCGTACATAATATTGTACTGCAAGCCATATATGGCGAAAGCTACAGCAAATTAAGTGAGGAAGAAAAAATTGCTTTTCTTACCAATGTACCTGAAGTTACTGCAGCAAACACTTATGATAATGCACTGGTACAGGATACTGTAAACAATTTAAAAGGCATACAGCAGATACAAAAAATAAATGGCGAGGCTGGTTGTAACCGTTATATCATCAGCCAGAGCAACAGCGCATTAAATGTACTGGAAGTGTATGGTTTGTTTTTAAGCTGTGGCTGGAAAAAAGAAACCTTACCGGTTGATATTGTACCGCTTTTTGAAACTATTGATGATCTGCAGCATGCTGCCGATATAATGAAAAAATTGTACAGCAACGAGGCCTATAGAAAGCACCTGCAATTACGCCATAACCGCCAAACCATTATGCTGGGCTTTAGCGATGGTACAAAAGATGGCGGTTACCTGATGGCCAACTTCAGTATTTACAAAGCCAAAGAAGCGCTTACAAAAATTAGTGCAGCAAATAATATTGACGTGATATTTTTTGATGGCCGTGGTGGCCCGCCTGCACGTGGCGGCGGCAAGACACACCAGTTTTATGCCAGTATGGGGAAAAATATCAGTAATAAAGAAATTCAATTAACCATACAGGGGCAAACAGTAAGTTCAAACTTTGGCACAATAGATTCTGCACAATATAATATTGAGCAACTGTTACATGCAGGCTTAAGCAATGACCTGTTTAGCAGTAAAGAAATTACAATGCAGCAGGCAGAAGAAAATCTTTTACAGGTATTAGCCAAAGACAGCCTGGAAGCATACCTGGCACTTAAAAATCACCCTGACTTCATGAATTATCTGTCGCACATAAGCCCGGTAAAATTTTATAGTGAAACCAATATTGCCAGCCGCCCCAGCAAAAGAAACAGTGGCAGTAAATTAACATTAAAAGACCTGCGTGCCATACCATACGTTGGCGCATGGGCACAGTTAAAACAAAATGTAACCGGTTATTACGGTGTGGGTACTGCATTGGCTGCACTGGACAAAGCAGGGAAATTTTCTTTGGCCAAAGACCTGTACAACAACTCCTTATTTTTTAAAACACTGATGGATAATTGCGAAATGGCAATGAAAAAATGCTATTTCCCTTTAACGGAATACCTGAGTAGCGATGAAAAATATGGTGAAATATGGAATAAGATTTACCAGGAGTATGAGCTGACAAAAAAATATGTATTGCAACTTAGTGGTACCAATGAATTGATGAGCAATTACCCGGTAGATAGTTTATCAATTGCCATGAGAGAAAAAATTGTTTTGCCATTACTTACCATACAGCAGTATGCCATTAATAAAATGAGAACAATGGATGAGCAGCTAATCAATTCTCCTATAAAAGAGACGTATGAGAAACTGGTTATCCGCTCATCGTTCGGCATAATTAATGCAGGAAGAAATTCGGCATAAAAGAAATTAATTTTCAACTGCTGCGGCAGTTAACTATAAAATAAAAAAAATGGCACAGGCACTTATTATCATTGCAATTCTTAGTTTGTTTGTAGCATGCTATTTACTGGCACGCAAAGATGACAGGATATTGGCATTGCAGCACAGAATGGATATTCTTGAACAAAAAACAGCTAAGAAAATTATAAGCCGTTTATTATTTGTTGAACTGAAATCGGTAAACAGTGTATTAGATACTTTAAATAATTGCTTTTACCAGATAGATGAAAATGGCGATTATGATATTGATACAGAATACCGGATGGCCGATGTAAATGACGACTGGTGGGAATCTTTATCAAAAGAGGATTTAGAAATAGTAAATAAAATAAAATAATTATCATTTAAACATTTTACCTGCTGACTTTATTCTGTAAAAATCCCATCGCTCATTTTTATTGCATCTTCTAAAAAAATGTAGGCCCCTTATAGAAATAAGGGGCCTTTTTTAACGATTGCTTGCCATATTAAAAAAAGAGTTAGTCCATATTATGTTTATGCCGGGCTAAGTTGTATTTCCGGCCTTTGTTTAATACTTAGTTTGGGATGTATAAGAGGCTCAAAGCTCATCCTTGAAAAATAAATTATACTGCCAATTGCAGATAAACTTACACTGGTAAGAATAGCAATTCTTGCGATATCCCTCGCCCCTTCATCACTAAATGCCAGCATGGTGGTAAATATCGACATTGTAAATCCTATGCCCGCCAATGTACCCATACCAAGTATCTGCTTCCACTTTATATTGGTAGGCAGTTTTGCAATATTTAATGATACCAACAGATAGCTTATAAAAAATATACCCAGGGGTTTACCAATAACCAGTCCTATAATAATTCCTAACCCAAGAGTAGAAGTAAGTGCACTTGTAACATGTGCAGGAATAAAAAGTGCTGTATTAGCTAATGCAAATAATGGAAGGATAAGAAAATTTACCAGATTATGAATGGTTTTTTCAACAACCACCAGTCTATTTACAGGAATGGCAAATGCAAACAGCACCCCTGAAATACTGGCCTCAATACCGGATTGTAAAAAAGCGTACCATAAACACAATGCCAATATTATCTGCACTACACCGAATTTTAATTTAAAATAATTACATCCCAGCAGTGACAGATAAATAATTGCTGCAATGACAAGGAACAGCCAGTGTATTTGCCCGCCATAAAAAAATGCAATAACCATAATGGCACCCAGGTCATCTATAATCGCTAATGCCATTAAAAGTATCTTTAAATTCAATGGTACTTTTTTTCCTAACAAAGACGCCACACCCAATGAAAAAGCAATATCAGTTGCTGTGGGTACACCCCAGCCCCTTACAAAAGCACTATTTAAATTAAATGCAATAAAAATTAATGCCGGTACCAGCATACCGCCAAATGCTGCACCAAAAGGAAGCACAGCTTTTTTAAAAGAAGATAACTCTCCTTCCATCAATTCTCTTTTTATTTCGGTACCTGCCATTAAAAAGAAAATCCCCATCAAAAAATTATTGATCCATTCCAGGTAATTGCCCGGCAGGTGTAATGAGGCTGTGGTATGAATTTCATTTACCCAGAAATTACGATATGCCTCTCCGGAAAAAGAATTGGCCAAAAAAATTGAGACCAGTGTACTTATAATTAAAATAATTCCTACAGCACGGCTATCATTTATAAAATAGCGTATTGGAGAAAGCATTCTGATTATAGTCTTTTTCATAACACTATTTGTATAAACACAGGGAAGGCATGTAGCTTTAAATAAAAACTTTTGTGCCTTCCCGGATAATATAAATTATAAACCGACTTGTTACAGTTAATCTACATAACCATGCACACCTGTTTCAGGTATATCCAATCCTGCAATTTCATCTGCTTCTTTACTTCTTAACGGAACTATTTTGTTTAACAATTTGAAGAAGAAATACATTACCACAAATACAAAAACTGCGCAGGTAAGTGTACCAATCAACTGCGCCGCAAATTGTTTTCCATCTCCATAAAATAAACCTTTTACAGTTCCGGGAACACCATTCCATCCATCTCCATAACTGCCATCAGCAAAAAGGCCTAATGAAAGAACACCCCATGCACCGTTTACACCATGCACAGCAAATGCACCAACGGGATCATCAATTTTTAATTTTCTGTCTACAAAATTGTATGCAAGAATTACCAGTATGCCGGCAATAGCACCAATAATTACAGATGAAAGAGAAGTAACAAAAGCGCATGGTGCTGTAATAGCCACTAATCCGGCCAGCATGCCATTGGCAATCATACCCGGATCTGCTTTACCACCCCTGATATACATATACATAAGTGCAGCAAATGCACCGGCACCGCCAGCTAACATGGTATTAACTGCAACCACACCTATACGCAAATCTCCGCCAGCCAACGTAGAACCCGGGTTAAAACCAAACCATCCAAAGGCCAGGATAAATGTACCAATAATAGCCATTGGAATATTATGACCTGGTATAGTATTTACAGTACCATCTTTTCCATATTTACCATATCGTGGACCAATAACAATTGCACCCGCCAGCGCTGCAACGCCGCCTACCATATGCACCACAGAAGAGCCTGCAAAATCAACATGACCATGGCCTAAACCAAACTGTGCCCCTAACTGCGATAGCCATCCTCCTCCCCAAACCCAGTTGCCAAAAAGAGGGTATACAAACATAGAAATGAAGAAGCCATAGATAACAAAAGATTTCAACGTCCATCTTTCTGCCATTGATCCTGTAGGTATTGTTGCAGTAGTATCCATAAATACCATCTGAAACAGGAATAGTGTATAAATACCCACATCATAATACTTACTGCTCAAAAAGAAACCTGCTTTACCCCAAATTCCAAAATCGTGACCAAACATATGAACAACATATTCGCTTGGAATAACCCCAGCTGAACCACCTAATGCTGCTATATTAAAAGCACCGCCAAACATGATTGCAAAACCACATACCCAAAAGCCCAACATACCAATTGAATAAATCAAAAAGTTCATGCACATGGTATGGGCTACATTTTTCTTCTGTGTAAACCCGGTTTCCACCATTGCAAAACCGGCCTGCATAAACATTACCAGAAAGCCGGCAATTAAAGTCCACATAATATTGATAGCAATTTTGCTATGCCCGTCAGCAGCACCTATGGCATTTACAGCAGATACTACTTTATTTAAAACAGTATCCTGGGTAGCAGCCAATGTATCTATACCCAGATCTTTAATGGTTCCGGTGGATGCACCTGTTGGATCCTGCGCCATTGAAAAAAATGGAAATAATAACAGTAAAAGTGTAACACTCATTGCAACATAAATTGCAACCTTGTGTTTTTTTAATTTTCCCAAATAAGTTGAAGTCATAAGAGATGTTTTTTAGTTAAGTAAATTATGATGCTTGAAATTCTTTATCAGAATTTATATACTGCTGCTAATAAAGCGCTGACAGTAGATTTAGTACCGGAACCATCATCTTTTAAATAAAAATTACTTTGTGCTGACTCAAACCTTAATTCCGGGATAATGGTAAGCGGGCCAACTTTGCAGTTTATAGAAATGGTATTTGCAAAAATGCTTTTTGTACCGTAATAAATTGTTTTGCTGTCGCTGATCAATTCACTTCTCAAAGTAATCCCTGTCTTAGCTGTCGGATCAAAATTGAAATATAAAGCATTGCCAATCCAGCTGCCGTCTTTGATAGTACTACCTGCGATTTGTTTTCTTGACTGAACAGTACCATTATAACCAATATTAAATTTGCTGCTGACTGTTCCAAGCACTACCAAATCAAACTGATTCAATGATTTTAAACCACTTGGATTTGCACCAAGTTTTGCACCACCAAAGCCAGAATAGTTCAAATAGAATTTTAATTTCCCGTTTTTACTACCGCCACTAAATTGAGCAATAAAATTTTTTGTACTTGTTGTAGATGTAGTCTGATCGGTATAGTTGGTTAAACCCACCATAAATGCCACAGGGCCTGCAGTAATATCAGCTTTTAAACCAGCATGAAAGAAAGGCCCGTTTGTAAACATATAGCTCATGCTATAGTTCCTGTTTAATGGAGCATCAAGTAACTCGTAACCAACATGGGTTGCAAATTTACCCATAGTAAATTTTACTTTAGATGATGGCGCATAGGTAACATAGGCCTGCTTAACGGCAGCCAATGTTATGAAACCATTTTTATTAGCATTTAATTCTCCATCATTGTAAGAGAATTCTTCTGCCCTGCGGCCAAAGCCTAAATCGACTGTGGCTCCAACTTTACCAGACATTGCAGTGGCATCAGCCCGTAAAGAAGCCATTCCTAATTCAAAAGAATTTTGAGAATTGGTAAAGCTGGTATAGTTGTTTTGCTTGCCTGCAAAATTGTAACGGTAGTACCCGTCAATAGAGCCTGAAAAAGTTAATGACTTTGTAGAATCCTGAGCGGTAGCCGCAAAAAAGAATAATACAGTTGCTGTTGCAAGAGAAATTTTTCTTAACATTGTAATTGATTTTAATTATTAAATAAGAGGTACAACCCATGAACTTTGTCCAGAAGCTCATATATTGGTTGTACCTTTTTTAGTCTTCTATAAGAGTTTCTTTAAGTATCCCACCTGTTTGCACTAATAAAGTACCCTGTGTATAATTTTCATCGTGTTGGGAAGCATCAAGACCAAGTAATTCATCTTCCTGGCTAACACGAATTGGTAAAATAAAATTGATGAATTTAAAAATAGCAAATGACATGGTGAAACTATAAGCCACTACAATTGTCAATCCTTTTAACTGTGTTAAAAAGAATGCAGTACCTCCGTAAAATAAACCATCGGCACCTGCTGCATTTACAGATTTAGTTGCAAAAACCCCAGTCAATATCATACCTACCATTCCACCAAGGCCATGACAGGGAAATACATCCAGTGTATCGTCTAATTTTGATTTTGATTTATAATAAACCGCTACATTTGAAATAATTGCAGCAACAAAACCAATAAATATACTTTGTGGAATTGCTACAAAACCTGCAGCAGGAGTAATAGCCACTAAACCAACTACAGCGCCAATACAAAATCCGAGTACAGATGGTTTTTTCCCTTTTAATACATCAAAGAACATCCAGCTTAAACCTGCTGCTGCTGCTGCTGTGTTAGTAGTGGCAAAGGCTGAAACAGATAAAGTAGTTGCTCCTAAAGCTGATCCGGCATTAAAACCAAACCATCCAAACCAAAGTAATCCGGTACCAATTAATACATATGGAATATTTGCCGGAGGGATTTCTTTGTGTTCAATATGAGATTGCCTTCTTTTAAGAACCAAAGCACCAGCTAAAGCTGCACAACCTGCAGAAATATGCACAACAGTACCACCTGCAAAATCCAAAACCCCCCATTTAAATAAAAACCCTTGTGGATGCCATGTCCAATGTGCTAAAGGCGCATATACCAATAAGCTGAACAATACTATAAATAAAATGTAGGCACTAAATTTTATGCGTTCTGCTACAGCTCCCACCACAAGACCGGGGGTAATAATGGCAAACATTAATTGAAACAATGCGAACAATAATAAAGGAATGGTCATTGCCGAAGTAGCACCAGGTAAGATAGGAGCGCCAGATGCAACACCTTTAAAGAAAAGATGTGTCATTGGATTTCCTATTAAGCCTCCAATATCTTCACCAAAACAAAGACTGTAACCAACAGTTACCCAAAGTACGCTAACCACACCTGCAGCTACCACACTTTTAATCATCGTACTGATCACATTTTTTCGATGCACCATACCGCCATAGAAAAAAGCCAAACCGGGTGTCATCAAAAAAACCAATGCTGTTGCTACTATTATCCATGCAACATCTGCACCGTTAAATTTTCCATCATCAAAATTTGGTAATGACGGAATAAAGATTGCTGCAATTGCCACAACGGCGAGAATAAGAAATGGAGCTAAGTTTCTCAGACTTAAATTTTTCATGCTTGGTTAATTTTAATATTATTTTTTAAAATATGTGTTACAATTAAAACAAACATACATTTAAAATTCAAAAAAGATACAAATTTTTAATTTTATTTTTAAAAAATAGAAAAAATTCAATTGTAAACGTTCTAAATAGTTATTTTTTAATAAATAAAATTAATTAATGATTATATTATTATTATTATTAATGTTTTTATTTTGATAATTAAAAACCCCTTTTGTGTAAAAGGGGTTTTTAATTGATACTATCTGTTTATTCTCTATTTCACTGAACTGTCTTTTGATTCCAATAAAGAAGAGCCCATTAAAAATTCATCCACCTTTCTTGCACATTCTCTTCCTTCACTAATGGCCCAAACTACTAATGACTGGCCGCGGCGCATATCGCCTGCAGTAAATATTTTGGAGATATTAGTTTGATATTCTTTTTCTGAAGCTTTTACATTGCCTCTCTCGTCTAACTCAATTTCCAGTTGTTGTATCAATCCTTCATGCTGGGGATGTACAAAGCCCATTGCCAGGAAAGCTCTTTCGCAGGGGATTTCTCTTTCGCTGCCTTCCCGCTCTACAAATTTTGCCGGTCTTCCATCTTCTGTAATTTGCCATTCCAGGTCAACAATTTTTAATGCCTTTAAATTGCCTTTGCCATCTCCAACAAATTCTTTTGTTGCAATAGCCCATTTTCTGTCGGCCCCTTCTTCGTGAGATGAAGTTACTTTCAGGGTCATTGGGTATGTTGGCCATGGCATAAATGAAGTCCGGCTATCTGGTGGCTTAGGTAATAATTCAAATTGGGTAACCGATATTGCTTTATGCCTGTTGGATGTTCCCACACAATCACTTCCGGTATCGCCGCCACCAATTACCACTACATTTTTACCGGTAGCCAAAATATTTTCTGCAGTAACTTCCTTATCTGAAACTCTTTTATTTTGCTGCGTTAAAAATTCCATTGCAAAATGGACACCTTTTAATTCTCTTCCGGGAATGTTTAAATCACGGGGAATAGTAGAGCCGCCTGCTAAAACAACTGCATTAAACTCCCTCAGCAATTCATTAATACTTACATCAACACCCACATTTGCATTACATCTGAATACAACACCCTCTTCTTCCATTAATCTTATCCTTCTGTCTATCACCCATTTTTCCAGTTTAAAATCAGGGATACCGTAACGTAATAAACCACCTGGTGCATCATCTCTTTCAAAAACCATTACATAATGCCCTGCATAGTTTAATTGCGCCGCAGCCGCAAGCCCGGCAGGGCCGCTACCAATTACCGCTACCTTTTTACCAGTGCGTACAATTGATTTTTTGGGTTGCACAAATCCTTTATCAAAAGCAATTTCAATAATATGCTTTTCAATTTCTTCAATTGTAATGGCTGGTTGATTGATGCCTAATACACAAGCCGTTTCACATGGTGCAGGGCAGATACGTCCTGTGAACTCAGGAAAATTATTAGTGGATGCAAGAATTTCATAAGCCTGTTTCCATTCCTTATTATATACTGCATCATTAAATTCCGGAATTATATTTCCCAATGGGCAGCCATTGTGGCAAAAAGGTACACCACAATTCATACACCGTCCTGATTGCTGGTTCAACTTTTCATCAGCATAACGTTCGATGAATTCTTTGTAATCATTCACCCGTTCTTCCACTTTTCTTTTTGAAGGAAGTTCCCTTGTAAATTCTAAAAAACCTGTTGTTTTTCCCATTGGAAAGAGTTATTAAGTTGTTCTATTATTAAGTTTAATGTGCTTTTACAAATCGCTGTGATAAAAGCTGAATAAAGAGTTTTTGTACAAGAGTGCCCACAGGGTTCTGCGAACGACGCCAATGAAGATGAATATAGCGTTGCAGACCGGTACAAAAAACTATTTACTCACCGATACTTTTTGTTTTTTTACTCCTATTGCTTTTTTATAATCTTTTGGAAATACTTTTATAAAATTTTTCAACTGGTTTTCAAAATCGCTCAACACAAAATTTGCCACGGTGCTTTTTGTATAATCAAAATGCTTTTGAATAAGCTGTTGTAAAAATGTTGCATCCGCATCGGAAACGGGATCCAGATCGACCATTTCTTTATTGCATAAATTTTCAAACTGGCGTTGCACATCATATATATATGCAATGCCCCCGCTCATACCTGCTGCAAAATTCCGTCCGGTAGCACCTAATACAACTATGTTACCACCAGTCATGTATTCGCAACCATGGTCGCCAACGCCTTCCACCACTACATTTGCACCACTGTTACGTACGCCAAAGCGCTCGCCGGCCTTACCTCTTATATAAGCCTCGCCATCGGTAGCGCCATAAAAAGCCACATTACCGATGATACTGTTTTCTTCCGGCACAAAGCCTGCATCTTTTGATGGATACACAATTAATTTAGCACCACTTAATCCTTTACCGAAATAATCATTGGCATCGCCTTCCAGTTCCAGCGTAACGCCTTTGGTATTGAATGCACCAAAACTTTGCCCTGCTGTACCTGTGAATTTAAAATGCAGGGTTTCTTCCGGCAAGCCATTGGCTTTATACAGTTTCGTTATTTCATTAGATAAAATTGTTCCTGTTGTTCTGTCGGTATTTTTTATATCGAAAGCTGCTGATACTTTTTGTTTATTTTCCAATGCAGGTTTTGCAGCGGCCAATAATTTCCAATCCAGCACATCTGCCAATCCATGATCCTGCTCCTCTGTATTATATAAACCGGTATAGGCTGAATTGGGTTCTTTATACAAAATGGGAGACAGATCGAGATTACTGTATTTCCAATGCGCTATATTTTCTTTTTGTATTAAACACTCAGATTGTCCCACCATTTCATTAATGGTTTTAAAACCAAGTTCTGCCATGATCTCTCTCACTTCTTCTGTCATGAATTTGAAGAAATTAACCACATGATCTGCATTACCGGTAAATCTTTTTCTTAACTCCGGATCTTGTGTGGCTACGCCAACCGGACAGGTATTTAAATGACATTTACGCATCATGATACATCCCTCAACAATCAGGGCTGCTGTAGCTACGCCCCATTCTTCGGCACCCAATAAAGTAGCGATGGCAATATCCCTTCCGGTTTTCATTTGCCCATCGGCCTGTAAAACTATACGGCTGCGTAATTTATTTTTAACTAAAGTCTGATGAGATTCTGCCAAACCTAACTCCCATGGTAAGCCGGCATGTTTTATAGAACTTATTGGCGAAGCGCCGGTACCGCCATCGTGCCCTGCAATTAAAACCACATCGGCTTTTGCCTTTGCAACACCTGCAGCAATAGTACCCACACCTGCTTTACTTACTAATTTTACATTTATCCTGGCGGCACGGTTGGCATTTTTTAAATCGAAAATTAATTGTGCCAGATCTTCAATAGAATAAATATCATGATGTGGTGGCGGAGAAATCAATCCTACACCGGGAGTAGCGTGACGCACTCTTCCAATCCAGTCATCTACTTTATGCCCGGGCAATTGTCCCCCTTCACCTGGTTTTGCACCCTGCGCCATTTTAATTTGTAATTCATCGGCCTCTGTTAAATACTGGCTGGTAACACCAAACCTTGCAGAAGCGACCTGCTTAATTGCAGAACGCATCGAATCGCCATTCTCCAATAAATTATAGCGTCTTTCATCTTCACCACCTTCGCCGGTATTACTTTTACCACCCAGGCGGTTCATTGCAACGGCTAATGTGGTATGTGCCTCCCAGCTGATAGAACCAAAACTCATTGCTCCGGTTGCAAAACGTTTGTAAATATTTTCTGCCGGCTCCACTTCGTCAATTGAAATGGAAGGGCGGTTCTTTTTAAATTCAAATAAACTCCTTAGTGTAGCCGCTTTTTCACTCTGGTCATTTACATGCTTCGAATATTTTTTGAATGTTGCATAATCATTCATCTTTGTTGAATATTGCAACAGGTGAATGGTTGTTGGATTGAACAAATGAAATTCACCTTTGCGTTTCCATTGATAAACGCCGCCAACTCCTAACCTGTCAACTGGTATATTTTTCCTGCTGAAAGCTAATTGATGTTTTGCCAGAGCTTCTTTTGCAATACCATCTAAATTTACCCCTTCAATCCGGCTTACTGCGCCGGTAAAATATTTATCCACCACTTCTTTATTCAACCCAAGTATCTCAAAAATTTGTGCGCCCTGGTAAGATTGCAAAGTGGAAATGCCCATTTTTGAAAATACTTTCAGTAAACCATCGCATACTGCCTTAATATAATTTTTACGCAGGTACTCTACATCTAAATCAGTCTTTAGCGTCTCATTCACTTTCATGTTACGAATAGAAGCCAATGCCAGGTATGGATTGACAGCAGTTGCACCAAAACCAATTAAACAGGCAAAATGATGCACTTCCCAAACATCGCCGGCTTCCACAACAATTCCTACCTGTCCACGTAATCCTTTCCTTATTAAATGATGATGTACTGCGGCTGTAGCTAATAGTGATGGTATGGCAACATGTTCACTATCCACCGCCCTGTCGCATAATATTAATACTTCAAATCCATCATGCACCGAATCTTCAGCATACCTGCATAAACGTTCCAGTCCTCTTTGTAAAGAACCCGGTTTACCATCGGCACGGAAATAAGTTTGCAAAGTTTTTGCCTGAAAAATTCCGGTATCAATACTTCTTAATTTTTCTAATTCTGTACTGGTGAGTACCGGTTGTTTTAATGCAACGGTATGGCAATGCTCCGGGCTTTCGTCCAATAAATTACCATTGTTACCAACAAATGCTGCAAGGCTCATTACCAATCTTTCCCTGATAGGATCTATTGGAGGATTGGTAACCTGTGCAAATAACTGTTTGAAATAAGAACTGAGATGTTGTGGCTGATCACTTAATACCGCCAATGGAATATCGGTACCCATTGAACCAATTGGTTCTTTACCATCCAATGCCATTGGTTTTAAAATGGTATCAATATCTTCGGTAGAATAACCAAATGCTTTTTGATATTTTAAAATTGAGCTGTCGGATAAATGGGTGAACGCAACACGTGGTTCATCAATTTCTTCCAGCCTTATTTTATATTGATTTAAATAATCGCCATAAGGTTTTTGACTGCAGATGCTTTGCTTTAATTCATCATCACTGATAATTCTTCCCTGCTCCATATCCACCACAAACATTTTACCGGGCTGTAATCTTCCTTTTTCTTTTATTAATTTTTGATCAACAGGTAATGCGCCGGTTTCGCTGGCCATAATAACCCTGTCGTCGGTAGTAACACAATATCTTGACGGACGTAAGCCATTCCTGTCTAATGTTGCGCCAATTATTTTTCCATCGGTAAATGATATAGAAGCCGGGCCATCCCATGGTTCCATAATAGAGGCATGAAATTCGTAAAATGCTTTCTTTACAGGGTCCATATCTTCGTTACCATCCCATGCTTCGGGAATTAACATCATCATTACATGCGGTAAACTTCTGCCGCATAATAATAATAACTCCACCATATTATCCAGGCATGCCGAATCGGATTGCTGGCCGGTAACAACCGGTAACAACATTTCCATTTCTTCTTTAGTAAAATAAGAAGAAGTGAATTCATGCTCAGCTGCTTTAAGCCAGTTTAAATTTCCCTGCAGTGTATTTATTTCTCCATTGTGTGCAATGTGGCGGAAAGGTTGTGCCAGTTTCCATGAAGGGAAAGTATTGGTTGCAAAACGGGAATGCACCAAACCAAAAGCACTCACCACTCTCTTATTGGTAAGGTCTAAAAAATAAGGGCGCACCTGCATGCTGGTCAACTGACCCTTGTACACAATTATTTTGTACGACAGGGAAGCAATATAAAATCCAATAGCATCTTTTCTTACTGTACTGTTAATAGTATGTGTTGCATAATTACGTAATACAAAAAGTTTGCGTTCAAACTCTTCGGGGTTTTTAACATGATCGGGGCAGGCAATAAACACCTGTTCCATTTCGGGCTCTACACTTAAAGCTGTTGCTCCAATGTCATTTGTATTTACAGGCACTTTACGATAGGCCAAAACTTCCATACCCAGTTTTTCGGCTGCCCTGTTAAATACCGCACGGCATTCTTCACGCAGCCTTATTTCTCTTGGAAAAAATATTACGCCTACGCCATATTTTCCAAATGGTGGTAAGTGTACACCTAATTTTATACACTCATCAAAAAAGAATTCATGCGGCATCTGTATCATAATACCGGCACCATCGCCTGAATTATTTTCGCAGCCGCATGCACCACGATGCTCCATATTTTCCAATACCGTTAATGCATCGGCAATGTGTTGATGCGATTTGTTGCCTTTGATGTTTGCCACAAAGCCAATACCACAGGAATCATGTTCGTACCGGGAATCGTACAAACCACCCCCATCTCCGTTAGCTAACGGAGAGTTATTCAACGTTTCTACTTTTTTTTGTTCATTCATCTTAATTAAATAGTTTTATTTATGAACTAAAATTCTATGTAGCAAACAATCATTCTATATTTTTTTATTACCCTTTGGTTATTTTTTGCACTATAACTATCGCTCCTACGTACTATTCTAAAACATAATCTCTTTTCAATCTCCATATTCACCCCTTTAGGGGATGGGGGTTAAACTAAATAACCAAATGCATTATCATCCTTTTTCAGCTCTGTATAATTAATATGATACTGGTCTAAATTTTTCAGCAGTGCATCATAATCTTCTTTTGTTTTTAATTCAATACCCACCAATGCAGGCCCTGTTTCCTTATTATGTTTTTGCATGTATTCAAAACGGGTAATGTCATCGTTCTCCCCTAATACATGGTTTACAAATTCTTTTAATGCTCCCGGCCTTTGTGCAAAACGAATGAGGAAATAATGTTTTAATCCTTCGTACTGCAAACTGCGCTCTTTAATTTCCTGCATGCGGTCAATATCATTATTACTGCCGCTAACCACACATACCACATTCTTTCCTTTTATCCTGTCAGCATATTCATCCAATGCAGCAATACTTAATGCACCTGCCGGCTCTGCAACAATGGCATCTTCGTTATATAATTTTAAAATAGTGGTACATACTTTTCCTTCGGGAACCAGCAGCATATCATCCAATACATCTTTACAAATTGAAAAAGTAATTTCACCAACACGTTTTACAGCAGCACCGTCAACAAAGCGTTCTATATTTTCCAATGTAACCGGGTGGCCTGCTTTTAATGCTTCATACATACTGGGTGCACCTTCGGGCTCCACACCAATTATTTTTGTTTTTGGTGAAAAGGTTTTAAAATACGTTCCTACACCTGCACTTAATCCGCCGCCACCAACAGGAAGAAATAAGAAATCCAAGCCCCCCCACCCCCCGAAGGGGGGATTAGGCGAAGAATTTTGCGAAGATGCCAAAATATTATTCTCTTCTTCTGCTATTTGTTCTAATATCTCCACCCCAACTGTTCCCTGTCCTTCAATAATTTTATAATCATCAAATGGCGGAATAAATGTCATCCCGTTTTCTTCTGTGTATTTTTTTGCAGTGATGGCACAATCATCAAAAGTATCGCCCACTAATTTTACAGTTATATTATCTTCTCCAAACATTTTTGTCTGGGTAATTTTTTGATTGGGTGTGATCACCGGCATAAATACCACACCTTTTGTATTGAGCTTTTTACAACTGTAGGCAAAGCCCTGCGCATGATTACCGGCGCTGGCACAAACCACACCACGTTGTAATTGCTCTGCAGATAAACTGCTCATTAAATTATAAGCGCCCCTTAATTTGTAAGAACGTACCACCTGCAGATCTTCCCTTTTTAAAAAAATATTGCATTGATATTTCCTGGAGAGGTTATGATTAAATGTAAGCGGTGTTCTGTTCACCACGTTTTTTAAACGTAGTGAAGCAGAGGCAAAATCCAAGCCTCCATCCCCTAAAGGGGAGTTATTCAACGTTTCTATTTTTTCACCAACATTCATTTATTTTCTAAGTTTTATATACCGCCTATTAATTATTTAATTTAAATAACTCCCCGGCACCTGTCCCGATTTTTTCGGGAGGGGATGGGGGTTTAAGCTTTTGTGCTTATGGTTTTCATATCGGTCATTGCTTTTCTTAACCTTGCGCCCACATTTTCTATCTGGTGCGAACGCAATTGGTGATTCACTGCAATTAAAATTTTATTATCCACTCCACCATCCTTACCTGTGTTGTAGTTTTTGCCCACCACATCAGTATCAACCGTGCTCATAAATTCTTTTAATAAAGGTTTACATGCATGATCAAATAAATAACAACCGTATTCTGCAGTATCAGAAATTACACGGTTCATTTCAAATAATTTTTTACGTGCAATGGTGTTTGCGATCAATGGAGTTTCGTGTAATGATTCGTAATAAGCAGATTCTTCTTTAATACCAGATTGAACCATGGTTTCAAAAGCCAGTTCCACCCCAGCCCTTATCATGGCGACAAACAATAATAAATTATCAAAATATTCCTGCTCGGCAATTACCATTGTACCTGCGGGTGTTTTTTCAAAAGCAGTTTCACCTGTTGCGGCACGCCATGCCAGTAAGTTTTTATCTCCTGCTGCCCAATCTTCCATCATGGTTTTACTAAAATGTCCACTCATGATATCGTCCTGGTGTTTTTGAAACAAAGGACGCATAATATTTTTCAATTCTTCTGATAATTCAAATGCTTTAATTTTTGCAGGGTTTGACAAACGGTCCATCATTGCTACCACACCACCATGTTTTAATGCTTCGGTAATTACTTCAACACCATACTGCACTAATTTAGAAGCATAAGCTTTATCAATTCCTTTCTCCACCATTTTATCAAAGCAAAGTATAGAACCCGTTTGCAACAGTCCGCACAAAATGGTTTGTTCACCCATCAAATCAGATTTTACTTCTGCAACAAATGAAGAACGCAATACACCTGCTCTGTGTCCGCCGGTACCGGCAGCATAAGCTTTTGCCTGTATCAACCCTTTTCCGTCGGGATCATTTTCAGGATGCACTGCAATTAAAGTAGGTACACCAAAGCCACGTACATATTCTGCACGAACTTCAGAGCCCGGGCATTTGGGTGCCACCATAATTACGGTAAGGTCTTTTCTAATTTGCGTTCCTTCTTCCACAATATTAAAACCATGAGAATAAGAAAGTGTTGCTCCTTTTTTCATCAATGGCATTACAGTAGCCACTACAGCAGTATGTTGTTTATCAGGAGTAAGATTCAATACTAAATCTGCGGTTGGAATTAATTCTTCGTAAGTACCAACGGTGAAATTATTTTCTGTTGCACTTTTCCATGATTGTCTTTTTTCATCTATCGCTTCTTTGCGTAAAGCATAGGATACATCCAAACCTGAATCCCTTAAATTCAAACCTTGGTTCAATCCCTGTGCACCACAACCTACTATTACCATTTTCTTTCCTTTCAATGCATTTACGCCATCAGCAAATTCGCTGCTGTCCATAAATTCACAAACGCCTAACTGGTTCAACTGCTCTCTGAGTGGTAATGTGTTAAAATAATTCGCCATAATAATTGTTGCCACCATCCCCTAAAGGGGTGACGGAGATTTTTTTAGATTTTTATTTTTGTTTATACTTTCCATTTTTTTCTTCGCTATAATAGCTCCCCTTTAGGGGATGGGGGAATTACATACTAAACACTTCTTCATTTTGATTCAGGAACTCATTTTCCATTGCCCCCTCACCTGGCTCCTTATACTCAAATTCTTTTAATTTTTTATGAAAGCCATCGCTGTTTTTAATAATGGCAACTCTTGCACTGCGGACAAATTCAATTAACCCATAAGGCTCCAGTACTTTTATAAAATTGTCTGTCTCTTCCCTTTGTCCGGCTACTTCAAATACAGTATAATCTTTACGAATAACCACCGCCTTGGCTCCGTGCTGACTTAATAACCTTTCTACTTTTACTTCTTCTGCAATAATTTCTGTAGGCACTTTGTACAGCGCCAGTTCCTGCCAGATAATTTCTTCGTTGGTATTATAATATACTTTCAATACTTCAACTTGCTTTTCAATTTGCCGGCATAGTTTACGCACTACATCTTCTGTTTCGTTAATTACAATGGTAAAACGATGTACGCTGTCTATTTCGCTTGGTGAAGTGTTCAAACTTTCGATATTAATTTTTCTTCTTGAAAAAATAATAGCAATACGATTCAGCAAACCAATTTGGTTTTCTGTATAAACTGTTATGGTGTATTCCAGCCTCACCCCAACCCTCTCCTTCGGAGAGGGAGTTTGGATTGTTACTTTATTTTTTTTATCTGACATAGTTAAATTTTTATTCCATTATCCCTAAAAGTTATTCTTTGCTTATATAACTCTCCCCCTTTGGGGAGTTGGAGGGGGCCTGGTTTTTATAATTCTTCTTTACTCAATATTATTTCCGATACTCCTCTTCCCTGCGGTACCATAGGGAAAACATTATTTTCTTTACCTACCATTATTTCAAGCAAATAACTTCCGTTATGATTCAGCATGGTTGCTAATGCTTCTTTTAATTTTGCCCTTTCAGTTACTTTCTGTCCATCTATATAATATCCCTTTGCCACCTGTACAAAATCGGGGCTGGTAATATCTACAAACGAATATCTTTTTTCGTGAAACAATTGTTGCCACTGGCGTACCATTCCTAAAAACTGGTTATTTAAAATGATAATTTTTACATCGGGCTTAAACTGCATGATGGTTCCCAATTCCTGTATCGTCATCTGAATACCGCCATCACCTGCAATAGCAACCACAGTTCTTTCGGGTGCCCCGTATTTTGCACCAATTGCTGTAGGCAATGCAAAACCCATTGTACCTAATCCGCCACTGGTAATATTACTTTTACTCTGATTATATTTAGCATAACGGCATGCCACCATTTGATGCTGGCCCACATCCGTTACAATAACTGCATCGCCTTTGGTTAATTCGTTCAACAGGTTTATTACTTCCCCCATTGTTAATTCATCGGTAACCGGGTTTAATTCAGGATTGATACATTTTTCATCTTCTTTCTTTTTGTATTCGTTGAATTTATTTAACCAGGCCGCATGTGTTTTTTGTTGTACCAATTCAGTAAGCATAGGTAAAGTTTCTTTACAATCGCCCCAAACCGGAACCGTTGTTTTTACATTCTTATCAATTTCAGAAGGATCAATATCCAAATGAATAACTTTTGCCTGCTTGGCATATTTATCTAAACGTCCTGTTACACGATCATCAAAACGCATTCCTATTGCTATCAACACATCGCATTCGTTGGTTAAAACATTGGGGCCATAATTACCATGCATACCCAACATACCAACAGCGAGTGGATGATAAGTAGGAATAGCACTCATTCCCATAATTGTCCAGGCACTTGGTATTCCTGCTTTTTCTATAAACTGTGCAAACTCTTTTTCTGCTTTACCAAGAATTACACCCTGGCCAAAAATTACAAATGGTCTTTCTGCACTGTTAATTAATTCAGCAGCTTTTTGTACATATTCTTTTCTAACAATTGGATTAGGGCGATAGCTGCGGATGTGATCACATTTTTTATAGCCTTCGTAATTGAATAATTGTAACTGTGCATTTTTGGTAATGTCAATCAACACAGGGCCGGGCCTTCCACTCCCTGCTATATAAAATGCTTTGGCTAACACTGCAGGAATTTCTGTTGCATCTGTTACCTGGTAATTCCATTTGGTAACAGGGGTGGTGATGTTGATCACATCAGTTTCCTGAAATGCATCGGTACCTAATAAATGTGCAAACACCTGTCCGGTGATACATACAACAGGCGTACTATCAATCATAGCATCAGCCAAGCCGGTAACTAAGTTTGTTGCGCCGGGGCCGCTTGTTGCAAACACTACTCCTGTTCTTCCACTCACCCTAGCAAAACCCTGTGCAGCATGTATAGCGCCTTGCTCATGACGAACTAAAATATGTTTTAGTTTTTCGTTGTAATCATACAAAGCATCATATATTGGCATGATGGCACCACCGGGATAACCAAAGATGATATCCACGCCTTCAGCAATAAATGCTTCCAGTACCGCAACAGAACCGCTGATGGTTGTTGTAGCTTTTACTTCCGGTTTTTTTATTTTTTCTTCAACTAGTTCCATAAGAAACTTTTTATAAAGGGTAAGACCCCGTTAAATTTTTTATTTATTTAATTATGCTTCATCAGTTACACAACCCTGGCTTGCATCTTTTACGCATTGTGCGTATTTATACAAAACTCCTTTGGTAACTTTTAAAGCTGGTTGCTGCCATTGTTTTCTTCTTTCAGCAATAATTGCTTCATGCACTTTAAGGTTGATCATATTTTTTGTAGCATCCAGTTCAATGATATCATCATCTTCCACCAATGCTATCAACCCGCCTTCAAATGCTTCCGGTGTAATATGTCCGACGACAAAACCATGTGAGCCTCCACTGAATCTTCCATCTGTAATTAGTGCCACATCTTTTCCTAATCCGGCACCTGTAATTGCTGAAGTTGGCTTCAACATTTCAGGCATACCCGGTGCTCCTTTTGGTCCTTCATTTCTAATTACTACAACATCTCCTTTTTTTACCCTGCCGCTTGCTATACCTGCTACTAAATCTTTCTCGCCATTGAATACTCTTGCAGGCCCTTCAAAACGTTCGCCTTCTTTACCGCTGATCTTTGCAACGCTTCCTTTTTCTGCAAGATTGCCATATAGTATTTGTAAATGCCCTGTTGCTTTCAATGGTGTTTCTAAAGGAAAAATTATTTTTTGTGTTTCAAAATTTATTGGTGTGATGTCCGCTAAATTCTCTGCCATTGTTTTTCCTGTTACGGTTAAACAATCGCCATGCAACAATCCTTTATCCAATAAATATTTCATCACGGCAGGCACACCGCCATATGCATGTAACTCCTGCATTAAATATTTTCCGCTGGGTTTAAAATCTGCCAGCACTGGTGTTGTATCGCTGATGCGTTGAAAATCATCCTGCGTCAGATCCACATCCACACTTTTTGCCATAGCAATTAAATGCAAAACGGCGTTGGTGCTTCCACCGAATATCATGATTGTTGTAATGGCATTTTCAAAAGCCTTCTTCGTCATGATATCTTTTGGTTTGATATCTTTTTCCAATAATATTTTTATTGCTTTACCTGCGTCCAGACATTCTTTCTGTTTTGCTTCGCTGTTTGCAGGATTGCTGGATGAATAAGGTAAACTCATACCCAATGCTTCAATGGCACTGGCCATAGTGTTTGCTGTGTACATACCACCACAAGCACCTGCACCGGGGCAACTGTGTTTTACCACTTCTTTAAAATCTTCCGGTGTTATTGTGCCTGCCAGTTTTTTTCCCAATGCTTCAAATGCAGAAATGATATTAAGTTCTTCACCTTTATAATGTCCTGCATCAATGGTACCGCCGTATACCATTATTGATGGTCGGTTCAAACGGCCCATCGCCATAATAGAACCCGGCATATTTTTATCACAACCCGGTAACGCAATTAATCCATCATAATAAAATCCGCCACAAACTGCTTCAATACTATCTGCAATTAAATCACGGCTCACCAATGAATAACGCATACCATCCGTTCCGTTGCTGATACCATCACTTATACCGATTGTATTAAAGATCAATCCTACCATGTCTGCATCCCAAACGCCCTGCTTTACAATTTTAGCCAAATCATTTAAGTGCATGTTACAAGTATTACCATCGTAACCCATACTGCAAACACCCACCTGTGGTTTTTTCAGATCGTCTTCTGTTAAACCAATACCATACAACATGGCCTGTGCTGCAGGCTGCGTTTCATCCTGTGTTAATACCTTAGAATATTTATTGAGTTCCATGCTTGCTTATCCTATTATTAAAATATGTTTCTTAATTTTTTATTACCAGCTTTTTGTTCTTTACTAACCTTCATTGGTATTTCCTCAGGCTATACACTCTTCAACTGTATTTCTTTATTCAACGACCTCACCCTCCGTCTCCCTCTCCGAAAGAGAGGGAGCGGTACTTCAACCCTCTATCGAAAATTTATCCTTCCCCATCTGCAATATATCTTTACTAATCTTTTATTATGTTATGCAAACCTTCGCTACAATCTTCTCCATTTCCCTCTCCTGTAGGAGTTCCTGCCAAGGAACGAACGTAGTTCAAGGTGAGGTCAAAAAAAAAGCGACCCACCTTTTGGAGGTGGGCCGCTTAATATATTGTTGTTGTTATTATAAGCTTATCCTCCCCCATGCAGTGCAGGAATAATAATGACAATCACAATAATTATTACTGTGCTAAGTGAAAGGTCATTATTTAATCTGTGCTTTAACATGAAGGATGTTATTACACAAATATACTGCTGCCAAAAATAAAAACCAAAGAACTAAATACTTTTTTTAAATAATGGTTGATTTTCTCAACTCAATATTTTCTTTATTCAACCTGCCTGGAATTTTGTTGCCGATATAATCACTGATCAATTCTCCAATGGTAGTGGTAAAATAAAAATTGATCGGTTCAATATCTTTTGTAACAAACTGGTTGGTCAATGTCCATTCAACTGCTTCTCTTACCAAAGCTGCTTCTTCCTTTAAATCAAAATAATCCAATAGCATTGCTGCAGAAAGAATAGAACCAATAGGATTGGCAATATCTTTCCCTGTTGCCTGCGGATAAGAACCATGAATAGGCTCGAACAAAGCAGTTTTATTTCCTACTGATGCAGAAGGCAATAAACCCAGTGAACCACTGATCACACTGGCTTCATCGCTGATGATATCACCAAACATATTTTCTGTAAGTATTACATCAAATTGTTTTGGATTTAAAATGATCTGCATTGCTGCATTATCTACAAATAAAAAATCCAAAGCCACATCAGGGTATTGCACAGCTAATTCTTTTACCACTTTACGCCAAAGCCTTGATGTTTCTAAAACATTGGCTTTATCAACCAGCGTTAATTTTTTTCTTCTTTTTTGTGCAGATTGAAATGCCAGGTGTGCCACCCTTTCAATTTCTTCTTTGCTGTACGCACATTCATCTATGGCATAAGTCTGTTCTTCGTTAGTTTCTTTTTTACCAAAGTAAATACCGCCTGTTAATTCTCTGAAAATTATAAAATCAACGCCTTCAATATTTTTTGTTTTTAAAGGAGACAAATGATGTAAAGAAGAGTAAGTAGTAATGGGGCGGATATTAGCATACAACTGCAATGCTTTTCTTATGCCCAGTAAACCCTGCTCTGGCCTAACCTTTGCCGTAGGATCATTATCATATTTAGGATGGCCGATAGCACCGAATAAAATTGCATCACTATCCAGACAGATGTCAATGGTTGCTGAAGGCAACGGTGTTCCGGTTTTATCAATAGCATCTGCACCCAGCAAACAATATTTGTAGCTGAACTCGTGGCCAAAATGTTCTGCAATGGCATTTAAAACCTTTACCGATTGTTTGGTTACTTCCGGGCCAATGCCATCACCTTCTATAACTGCAATATTTTTTTTAAGACTCATAAATATATTTATGCAAATTGTTTTTCAAAATTTTCTATCACTGTTTTGTTGCTTAACAAATAATCGATATCATCATAACCATTGAGCAGGCAGGTTTTTTTATAACTATTGATCTCAAAACTTTCCTGTTCGCCGCTGGCATCAATAGTAATGGTTTGATCCTGCAGGTTTACCATTAGCGTGGCCGTATTATTCTGTTGAAATAATTTTTCTAAAAAAGCATCACTCACCGTTACAGGCAACACTCCATTGTTAAGCGCATTGTTCTTAAAAATGTCTGCAAAAAAACTTGACACCACTACTTTAAATCCATAATCTAAAATGGCCCATGCCGCATGTTCTCTCGAAGAACCGCAGCCAAAATTTTTTCCTGCAACCAATATTTCACCTTTGTATTGTGGTTTGTTTAACGAAAAATCGGCTTTCGGTTTTGTCTCGTCATTATTTTCATACCGCCAGTCACGGAATAAATTTTTCCCAAACCCATCTTTAGTTGTACCTTTTAAAAAACGGGCAGGAATGATCTGATCGGTATCAACATTTTCCATATTCAATGGAACGAAAGTGCTTTGTATGGTTTTAAGTGCCTGCATAATTTAGTTTAATAATTCTCTTACATCAGTAATAACTCCTGTAACAGCCGCTGCTGCTGCTGATAACGGGCTTGCCAGTAATGTTCTTGCTCCTGCTCCCTGTCTGCCTTCAAAATTTCTGTTAGAAGTGGAGATACAATATTTACCTGCCGGAATTTTATCTTCATTCATTCCTAAACATGCGGAGCAACCCGGTTGGCGTAATTGAAAACCTGCTGCTTCAAATACTTTATCAATACCTTCTTCAATGGCTTGTTTCTCTACTTGCTTACTTCCCGGAACGATCCATACTTCAACACCATCAGCTTTTTGTTTTCCTTTTACAAAAGATGCAACCATCCGCAGGTCTTCTATTCTTGAATTGGTACAACTGCCAATAAATACATAATCAATTTTTTGTCCTTTAATTGGATGGCCCTGTTGCAAACCCATATAGGCTAATGATTTTTCCAATCCTGTTCTGTCATTATCATTTACTTCCGCAACTGTAGGAATATTTTCGTTAACACCAATGCCCATCCCCGGGTTAGTACCGTAGGTTATCATTGGCGTAATGTCTGCTGCATCTAAAGTGATCTCTTTATCAAATGTTGCAGTTGCATCAGTAAATAAAGTTTTCCAATTGGCCAATGCCTTATCCCATGCTGCTCCGTCGGGTGCAAATTTTCTTCCTTTAATATAATTGAAAGTAGTTTCATCAGGTGCAATCAATCCGCAACGGGCACCCATTTCAATACTCATATTGCAAATGGTCATTCTTGCTTCCATACTTAAACCGGTGATGGCAGCACCTGCAAATTCAACTGCATGGCCGGTGGCACCGCTTGCTGTAATTTTTGATAAAATATATAATACAATATCTTTCGATACTACTCCCTTATGTAATTCTCCCTCAATATTGATACGCATTAATTTTGGTTTGGTTTGCAACACACATTGTGTAGATAAAACCATTTCCACTTCGCTGGTACCAATACCAAAAGCAATAGCACCAAATGCGCCGTGAGTGGAAGTATGTGAATCTCCACAAACAATAGTGTTACCCGGTTGGGTTATTCCCAACTCCGGCCCTATTACATGCACAATACCCTGAAAGGGATGCCCCAATCCATATAATTCAACACCATGCGCTGCACAATTTTTTATCAATGCTTCCACCTGTAAACGGCTCTGCTCTTCTTTAATAGGTAAATGCTGATTTAATGTAGGTACATTATGATCAGCAGTGGCGATAGTTTGTTTAGGACGAAATACTTTTATACCTCTTTTATTCAATCCTGTAAAAGCCTGCGGCGTGGTTACTTCATGAATAAAATGTTTATCAATATATAAAACAGAAGGGCCGTCGTCAATTGTTTTAACAACATGCTTATCCCAAATCTTATCAAATAGTGTTTTCGCCATTTTCATTTTTTAAAAAAGTGGAGGCCAAACCTCCACCATTAAACTAAAACTAAACTAAAACGCATGAGAGAGTTCAGGCCGTAGCCAATATATTTTTTTGATGGTCGTAAGCCATTGCTGTAAGGTCATTGTCTTCAACTTCCCTTTTGCTATCCGCTATTTGTAAAAAGCGTTCATACAACTTATCAATATCATTCCTGTCGAACTGAAAATTTAATTTATGAAAGCGGTGAGCCAATGCACTGCGGCCACTTCTTGCCGTTAGTACAATTTTACTGCTGTCGGCACCCACTTCTTCCGGTGCAATAATTTCGTAAGTGGTGGTATCTTTTAAAAATCCATCCTGGTGAATACCTGATGAATGAGAAAAAGCATTGGAACCCACAATAGCTTTATTAGGCTGCACCGGCATACGCATAATATCACTTACCTGGCGGCTCATTGGATTCAATTGCCTTGCATCAATATCAGTATATAACCCTAACTCGTTATGTTGTTTTAAAACCATCACCACTTCTTCCAGTGAAGTATTACCTGCTCTTTCACCCAAACCATTAATGGTACATTCAATTTGCCTTGCCCCTGCAATAACACCCGCAATAGAATTTGCAGTAGCCAGTCCAAGATCGTTATGGCAATGGCAACTTAAAATTGCTTTGTCAATATTGGGTACATGGTTCATCAAAAAAGCGATCTTATCTCCATACTGGTTTGGTAAACAGTATCCCGTTGTATCAGGAATATTAACCACTGTTGCCCCGGCTTTAATCACCGCTTCCACTACTTTGGCTAAATAATCATTATCAGTTCTGCCAGCATCTTCTGCATAAAACTCGATATCGTCTGTATATTTTCTGGCCCACTTTACAGACTGAATAGCTCTTTCTAAAATCTCTTCTCGTGTGGCATTGAATTTTGCCTTAATGTGAGAATCGGATGTACCAATACCTGTATGAATGCGGGGGCGCTTGGCAAATTTTAATGCCTCGCCTGCCGCCTCAATATCTTTTTCTACGGCCCGGCTTAGGGCACAAACAGTGGCTTTGGTAATTAATTTAGAAATCTCTGTAACCGAATTAAAATCTCCCGGGCTGCTGATAGGAAACCCGGCTTCAATAATATCCACTCCCAATACTTCCAGTTGCAGTGCAAGTGCTACCTTTTCGCTGGTAACTAATTTGCATCCCGGCACCTGTTCCCCGTCACGAAGAGTGGTATCAAAAATGTGTATTTTGTTGCTCAACATAGATAAATTGGTTTATAAAGCGGTGGGTTATTAATTTTTGATAATAACTTAGCCATAAATTTACTACTGAAACCGCAGTGCAGGAAATTAAAACTATGCCTTTAATACGCCATATAAAGGAGCTATTTTTGGCTAAAACCCTTTCCTGTATTGGTTTTAAATGAACAGCAATTACGATGCCCAACCGCCAAACAGATACCGTATTTCAATTAATAAAATCGCTTGAAAAGAGCGAAAAGCGGAATTTTAAGCTGTACATCACCAGGAATAAATCATCAGAAGAATTAAAAGTGGTGCAGTTATTTGATGCTTTGGATAAAATGGAAGTCTATGATGAAGCCCTTTTATTAAAGAAAAATAAGGGTATAAAAAAGCAACAACTTTCCAATTTAAAGGCGCATTTATACAAACAGCTATTATCAAGTTTAAGGTTAATAACCGACGAAAGCAATATAGATATTGAACTGCATGAGCAGATGGATTATGCCCGTATCTTATACAATAAAGGGCTATATCTGCAAAGCCTTAAATTACTGGACAAAATGAAGGAACAAGCCAAGGCTTTTAACCAGCTGACCTACCTGCAACAGGCATTATTTTTTGAGAAGAAGATAGAAGGATTATACATTACCCGTAGCCTTAAAAACAGGGCTGAAGAACTGAGTAAGGAAGCTGATGCAGTAAATAATCATTTAACTAATGTATCTAAATTAAGTAACCTTGCCTTGCAGTTATATGGGTGGTATATTAAAAATGGTTTTGCCCGTAATGACGCTGAAGAAGAAGCAGTGAAAAATTTTTTGAATGACAACTTACCTAACAATCCACAACAACTGAATGGCTTTTACGAAAAATTATACCTGTACCAATGTTATTGCTGGAAGGCTTTTATACGCCAGGATTTTTTGCAGTATTACCGCTATACCCAAAAATGGGTTGACCTTTTTGATGAAGAACCTTATATGGTCGGTATAGAAAGCGCTCATTATATTAAAGGCATGCACAACCTGATGGGTTCGCAATTTAACCTGGGTAATTATCAAAAGTTAAACAGTACTTTAAAGGAATTTGAAAAATTCAGTAACAGTAAGATTGTATTGCAAAACCATAATAATCTTATCCAGTGTTTTATTTACCGTACCATTTCGTTGCTGAATAAACATTTTTTAACCGGCAATTTTTCCGAAGGATTATTATTGGTGGAAGGCATTGAAGAGAAATTATCGGAATACGAAATATACTTAGACCGTCACCGTATTTTGGTGATTTATTACAAAATTGCCTCCATGTATTTTGGCACGGGCAATTACGAAACCGCCATTGATTATTTAAATAAGATCATTAACTGGAAAGTTGACCTGCGTAACGACCTGCAATGCTATGCCCGCCTGTTGCATTTAATTGCACATTACGAGCTGGGCAATTATCAATTGCTGGAATACCTGGCCAAATCGGTGTACCGCTTTATGGCCAAAATGCAAAACCTTAGTGTGGTGGAAGAAGAGATGTTTAAATTTATCCGCAAAGCATTAACGTTAACGCCTAATAAATTAAAACCGGAATTTGAAAAGCTGTTAAATAAATTAAAGCAATTTGAAAACAAGCGTTTTGAAACAAGAGCGTTTATGTATTTGGATGTGATCAGTTGGTTGGAAAGTAAAATCAGTGGTGTGGCGGTACAGGAAATTATACAGCAGAAGTATTTAAGTAAAAAAACCCTAAAGCCAAATTCCTGATCCCTAATTACAAATTCCTGTTTTCTATCGCCTTCTTCAATTCCTTTTCAAAAAAATCTCCCTTCACATCTCCTTCCCAAAATTTTTTATACCCCGTTTTAGCATTCACAATTATTGTTGCCGGTATGGCGCCGCTCCAGCTGCTGTCAACCATCGGGCAAAAGATATCTGCATTGGTTTCATCCAACCATGCAATATTGGTATTAAAATTATTTTTCTTTGCAAAAGCAGCGATCTTATTGGGATAGAATAAAGGCAGGTCTAAACTTACCAATACCAGCTTTACTTTTTGGCTTTTATATTTATTGGCAATTTTTATAAAGCCGGGTATTTCTGCCACACAGGGTTTACAAAAGGTGGCCCAAAAATTAATTACATAAACCGTATCGCTTTTATTGCTGAAGCTTTTCACCACATCTGCCATTTTCAATTTAGGTATAGGCTGTGCCTGCAGGGCAATTGCAAAACAAAAGAACAGGGCAGTAATCAATATCTTTTTCATAATAGTTAAAAATACGCAGAATAAACCTGACTGGTTTCCATCCCTATGTTAAAATAAGGCTTAAATAAGCTTTTGGCTAATCCCCCGTTTCAATCTAAATTTGCAACTCAATAAATTTGTTGATCCGCAAACAACTTAACTAATTAACCAGTTAAAGGATTAACAGGTAAACCAATTAACCAATTAACCAATTAACCAATTAACGAAAATGGCATACGACGTAATAGTTTTGGGCAGCGGCCCCGGCGGTTATCCTGCAGCAATAAGGGCCAGCCAGTTAGGTAAAAAAGTAGCAATTGTAGAAAAAGAAAGCCTCGGCGGTATTTGCCTTAACTGGGGTTGTATTCCTACCAAAGCCTTATTAAAAAGCGCCCAGGTATTTGAATATGCAAAGCATTCAAAAGATTACGGTATCAATATCGCTGATCCTTCAGCAGATTTTGGTGGCGTTATTGGCCGCAGCCGTGGTGTTGCCGATAAGATGAGCAAGGGCATTCAATTCTTAATGAAGAAAAATAAGATTGATGTGATAATGGGTTTTGGTAAACTGATTGCCCCGGGCAAATTGGAAATTACTGCAGCCGACGGAACTAAAAAAGTTGAGGAAGCAAAAAACATTATTATAGCCACAGGCGGCAGGGCAAAGGTTTTACCCAATATGCCTGTTGATGGTAAAAAAATAATTGCCTACCGTGAAGCTATGAGCCTGCCCACTCAACCAAAAAGTATGATCGTTTGCGGAAGCGGTGCCATTGGAAGTGAGTTTGCTTATTTCTATAATAGTCTTGGTACAAAAATTACCATGGTTGAATTTTTACCACGGTTAGTTCCGGTTGAAGATGAAGACATAAGCAAAGAACTGGAAAAGCAGTTTAAAAAACAGGGCATGACCATTATGACCAACAGCGAAGTGCTGAGTGTTGATACCAGCGGCGAAGGTGTAAAGGCAACAATAAAAACTCCAACCGGCGAAGTAATTTTAGAAGCTGATATTTTATTAAGCGCTGTAGGTGTTGTTGCCAATATTGAAAATATTGGTTTAGAAAACCTGGGCATTAAAACCGAAAAAGGAAAAATAACTGTTGATGCCAACCAGCAAACCAGCGTAAAAGGTATTTATGCCATTGGCGATTGTACACCCGGTCAGGCCCTGGCACACGTAGCCGCTAAAGAAGGTATTAATGCAGCCGAACATTTAAGCGGCCATCATCCTGAACCATTGGATTATAATAATATACCGGGTTGTACTTATTGCACACCGGAAATTGCCAGTGTGGGCTATACAGAAAAAGCGGCCAAAGATGCCGGTTATGAAGTTAAAGTAGGCAAGTTTCCTTTTATTGCCAGCGGTAAAGCTGTTGCATCAGGAGCTACTGAAGGTTTTGTAAAAGTAATTTACGATGCCAAATACGGCGAATTTTTAGGTTGCCATATGATTGGTACCAACGTAACAGAAATTATTGCCGAAGCTGTTGTGGCCCGTAAATTAGAAACCACTGCACACGAAATATTAAATGCCGTTCACCCTCACCCAACCATGAGTGAGGGATTGAAGGAAGCTACCGCTGCTGCTTATGGCGAGGCGATAGATATTTAATTTTTGCTTTGTCATTCCGGGGGTTTCTGTCATTTCCACGAAGGAGAAATCTATACACACAACAATATTTTAAATCCCATTTACCTAATGGGATTTTTTTATAGGACAAACTTTGGAATTACTATTTTGCTTCATTGGCACAGTTTACCCCGAAAGCATTCGGGGCAATCTTGCACTTTTAAAGCTTTACTGAGCTTTTATTGCCGCGGTGATTATTGCACCAAAACTTTCGTTTTTTGTATTGTTCTTTATGTATACATTTATAAAACAATCTTATAGAAAGAAAATAAAATTTTGAAAAAGGAGACTTTCGCATATTTATGAGTTGTATGTCACCCTATTCAACATCCTGCACATATAAAAACATCCATGACTTTGCCGACACGACCCCACGCTATTTTTAGCACATTGCAAGGCACACAAAACCCCGACACAAAGCCAACCTTGCAAAGAGCTAAA
>JAYVPT010000005.1:0-9811 GCA_043757165.1 Ferruginibacter sp.
TGAAGTGCCTAAATTCTCTTTTACAAGTGTTAAAAGGCAGCCCAAATCTAAAATCGTCAATCTAAAATCCTAAATCTTATGCATCCAGCCATGGTTATCGGGTGCCTGCCCATAACGTATTGCATTTAACTGGGTTTTTATGGCAGGGGCAGTTTTCCAGCTATCTACGTCAAACTCCATTACATAATCTTTATATCGCAGCTCTTTTATCAGTGAAATTGTAGCTGCTGTTCCGGTTCCAAAAACTTCGTATAAAATGCCGGCTTTATGTGCTGCTATAACATCATCAATACTTAAATCCCGTTCCTCAACCTCAAAGCCCATTTCGCTTAACAAAACCATGGTACTGTTTCTGGTAACACCTGCCAATATGGTTCCTTCCTTTAAATCGGGCGTAATAGCAGTATTGCCGATAATAAAGAAAACATTCATGGTGCCGCATTCCTGTACATATTTATGCTCAAAGGCATCAGTCCATAAAACCTGGTCGTACCCTTTTAGCTTGGCCTGGGCTGTTGCATACATAGCACCGCCATAATTACCGGCAGCTTTAGCAAAACCCACACCTCCCGGAACAGCCCTTACATATTTCTCTTCTACATAAATACGCATGGGGGCGCTGTAATATGGCCCGGTAGGGCTGAGTATGATCATGAATTTATATTTCTCACTTGGCCTCACTCCTATCATATTATCGCTGCTGAACATAAAAGGCCGTATATACAAAGAGTGGTCTTCCTGTTGCGGAATCCAGTTTTTATCCAGCTCTACCAGCATACGCATGCCTTCCATAAAAATATCTTCGGGTACCTGTGGCATCTGCATTCTTTCAGCAGAAATATTAAAGCGTTTGAAATTATCCAAAGGGCGAAAAATAGAAACTTCACCAGCGTCATTTTTGTAAGCTTTTATGCCTTCAAAAATTGATTGTCCATAGTGTATGGCCGCAAGTGAAGGGTCTAATAATAAAGGTTGATAGGGTTTTATTTCTGCATTTTTCCATTCACCATCTTCAAAATCCACTTCCAGCATATGATCGGTAAAATATTTTCCAAAAGGTATGTTTTCCAGATTTATATCTTTAAGTTTACTGTGTTCTGCTTTGGTGATATTAATATTTTCGGCTGCAATCATATTCGTTAATTTTACGGCAAAGAAACGAAAAAAACAAGAGTTAATAAATTACCTTTTAATGAGTTTAAATAATATTCAGTTTCCGGTAGCCATGTTGCAAAGTTTATATATCAAATCGTTATATGACTTAAGCCCGGACAAATCAGCTTTAGATACCATACAACCAGGCAGCATTACATTTTTAGGCAGTAATCAAAAAAAAATTGCCATAGTGGTTAAGGCCGAAACAAGTATTTATTTACCGGATGATGAGCTCAATTTTTTACTTGGTATTTTAACTGCATGCAAATTAAGTATGGCAGATATTGCGCTGATAAATGTAACGAAAAATTCAGGTTTAAATTATACAACTATAACTGAGTTGTTGAAGGCTGAGAAAATATTTTTGTTTGGTTTAGATGCTGAATCACTGGAATTGCCTTTACAGTTTCCGCATTATCAAATTCAACATTACAATAGCCAGGTGTATCTATCTGCTGTTTCGTTAACTGAGTTACAAAAAGATAAAGAAGAGAAAATGAAATTGTGGAACTGCTTAAAAAATATTTTTTTATTAGGATAATTAAGAAATGGATAGCATCATATTTGCCACCAATAATCAAAATAAAGTTGAAGAAGCAAGAGCTTTGCTGGGTGAGCGTTTCAATATCATCACTTTAAAAGAAGCAGGCATTGATATTGATATTCCTGAGCCGCATGATACGTTGGAAGCTAACGCCACAGAAAAATCGAAAACCATTTTTGCAATAACAAGCAAAAACTGCTTTAGCGAAGATACCGGGCTTGAAGTGGAAGCATTGAATGGTGAGCCTGGTGTAAAAAGTGCACGTTATGCCGGTGAAAACAGAAGCTTTGACGATAATATTGATAAGCTCTTAACCAATATTAAACCTTTTGAAAATAAAACGGCCCGTTTCAGAACAGTGATATCATTGATACGGGATGGTAAAGAATATTTTTTTGAAGGTATTTGTGCCGGTAAAATTATCACTGAAAGAAAAGGCAATAATGGCTTTGGTTACGACCCCGTTTTTGTGCCGGATGGAAGTGATAAAACTTTTGCTGAGATGGAAATGGCTGAAAAAAATAAATTAAGTCACCGTAAAAAAGCAATGGAAAAACTGATAAACTTTTTGAATAAATAATATGGCAAGAATAAAGATTGATATACCGGAACAGGTTATCGGCACATTCACTATTCCCATCCGTATTGCTGATATAAACTATGGCAACCATGTAGGTAATGATGCATTTGTAAGCATTATACACGAAGCCAGGATGCAATGGCTGCAGCAATACCGCTATACCGAATTAAAAATTGAAGGCATTGGCCTTATCATGAGTGATTTGGCGATTGAATTTAAAAACGAATCATTTTACGGCGATGTGGTGGAAGTAAAGCTTGGGGCGGGTGAAATATCAAGAGTTGGATTTGAACTATATTATCAACTCTTTACAAAAAGAAATAATGAAGATATTTTGTTGGCAAATGCAAAAACAGGGATGGTTTGTTACGATTATTATGCAAAAAAAGTAGCGGCTATTCCAGAAAAATTAAAAGCAATTTTATTGGCTTAATCCTCATTCCATATTCTCCAGCTTTCTTCGGCTTGCAGCACAAGCATTTCATAACCGTTTTTAATAGTGGCTTCATATTCCTCACCCTTTTGCAGGAATAAAGTCTTTTCAGGATTATAAACCAAATCAAACAAAAAATGTTGGGGAGTTAAAAATTGGTAAGGTATATCAGGGCATTCATGTACGTTTGGAAATGTACCAAGCGGGGTTGTATTAACTATAAGTTTGTTTTCTTCAATAATTGATCTGTTCAGATCCTGGTATGTTAATTCAGAACCATCATGTATTTTTCTGCTTACGATTTTATAACTGATATTCAGTTTATCAAATACAAACTTAACCGCTTCTGCAGCGCCCCCATTTCCAAGAATCAATGCGTTTTTATGATAAGGTTTCAGGTATGGTAACAAAGATTTTTCAAATCCTGTAATATCAGTATTGAAGCCGTAAGTTTTACTTTCTTTAATTTTTATGCAATTACATGCTCTTAATCCAAAGGGAATTTCTTTAACGCTGTTAAGGTGGTGGAGTACTGACTGTTTGTAAGGAATAGTAATATTTAAACCATGAAGGTTTGGATTTTGTTTTATCAAATCATTTAACTCGTAAACTGATTTAATTGGATAAACTTCATAGGAGCAATCATTGATACCTTCTCTTTGAAACTTTTCCGTAAAATATTTTTGTGAGAAAGAATGCGTTAATGGAAATCCAATAATGCCATAAGTTTTCATTATACGATTTCTTTATTCAGGTATAAATGGAAAGTATCGCCACGTAAACCAATCCGCATGGTTTCAAGCGGAATTACTTCATTTGGTGCGATATTACCCAGGTTTACATTACAACCTATAAGTTCCAAAAAGTAAAGTTGCTGTGCTTTTTGAGGGGCTTCCCAAATAATTTTTTCTTCTGGAATTTGTGTAAGAATTTCCTGCACCAAACCTTCCCTTACTTCGCCGGTACCCCTGTATATACCCACATTACCGGCCTCCCTGGCTTCTGCAATTACATACGTAGAACCCGCTTCCAGCTCAGCCTTCATCAATTCAATCCATTTATAGGGAGGAATAATATGAGTTGCATCCTTACTTCCAACTTCGCTTAACACCACTCCAATTTTGGCCAGTTTTTCTATATAGCCGCATTTTTCTGCATGAGGAATTTCAATAGAGCCATCACTTACCTCCATAAAACTAACACCAAACTCTTTACATACCTTAATATAATCTTCAAACTGGTTCCTGATCAAAAAAGCTTCAAACAGCGTACCCCCAAAATAAATCGGCATATCAAAGGAGCGGTAAACCTCCAGCTTCTCTTTTAAATTAGGCGTTACGTAAGAAGTGCCGAAGCCAAGTTTAACAACATCTACATGTGGCGAGGCAGCGTTCATAAAATTTCTGGCTTCTTCAACACTCAGGCCCTTATCCATAACCATGGTAATGCCATGTTCACGAGGTTTTTTGTTGCGTTCCGGTATTTGAGAAAGATTAAAGTTCATGCTGATTAATTTTAGTTCCGATAGATATCGGGCTGCAAAGATAACCGATGCAGTTTAAAAAATATTATTATCGAAATTATGATTCCGGAACTACTTTGTTGTTTTTTGCCACGAATTGCACGAATTTTCACTAATGTTTTTTATTATTCGTGTTAATTAATGTAATTAGTGGCGATGAAAATTCACATGGTGAATTTAAAAAACATTTTTAGACAGCTTCTTAGAGGGAATTCCTTTTTTTATATCGGGCTATAACATCTACCACCTGCTGTACCTGCAGTATTGAAGGATTGATCTCTATAAATTTTTTAACAAGCTTTGGATTCCGTTTCATGCCGGCTTCCAAATTCAATAATGCTTCTTTTGATTTACCCATGGCATACAAAACAGCACTTTTATAAAAAAGAAAAATCGGTTTACCATCTGTTTGCTCAAAAGCAAAACCGGCATATTCAAGTGCCTCTTCCAGCATTTCGGCCTTATACAGGCATTTTAATAATTCCAACCAGCCATTAATATTTTTGGGCCTTACCCTCACTACGTTGCCAAAGTAAGTAATGGCATCATCTAATTTATCCATTTCCATATAACATTGTCCCATGGCCAAGTTGTACTCGGGTTGCAAACGATGAATACGCATGGCTATTTCCAGGTTTTTTACAGCACTGTCCCAAATACCCTCATTCATATAAGTACATGCAATTTTATAATTCAATTGGCAGTTATCATTATTTAAATGACTGGCTTTTCGGTAATTAAACCTTGCCTGGGCATAATTGCCCATTTTATCGTAACAATGTCCAATTGCTTCGTAAATAACATCTTCGGGCCTGGCCAGTTCCAAAACTTTTTCTAAAACTTCTACTGCCTCTTTATACCTGCGCAGCCGGATATATGCATCGCCCATATTACGCAATGCATAATCAAATTTTTCGTCAATGGCTATTGCATATTCATAAGCGTCAATGGCTTTTTCATATAATTTCAGCCCCTGATATGAGGCAGCAAGATTAAACCATGCCAATTCGTTAAAGGGAAATTCATCAATTATTTTCTGGTGCAACCGTATACCTTCTTCATTTCTGCCGGTAAAATCTGTCCAAAAACAGATCTTGTAAAGCGCTTCTTCGTTATTGGGTTCCTGTTCCAGTATCATTTTAAGACAGTCGAAAACTTTTTCAAAGTTTTCATAATCATCATACACATCTGCCAATTCAAACAACAGGTCAAGTTTTTCTTCTCCTTCAAAATCATGAATGGCAGCTTCTAAAACGGTCGCAGCTTTTTGCTGCATATCCAAAGCCAGGTAGGCATCGGTTTTTAAAATATACAGATTGGTATCCTTGCTGTCGAGCAGTTCGGCCTGGTCAAGTATAAATAAGGCTTCTTTATAGTGGCGTAAGGCAATAAGCAGATCAGCCTTTTTTAAAAGCAACATGGCAGAATAGGGATATTGCTCAATTCCATACTCAGCTGCCTCCAGGGCCAGCGTCAACTGCTCTTTTTCATCAAAATAATCTATAATACGTTCAAAGGAATCTTCTTCAATAAAGGAGTTGGTTTTACCTGCCTTGAGGTTGTCAAATTGCTGTATTAATGCTTTTAATTCTTCTCTATCCTGTCGGTAAGGGTATTTACTCATTGGCTGTAGGTTATTGTAAATTAAGAACTTTTGAATAAATAATCAACTTTTTGTAACAATATTTAAATATAAACGTTAAAAGAATGTAAAAAGAATTGATGAATGGTATGGAATTACCAAATAATTTTCAATATATTTGTTTTATTATTTGAAACCCAATGATGAAAAAGGCTAAAATGTTACTGGTTGTTTTTATGCTTAGCGGCATAGGTTTCAGTGCTATGGCAGATAAAGGCATTGGAAAAAAGAATAAATCCAAAGTTTCCCTTAATATCAATACAGGAAAATCTTCTTTAAGAAATTCTATCTCCATTAATTTAAAAACCGGTTTAAAATATACAGGCAGCTTGTTGGTTAATCAGCAGGTTGATGGTAAAGCTTTACTAAATACCACATTGCTTACCTATCAAAAAGGCAATACTGTTTACATTATACCACATAAGCAAATAATTGTTGTTCCAGAAATGAAGCAGGGCTACACCGGCATGAAATTAATTATCAAAACCTACTAATATAAAAGCTTAATTTTTTAAGCTTTTTTTATTCCCTTTAATTTTTCAATTTCCTTTTTTCAGATTTTGATTTTCCTCGTAGGTCATAACCCTGTACCCGGATGTAGGAAAATCAAACAGAGAAGCCTGCACGGGATCATAATTTATTTTTGTAAGGCTATACTTGAATTTAGTATTACCCGATTCTATTTCATATTCAACGGCAAGCCCTGGCAGATTACTGAAGGTAGCATCATATTCCTTATTTGCCGAAACCAGGTCGGGTGTATAGAAAACTTCAAAAGTTTTACCATCAGTCATTTTTGCAATGGCTTTGCGGGTATTATATCCACCTATGGTTTTAAACTCAGTAGTAAGTTCAAATTTAATATTGTTGTACATTTTACCCTTTGCTTTCCAGTTTTCGTTGGTAAGCGTAATCATCAGTTTTTGTCCACTGAATTCTTTTAAAATAACTGCAGTATTTGATTTTGAATTATAGATGGTTATTTCTTTACCCAACGCACTAACCATTTCTGTGCGGCTGTTATTGCCCTTTAAATAAACTGTTGTTGAGGCCCCGGTAAGTGCCTGGCCTTTTATATCATATACAAAAGTTGCTTCAGCAATATTTTTTTGTGCCTGCGCAGAAAAATAACCTGCAAACAAACTAACCAGTAAAATAAACCCTCTTATATTTTTCATCATATTTATTTAACTAAAGATACTACTTCGCTTTTTATCTCAATAAATTAAAGCTATACCTTAATTATAGCTATGTAGTACAAGGTAATAAAATGCCGTGCCAGGATTATGCTAATGTGTAATAAAAAACCTGCAAAGCCGATGACAGCCTGCAGGTTGTGATATTTTTAACTATAAAACTACTTTTTATTGCCTTTTTTCTTTAAATCCTGCAGCTTTTTATTACTCTCCTGCATGGCCATCATCCGATCCTGAAATTTACTCTGTTTCACGGGTTTCTTCCGGTTTATTTCAATTTGGGCCAGAATTTTTTCATGATTAATAATATACTTCTGAATTATAATTTGCAGAATCAGTGTTATGGTATTTGAAACCGTATAATACCAGGTTAAGGCAGATGGCAGATTATTAAATACACCTAACAATAATACCGGAAAAATGTATGGCATGTATTTCATCACCGGATTGCTGTTATCCTGCATGCTAGCCATACTGTAAATTGAAATTATCAAACTGGTAATGGTAGCAGTGATGGTAAATAAACTTACGTGATCACCATAAAAAGGAATAGAGAAAGGTAACGTGGCAATTGAATCATAAGCTGCAAGATCTTTTGCCCATAAAAAGGCTTCGCCCCTTAATGAAATATTGGATTGAAAGAAATAAAACAGCGACATAAATATCGGTATCTGCAAAAGGGCAGGCAAACATCCACCCAGCGGGCTAACACCGGCCGATTTCCACAGCTTCATCTGATCCATACTGAAGGCCTGTTTATCATCTCCGTGCTTTTCTTTAAGCCTGTCAATTTCGGGTTTAAGCGCCTTCATTTTGGCCCCGCTTAAATAGCTTTTATATAAGATGGGAGAAGTTATAAGCCTGATTAAAAGGGTTAGTAAAAAAATTACCATCCCCATACTGGCTATGTGTTTTCTTAAAAAATCAAAAACCGGTAATAAGAAATGACGGTTAATGTATTTTACAAAAGCAAAAACACCACTACCATAAGGCACAATGTTTTCCATTTTATTATTTGCTGCTGCTAAAATTGTATAATCGCTGGGGCCGTAATATAACTGCAGGGGTATTGTAGTTGAATTACCTGTAACCGGTATATTTAAATTGGCCGCTGTTTGTGCAATTATATGCAGCGAATCGGCAGGCACTACCCATTTAACATCGGCTCTTAGAAATTTATTTTTGGCTGATAATGCCGATACAAAAAATTGTTGTTTTATAGCAAGCCACTCAACTCCCTTTTCAAATTTCATATTATCACCCGAACCTACATATTGAAAATCGTAAGCGCCGTTTTCTAAATAACAGATATGTGTTTGCTGCCTTTCGTACTTGATGTCTTTTTCTATCTGCGGAGTTTCTGTTTGC
This sequence comes from Ferruginibacter sp., assembly GCA_043757165.1. Taxonomy (GTDB): domain Bacteria; phylum Bacteroidota; class Bacteroidia; order Chitinophagales; family Chitinophagaceae; genus Ferruginibacter. The sequence continues at coordinate 8,441 of JAYVPT010000005.1, forward strand.
CATAACAGGTTGATGGTATTTTGAGAGACCAGTTTATCTGCACCATTCATAGTTATATTAAAGTCTACCAAATAACTCCCGGGCTTAATGGTATACTGATGTGTAATCTCTTTACCTGTTAAATCTTTTAAAATAAATGAAATGCTTTGAGATTTATCAGTACTTACAGTTTTGTTACCGTTTACAAAAGGGATATCAGCAGTTTGCCTGGTATCATTACTCCCTGTATTAATAAGATAAGATAACTTATTAAATTTCCCATTTTCTAAAATGATGGGCTTACCTTCAAATGTTTTAAAGTTTTTTAATTCAACTGTTTTAGGTTGCCCCCCTTTGTTTGTAAAAACGATTTTTATCAAATCATTTTCCAAAGTTTCTAAATGTTCTGTAGTATCTGTTATAAAAGCTGCAGGTAATTTTTGTTTGGCATCTAAAATTGATTCTTTTAATTGTATATCCTTTGTAACAGCAGCTGTATCAACTTTTGATTTTGCAGCTGCTGCTGCTGAATCTTCTACCCTTTTATTTTCAGCCATATAAGCCTGGTTACTGCGACTGTTAATGATAAACATTGCAATCAGCAAAGCTCCTATCAATACAAAACCAATAACCGTATTTTTATCCATTCCCATGTTCGCTTGTTTTAAGTTGGCAAATATAATTAAAGTTTAATGGCTGCAGGATACCAATTAAAAAAAGCCTTCCCGGTTAAGGAAAGGCTCTATATGATGCATTACTGATATTATTTTTTTGCAGCAGCAGGTGCGGCATCTGTCTTGGTTGCGGCAGCAACGGGTGCTGTATCAGCTTTGGGTGCTACATTGTCCTCCTGCTTCAGTTGCCTTGTTAAGGTAACAGAAGCAATAGGAATACGTGGAGAGTTTAAAACTTCCATATTATCCAAAATTACGTCTTCAACCCTGATATTTTCATTTAATTCAAGTTTTTCAATGTTTACATCAATATGTTCCCTTAAATACTTTGGCAGTGTTTTTACTTTTAATGATTTCATTTTGGTAACCAGTTTACCGCCGGCTTTTACACCTGCCGGAACACCAATGTAATTAAGAGGTAAGGTTGCAATCACTTTTTTATTTTCAACCAGCTCTAAAAAATCAACATGCAGTAATAGATCTGTTACTTTATGAAACTGCAGATCTTTTAAAATACAACGGTAGGTTGTACCGTCAATAATTACGTTTGCCAGTATAAATTCTGGTGTGTAAACGATGTCTTTAAAAGCAGTTGCCGGAGCTGAGAAATTGATCTCTTGAGAACCACCATAAATTACACCTGGCACCATTTTCTGAGAGCGAAGTTGGCGGGTGGCTTTTTTTCCGCTGTCGGTCCTCAGTTGTCCTTCGATTGTAA
>JAYVPT010000006.1:0-34442 GCA_043757165.1 Ferruginibacter sp.
TGGTTACCGCAAACTTCACATGTCTTTTCTATGCGAATGTTACTACTCATTGTTGTTGCCTGTTGTTGCTGATTGTAGCCTGAAGTAGCTGGATGTAGCATCATTTCGCTTTTTGTTGCCCCGGGCAACGGGCAACAGGTTCGGGCAACAATCAGGCAACAAATTTACAACAAAATAGGCAGTCGGGCAACAAAAAAAGGAAGAAAGATTTTTATAAAATGCAGCATTGACAGGCATTACAGAAGAAAAGGAATTTAGGCTACTTTCCGATACAAAACTGGCTAAAAATTAAATCAAGAACAGTTTCATTGGTTATATCACCTGTAATTTCAGAGATATAATGTAAACACGTGCGGATGTCAAGAGCTACCAGATCGCCGGGGATATTATTATCTAAACCCGTCTTTATTTCACTTAATGATTGTTGTACCTGTTGCAGGGCTTCATAATGCCGGGCATTGGTCACAATTGTATTTTCTGTATTAAGATTTTCTTTTATTATTTTATCAACCAGTTTTTGTTTAAGCAAATTAATGCCCTGGTATTCTTTTGCAGAAATATATAATGCATCGATTCCAGCATATTTTTCTGTTGCTGCATTAATACCCAATACATCAGCCTTATTACCGATCAATAAATAATTTTTATTTTTTTCTTTTATTAAAGCAACAGCAGCTTCAAGTTCTCCAAAGGTTTCGGTATTAACATCAAAAATATAAATCACTTCGTCTGACAGTTGTATTTTCTCCCTGCTTTTTTCAATACCAATCAGCTCAATAATATCCTTACTATCTTCCCGTATTCCTGCAGTATCAATTAACCTGAATAAAATACCATCAATATTAATTACTTCTTCAATAGTATCTCTTGTAGTGCCTGCTATTTCGCTTACAATCGCCCTGTTTTCATTTAATAAGGTATTTAATAAGGTAGATTTTCCTGCATTGGGTTTACCAACAATTGCAACACTAACACCATTTTTAATTACATTACCTAATTGAAAGGATTGTAATAAATTTTTTGTAGTGGCTTCTGCATTTTCAATTAAGGCATAAAACTTTTTCCTGTCGGCAAACTCTACATCTTCCTGGCTAAAATCAAGTTCCAGTTCTATTAGTGCACTAAACTGAATTAATTCTTCCCGTAATTTTTTAAGTACACTGCTAAACCCTCCACGAATATTATGTAGTGCTGTTTGTTGAGATGCTGCTGTGTTACTGGCAATTAAATCTGCTACAGCTTCGGCCTGTGTTAAGTCCAGCTTGCCATTTAAAAATGCCCGCTGTGTAAACTCGCCTGGCTTAGCTAATCTTGATCCTTTACGTATGCATGCCTGTACCACCTGCTGCTGCACATAAGGGCTGCCATGACAGCTTATTTCCACCACATCTTCACCGGTATAACTTTTTGGATTTTTAAAAATCGAAACCACCACTTCATCAATAACTACATTATCGTCTTTAATAAACCCTACATGTAATGTATGAGATAATTGCCTGGTTAAATTTTTGGATGGAAATAACTGGTTAATTATCTCAATGGCATCTTTGCCACTTAACCTTATAATACCAATAGCACCAATACCTGGTGGTGTGGCAATTGCAACAATGGTATCGTCCCAACCGGAAAGCTTTTGCATAAAGCAAAGATACCTCCTCCACCCGCTAAAGAAGGAACTGAAACACTAATTTTTTATGAGTAATTTTTTATCTGTTGCATTTATTTCATCTATAAAATAATGCTTCACTGCTGTTATGGCCACTTCATCTAAGATATCTACAAAGTTTTTATAGCTGCTCTCATCGCCGGGTTTTACAATAAGTACCATTACATCAGAAGTGCCCTTTACTTTTTTTACGGCTTCTTTTTTTTGCAATAACACTGCTCTTAATCCTTCAACAGTAAAAGAAGTTCCCTTAAGTACAGGGTTATTTTCAGGCATGCCTTCGTAATAAATAATCTTATCATCTTTTACCAGTATAGCAGTAAGTACACAGCTTTCACAAATCAATGTTTCAATATCAGCATCTTTGGGAGAGGCTATATCCATAACTTTTGGCTTTGCTAATACCGAAGTAAAGACAAAGAAAGTAAGTAACAGAAAACCAAGATCTACCATTGGGGTTAAATCTACACGGGTGCTTTTTTTATGTACTCTTTTAACAGCTTTATGCTTTGTACCTGTTGTTTTAGTTTCTAATTCTGCCATAACAGTAAGTTTTAATAGAGATGATAAAAGATTTATTTTCCACACCTAACTGCATAAAAAAATCCTTTCAGTTGCCTGAAAGGATTTGAAATTATTTTTTATAAGAAATACTTATTGTGCCTGAACAAGGAAAGTAATTGGCTGACGGCGGTATGCATTTACATTACGTCCGTTTTGTATTGCCGGTGTCCAGTTCTTTGTTCTTTTAATAACACGCATGGCTTCCTGGCAAACACCAAATCCGGGATCACTTTCGCAGGTTATATCGCTTAAGCTACCATCCTTACTTACCACAAATTTTACAATTACTGTGTAGGTTCCTTCGCCTGCGCCGTTATCTGCCGGTACTTCTGTGTTAAGATTTTTTTGAAGGTAATTACGCCAGGCAGCATCCCCGCCAGGGAATCCAGCTTCTACCTCCACCTTTGTAAATATCTTTCCTTCGTCATCATCTTTTTGCGGTACCACAGCAACAGTTGAACCTTTATCTTCAACAGGAGCTTGCACTACCTGCTCTTTATTTTCACTCTCCACTGTCTTGGTACTAATAACTTGGTCTTCTTTAATTGTTTCAACTTTTTCTACCACCTCTTCGTCCTTCACCACTTTAGGGGGTGTAAATTTCACCTGGTTAATTTCCGGTGGCGGTGGTGGCTTAGGTGGCGGTGGGGGTGGCACTACCGGAGGAGGAGGTACATCCTTTTTTAATTCGGCCATTTGGGTATCCAATACATCCAATTGGTCGCCTCCTTTTTTCTCAAATACGCTTGCAAAAACGGTGGCTAAAAAAATCAACAAGGCAAAAGCTGCTGTTAAAAGCAATGCTTTTGTAAGGCGCCTGTTATATGTTTTTCTTAAGTCGTAAGCACCATACTGTTTATTTTTTCCCTCAAAAACAATATCGAGTATATCAGCGCTTAAAATTTTATTTATATCCATTGTAAAATGCTTTATTAGTAAGATTCAGAATTAATGAAATTCCATAAACATTATTTTATACCGTTTGCAGCCTCTGTCATTTTTATCAACTGGGCTTCGGTGTCGGTCATATCTACCTCAGCATAGTGCCCGGGAGGTATGGCATTTATCGACATTTCATCCAGAATATCAATAATATTTTTAAACTTCGATTCCTTATCTGCTTTAATAATATACATCAAATCGCTTTTAAGTTTATCCCCATCAGGTACAGCTCTTTTTTTATCTAAAATAATCTGCCGGATGTCTTTAAAATTAGAACTTTTAAATTGTTCTGATGCGCCTTCTGCAGTTAAGGTTCCAAAATAATAATAAATCTGGTCGCCCTTACCCAATAGGATCGTCATTACAGCCGACTCTTTTACTTTCATTTGATCTTCAACCTTTTCATCTTTAGGTTCATTCATTTTCATTACCGTTGGTTTACTCATTGTGGTAGTAAACACAAAAAAAGTAATTAAAAGAAACCCCAGATCTACCATTGGAGTAAGATCTACCCTTGTAGATAATTTTTTTGGTTTTTTAACGCCAGGCCCTTTTTTATGACCGCCGCCCGACGAAGTATCCATTTCTGCCATGGTACATTATTTTAAAAAGTTAGAAATTAGTTTTTTCATCCTTTGGCTTGTTATACAACTCCGATCCCGGAGGTATTGTTTCGCTGTTGGTTACAATCCTGAATTTGTAGATATCATTTTTCTTAAGTGCAAATTTGATATTTTTAAATTCAGGGTATTTCGCCTCCATATCACCTTTAATAAGGATCATTTCTTCCAGATCTTTTTGGCTGCCACCGGCATAAACATTAGTTATACTGCGTACCCAGTCAATCAATTCATTATTGGTACTGTCTTTAATGGGTATACCATCCAGCTTATCGGCAGGTATAGCCTGGTTTAAGCCCAATATTCCTTTTATCTGGCCTAAAGGCATTCCTATAAAAGGCATTTTATTCAATTTAGCCAGTTCAGCATCAGATAAACCCAAACCCCGGGTGGTATTTATATCCTTTAAAATATCTTTCTTCTTGGTATCGTCTCCCAACATCAAAAAACATTTACCTTCTTTGGTTAAAGTAATCAGTATAGATTTTTCGGGTGCTGCTTTTGATTGTACCGAAGTAGGTGCCTGTACTGTTACTGCTTCGGGCGGCTTTTGCTTGGTAGCCAATATAAAGAATGAAAGCAAAAGAAATGCAACATCGCACATTGCCGTCATATCTATATTGGTACTCTTCCGCGGTAATTTGGCTCTTCCCATAATTTTTTATTTAATAATTAGATTCATTTGGTTATAAAATCCATATGCTTTTATACAATAATTATTTGTACAAAGACGCAAAACTTTGGGTAAGTGTAAAGCCGCTTTCATCAATACCGTAAGTAATACCATCAATTTTTGTGGTAAATATGTTATAGAAAATAATTGCGAATGCAGATGTACCGATACCCAATGCCGTATTATACAAGGCTTCGGAAATACCTACTGATAATTTACTTGCCGCATCACCACCGCCTTCACCTTCACCAAGGGCAGAGAACGAACGGATCATACCTAACACTGTACCCAACAATCCTAACAGCGTTGCTACAGAAGCAATGGTTGATAAGAATACCAGGTTTTTTTCAAGCATTGGTAATTCCAAAGATGTGGCTTCTTCCACTTCTTTTTGTATTGCCATCACTTTTTGATCGGTGGTTAATTCCGAATTACTGATCATTTCTTTGTAACGATGAAGACCAGCCTTCATTACATTACCTACGCTGCCTTTTTGTTTATCGCACTCAGCAATAGCAGCATCTACATTTTTATTAGCTAAATGATATTGCACTTTGCGGATAAAATCTGCATTACTGCCTGAACCATTAGCTTTACTGATGGTTAAAAAACGTTCGATAACAAATGTTAACATGGTTAAAAAACAACCAATAAGGATAGGCACAATAATACCCCCCAGGTACATTTTGTTCAATGCAGTTTTTGGACCATCATGTGATGGCCAGAACCATCCTGTAGCTGCCGGTTTGTTAAAACCAGTGGGATTACCTAAAATAAATCTCCAGATCAAATAGCCTGCTATTACACATACTACCGGGGCTAATAAAGAGATTGCGTTACCTGATTTTTTTACCTGTACAGTAGTTGCAGGTTTTACAGATGGTTTTGTTTCTGCCATAACATTCAATTTTTAGTTAGTGAAAATGTTGATTTTTAGTTATTAAATTTTGACTGCACAATTCTACTGAAAAATATAATCAAACAATCAAATTTATACACATTTTTAATGTGTAGTAGGAACACAAGTTAGTAAAATAATCGAAAGCAACAACTTGCTGTATAATTTTTTTTATTTTTTTAATACTGATGCCCAAATTGCAATTTTGCATAAAAAAAATCAAAACTATCCAGCTGTATTATTTATTTGCCTTCTATCCTTAAATGCTGTTATTTTAACAGCTATTTGATATTTTCGTTTTTTAAAGCCATTTTTCAACATAATTAAAATCAATTACATGACTAATTGCAGTAAGAAAATCTGTTCCGGATTGTTAGCTTTATGCTCAACGCTCTTTGTAACAGCGCAGGACAAGCCTGCCATCCCTCCCCCAAACGGGGCCATGCCCACGGCAGCTGCTGCCCCCAAACCCGGTCCCAAACCTTATAAAGAAGTAATTACCGATAAGGCCAAAACCAGCAAAGGTTTCTTTACTGTTCACAAAATAGAAGACAAATATTATCTTGAAATTCCACCTAACTTATTGAGCAGGGATATTTTAATTGTGAACAGGGTTTCCAAAGCTTCTGTTGAAAGTCCCAAATCTTTTGGGGGATACGCCGGAGACCAGATCGGTGAAAATGTTATCCGGTTTGAAAAAGGCCCTAATAATAAAATATACCTGAAAAACATTTCTTACAATGTAAATCCCGATAGTACAAAACCTATGTACAAATCGGTAATGAACAGTAATATACAGCCTATAACCATGGCCTTTGATATAAAAGCCCTGGCCGGTGATAGCTTAGGTAATGGTATTGTAATAGATATCACAGACAATATTACTGCCGATAATGAAATTTTTGGATTTGCAGGATCTGCCAAATCTCAGTTTCAGGCCGGTGCATTTCAAAGCGATAAATCATATATTGTCTCTGTACGTCCTTACCCAACCAATATTGAAATTACCACATTAAAAACTTTTTCTAAAAGTGCAGGGGGATCCGCCACTCCCGGTATGCCCCCATCTGCACCAAGCCAGGCTACAGTTACACTGGAAATGAACAGCTCAATGCTTTTATTGCCGGAAAAACCAATGAAACCACGATACTATGATAACAGGGTTGGTTATTTTTTTGGTTCAAGCTATACAGATTATGATGCCAACCCACAGGGTATAAAAGATATTGGCATTATTGCCCGCTGGAGATTAGAACCAAAACCGGAGGATATGGAGAAATATAAAAGAGGCGAATTGGTGGAACCGGTGAAACCAATTATATTTTATATTGATCCCACCACTCCCAAAAAATGGGTGCCTTACTTAATACAAGGTATTAATGACTGGCAGGTTGCTTTTGAAAAAGCAGGTTTTAAAAATGCCATTATTGGTAAAGAAGCACCAACAAAAGCAGAAGACAGTACCTGGAGCCTTGAAGATGCAAGACACAGCGGTATAATATACAAACCATCACCAGTAGAAAATGCTTATGGCCCGGCCACTACAGATCCACGCAGTGGAGAAATAATGGAAAGTCATATTGGGTGGTTTCATAATGTAATGAAATTATTGCACGACTGGTATATGATACAGGCTGGTGCAATAGATCCAAGGGCACGTAAGATGGTTCTTGATGATGAACTCATGGGGCAATTGATCCGTTTTGTATCATCGCATGAAGTGGGACATACATTGGGCCTGCCGCATAACTTTGGTTCATCTGGCGGTGTACCGGTAGAGAAATTAAGAGATAAAGCATGGGTTGAAGCCAATGGCCATACACCGAGTATAATGGATTATGCCCGTTTTAATTACGTGGCGCAGCCGGAAGATAATATTACAGCACCTGGTATTTACCCACGTATTGGAGAGTATGATAAATGGGCTATTGAGTGGGGATACAAATTAATACCTGATGCCAAAACTGCAGAAGAAGAAGTGCCGGTTCTGGATAAATGGATAGAGTCTAAAGCAAATGATAAACGCTATTATTATGGCCGCCAGGGACAACCTGATGACCCAAGAGACCAAAGCGAAGCTATTGGTGATAATGCCATGAAGGCTTCTGCCTACGGCATTAAAAACCTGCAACGTATTTTACCTAACCTTATCAGCTGGACAAAACAACCTAATGAAGATTATGCTGCTTTAAGTGATATGTATAATGAATTAACCGGGCAGTTCCGCAGGTATATCGGGCACGTATGTTATAATTTTGGAGGCGTTTACGAAAACCTTAAAAAGAATAATCAGCAGGGCAATGTTTATGAATATGTAAGTAAAGAAATACAAAAAGAAGCTGCAGATTTTATAAACAAACAGGTATTTACCACTCCAACCTGGTTAATTAATAAAGATATTTCCAGCAAAACCGGGGTAAACTCAGCAACAACAATTCTTTCATTACAGGAAGCTGCTTTAAACAGGATGTTGAGTACATCAATAATGAACAAAATGCTGAACGCAGAAACTGCAATAGGCAGTCAGGCTTATACAGTAAATGATTTATTAAGCGATTTAAAACAAATGATTTTTACTGAGCTTGCATCTAAAAAATCAATTGATGTTTACAGGAGAAACCTGCAAAAATCTTATGTGGAAAGATTAGGCAACCTTATTAATCCTCCTGCGGCAACCGGCATTAGTATAACATTTGGTAATGCAAGTGCAGCCCCGGTAATGGATACAAAAAAATCAGATATACTTTCTTACTTAAAAGGCAATGCCCGTGAGCTGAAAGCATTAATTGATGCTGCTGCTTCCGGCACGGCGGATAAAGCCAGTAAATATCACTTACAGGATTTAAGTGACAGGCTCAGGAAGATTTTAGATCCAAAATAAACAAATCATCTTTTATAAATAACAAAACAGGCATCAGTAATTACTGATGCCTGTTTTGTTTTATTCTGATAAAGATTTTATCTTTTACTCGTATCGTAAAGCATCAATAGGGTTAAGCCTGCTTGCTTTAATTGCAGGATATAAGCCGGCTATTAACCCAACTACCGAGCACACTACTATCCCTCCGATTATCCAGCCCCAAAGCAATACCAGGCCTGATTTTAAGAACGTGGCAATCAGGTTACCCAAAAGAATTCCCACAACTATTCCGGCAACAGCGCCTAACAAACTTATAAGAATTGACTCCCAGAGAAACTGGTTACGAATATCTTTTTTTGTGCCACCAAGTGCTTTTATCAAGCCAATTTCTTTTGTTCTTTCGTTTACAGCCACCAACATAATATTCATCAGGCCAATTGATGAAGCCAGTAAAGTAATTAATGCCACGCCAATTATCCCCTTTTCTAAAAATCCCAGGTTATTCATTAAGGTGGATGCAATGCTGTCGCTTTTATCAATATAAAAATTATCTTCTTCCTTTACATCTAATTTACGAATTGGCCTGATTGTCCCTTTGGCTTCTCCAATAGCTGCATCTATCAGTTTTACATCATCGACCATAACCCCGATATTGAAAGAAGAATTTTGTGATGTGTACAGCCGCCTTACATTATTGAAAGGTATTATTACTGTTTTGCCCGAGTTAAAAAAAGCGCTGGAACCTTTATCTTCCATTACAGCAAGCACACGATAAGGAATATGATCAACGCTTACCACTTTATCCACTCCCTTTTCAGCATTACCTGAAAATAATTTTTCTGCTACGGAATTGCCCAATACACAAACATTTCTGCCCGATGCTATTTCTGTAGTTGTAAAATTGCGGCCAGCTGCAATCTTGTACCCGTTTAATTCAAGGTAATTTTCGTCGCCACCAAAAATATTTATATCAGGATTGGTTTTTTTTTGTTGGGTGTTAACAACAATACCGGAAGCGCCTCTTAGGGCCAGTCCTACTTTTGCCGGAAACGGATAACGCTCCTTAAAATCTTTAGCTTCCTGGTAAGTGATCACTTTTCCTATGCTGGATTTTTTTTCCTTCAGTGCTGATTTACTGATTTTTTTTATTTCCCGGTTGGGACCTCCTCCTCCAAAGCGGACGTTACGGTCTTTAAACCTTATACTAAAAGCATTTGCCCCCATTGTGGAAAAACTATTGGTAAGACTGTTGCTTGCAGCTTTGAGGGATGTTAAAAACCATATTAAAGCACAAATGCCCAAAGCAATAATTGCTACAGTTATTCCTGTTCTTAAACGGTTGCTGCTGATATTTCGCCAGGAAAGTTTTATGGTATCTTTTAAAGTCATTGTATTTATTGATACCTAAAGTTAACACCAGAAAACAGATAGCCAGTGAAAACTTTTATAAATGATATCAGGGAAATATAATCAACCGGATAAAAATTAATAATACAACCAGTCGATAAGTAAATTGGGATAAACACCAAGTATAATAATAAGTGCTGCAGTAATAATAAGCAGTACTTTAAATGCAGGTGTGATATCCCAATCGGGTGTTGTTACTGCATCACTGTCTTTAAAATACATAGCCTGTATAACCCTGAAATAATAATAGGCACTGATTGCAGCACATAACACAGCAAATATCACCAGCCATAATTGGTGCCCGTCTTTTACGGCAGCCATCAACATAAAAAATTTAGCCTGGAATCCGGCTGTTAAAGGAATGCCTGTAAGAGATAATAAAAACACAGTTGCAGTCAATGCCAGCAAGGGCTGTTTTTTTGCAAGGCCATTAAAGCCATCAATAGTATAATCATTCATTTTTATAAGCACAGCAAAAATACCAATGGTTGCTAAACTGTAAGCAGCGGCATATAATACCAGGCCTTCTTTGGCTTTATCATTCAATGCAAATAATGCAAACAGCATAAACCCTGCCTGTGCTATGCTTGAGTATGCCAGCATTCGTTTAACACTTTGCTGAAATACTGCAGTAAGGTTACCAATTAATAAAGTGGCAGTAATAATAATTACAATCAATTTTTGCCATTGCTCATGTACAGTACCAAAAGCATTTTCGAACAAACGTACAAAAGCAAAAAAGCCTGCAGCTTTTACAATGGTTGCCATAAAGGAAGTAAATACTGTTGGTGCCCCGTCGTAAACATCAGGTGTCCAGAAATGAAATGGTGCAGCCGATACTTTAAATGACAGGGATACCAATAATAATACTAACCCTACCGCTATCATTGCAGGCATTTTATCAACACCAAGATTTAATGAATTAATAAAGAAAGAAGCGTTGGGGCTGCCGCCATAAATAAAAGCAATACCCATTAACATAATGCCTGTGGAGAAAGAGCCCAATAAAAAATATTTGAGCGACGCCTCATTACTTTTTAAATTCCTTTTATCGCTCCCGGTTAAAATATACAATGGAATAGAAATAATTTCGATACCGATAAACAACATGAGCAAAGTATTGAAAGTAGCCGCCAGGCAAACACCGCATAACACAAAAAATATCAATGCAAAATATTCGGCAACATTAGTGCCCACTTTTTCAAAATCCCTGCCATTGAGTAAGAAGTACAGCAATGTACAAGTCAATATCACTGTAATAAAAGTTAAATTAAAACTTGTGATATGTAACATACCTTTTACGTCAACAGCAAAAAAAGATAAAGGCTGCTGATACAAAAGCTCGGTGCCGTTGGCTATAATAATAAGTACAATACCAACGATAGCTAAATATTTAGGGGTGCTTTTATTTTTGATAAACGCCCCGGCCAACATCATTACAATACCCCATATTGCTGTTAATATAATTGCGTTCATATCTTTATTCCGCCAGCCGGCGGAGAATTATTTATATTTTATAATTAATCTCATTTTCCTAAAACCAATAATACTGCCTGTTTGGTTAAGTTAAACAGCGGTTGCGGAAACACACCAACCATAAATATTGCCACAACAATAACACCCAGTATTATTTTTTCGTTCCATGCAATTTCTTTTATAGCTACTGTAAGTGTATTTATTTCGCCATAAAAAACTTTTTGCACCATATTTAAAGTATATACAGCTGCCAAAATAATACTTATACCTGCAATGGCTGCCAACCATATATTAAATGTAAACAGTCCGCTAAACATCATAAACTCGCCAACAAATGCATTGGTTAATGGCAACGCAATATTTGCCAATGCAATTACCACCAGCATAATAGTAAGTACAGGCGCTTTGTGTGCAATACCACCAAGCTGCGATATTTTTCTTACGCCGGTTTGTTTTTCTATAAGTTCAACCACTATCCACAAACCAATAATATTAATGCCGTGGCTAAACATCTGGATCATTACCCCCTGCACTCCTGTTATGTTTAATGAAAAAATTGCCGCACACATTAAACCAATATGTGCAATGGATGAATAAGCCACCAAACGTTTCAGGTCGTCCTGTTTCATTGCAATTAAACTGGCATAGATCATCCCAAAAACAGATAAGCCAATAACAACAGTTTGATATTTTTCAACCCCTGCAGGAAATACAGGTATTAACCAGCGTAACACCGCAAACACACCCATTTTAACCATTATACCACTTAACACCATTGTAACTGCAGTGGGTGATTGTTCGTAAGTATCGGGCTGCCAGGTATGAAATGGAAAGATGGGCATCTTGATTGCAAAGGCAATAAAGAATAACCAGAACAGCCAATACTGCTGCGGAAAAGAAAGCCGCAAACTATAAAATGCATTCAATGCAAATGAATGATCTGATAAAGGAGTAGTTGGTGTTTGCAGGTACACATAAATAATTCCTATCAGCATTAATAATGACCCTGCAAAAGTGTACACAAAAAATTTAAAGGTAGCCTGTATCCTTTTTTCTCCACCCCAGCGGCTGCATAAAAAATAAACAGGTATTAATGCCAGCTCCCAAAAGAAATAAAATACCAACGCATCCATTGCAGTAAACACGCCCATTAAACCGGCCTGCGATAATAACATTAAACCATAAAATGCAGCGGAGTTTTTATAAGAGTTATTATAAGTAGCTACAAAAATTAACGGGAAAGAAAAAGCAGTGAGAAACGTTAGTAAATGCCCCATACCATCCAGACCAACATTAAAACTGGCGCCTAAATAAGGCATCCATACATATTGATCTGTTAAACCACTCAGGTATTTATCATCAGTATAAATTAAACTGGCTGCAGAAATTAATAAAGTAATAATTGAAGAAAATAAAGCCACTGCTTTTGAATTCTTTTCACTCCGGAGAATAAAGCAAAACAAGCCGGCAATCAACGGAGACCATATTAGTAATTCAGGAAAACGTAACCCAAGATTTTGCATATCTGTATCTTCTTATTACAAAAACATTTGTACGATGAATAAAATTAAAATTCCAACAACCATTAGTAAAACATAAGTGCCTACATGGCCGCTTTGTAACAACCGTATCTGGCGGCTGCCATAATTAACTGCTTTACCCACAGCGTTTACAAAACCATCAATCCCCTTCTTCTCCATTATATTATTGAAAAATGTGCCAACAGATTGAATTGGTTTTACAATAATGGCATCGTAAATTTCATCAACATACCATTTGTTGGCCAATATTTTTTTGAAGCCGGTATATTCTACCTCAACTTTATCAACTGCATAATTCTTTTTAGTAAACAGGTAAATAATGATCAACCCAATAATTGTTCCTCCCAATAACATCCATTCTTTAAATGCCAGGTTTGCATCAGCATGTTCTGCAGTTTTAACAATAGGGTTTAAGAATTCGCTAAAATAAGGATGCCCTCCAAATATATGTGGCAATTGAACTAATCCTCCAACAACACTTAACACAGCTAAAATTATTAATGGAATGGTCATTGCTTTTGGAGATTCGTGCAGGTGATGCTCCTGATCATGAGTGCCACGGAATGTGCCAAAGAAAGTAAGGAACAATAAACGGAACATATAAAAAGCCGTCATTACAGCACCAACAGCAGCTAAATAAAAATAGAATTTATTATGCTGATAAACGTTTAATAAAATTTCGTCTTTAGAAATAAAACCGGAAGTGAATGGGAAACCTACAATAGCTAAAACACCCAGCAGGAATGTGATATAAGTAACAGGAATTTTTTTACTGAGCCCTCCCATTTTTGTAATATCCTGCTCACCACTCATGGCATGAATAACACTACCTGCACCAAGAAATAACAGGGCTTTAAAAAATGCATGCGTCATTACATGAAACACACCGCTGCTGTATGCACCAACACCTAATGCCAAAAACATATACCCCAGCTGGCTTACTGTAGAATAAGCCAATACTTTTTTAATATCATTTTGAAACATTGCAATTGATGCAGCCAATAAAGCTGTTGCCAAACCAATGATGGCAACAATTTCCATTGTAACCGGAGCCAATGAATATAAAACATTGCTGCGAACGATCATATAGATACCTGCAGTAACCATTGTTGCAGCATGTATCAATGCACTTACAGGAGTTGGACCTGCCATTGCATCGGGCAACCAGGTGTACAAAGGAATTTGAGCACTTTTACCCATTGCACCTACAAATAACAATATGGTTATTGCTGTAATATCTGTTGTGCTTAATTTAGAAACATTGGTAAATACACTATGAAAGTCGGCAGTGCCCAATTTAGAAATTAACCAAAACACAGCGAGCAAAAAACCTAAATCGCCAATACGGTTCATGACGAAGGCTTTTTTTGCTGCATTGGTGTAGTCATTATTTTTAAACCAATAGCCAATTAATAAATAAGAACATAAACCAACACCTTCCCAACCGATGAACATAATTACATAGTTGGCACCCATAACCAGCAACAACATTGAGAAAACAAAGAGATTTAAAAAGGCAAAATATTTTGCATAGTCTTTACTGTCTTCTTCATGCATGTATGCTGTAGAATATACATGAATTAAAAAACCAACACCGGTTATTATTAATAAGAAAACAGCAGACAACTGATCTATTTGAAAATCGAAACCAATTTTAAGAGATGCGATATTTACGAAATCGAAATAATGCGCCACATGTGTATTACCGCTTTTTACACTGTAAAAAACATACAGACTTATAAGAAATGAACCCAGTACCACACCGCTGCCAATTATACCTGCTAAGGTTTTAGATAAATACTTTCTGCCAAGGCCATTAATTAAAAACCCAAGCAATGGTAAAAAAGGTATCAGCCAAACTAATTGTAAAACGTTGTTCATATTTATACGCTAAAGGCGGAAGGCTAAAGGCTGAAAGCATAGTGCTTTAAGCTTTTGGCTTTAACCTGTTTTAATTCTTCAATCTGTTTAAAAAATTTATATCCACTGAATGAATATTCCGATACATCATAACAATAATGGCCAGGCCCACACTAACTTCTGCTGCGGCCACCACCATTATAAAAAATACAAAAATCTGTGCATCACTTACCACAGCCGGATTTGCTTTGCCAATTGCCGACAGGGCATGCATTTTTGAAAATGCCACCAGCAAAAGATTTGCTGCATTCAACATCAGCTCTACACACATAAAAATAATGATGGCATTGCGCCTGGTGAGTACACCAATTACACCAATACTGAATAATGCAACCGCTAATCCTATGTAATATTTTATTTCCATAAACTTATAGTTTCACATAAACACCCATGCCTATTGTTGATGAGGCAGGTGCAATTGAAAAAATATCTTTTATTTTTTTCTTTACCACTCCGTTAAAAACATCTACCGCTTTGTAAGATGCACTTTTGGTTAAAAATTTTACCAACAGGCCCGATGCAATACTACTCAAAGCGCCAATCAAAGGTTTTTGATAATCTTCCTTTAATGATGATTTATCAATTGCCTTTATAGCGCTGTATGCAGCAATAGCACCGCCTGCATAAGAAGCAATTTTATAAACTGTTCTGCCGGTCTTAAAAGTATTGAATAATTTAATAGCCTGCTCACTATTTTTTAATCCTATTATTTCTGCAACTTTTGCAATTTTGGGAATATTTACTTTTCCCAAAGAAAACTTAGGGGCAAAGCCGCGTTGAACGTTTAATACTTTTCCTAATATTTTATCAAGGTTTAAATTATTAAAATTTATCTGCGCAGCAACCTTTGTGGTTGCAATAGAAATAATGAAACAGAAAGTAATCAGCTTCTTCATAATGTTTGTAAGGGTTAAAATATTTTAGTGTTCTTTTTTACTTATCACTACTGCACCTATCATGGCACTTAAAAACAATACACTGCTTATTTCAAAAGGGAACACATACTCTTTAAATAATACATTGCCGAGTGTTTTAACTAAACCATAATCGCCATCCTGCATCTGCACACCAGCTAATACCGTTTTTGATTTAACCAGTGCCGCCACCAACACTAAAAACAGGCCGCCGCCTGAAATTACACCGGCAAACTGCATCAGTTTATTTTTTTGCGGTTCTACAGCGGTATTTAAATTCATTAACATTACCACAAATAAAAACAATACCATAATGGCACCGGCATACACAATAATATTTACAACAGCAAGAAACTGTGCATTCAATAAAATATAATGGCCCGATATGGCAAAAAATGTAGCTACCAAATACAATACGCTGTGAACAGGATTTTTACGGGTAATAACCATTACTGCACCGCCTAATGCCAGTACCGATAAAAAAATAAATAAAGCTGTTGTTATGTTCATCAATAAATAAATTCTAAATATAAATCTATACTGTTTCTTTTTTTGCTTTATTGCCCAATGCCTTTTTATACGCTTCGGGTTCATTTACAGGATGAGGTATTAATAACTCCTCCTTATTATAAATAAACTGTTTACGCTGATAATCTGATGGCGCAAATGTTTCACTTAAATAAATAGCATCTTTGGGACAGGCCTCTTCACACAATCCGCAAAAAATACAACGCAGCATATTTATTTCATACTTAGCTGCATATTTTTCTTCCCGGTATAAATGTTCTTCTCCTGGTTTTCTTTCTGCGGCTTCCATGGTAATGGCTTCGGCAGGGCAGGCTACTGCACACAATCCGCAGGCGGTACAGTTTTCACGGCCCTGCTCATCCCGGTTTAATACCTGCAATCCCCTGAACACAGGACTGAAAGGCCGCTTTACTTCAGGATAATTTATTGTTGGCTTCTTTTTAAAGATGTGCATGAACGTAATGAACATCCCTTTAAATATGGCAGGCAGATACATCCGCTCAATAAAGCTCATCGGCTTTCGTTCTACCTGCTTTACCCTGTTAGTTAACGCTTGCATGTTTGAAAAACCTTTTAAGGTTTTATTAAAATTATTTATTTAAAAATAAAAGTACTCCCCCGGTTGCCAGCATATTTACCAATGCCAATGGTATTAAAACCTTCCAGCCCAAATTCATTAACTGGTCGTAGCGGAAACGTGGAATTGTCCAGCGCACCCACATAAATAAAAATAAAAACCCAACCACTTTTGCCATTAAAGCCACTATGCCAATTAAAGCTGCAATATTAGGTGAAAAATTTGCTTCATTTACAAACGGACAATCGTAGCCGCCAAAAAACAGGGTTGCCATAATTACGCTGCTTACAAACATATTAATGTATTCGGCAAATAAATAAAAGCCAAGTTTCATGGAAGAATATTCTGTATGATAACCACCGATCAGTTCATTCTCAGCTTCGGGCAAATCAAACGGCGTACGGTTACATTCGGCAAAAGCACAAATTAAAAATATTAAAAAGCCCAATGGCTGGTATAAAACATTCCAGTAGCCTGCCTGTTGCTGCAACACCATTTCTTTAAGGTTAAGATTGCCAGTAACCAGTATCAATGCAATCAGCGAAATACCCATCGCCAGTTCGTAACTGATGATTTGTGAGGCAGCCCTTAAACCCCCCATTAAAGAAAATTTATTATTACTTGCCCAGCTGCCGATCATTATACCATACACACCCAAACTCACCACAGCAAAAACATACAATATGCCCACATCAACATTGGCAATTTGTAAAGATATATCCCTGTCGAAAAAATGCACTTTATCGCCCCATGGCACAACAGCACTCGTCATTATTGCAGTAAGCATCGCCAGTGACGGGCCAAGAATGAATAAGAATTTAGAGGAAAAATCAGGGATGATCTCTTCTTTAAAAAACAATTTTAATCCATCTGCCAGCGGTTGAAATAAACCAAATGGGCCGGCACGGTTAGGTCCTCTTCTGTCCTGTAAAATAGCTGCCACTTTACGTTCGGCAAAAGTGGTGTACATGGCAATACCTAAAGAACCCATTACCACAACCAGTATGAGAACCAATTTTTCTATTATCAATGGCCAATCAATTATTAAAAGCATAATCCGTTATTGATATATTTTTAACCGGTTTTCCCGGTTACTGTTTTATTTTTTCATTCCCCACTGTGTAGATTCTCCTGCCCCATCAACATGAGCGCCTGCATTTTTAAAATCCTCACTATGTGCAGGCCCTTCAATTTTACTCAGATCTATCGAAGGATTATTTACCTCACTAACATTATGTATGTTCATCAATAATTTTGGCGCCCTGCCACCCATTACTTTTTGTACTGTTTCGGGTGGGGTTACCAAACCTTCGTAATGGCCCTGTGCAATTACTGAATGGCGGTTGACTTTTGTTACCCCTTCAATTGTCCAATCACTGGTTTTCTTTTTATCAAAGCGGCAGGTATTGCATATCCAGCCAGGTTTACCCTCATAGCTTTGTACTTCGCCCCATTCATCTTTACGTGCTGTTACCCTGTACACTTCATCGCCACGTAACCATAAAGTTGTTTTACCACAGCATTTTGGATTTTCGCAATTACGGTGTGCATCTACAGGTTTGGTAAACCACACACGGTTTTTAAACCGGAATGTTTTATCTGTTAATGCACCAACGGGACAAACATCAATCATGTTACCGCTAAAATCATTATCAATTGCTTTGGAAATGTAAGTAGAAATTTCAGCATGATCGCCTCTATCTAAAATGCCATGTACCCTGCTATCAGTTAATTGATCGGCAACATATGTACAACGGTAACAAAGAATACACCTTGTCATATGCAATTGTATGTAAGGACCGATATCTTCTTTTTCAAATGTTCTTCTTGCAAATTCGTAACGTGTGCCTTCTTTACCATGCTCGTATCCCAGATCCTGCAAATGACATTCGCCTGCCTGATCGCAAATGGGACAATCCAAAGGATGATTCAATAACAAAAATTCTACTACACCTGCTCTTGCATCTTTTACTTTTTCGCTGGTAATATTTTTTACTATCATGCCGTCCATTACATTGGTACGGCAACTTGCCACCAATTTTGGCATTGGCCTTGGGTCGGCAGTAGAACCTGCGGCCACTTCTACCAAACAGGTACGGCATTTGCCACCACTGCCCTGTAACTTGCTGTAGTAGCACATTGCAGGTGGTGTAACATCGCCGCCAATAGTACGGGCAGCATTTAGTACAGTGGTACCAGGGGCAACATCAATAGTGATATTATCGATGGTAATTTTAAAATTTGCCGGTGCTTCTTTTTTTATTTCGTCTGCCATATTTTATTTCTCGCCAAGGCGTAAAGAAAACGCAAAGGCACTAAGTTTTATAAGTTATTTACAATTCTATGTATCCCATCTTTTATTAGTGGAATTTTAAATTTATAAGTTTCAACTGACTTTAATTCTATAATCACTTTATCACAAACAATTAAATCAAGAATAAATCCAATCCCCATATCAACCCGATCATGAATTGCCTCTTTGCGTTTTCTTTGCGCCTTGGCGTGAAACTTAAGCCGGCACTGCCACATGAATCGGATCAGCATAATACGCCAATCCATAATTCTTTCTTAAACACTCTTCGGGATTTAATACATGCCATTCAAACTCATCTCTAAAATGCCTGATGGCTGCTGCAACCGGCCAAGCCGCTGCATCGCCTAAAGGACAAATAGTATTTCCTTCAATCTTTCTTTGTATATCCCACAACAAATCTATATCCTTAATCTCTCCTTTTCCACTATCAATTTTCTTTAATATTTTTTCCATCCAGCCGGTTCCTTCACGGCATGGCGAACATTGCCCGCAACTTTCGTGGCGATAAAATCTTGCTAAAGTATAAGTATGTTTTACCACACACTGGTCTTCATCTAAAACAATGAATCCGCCACTACCCATCATACTGCCTGTTGCAAAACCACCATCGCTCAGGCTTTCATAATTCATCAACCGTTTTTCACCCTTTGCTGTTGTCAATAATAAATTAGCAGGGAGAATTGGAACAGATGAACCACCCGGAATACAGGCTTTTAATTTTTTTCCATTCGGAATACCGCCACAATATTCATCACTGTAAATAAACTCTTCCACACTAATTGTCATGTCAATTTCATACACACCCGGTTTATTAATATTGCCACAGGCACTCATCAATTTTGTACCGGTACTTTTACCGATACCAATTTTTGCATACTCTTCTCCCCCATCATTTATAATAGGAACAACTGCTGCAATAGTTTCTACATTATTTACCACAGTCGGCCTTTCCCAAACACCTCTTATTGCAGGGAATGGAGGTTTAATTCTTGGGTTACCTCTTTTACCTTCCAGGCTTTCTATTAATGCAGTCTCTTCACCACAGATATATGCGCCGGCGCCACGATGTACATAAATTTCACAATCGAATCCACTGCCTAAAATATTTTTACCCAGGAATCCATTTTGTTTGGCTTCTGCAATCGCCTGCTCTAAAATATCAACAATCCATGCATACTCACCACGGATGTAAATGTAACTAACGTTGCTACCCAACGCAAATGATGATACAATCATTCCTTCAATTAAATAATGCGGAATAAATTCCATCAGGTAACGGTCTTTAAAAGTACCCGGTTCACTTTCATCTGCATTAACGACCAAATGCCTTGGCACACCTTCAGGTTTGGCAATAAAACTCCATTTCATGCCTGTAGGAAAACCTGCACCGCCACGGCCACGTAAACCGCTCTTCTTTACTTCGTCCACAATTTCGGCAGGTTGCATTTTCAATGCTTTCTCCACACTGCGGTAACCACCTTCACGGCGATATACTTCGTAGCCACGGATGCCCGGAAAATTTGCGTTTGCTAATAATAATTTTTTACCCATTCGTATAAGTCAAAATTCAAAAGTTAGAATCAAAAAAGTATTTACTTGAATTGATTTCTACTTTTTAATTTTTAATTTTTTAATTTTTCATTTCACCGCCTGCCTTGCAAACAACACCCATCTTTTACTTTTCTTCACCCACACTTCCAGTACTTTTAAATGAAAGGTATTGGTTGTTTCCTTCTTAGTTGCTGTAATATCTGCAACAAACCGCACATTGGCTATATTCTCATTTATCGTTACTGTTATACTGTCTTCTTTAAAGCTTTGATAACTGATATAACCGGTTTCAAAATCTTTTATTAAATCTTTCTTGTTCTGCACCCAACCATTACTATGCCCGTAACTTAATGCTTTATCTGTTTGCTGGTTTAAAGAAACAGTATTCGTTTTTACCAGTGCCTGGTGAAATTCCTTTACAGTAACAATCAATTTCTCTTCTTCAGTCTGTTGCGCAAAACAACCAGCAGCACAAAAAGAAAAGATCAATATTAAAAAGAACTTCATTTTATTTTAGTTTTTACTGAACACTTACTGCCTGCCTGCCCATTAATTTCCATTTGCCTTTTTCTTTTATCCATACCAGCATCATGCTGAAGTTAAGATCTGTAACTGTACCGTCTTTTTTATTTTCTTTTGCTTTAAACAAATAACGCACAATTGCAGTCTTGTCTTCAATAAATATTTTGATGGCTGAAACAGCTGTATCGGTATAGTTTGATTGATTATGGCTTACCCCTTTTATCATTTCAGCCCTGTTTTGCAGGTTACCGTGAGAATGGCCGTAGCTCACTGTTTTTGCCAATAGCTTTTCCAATGTTGCACTATCTTTTGTACCAAAAATAGTATGGCTGAGTAAATATGTTTTTTCAGTCAATTCTTTTTCATCTTTACTTTGTGCATTAGCTGCAGCAATTACAAAAAGAAAAAGGGCAGTAAATATTTTTTTCATTGTATTAATTATTTAATGCTGCAGTATTCCTGCATTCTTCAATTATAGTATCTACTTTTTCTTTGGTTAAATGTTCCCTGAAATTTTTGCCCAGTTGCATCATGGGTGCATAACCACAGGCGCCTAAACATTCCACTGTTTTTAAAGTGAACATGCCATCGGTTGTTGTTTCTCCAACACCAATGTTTAATTTCTGTTTGATATAGTCAATAATCGTATCGCTGCCATTCAACATGCAAGGCCCGGTTTGGCAAACTTCAAACATATATTTACCAACAGGCTTTAAATTATACATGCTGTAAAAGCTTGCCACTTCATACACTTCTATTGGATCAATGTTTAATAATGTTGCCACATAATCCATCACCGGTACATCTAACCAGCCGCCAAAAATTTCCTGTGCCATATGCAATACTGGAAGCAAAGCACTCTTTTGTTTGCCAGTTGGATAACGGGAAATTATTTCCGTCACCTTATTTAGTTGCTCTTGCGAAAAAGTCATACTATTTTAGTTTATTACGTGCTTTCAACTTTTTAACATCAAGTAAATCCTGGTCTCTGCCTGCCCTCTCTTTATTGAGGATAAGTTCATTAAACCCAATAAAGCTAACAGGTATGCCGTTCATATTTACCACTCTCTTATTTTTATAAGCTTCATTAAAGTCTATGCCATTTAAATCATTCAAAATATCAATTCTAACAGGGGCATAACCTAACTGAGCTATGATATTATCTTTTAAAAAATCTTCAATTTTAAAATTTAAAGAACCAAATCCAAAGTCGTTTAAAATCTTTATAATCCTGTTTGCGTTTTCTTCGGTTTTATTTATACAAACATCTAAATCTTTCGTTGTTCTTGGATACCCGTGGATACTTACTGCAAACCCACCTATAACAAGATATTCTAAATTATATTGATTACACAATGCAATAAAGTCCTCAAAATCTTTTTGAAATTCAGGCATCTTATCCATTTTCACTTACGTTTAATTATCCTTCCTGCTTTTTCTATTCTTGGTAATCTTTCTGTTTTTCCATCAAAATAATTAAGCCTTCTTAAATCAAAGCATTCTTTCAATAAATCTTCGGCAGTCATTTGCGAAAAATAAAGATTATCATTTTCTTCAGCTTCTTCAAAAGTGACGAATTTTGCGGCTATAGCTATTTTTCTTTCGTGGTTCATTACATCCTTGATTATTTTAAGCATCCAATTCACCCGCTATCAAATTCAAACTGCTCATAGTTATCACGGCATCACTTATCATTCCTCCCTGTATCAATTCGGGGTAAGCCTGGTAATAAATAAAACATGGCCTGCGGAAATGTAACCGATAGGGTGTTCTGCCACCATCACTTATCAAATAAAATCCCAGCTCGCCATTTGCACCTTCTACACTATTATAAACTTCACCGGCAGGAATATCAGTTTCTCCCATTATTATTTTAAAATGGTAAATGAGCGCTTCCATTTTGGTGTACACGTCTTTTTTCTCGGGCAAATAATATGCAGGTGTATCTGCATGATACACTTCTGCATCGGCACCTTTAAATTCCTGCACCTTTTGCCAGGCCTGTTCAAGTATGCTTAAGCTCTGCCACATTTCTTCGTTACGTACCAAAAAGCGGTCGTAACAATCGCCGGTGGTTCCAACAGGAACGGTGAAATCAAAATCCTGGTAACTGCTGTAAGGCGTATGCACACGAACATCGTAATCAACACCTGCAGCTCTTAAGTTTGGCCCGGTAAAACCATAATTCAATGCACGTTCGGCTGTAATTGGTCCGCATCCAACAGTACGGTCAATAAATATCCTGTTACGGGTAAACAGGTTTTCAAACTCTTTTAATTGCTTAGGGTATTCCTTTAAGAATTTTTCGAGTTTTTCAAACGCTGTATTTGTGAAATTCCTTTCAAAACCGCCAATACGCCCAATATTAGTAGTAAGGCGGGAACCGCATATTTCTTCATATATTTCATAAATTAATTCACGGAATTGCATCAGGTATAAAAATCCTGAGTAAGCGCCACTATCAACACCCACAATTGAATTACAAATTAAATGATCGCTGATACGTGACAGCTCCATAATAATCACACGTAAATAATCAACACGTTTGGGAGTTGTAACACCCAGCAGTTTTTCGCAAGTTAAATGCCAGCCCATATTATTGATGGGAGAAGAACAATAATTTAACCTGTCGGTAATTGGGGTAATTTGGTACAGTGGCCTTCTTTCTGCAAGTTTTTCAAAAGCCCTGTGGATGTAACCAACAGTTGAAGTGGCTTTTAAAATTCGTTCGCCATCCAGTTCGAGCACATTTTGAAACACACCATGTGTTGCAGGGTGCGTTGGCCCCAGGTTTAATGTGGTGGTTTGTTTCTCTATTGAGCCTTCTGGTAATAAAATATGATCCTGTTGAGACATTAATATTTTCTATTTTTTTGTTACCGGCATTTGATCATTTTTTAACTTCAGTAGCGTAGTACTTTGCACTACATTTTTGTTTTCAATCTTTCTCATTTCACACAACGAAACAAAGGTTACAAAAGGCACAAAGAAAAATGTTATGTACTTTGTCCACTTTGTGTGAAATTCTTTACCTTCCAAACATCTCATCATCTTTATCGATCCTGCTCTGGTCTTCCAATGGAAATTCTTTCCGCATGGGGAAGTAATCCATCTCATCTACATTCAGTATTCTTATTAAATTAGGATGACCAATAAAATTTACCCCGAAGAAATCGTAGGTTTCCCTTTCCATAAAATTTGCTGACTGGTATAAAGCAGTTGCAGTAAACACATCCGGTTTATTAATGTCAACAAATATTTTAAACCGTATCCTTACATTATCAACCAGGTTGTGCAGGTGATACACTACTGCCAGCTCCTCTCCTTTTCTATCAGGATAATGCACCGCTTGCAAATCGGTTAAAAATTGGAATTTTAATTCAGCATCGTCAAACAAAAACTGCAGCACTTTTATATTCAAATCTTTATGTGCGGTAAAAGTGAGCATACCATAAGGCTCCTGCCAATCAGTTAATTGGTCGCCGAATTTATCAGTTAGTTTTTGCTGTATTGTATTATTGGTTAAAGCCATTTTAAACTATTTTAGATCTCTGATTTCAGATTTAATTAAATCTGAAATCTACAATCGCCAATTATTGTATTCCGTAACTACCTAACAACTCCTTGTACTGGTCGCTGTGCCTTCTCCTCAAACCTTCCTGGTTTACCAACTCCTGTATCTTCATAAACCCATCTAAAATTGCTTCAGGCCTTGGCGGGCAGCCGGGCACATACACATCTACAGGAATTACCTGATCTATACCCTGCAATACTGAGTAAGTATCAAATATTCCTCCGGAACAGGCGCATGCGCCGACAGATAGCACCCAACGTGGCTCTGCCATTTGCAAATACACCTGGCGTAATACCGGTCCCATTTTTTTTGATATTGTTCCCATTACCATCAACAGGTCACACTGGCGTGGAGAAAAGCCCACTCTTTCACTTCCAAAACGTGCCAGGTCGTAGTGACTGGCCATGGTAGCCATAAACTCAATACCACAGCAGGAAGTAGCAAATGGTAAAGGCCAGATAGAATTTTTACGGGCAAGGCTTACGACTTTTTCAAAATTGGTGGCCATAAAACCTTCTCCCATATATCCTTCGGGAATGCCTTCGAATTTTACTGTATTATTATATTGTACCGGACGTGACATAATGTGATAAATTGATAAGGTGATAACTTCTAAACAACTCCAAGGCTTTATAGTTCATTACCTGATTATCAAGTTTGCTAATAAGCAAATTATTAATCTTCCCAATCTAAAGCACCTTTTTTAATTATATAAATAAACCCTGTTACAAATAATCCCACAAACATTACTACAGCTGAAAATCCATTCCAACCCAATTCTTTAAAATTTACAGCGTATGGATAAAAGAAAATCACTTCCACATCAAACAATACAAATAAAATTGCTACCAAAAAATATTTGATGGCCATTGGCTGGCGGGCATTGCCTTTTATTTCAATGCCGCTTTCAAAATTCTGGAGCTTATCTGAAGTCTTTCTTTTAGGCCCCAAATAATTCGACAATACCATTATTGTAGCGATTAAACCTACAGCAAAAATAAGTTGCAGGGCAATGGGCAAATAATTGGTTGCACTATTTGTATTAGCCGCCTGGAGGAAAAAAAAATGCATCCGGATATTATTATTTAAATTATTGGCAAAAATAAGGCAGCAATAGCAATATTCAATATTATGTACCACAAAAAACCCCGTTATCAAAAAGTAACGGGGTTGTATTTTAAGCTTTAGACTTTACTTTTTTTTTGGCACTGGTGGCTTGGTGCCTGAGCCGGCAGGTTTTGTTCCACCGGTAGCAGGTTTGGTACCTGTTGCCGGTTTAGTTGCAGGCTTAACTACAGGAGCTGGTTTTGAAGGAGCATCAAATATTTTTTTAAACTCCTGCACCTCTGTATCAGTTGGTTCTTTTAATAAATACCTGGCACAATAATCAGATGCTGCTTTTTTATCTTTTTGTATATTATAAGTGTACTGAATGAAATATTTATAGGCGTTTAATAAATGTGTTTTTACTTTAACAGAATCCGTTGCCCACTGCGCTTCCCCAAGTTCTATAACTTTTTGGTAACTTGGTACAGCCAGCCCCAACGTCATAGTGGTATCAATTTTTGCCTGGGCCAGCGCTGTGTAATAAAAACCATAAGTTTCGTTGGGATATTTTGTGGTGTATAGACCCCAGTTATCAGCAGCAGCCTGGTAATTTCCACCACGTGAATAGTTATTGGCTGTATTGAAAATATCCAGTTTAGTAGGGATTTTTCTTACACTCAAAACTTTTTTATACCAATCAGCAGCCTCTGCAAATTTTTTCTGCGTTTCAAAACCTGTAGCTATCGATTTTAATAAAGCTATCTTACCAAGCTCTGTTGTATCGCTTTCAACTGCTTTTTCAATATAAGTGCCGGCCAATGCCTCATTACCGGGGAATTTCAATAGTAATTCTGCATAAGTTTTATAATCAGTAGGCCCGATCTTGTCGGGTTTTTGCAATTGAAAGAATTTTTCAAAAGCAGCTTTGGCATTTACTGAATCATTTAATTTATTAAACGCATATCCTTTTAAACCAAACAAACGGGGATCTGCATTTGCACCTCCGGCAGTAATACAACCGTCAGCCTGTGTAATGGCTTCAGTATTCAAACCCTGTGCATATTTAATAGTTGATCTGTAATAGCAGGCCTGTGGTTCATCATCACCCATCAGGGTTAAATATTTTTCAAGATATTCTGCTGATTTACCAATATTTGTTTGGTAAAACAACAGGTATAGATTTTGATACACCGGAATATAAGCCGGATCAACAGCAATAGCATCGTTAAAATTTTTCATGTATATCTCCGATTGGGTACTGCCTTGTGTTTGATATACTTTACCAATACGATACAATGCCCTTGCATATTTTGGATTTATTGCCAAAGCGCTTTGATAGGCACTTATTGCACTGCCCCCGTCAATCAACTTGCGGTAAGCATCTCCCAGCAAACAATATGTTTCCGGATCTTTAAAACCTTTTAGTGTGGTAGCCAGTTTTAATTTTTCAATTGCATAAGCGGCGTCACCGTTTTTAGAATCAAAATTTCCATTGGCCAACCCTATGGCATTTAATACCGGTATGCTTTTTCCCTGGCTTAATGAAATTGCTGTTTCAAACCTGTTACGGGCATCCTGTGTTTTACCTTCTGTTAATTCAATATGCCCCATGCCGGCAGTAAGTAAAGCATTGTTACTGTTTGCTTCAAGTGTTTTACGGTATAATTCTTTTGCACCTGCAATATCTTTATTATCATCTGGCCCAATTAAGGCTTGCCCCAGCCAATAGGCAGCATCCACATTATTGGGGTTGGCGGCGAGTAATTTTTCAAATACACCTTTAGCGCTCTTATATTTTTCATAATACAAAAACTTTCTGCCTTCGTCAATGCTTTGTGCACTAACAAAGTTCATAACCAGTGCTGTGGTTAAAAACAATACCGCTACTTTAATCTTGTTCATTTTATTTTGCTGTTTTATACTTTACAATAATATCAATTTTATAAATACCCCCTTATATTTTTGGGATAAATTTTTTATAATTTTTCGTTGACCTGTACTGTTCTTATACCAAAATCCATTTTAGGTGCCAGGTATGCCCTTCTGAAAACCAGTTGTCCTCTTTCAAAATTCAGAAATTCTGCAAACCCTGATCCTAATCCTGAATAATTTTCTTTTACTATGTAATACAAACCACGTACCAAAGGGTATCTTCTGCTTAAGATGCTTTGCTGGCTTGGTTTTACATAAGGCGTATCGTTGCATGCATTACATTTTACGTACGCTATTTTTACTTTCTTTAACATGTTTACCTGTGCCGTATCTTCCGGATTGCCAATCCAGCTTATGCCTACCAAGCCAATAGCATCTGTATTGGCAGCAATATAATCCAGCACTTCGCTGCTGTTTTTAACTGCTTTTACCACGCTGGTATCAAAATTTCCGCCATGCAGTATACTATCGATTGTAAAACGTACTGTACTGGTTGCATTCAAACCATCAAATACCATTTTTTTATGATTTCCCTCTTTGCCCTGCAGCAGTTGCTGCAAACTTTCTAAAGAATATAAAGTATCGCTATTGTTTTTGTTGGTGATGATAGTGATGGCATCCCAGGCCAGCCTGTTGCTTACAGGCGTATAGCTTAAAGAGTCGGTATAATACCTGCTTTCTTTACGGGTAAGTCCACGGGTAACAATAATCATCCGGTTGCCGGTATCTGCATAAAAGTCTTTAAAACATTCAGCCTCGGGTTTGTAATGTGCTATGATATGTGCATTGGGAAAAGAACCCTCGTACACTTTTATAGCCTCTTCAATTACCGGACGGAAACTTTCATCAACACTGATATTAATAGTACCACTGGTTGGAGTATCGGTTACAATCTGTTTGTTTTTGTTATCATTGTTGCAGGCAGATAATACCATACAAAATACAATTACAACAAAAAGAAAGAACGTATTTGTCTTGTGTTTCATTAATCTCTGTAATAATTTTTCTTATAACCCCTGTACAATCTGAATAACCCATATATCCAACATAAGCCGGCAAATAATCTTATTACCAAAGGATCGTATTGATTTACATATTGAGCCGTATATTTAGTTGGAAACATAAAGAAAAAACCAACTGCAATAAAGAATACCCCCATCGTATAATTGGTAATGCTGCGTATGCGTATTGCATTTTTTTCCCTGTCACTTATTTGTTCTTTTTCAAATTCTTCGAGTGCCATAAAATAGTTTTTAAATGTAACTGTAAGGTTTAATTAAACCTTACAGTTAAAATATTTATCGGACTGCCAAATTACAAAAATAATGGCGTATAATCAGTTGAACGGGACAAACTTTACCGGAATAACATAATAAACTGATACGTTTTGTCCCTTTGTTTTTCCTGGTACCCACTCCGGCATTTTCTTTAACACCCGTATTACTTCTTTGTTAAATTCTTCGCCTCCATCCTGCACATTGGTAAACCCTTTTAATTTACCATCGTAGCCCACTAAAAATCTTATTCTTACACTTACCATTTCACCTTCTTCCAGGTCCCTGGGGTTAGTTAAATTCTTTTGTAAAAATCTTTTTAAAGCCTCCATACCACCTGGGTAAGAAGGCATTTCTTCTGCAGTTTCTGTTGGTGTAATATTATCAACAAGTTCTGGTTTTACCGGCTCTACATCCGGGCCTTTACCATCCCCATCACCTGCAGGTTGTTGCACAATACCCGGGCCGCCGTCAGGCACATCAATATTTTGATTGCCGATTTTGTCATTGTCATTAATTGCAAGTATGGGATCTGTAATACTATCCGTAGTAATAACGATATTATCTGTAAGTTTTCTTGTGCTTACGGGAGTTTGCGATGAAGCTGTGTTTTCCTTTTTAACTTCCGGCTCGGCTTTTTTTTCCGGCGGAGAAAATATTGTTGTTGTAGTTATAATTTCTTCCTCTTGCAAAGAAGTTTTCTTACCAGGCATAAAAGTAAACGCCGATAATACCACTACAACCCCCAACATTACACCAAGCGATTTCATTAAACGGTTGTCGTAAAATTTACGCAGATCGTAAGCGCCATAGGCTTTGTTACGGTTTTCGAAAAGGATGTCTAATACATCGCTTTTAAGTATTAATTCTGTTTTCATTTTTTTTGTTTTGAAATGATGAATGGTTGTTTCAAAACAGGCGCTTGTTTGATAATGAGATGAGATTGTTTTAAGATTCCATAAAATACGGGGTTGAAGGTTAAAGGTTGAAAGTTACAGGCTGCACTAACTTTCAACTTTGAACTTTCAACTTTCATTTATCTTTGCAGCATGAAAATTTTGATGGTGTGCCTGGGTAATATTTGCAGGAGCCCGCTGGCCGAAGGAATTTTACAACATAAAGCATGGAAAGCAGGATTGAACTGGACCGTGGAGAGTGCCGGCACCAATGGATACCATGCCGGCGAACCGCCACATTATTTAAGTATTAAAGTAGCTTTGCAAAACGGTATTGATATCAGTAAACAAAGATGCCGGAAATTTACAGCTACAGATTTTGAACAATACGATAAAATTTATGCTATGGCAGAAGATGTCGTGGATGATATGAAAATGATTGCAAAAAATAAATTCGATGCCAACAAAGTTGATTTGCTGTTGAATGAATTATACCCCGATCAAAACAGGGATGTGCCAGATCCATGGTCGGGACCGGAATCAGGTTATCATGAAGCATTTGCATTAATTGAAAAAGCATGCGAACAAATAATTAAACAACAAAAAGTATAAGCCAGCATAAGCAATGACAAAAATTTCCATACCACAAGGCACCAGGGATTTTACAGCAACAACTCTTAGAAAAAGAAATCATATTCTTTCCACCATAAAAACTGTATTTGAATTATATGGATTTCAGCCATTGGAAACACCTGCCATGGAAAATTTAGAAACACTGATGGGTAAATATGGTGAAGAAGGCGATAAACTCATTTTTAGAATTCTTGATTCAGGTAATCCATTTAACGAGAATTTTTTAAAAGCCTTTTCTCAATTTTTAAAAGATCATGACACAGCATCTAAATTGGTCAGCAGACAACAAAATCTAACTGAAGAAAGTCCTTATGCTAAACCTCTTTGGGATATTCCATCTGAAAAATTACTCCCACTATTTAAAGAATTATTAGATGACAAAAAAGACTATTCAAAGTATTTATCTCAGTTTAAAAACCCAATTGCAGGCAAAGCTCTTAAATACGACCTTACCATTCCCTTTGCAAGATTTGTGGCAATGAACCACACTAAATTAACTTTCCCTTTCCGGCGTTACCAGATACAACCGGTATGGAGGGCCGACCGTCCGCAAAAAGGGCGCTACAGGGAGTTTACACAATGCGATGCTGATATTGTAGGTAACCCATCTTTACTAAGCGATGCAGAATTTGCTCTGATTTATGATGAAGTATTTAACCGCCTTGGTTTAAAAGATTATGAATTACGGATTAACAGCAGAAAAATTTTATCTGCTCTGGCAACAGCCTGCAATGCAAGTGATAAATTAGTTGCCATAACAACCGCCATTGATAAATTAGATAAGACAAGCATTGATAAAGTAAAAGAAGAACTTGCAGAAAAAGGATTAACGGAAAACCAAATTACAATAATAGAAAAATACGTAAGCATCAGCGGCAGCAACGATGAAAAAATTAACCAGGTCATCAGTATTATTGGAAACGTTGCAGAAGGTAACCGTGGGCTGGAAGAAATAAAAAATGTATTGCAACATACTGCAGGTAAAAATATTGTTGTTGATTTTACTTTAGCCCGTGGCCTTAATTATTATACCGGAATTATTTACGAAGCCAAAGCACCAGCTACTGTAAAAATGGGCAGCATCGGTGGCGGTGGACGTTATGATGATTTAACTGGTTTGTTTGGTGTACCCGGCATCCCCGGTGTGGGTATTAGTTTTGGGGTTGACAGGATTTATGATGTACTGGAAGAACTGAACCTGTTTCCGGAAAATCTGGAAGAAAGTACAAAAACCATCTTTTTTAATATGGGTGCAGCCGAAAGCGCTTTTGCATTTAATATTATGCAGCAATTGCGTAAAGCAGGCGTTGCCTCAATATTATATCACCAGGAAGAAACAAAAATTGCAAAACAATTTTCGTACGCTGAAAAATATAAAATACCTTACGCCATAATTATTGGCAGTAAAGAAATAGAGCAAAATTATTGCCAGGTAAAAAATTTAGCCACCGGCGAACAGCATGTGGTTGTCTTTGAAAACTTAGTTAACTTTTTTCTATCATTATAATTAACAAAAAATAAATCATAATCTTCTCCTTTTCCTCCGCCAACTGGCGGAGATAGGGGGTTCAAAAATCAATTTTATGCAAGTACGTTTTCGTATCCCGCTTTTAGCTGCTTTTGCAATTTTATTGCTGGCATCCTGCAGTAAAAAAAATAAAGAAGGAAAATTTATTCCAAAAAATGCCGCCGTTGTGGTGCATATCAACGGTGCTTCTTTATCATCCAAATTACCATGGGATGAAATAAAGAAAAATGCATTATTTCAAAAAATGTATGCCGACAGCTCAATCCCCACTTTTGTAAAAAGTGCTTTGGATAATCCTGACAACAGCGGTATTGATACCAAAGCAGACATGCAGTTCTTTATGCAAACAGATTCTGTTGGTGGCGTTGTGGTTTTTACCGGCACAATTAAAGATGCAGAAAAATTCAAACTGTTTTCGCTTGATGTAACCAAAGGCGGAACTGAAAGCGAAAAAGATGGGATTAATTTTATCACTAAATCACCCTTCTCTATAGGATGGAATAAAGAAAAATTTGTTTGCTTGGTAAATGCTCCTCAATTAAGTATGCAGGGTTACAAACCTACTACCGATTCTATGTATACCGTAAAGTCAAGAGATTTAAGTGCGGCCTGTAAAACCATATTCGATTTAAAAGAAAGTAACTCATTAGGCGAAGATGAAAAATTTACAGAACTGGTAAAACAACCAGGCGATGTTCATTTTTGGATGAATAGTGAGGAATTATACAAAGGTGGTTTATCGAATCCAGCAATGGCGATGCTAAACCTGAATAAATTATATGAAGGCAATATTGCAGCAGCCACAGTAAATTTTGAAAACGGAAAAATTTTAATGAATCTTAAAAGCTATGCCGGCAAGGAATTATCGGAATTGTATAAAAAATACGGTGGCAAAAATATTGATGAAGAAATGATAAAGCGTCTGCCTGTAAAAGATGTAGCTGCAGTATTTGCCATGAGCTTTAAACCCGAAGGCATAAAAGAATTATTGAAACTGATGGGTGTTGAAGGGTACGCCAATATGGGCCTTGCATTTGCAGGCTTTAGTTTAGATGATTTTATTAAAGCAAATAAAGGAGATATTCTTATTGCTTTAACTGAAATAAAGCATAAAAAAGATTCTATCAGTTTTAAAGGAATGAATGGGGACGACAAAAGTTTTGAAACTAATAGTCCGCAACCTGAAATAATTTTTGCAACTTCCATTGGCGATAAGGAAGCTTTTAATCTTTTAATAAAAGCAGGTGAAAAATTAGGAAAGGGTAAAACAGATGATTTACCTATCGCTTATAATACAAACGGTAAGTATTTTGCCGTTGGCAACTCAAAAGAAAATGTAGACAAATATTTAGGTAGCAGTAATACCAATTTTGATTTTTTAAGCAAAATAAGCGGCGAATCTTTTGGGGGTTATATAAACCTTCAATATATAATGAAAGCTTTTGAAAGCGATGCCACTAAAGACAGTACTGCAAAAGCCGTTTATGATGCCTCACTAAAAATGTGGGATAATGTGTACATGAAAGGCGGCAAGTACGAAGGTGGTGGCATTACACAAACAATGGAACTAAATCTGATGGATAAAAATACCAACAGCCTTAAACAACTCAACCAATATTTGGGTACACTGGGGCAGTTAAAAATGGAAAGAGATAAGAAGATGGAAATAAGTGATATTAAGATGGAAAAAGTTTCAACTGATACAACCAAATTTTCTCCGCCAACCCCTCCATTAAAACGCAAATAAACAATTATAATTATTTTAAAAGACCTATAAGTTGTAAAATTTCTTATAGGTTTTTTAATTTATCTTCAACTCATGCAAATACAACTGCAACATGTAGTTCCCACATTTATTGAAGAAGAAAAAATTTCCAGTTCGCAGATCTGGAACAGCAGTGTTATTTTCAACAAAGGAGAAAAAATTGAGATCGTGGCACCCAGCGGCAGCGGCAAAACTTCACTCATTCATTTTTTATACGGATTAAGAAAAGATTTTAACGGCACAATTGCTTACGATACCAATTCCATTGCCAGTTTTGATGCAGAACATTTTGCCATTTACCGCCAGCAACACATCAGCATCGTTTTCCAGGACCTGCGTTTATTTGCAGAACAAACTGTTTTACAAAACCTGGAAATAAAACACCAGCTGAATCCTTTTCATGCTGAAAATAAAATTGCAGCAATGGCCAGGCGGCTGGGCATAGAAAATAAACTGAACAAACTTTGTAAAACCTGTAGTTATGGCGAGCAGCAACGCATTGCCATTATCCGGGCTTTACAACAACCATTTAATTTTTTATTGCTTGATGAACCCTTCAGCCATCTGGATGAAGCTAACCGTAAAAAAGCAATGGAACTGATTGAAGAAGAAACAGCTCTAAGAAAAGCATCTATCATTTTAGCCGATTTAAAAGCAATAGAATATTTTAAAGCTGACAAAACACTGCACTTGTAAGCCCCCATCCCCTAAAGGGGAGCTTACCAAAGCGATTATTAACAATAAAACACAATTACCCCCCTTTAGGGGATGGGGGCTTAACACTTTGCTTTCTTTTAAAAATATCGCTCCTTTCTTAAGC
>JAYVPT010000007.1:0-9764 GCA_043757165.1 Ferruginibacter sp.
CGTCAGGCAACAGGTCTGGAGACCTGCGCCTATTGGGGTTATCTTATCTCTACTCTTTTAAAGAATAAACAGTTTTGGTAATTCTGCCGTTTTATAAACGCAAAAACCACAAAGCGGTAAAATAAAAACCACAGAGAGGTATTTTTTTAATGCACAAATATAGCTTAGTAAGCACTTTTTAAGCATCATTTTTTGGGCGTTTTTGGTTCAATTATATTCATTATTGCTTCTGCTAATGTTTCCAATGCACCCCCGTATTCCAATTTACCGTCAACAACGCTCCAGTCTGGCCGCCTGTGCTTTAAACCGGCATTTCTAAACATTGGCCGGTTACTTTCCAACGTAACAGTTTTATTTCTTGCAATCACTTTAAAATGCTCTTTCTTCTTTGATACTTCAATATGTTCAACAATAAATTGTAATGTTTTCCAACCACTTTTTATTGAAATTCTAAATCGCATATTCTAAGTTACCATATATTTGCCTTGCGAACCAATAAACAACTACCCCTTTCGGCTTATTCACTACGAATAATGGCCGGACGGAGTAGCAATACTCAGTTGTTTGTTGGTTCGCACCCATTCAATGTCCGGCCTTTTTTTTAATTCATAATTTGCCGTTATCATCTCCACCTTTCGTTTTAAATAGCCGCTCTTACTATTTACACTAACCCCGCTCTCAATTGCCAAATTTTGCCAGCTGTGTGCCTTTGTATATTGTTTTAGCAACTCCGATGGATATGAGGATAAAATAAACGTGCCTTTAATTGTAGTAAGCCGTATCAATAGGTTTTCAAAATCCTGTTCGGTATAGCCGTTATAATGGCCGCAATCACTATTATAATAAGGTGGGTCAATGTAAAAAAATGTATCAACAGTATCACGACTACCAATAATGTATAATGCATCAGCGCACTCTACCTGTACGTTTTGCAGCCTTTCTGCATATTCTACAGTAAACTGGTTTCGTTTGTTGGTTATTTTCTTTGTGGTGGTATTATCTTTTTTATCATAACCAAAGCTGCCATCCAGCATTGCGCTAAAACTTTGTGTGCTTAAAACCCACACAGCCCAGGCCCTTTTAATTTCATCAAACAAATGAGGGTATTCGTAAACAACATGTGCATCTCTGTGCAATGTTCTGCTATGCAATGTAACGGCCACCATTTTTTGAAGTTCAACAAATCTATTTTGCAGCATGCAATAAAAGTTTATCAACTCCTTATTGGTGTCGTTAATAACCTCAACCAGGCTTGGTTGTTTTGAGAAGAAGATTGCAGCGCCACCAACAAACGGCTCACAATACAAATTGTGGCCAGGGATAAGAGGTAAAATGGTGGTTACTAATTTTTGTTTGCCGCCGTAGTAACTAATGGGCGTTCTTAACACTGATTGTTTCATGTTTCATTTTTATAGGTGATGCTTATTCACTACAAAAACAAAAACGAAACCCCGCATAGAAATGCAGGGTTTCTAACCAAAAATAACTGCTTATGAGAAAATATTTATTTAAAAATAACATCGTAAGTAAGCCAAAAGCCCAGCCGGTTTGCGAATGACATAATAAGCAACTTTCCTACAACCGCTTTCCAACTTTTCAAATCTGTTTTATCTATAATAATGGTGGCCGTCATTGTACTCCTGCTGATAAATCTTGTTAAGTGGTAACCATCAGTACCAGCAACAAAAGCAGATTTACTAAATAGATATGCCGCCCTGGTATCGCCTGCATCAAAATCTTTATACTTACGTTTCCAGCTTGTTTGGTAATCCCAAAATGATTTACCTGCGCCCAAACCATGCACCTGTATTGCCTGGTTAATGCCATCAGCTGCTCCGCTAACAAATTGCGATGCCATTACTATTTTATCATTGGTGTTAAGCGGCTTTTTGTACAACTGGTAAGCATCATATACATGCACGGTTTGCGCAAAACAAACAGAGCATGTAAATAATAATATGGTAAGTAAGTACTTCAATTATGGGAATTTAAAATTCAGATTAAATAAGCCACTGCCACTTACAATTGCTGCACCCTGAAATAATACTTTACTCGCATACGCAGGTATTGTAACACTTCCTGGGTAGTTAGTACCATAAGAATCTGTATAATTATAGCTGCCCAAACTGGTAGTAACCGGTGCATTGGTTGCATTGTAATATAGCACACCTGTAGTGGCAATATTTGTACTATGTGTTTCCTGTCCAACGGATGGCATATAGGCAACTGTTTTTATACTGTCTTTATAATTACTTCCGTCTGCAAATGTGGTTATTTTACGCACCGAACTATCAATACCTGCTTTAGTAGAATAATAATTACTATCAATGGTACCCATGGCTAATATATCAGCTTCAGCAGTTATTGAAGGACTATTTATACTTTGATTGTTGTACTGAAATCTATACTGCGTAATGATATTCTTTGTTATAGTAATATTTCTCATAGGGTTACTTCCAGAAAATCTTTGCAATGATATACTATTGGCATTATTATAGAACGTGTTATATCTTAAACGGTTATCTGTATTACCATTGCCATGAAAACCATTACCGTTGGCATAGGCAACCGTATTGCTGTCATAATTAATATACCTGCTGGCACCATCAGCATAAAGGCCTTGTGCTGAAGTATTAAACGTAGTTGAGTTTGTACCGTTGTTATTGCCAAATGCGTGCAATACAATATTGCTTATTACCCACCTGTCATGGTTAACTGTTGGCGGTTCGCCGCTACTGGTTACCCATGTGTAAATGCCACCACCGTCATCTCTTTTTGTACATACACTATCTATGAAATTATATTTCACATTGATAGTATCACCCGCCCACCAAATGCCAGTATAGCCGCAATTGCTGATTGTATTATTATATGCTGATAAAGTGTTGCCTCCGTAAATTCGTATACCGGGACAATCTTTTGCAGATTTTTCCATGCCCGCTATGTACGCAACATTTCTAATAATATTATTTTGCACAAGTATTCCTACATTGGTAGTTAACAGTCCGGTGCAAAAAACTTCTATGCCACTACCCAAACTATTTATTATAGTATTGTTTGAAATATTTACAACTTTACAAGAGTTTAAATAAATATTTTCTTCGCCGCTATTATACAAAGTGCAGTTTATAATCGTTATTCCTGTACGCCCATTAAAATTTATTGCATTTTTACCGGAGCCTTGAAAGTTAATACCATCTACACTTACATTGTTAGGCCCTGTAAGAAGTGTATCCGTTGTTGCGGCCTGAATAGTGTATGCGCCAGGATTATTATTACCAAAATACATTCTCAATTTATTATTGGTTCCATCCTGCCACCACTCACCATCTACATCTAAGGTTCTGCTATCTCTTTGAAAAAAATACCCAAAACCAACAAGTGGGGTCGTTGCTGCAGTACTAAAAGTTAAAGTGCCTCCTGAATGTGCAGTAATTATTTTGTGTTCGATTAACCATCTTTTTTCCCTGATAGCAACTTCTGCA
Organism: Ferruginibacter sp.; assembly: GCA_043757165.1. GTDB lineage: Bacteria > Bacteroidota > Bacteroidia > Chitinophagales > Chitinophagaceae > Ferruginibacter. Next base: position 3,486 of record JAYVPT010000007.1, read on the forward strand.
CCTGTCCAGTCGGTAACTGTTGATAAAGCAGGGCCGGTAAGTGTAGTATTACTGGTTGCTGTATTAGTTAAATATCCCTCACTTGCTGCACTGGCATTTGGGTATCTGCCCACCTGCTGTGGTGTGCCATTTCTTAGTACAAGGTTATTCATTGTTTTTACCCCTGTAGTTGGGGCTTCCCAAATATTGCCACCCAAATTAACCCAGCTACTGATTGTTGAAAGTCCTGTGATTATTGGCTTTGCGCCGGTAGAATAATATGCCATTCTTACAGAACGTGTAAATACAATGCCGCCGGTAAAAGTTTCGCCACACTTAAGCAGTAAACTATCACCATCAATAAAACTGTTTCCAAAAGAATTTACTTTTGCAATTGTTTGCCAGGCTGTGCCTGGTGAAGTGCCTGCTGCTGCATCGCTGCCGCCAGTTGCATCTACATAATATTTTGTGCTAACAAGATATTGACCACGTTTTACGAAAAACCCTGTGATAAAAGGCAGTATTATAATAGGTAGTATAAATAACAGTTTTTTCATTATTGAGTGATTACGTTTTGTGTTACAACTTTTAATTTGGCTCTCCAATTTTGTTCTACTAATGCACTATCCTGCAATTTTTTTATCGCTGCGTTAATAGCGGTCAAATCAACAGGTACAGCAGTTGCATTTACAACATTCCTTCCTATAGCATCTTTAGTAATGTATATGCCCACGCCTGGTACAGATAATGTAGAAGCCATTGCACTATCTATCTGCCTTTTGATTTCTGTTTTTACAGCGGCATCAATGGACTGTGCTTTCACGCTAAATGAAATTGTAATGAATATTGCTGTGATTATTTTTTTCATAATTAGAAGCCTCTATAGCCGTTTACTGTGAGATAAATATTTCCACTTGTTAAAGAAGTTGGTATTAATAAATTTATAGCTGTGTTTGCAAATCCTTTTAATGGTGTAGGAAATGTAACTAATGCTGGTGATCCTATGGCTGCTGTCTGTACCCTTATTGGATAAAGCAATCTGTAAAATGTAAATGCTGAAGTAGAACCTGTAATGGCAACGGCTGTACCTCCTTGTGTATTAGCAACGGTAAATGTTGTGGCTGCAAAAGATGTAGCTGTGATATAATAAATCGTATTAGTTGTAATACCCGTAATTGTACCCAAAGATGTAAAAACAATAGCATCACCCACTCTCAAGTCATGAGCTGTACTTGTAAACACTCCCGGTGTTGCAATCGTAACACTTGTACCAATTGCGCCCTGCCCATCTAATACCCATATATTACCAGCAGCACCCAGCGCATCGGATTGCAACGTTAATCCTGTGATGAAATTTCTTATACTTGCTGTGCCACTTGCAGGAACAATTTGCTGTACTGTCACAGTAGTTGCAACGCTTGTATTATGAAAAGTATAATCTAATTCAGAGGTTGAAAAATCTTTTGTTACTAACTGGTTACCCGTTGTGTTTTGAAGATGTGAAGCATCACCAGTTGCTAATGTAGCATCCAATGTTGCAACGGTTGTAGGTGAAATTCTTGCACCTGCTAATACTGGGTTCACAGTAGTTGCAGCACTGTTGGCATCTTTACCGGCCACTAACCACGGGTTACTATTTGCGGTATTATCTGAAGCAATGGTTACCCTTTGCGAACCTGTACCAGTTACACCATTACCTGCTAAAGTAGCAGCACCTGCTATTTGAGCTGTATTCACAGATTGATTAGCGCCTAATGTAACTAAGTTGGTTGTTCCTTGTGTGGTTTGGTCTATACCAAATTTTCCCGCTATTGCACTGCCTGCCTGAAGAGTTGCTGTTGATTGCACAGCAAATGTTCCTGTATTTGTAACTGGAATGCTGGCATTGGTTACAGACACGGCATTGGTTGTACCCGGTGTAGTTTGGTCAATTCCTACTTTACCAATTAAATTTATACCTGCTGGAATCATTTCACTAAATCCTATTTGCTGTGCTCCTGTTACTGCTTTAATTTTTACAGATGCCGTACCAGTTACAGCTGCTAATGCTGATACTCTTATTTCACTTAATGCTGAACAATCCATAGTAAAAGTACCCACTGAAGTGGATGCAATCGTACCTGATTTTGCGGCATTAAATTCACTGGTTAATAACAAGGTGTTGGTAAATGTTTGGTACGTTACACCTCCATCCGTAGATAACTGAATACTTAATACGCCAGTGTAAGTGCCACTGATTGTTATCGCTGCTGTTGATTGGTTGGTTAATAATAGCCTTACAAAAGAACCTGCTGTTGGCACACCTGTTAACGGGTTTAAGTTTTGCGTTGTAATATCGCCTACCGTTTGTATAAAATCATTTTGCGCAAAAGCTGCAAAATTTAAAAATAGAAGAAAGCCTAAAAGTATTTTTTTCATAATTGTTTATTGAGCATTGATTGAAATATTCCCTGTTTGTGCGCTACCAGCATAAGTAACTATCACTCTTGCATAACTTGTTGATATTTGTCCATTAGAAATTTGCGTTGTTGCACTTGCTTGTGTTTGTATGGGCCTGTCAATGTTTTGCCAGTTAGTGCCATCATTACTAATCTGCGTTTGTAACCAGCAGGTGGCTGTAGCCGTACCACTTATGTACTTTACTGAAAGTTGTGTAGCCCCGGCAATATTAAATGCTGCTGTAGTGCTATTTAGTGTGTTGGGTACAATTGCATAATCAAAAAATTGATACACCGGTGAGCCTATTACACCCTTATTATATCTCGAAATTGTCATTGTAAATGATGGCGTTGTGCCACTAACATTTCTTACATACCTAAATGTCCTTCCATTAGTTTTTAAAGCAGGAGTCATAAAATAACCCGTAGTTGTAAATCGTGGGAAATGGTATAAATCTTTCCACAGTGACACGCCATTGCTTTCCTGTAGTATGACATCTAATGTTGGTGTAGTGCCTGATGCAGCTGTAACATTTAATTCCCAACTTGAACTTTGATAATTTTCTAAAAATATTTGTGAACCTGTTTGAGTTGATGTTATTGTACTGTTTGTAAAGTCTCCACTTACTAAACCCTGAATGGTACTGTAAGCTGTTATATAAGGATCAAAAGGAATAACATTGCTGCCAAAAACTTTAAGCGTTGTAGTACCCGCACTGGTTGCAGTAGTTAACCTTATTCGGCAATATTTTGCACGTCTGCTGATTATATAAGAACCTACTGAAGATAAAGTAGTGGTGTATTTTGCATTTACATTATCATAAAATGAATAGCTAAAAAAGCCACTCATGTCAGGATAATTGCTCCATTGAACAGATATTGCCCCGCCCGTTCCTACACTGTTAACTGTTGCAGAAAGACTTTGAAATGCACCGCAATCAATAATTCCTGATGGCCATGTAGCTGGCACAGCTAAATCGGTATTGATAGCAATTACGCCGGACACATTATAATCAACCAGCGTATCACGCATCGTGTTATTAGGCAAAAAGTTTTGCGCAGAAAGTCCTAAACTTATAAATAGAGATAATGCTAATAGTATTTTTTTCATGTTTTTAATTTAGTTTTTTACTTTAATGTTGCCATCAGCTTCACGCCTGAAAATATAAGGTACTCCAATGTCGAAAGTTGTTATAGCACTGCCATCATATCTTTTCAATATTCCATTTATAACAACAAGATTAAACCCTTGTGCATAGACGGTAAGTTCAAAATAATCACCTGCTGCGCTGATATTTGTTAAGTCAAGGTTTCTATTTAATGTTAATGTTGAAGAAGTAAAGTTTATTACATCACCTGCCGCAACTGTAGTATTAGCATCCGTGCCAGCAACTGTTCTGCTTCCGTATTTTCTTTTTTCGATAGCAGCCGCACTTGCAATTCTTAAATCAGTTAAACTATCTAAAGCAACCTGCCTGGTTGATAGTATTGCTGTTGTTGGAGCATAACTTAATACCGGCCCTTGTACAGTAGATTGATTAACCAGTTTAAACCATGCTGCCAAAGAAGCGTTATATCTGCAAAATCCTGCACTATCAGTGTTGTTTACAATAGCGCCGTCAACTAAACCTGTAATAGCATTCATCTGTGTTGTTGTAACCGTTGCAAAGGCAGTGTAACAAGTCGTGCAGGTTTGGGTAGAATTGCCCTGGTGAATTACATTATTGGAAAGCGTTTTTACCCCTCCTACAGTTTCTGCTCCTGTAGTATGCACCACATTTACATCAGTTGCCTTAGCATTTATTTGTGTTTGAAGATTGCTGGTAGCACCTGCAACATATCCAATCTCGGCATCAGTAGTTGTTGAAGTTGTTAATCCTCCACTACCATTACTTACTACAGACTTATTCGCCGTTAACGAAATGGGAGCCTGGTAATCTGTACCTGCAATTGCTGTGGAAGGAACCCCGGTACTTGTAGTTATTTTTAATAACCCAGTTGCTAATCCTGACAATAAGGTGTTATTTATTTTAGTAACTGTAGATAGGGCTGTAACATTTGCCGACCCATCAAAAGACGGACTTGTATACGTTACATCTCCGGTAATTCCAATTGTTCTGCCTGTTGCCAATGTCGTGGCAGTACCAGCATTACCTGATATTGTAGTTTGGTCACCAGTATTAGTACCGCTGTTAATTCCAGTGATGTCAGATGTAAAAGCCAAAGTACCTGCTGCATCCTTTAGTGTATATATTCTGTTAGCTGTATTTGTGTTTGTAAAACTTCCATTAAAAGTACCTGCGACATTATTAAATAAAAGTGTTGCATTATTGAAAGTTTTTACACCAGTATTTAGCTGGGCACTTCCCAATAACATATCTCCGACACCGGCAGCAATCCATGACCTTGTACCACCAGTTGTAGAAGAAAGAACATAGCCATTTGTACTAGGCACTCCTAAGTAAGATTCTGCGTCTGTAATACCATATCCTAGCAAAGTTGTTGGCTTTGATGTTAATGAAGCAAACGTATGTGTATGCGCCAGCAGGCTCCAACGGGCATCTCCCAAACTATTAAAATCAGTTATACCATAACCACCAATTGTTGTGGGCTTGCCGGTTATTCCGGCCCATGCACTGCTACCACCTGGTATTGCCTGATGCGAAAATAGCCCGTTAGCATCCACAGTAAGCATGTGTACATTACCTGATGTTGTGGGAGCAGTACTATCAGCGCCTAACCCTCTTACACTAAATTTTTGAACATACCAATCAGCCCAATGTACAAATGAGCCAACTGTTCCTGTAGTTGAATATTTAGCATACAAATATGCCCCATTATAAAATGTATAGCTTTTACTTGGGTCGGCGGGATAACCGCCTTGTGCATTAAAGTACATGCCGTACCCACCTGCCGCTATAAGTCCATTACCTCCATGTATATTTATCATTGATTGTGAGTAATACCCTGCGTAGCCAATAGCTAAAGTACTTGTGTTATTATCATAGGTGAAGTCAGCTGTTGCGGCTAATATACCAGATGCATTTGCTACAGGGATAGAATATTGCGGGAACAATCCAGCAACTTTTTGAGCATACAACTGTTGTTTTATCCAATTTGTATTAGGCACTTTCTTACTGCTGTCTGCCCCTGGAAGATTGTTAACTATAATGGTATCAGTAAATGTTTTTATACCAGCTATTGTTTCATTTCCGGTTTTATGTACAGTGGCACTATCCCCTGTTACACCCGCAATCCTCGCTGCCACAAAATCACGTACAGCTTTAGAAGTTGGCAGTTGATTATCGCCTACAAACGTGGTATCTTTTTGAAAGCTTGTAATTAGTACATCCCTTAATGTAATGCCTTCCAGTGCAATAATTTTTTTACGAATGATATAATCTTGCTGTGCCTGGGCAAACAAACAACTGCATACTAATATTACCGCTGCAATAATTTTTTTCATGTTAAAATAATTTTGTTTTTACAATGTAAACGGTACTGCCCACGGGCAATGGCCCAACACGTATATTCCTTGCCGTGGTGGCCGCAAAAACACTAATGTCATACTCTGCACCTTTTGCCGGGTCTATATCATCAACACCAGTTACCCCCACAAATAAATTAACTGCTGCATCTGTATCACGTATGGTGGTAAATGCACTTACTGTTGGTATAATGTATAGTTTGCCCTGCACAAAGCCAACAGGTATGGTATAGTTTACATAAGTGGTTACATCTACAATAAACTTTTGTACAGGTGTGCTAAGCGCATTTAAAATGTTTTGTAAGCCAACAACATCCGCAATGGCAATCATTTCATCTTTCCATCTTTGCCACTCACATATTTGTGCAAACTGTG
>JAYVPT010000008.1:0-33627 GCA_043757165.1 Ferruginibacter sp.
GGGGTCAATTTGAGCCGGAATCAGGGGGTCAAATTGAAATGGCCGACGGGGGTCAGTTTGAAATGGCGGGAGGGGGTCAATTTGCGTGGGTTTTCCACTACATAACACTTATTAGTTGATTACTCCAATTTATGTAAACTAAAACATTTAGTTATTTTATCCTAAATAAATTAGTTTTTATTATTATCTTTGTAATAGCCACCATTAAGAATAATGGCGGCTTATTGTATAATAATAAAAATATTTAATATGCCTACATTTACTACAAGAATTGAATTGCACAAAGCTGTTGAATCAGACTATGAAATCCTTCATGCAGCAATGGAGAAACAAGGTTTCACAAGAACCATAAAACTGGCGGACGGTAAGGCTTATAAAATGCCTACTGCTGAATACAATTTTGATGGCACTGAATTAAGGCCACAAGTTTTTAGTAAAGCAGAAACAGCGGCTAAATCTACCAACAAGGGTTATTGGATATTGGTAACTGAATCAGCAGGCAGGACTTTTATTTTGCAAGAAATAATATAATATTTCTAATCAGACTCTCCGTATTGCGGATTACAGTAAGGTGTTTCCTTATCTGTATAAAATTGCTGTCTCCCTAATATAGCTAACCAAACTCCTTTAGCCCATTTAAAAACCTTTAACATCCATAAACGCATACTGACCTGTTTTTCACAAGTCTGGTAATTAAAAATGTAGACCAAAAAATATCCTTAGCGTAGACGTGGTACATACAGCCAACATTAGGTTTGCCACAAGTCTGGCGGACGCAAGTTAACTTGTGCATTTTTCAGCATTGGTTATCTTTTTGTTCCAGCTTGACAGTAATCCTGTTAAGCATTATTATGTTACCTTCATCTTCAAACAACTTTTATCAGCTTTTGTTACGGTCTGACGTTTTTCAAATCCCAGCCCTGCGGCAAGCCCTGAACGTTGTACGTCAGCTTGACTTAATTTTTAAATTAAACCACATAAATATGAGACAGATTTTATCGTTTAAACATTGGCAACTTTTTTTATTAATTCCTATCGCAGCCGCTTGGACTTCACCAAGTCCACTGAAAGAAATCATCAATTCAATCTCATTGATAACTTTCACGATTTGGATTTACGCCATCTGTATTTATGGACAGGAAAAAATTAGAGAATTAGGACTTCCAACTCTTAATTTGACACTCTTTAAAATCAATATTATCGTAGTTCCAATTTTAATAATTTTGATTTACATAATTGCGCCAGACAAACCTTCAGACAAATTAAATATGCTGACAATTTTTTTAATTTTAATCAGTTTTTATTTTATGTTTTCTTTTTTTCAAGTAATCATTTTGGCTTGTAAAACATTAGTATCACTTGACCTAAAAAGAGAAGTGACATTTAATGATTATTTTTCAACTTTTTTATTAATGTTGTTTTCATTTGTTGGAGTTTGGATACTGCAGCCTAAGATTACAAGGCTAATTGCTAATAATAATGAACTAATGCCAGCGGCGTGACAAAAGCCGAACGCACAACATTGGGTTTTATACTATTGGGGCCTGACCAACAAACATCAGCTAATAGCAAAGCCAGGCAACAGTTTCGGCTTGACCAGCATCATTGAACCTTTGTAAAAACAATGAACATTTAATTATAAATTTACCAGCGGTTACGGGCAGACGCAAGGTAATATCCCAACAGCATAAAGCCCTGAACGTTGCCTGCAATTTTTTCGCAACAGTATTCTATGCAAACCATTGTCTTTTTTTCTATTTAACCAAAAAAATAAAAATGGAACAAACTGATGAAACTCCGGCTACTAAAACGACTGAACCAAAAGAAACTTTTGGTAGGAAGTTTAAAAATATTTTAAAAAAGCCTGTTACTTGGATTTCCTTATTAATTCTATCATCTGTAATAGGATACTTTATTAAAGATAAAATTGACGTATTTCGAAAACGAGATTTTACAGACACGAAATATATAGCCGTTGTAATGTCTAGTACAGATAAGACTTTTACAATACCAAAGGAGTTTAAACAGGGCTTCGGTGACGAAGCTAAAATCATCGCCTCAAAAGGGCAAATCGTAAGTATTGAAAAAAAAGATGACCAATATTCTAAAGAACAAGCAAAAATTGTAGCTGAAAAACTGGTTAAGGATGAAAATTGTATTATGATAATTGGAAATTCTAATAGCGAATTAAGTGAGGTTACATTAAACTCAATTTTAGACTATGATGGAATACGTCCAGCTTTTATATTACCGATTGCAACAGCTGACGGAATAATCTCTAAGTCTTTTTCCGAAAATTATAAATCTATTCTAAGGATGGTTCCGGATAATCAAAATCAAGCATTAATTATTAAGAGATTTATTTTTAATAAAATCGGCGGTAAGGCAAAAGTAGCAATACTTGTAGATGAGGAAAATCAAACATACTCAAAGAATCTTTCAAAAAATATTGCCAGTGAAATAATGGCTGAAGATGGTAATATCGTCTTAAATCAAACTTATGGCAATAACTGGAAAATCCACGCAAATTGCCCCCCTTCGGCCAAAACAAACTAACCCCCTTGCGCCATTTCAAATTGACCCCCTGATACCGGCTTAAACTGACCCCCTGAAAAGTGTATTAAAAGAACAGTTGTTTTTGTAAGGTAATTATCGGTTGTTTTAAACAAAACAAACCAGATAATTTATGTCCAACAAAACAATTGACATGTTTAAGATCAGACAGGTATTACGGCTTTATTCAGATGGGCGGGGCAGTAAATTTATCAGCAAAACAACAGGCGTTGCACGCAATACGGTGAAGAAATACCTGTTGCAGTTCATTGAGCTGCGCATTACCATAGCACAGGTGGACTCGATGAGTGACGGGCAACTGGCCAAGGCTTTTTTTATTCAGAAGCCAAAAACAATAAGCAGCCGTGTAATGGACTTAGAGGCCTTGCTTCCCGAACTGGCAGTACGGCTGAGGAAGCGTGGCGTAACCAAGCAAATGGTATATGCTGATTACATCAGCCAATGCCCTGCAGGGTATAAGCACTCTGCCTTCCTGATACGGTTAAATGCGTATATGGGTATGAGTAAGCCTTCCATGCGTGTGCCGCATAAGGTGGGTGATAAGCTCTTCATTGATTTTACAGGCAAGCGGTTGCAGACAGTGGATACCGCAACGGGTGAAGTGCAGGATGTGGAGGTCTTTGTAGCGATCCTTGGTTGCAGCCAGCTTACGTATGTAACAGCGGTTGCTTCGCAAAAAAAGGAGGATTTTATACTGGCCTGTGAAAATGCATTACATTTTTATGGCGGCGTACCTGAAGTGATTATTCCCGATAATTTAAAATCAGCGGTAAAGAAAGCTGGCCGTTATGAATCGCAGCTCAATGACAGTTTTGCTGCATTTGCAGCCCATTACAACACCTATGTTTTTCCGGCAAGGGGTATACAAGCCTAAAGACAAGGCGCTGGTGGAAGGTGCTGTAAAAATCATCTACACCAGCATCTTCACTAAAATAGATGAGAAGGTTTACAGCAGCCTGGCGGAACTCAACGCCGATATCCTCTTTTATTTAAAAGATCATAACAATACTTTGCTTACCGGCTGCGATTACAGCAGGCAGCAGCAGTTTGATACACTGGAGAAAAGTGTATTGAAGCCGCTGAACAAATATCCCTATGACCCGATGGCCACCAAAACGGCAACAGTAGGCAAGACAGGTTTTGTCACTGTAGATCACCGTTACTATAGTATCCCTTATAAATTTATTGGTAAAAAGATACAGCTGATGTACAACCGTACAAAGGTAGAGGCTTTTAGTGAGCATGAACTCATCGCTGTTCATGTACGCAGTTTTGGTAAAGACAAATACATACAGAACGAAGACCACCTTGCTTCATGGCATAAATACCCGACAGAATGGAACCCTGAAAAATTTATTGCCGACGCAGCCCTTATCGGAGAAGCGGTTGCAGCCTACATCAAAAAGGTATTGTCCCGCAACGAGTATCCTGAAAAAAATTACAGGGCCTGCCAGGGGATCATCAATTATAAAAAACGTGTAGGAGACCTCAGGCTCATCAACGCCTGCAAACGGGCTGACAGTTTTAACGTGTACAACTTTGGCATCATCGAACGCATATTAAAATCAAAAGCAGATTTTATTCCTCTCGAAGATGAACTCAAAACATCGGGTACAGATAACAGTATGCCACAGCATGACAATATCCGGGGAGAAGATTATTATCAATAAAGCAGCAACCATTATTAATCACATAAATCAAAACAATGAACACAGAAAGCTTAGAAAAGATGACACGCATGCGGCTGCTCGGCATGCACCAGGCCTTCAAGGCCAGCATCGCACCTGACGGACAAACGCAGGACTTTACCAATGATGAACTGGTACACCACTTAGTCATGAGTGAATGGGATGACCGCCAGCACCGCAGTGTGCAAAGAGGGCTTAAGAACGCCAACTTCCGCTACAGTGCCAGTATTGAGCAGTTGGATTATACCGGCCAGCGTGGACTGGATAAGAATATGGTGCAGCGTTTATCAACGGGTGAGTTCATTAAAAAAGGCGAAGACCTTTTTATTACCGGCAGTACCGGAACGGGTAAAAGTTTTTTGGCATCCGCCCTCGGCCAGCAGGCCTGCCTGTTAGGTTATAAAGTTTTATATACCAACACTGCAAAACTGATGTCTCACTTAAAAATGGCCAAGGCCGATGGCGCTCACTTAAAAGAACTCTCTAAAATAGAAAAGCAGGATGCGCTGATACTTGATGACTTTGGCGTACAACCCTTCGATGCAGGAAGCAGGGCTTTACTTTTAGATATCATCGAAGACCGGCATGGTAAAAGATCCACCATCATAACGGCACAGGTACCCGTAAAAAAATGGCATGAAGTGATCGGTGAAAAAACACTTGCCGACGCTATACTGGACAGGATCGTTCATCAATCCATACGGATAGAGCTTTATGGTGAATCTTTAAGAAAAAAACAGAAAGGAGAAACCTCCACAATGGAATCATTTTTATAAAATCAATGGGCAAAAATTAATCACTATTTTTGCTTTACCAAACAACAGTTCTTTATCTACTTTTTAGTCCTCTTCAGCAGGCTTTTTTTAGGATCTTTTTGAAATCGTTTTTTAGGGGGTCAATTTGAAATGGCGCAAGGGGGTCAGTTTAGCTGGGATTTACATTTCAACAACTATTGGGTATTTAAATCCAATATTTAAAGTAATCCCTAACAAATTAATTTTAGGCAATGAAACGTCTAAGCTAAACGTTGATGTTGTTTCTGAAGTTGCAGAGTTAGTACTACCCTCCATGGAAAAAAATAGAAGCCCGACTTTACTATTTGAAATCGTCGATGATGAGCCATTAGAATTCGTAACTGTTGCAGTTTCTGTACCGAAAGACGCAACACCTGCACCTACTTCAAAAAAATCTCTTTTAGTCCAACTATTATCTTTAGGATTTACGCCCATAAAAAAGAAACTACTTTTGTCAAATGCCAATGATTGATCTTTTAGTCCAACATCTACTCCACTTCCAGCGGCAATATTGAATGGCCCCACCTCACCTTGTCCGACTGCGCCAACAGTAGCACCAGCGGAAATTGATGGAGCGTTTGAAAACCAAGAAGTAGTAAAAGTTCCAACCCCTGTTGTTATAGTATGCCCCCTTTTGTATTCACTACTTCGCCTCCACCATAAATCTTGCCTTCGGATGTTACTGAACCATTTTGATTAAGTGAATAACTTGTCGTTATTTCTTTATTGTTATTGTACTCTGTAACTGAATTTATAGTCAAACTGCTTCCCTTGTGTTCATATCCTGCTATAGATACAGTACTATTAAACCATTCATAATTACCTTTTTTATCTTTATACCAATCAATTACCTTCATTCCATCAGGGTCAATAAATAGGAGTGGATTATCTACGCAATAATTATAAGGACTCCATCTTCTAAATTGGTCTGCTTTAGGGTCTATTGTTCCCCATCTGCCTATTTGTTGGTCATACATTCTTGCACCATAATCATAAAGTTCCAAACCGCTTCCATCACTAAACTCTTTGTTATTTAATTCCTTTCCGTTATATAAATCTTTGTTAGCTAATGAACCTGCGGCCTTACTTGATATGCCTTGCATTGTTAACCCGAACGGATAATAACGCTTTTTTATTTTTGCCAGATATTCCACCCTCCAAATGTAGTATATCTTCCCTTTTAAAGCACTTCTGTAATAACCGAATTAACAATAAGTTTTACTACATTTAGCCTACTGTTTATGTTTTTGCAGTTTTGCAAAATAAATCTCATTCTAATGCATCTTAGTTATGAAAAAAATTATCTTCTTTCTGATTTTTCCACTCCAGCTTTTTGCACAAAATTTTTCTGCCCCCGAAATTTCCCGCTGGCAAAATCAATCTCAAAAAGTTACCATCATCCGTGATAACTGGGGCATACCACATATTTACGGCAAAACAGATGCCGATGCGGTTTTTGGTTTACTGTACGCCCAGTGCGAAGATGATTTTAAACGGGTGGAGATGAACTATATTGAAAAATTGGGCCGTATGGCCGAAGTAAAAGGTGAGCGTGAATTACAAAACGACCTGTACATAAAACTGATTATAGATTCTGCTGAAGCCGTTGCCGATTATAAAAGATCTCCCGACTGGTTAAAAAAATTATTAAATGCCTATGCAGATGGTATTAACTTTTATTTGTACAAACACCCTACAGTAAAACCGGTTTTATTAAACCGCTTTCAACCCTGGTACCCGTTGTTATGGACAGATGGCAGCATTGGCGCCATAAGCACCGGAGATGTAACACCGGATGATGTTAAATTTTTTTATTTACCCGAAATACCATCTGTAGCAAAAATACCCATGCCGGAAGAAGATAAAACCACCGGCTCCAATGGTTTTGCCCTTGGGCCATCAAGAACGGAAAACGGCACAGCTATTTTATACATCAATCCACATGTTACTTTTTATTTTCGTCCCGAAGTGCATATGGTTAGTGAAGAAGGATTAAATGTGTATGGCGCCGTAACCTGGGGGCAATTTTTTATTTACCAGGGTTTTAATGAATATTGCGGCTGGATGCATACATCAAGCAATGTGGATGTTGCCGATATGTACATTGAAAAAACCGGCAGGCAAAACAATCAGCAGTTTTATGAATATGATAAAAAATCATTGCCGGTAAAATCAAAGCTTATACCGCTTCATTATAAAAAGGGCGATGCTGTTGCAACAAAAAATATAGTTACTTATCATACATTACATGGCCCGGTAATGGCAAAAAGAAATGAGCAATGGATAAGTGTAAAAAGCAATAACCGTTCCTTAACCGGTTTAATACAATGCTGGCAACGTACCAAAGCAAAGGGTTTCGACGAGTATAAAAAAATAATGGAACTACGTGGCAATACCAGTAACAATACGGTGTTTGCCGATAACCGGGGCTACATTGCATATTGGCATGGCAATTATGTTCCTAAAAGAGATGCCGGCTATAATTGGGGTAAAGCTGTTGATGGTTCAACAAGTGCCACCGCATGGAAAGGCCTGCACACACTGGATGAAATTGTACATGTATATAACCCCATAAGCGGATGGATACAAAATTGTAATTCCACACCTTTTACTGTAAGTGGCAGCAGCAGTCCTAAAAAATTCACAGAATCCGGCGGAGAAAAATACCGGGCATATATGGCGCCTGATGGCGAAAACTTCCGGGGCATTAATGCCGCAAGATTATTAAGTGCAGAAAAAAACTTTACACTTGATAAAGTAATTGCCGCCGGCTACGATACCAAACTATCTGCATTTGAAATATTGATACCTGCATTGATAAATGCTTTTGATAAAAATATGATGGCTGCCGATTCATTATATTTTCAATTGATAGTGCCCATAAATATTTTAAGAAAATGGGATTACCGTTGTGCAGCAAATTCGGTAGCCACCACATTGGCTGTTGAGTGGGCACAAAAATTAAATGAAGCCATCCGCAGGGCTTATATAGATGAAGGAGAAGAAGACCAGGTTACAGTAACAAAAAAATTTGCAGCAACTGCAACGGTAAATGAATTGCTGCTGCCACTGGCTGCCACCATTAATGAGCTGAATAATAAATTTGGTAACTGGCAAATTGCCTGGGGAGATATCAACCGTTTTCAAAGAATTTCAGGTGACATTAATCAACAATACAAAGACGATGCAGAAAGTTTACCTGTTCCTTTTGCATCTTCTACCTGGGGCATGTTGCCTGCATACAACAGCCGCTATTATCCAGGCATTAAAAAAAGGTATGGGGTAAGTGGCAACAGTTTTATTTGCGCTGTTGAGTTTGGTAAAAAAGTAAAAGCAAAATCTTTACTGGCTGGCGGCGAAAGTGGAAATCCGGCTTCCAAACACTTTAACGACCAATTGGAAATGTACACCCAAGGAAAATTTAAAGATGTGTTGTTTTATAAAGAAGATGTATTGAAGCATGCAGAAAAAAATTATCATCCCGGAGAATAAACTAAGGGACAGAACATTTTCATCTTTCGTTTGTCTAACATAAAAACTGCATTATGAACAGAAGAAACTTTATAAAGAACAGTTCTGTTGCCGGGCTGTCTGTAACAGCGCTTTCATTTGCTGGCTGCAATCAACCATCTTCTAAAGAAGAAAAAAAAGAAACTATCGGCAATTCTGCTGCCAATGTTACTGTTGATAGTTTTGTATTGAATGAAATTACCATTGATGCACTGCAGCAAAAAATGCAGGCGGGTGAATTGAGTTCGCATGCAATAACACAATTGTATTTAGACCGCATTGATCAAATTGATAAGGCAGGCCCCAAATTGAATGCCGTTATTGAATTAAATCCCGATGCATTAACCATTGCCGATGCCATGGATGCAGAAAGAAAGAATGGAAAAATAAGAGGGCCGCTACATGGCATTCCTGTTTTAATAAAAGATAATATTGATACCGCCGATAAAATGCAAACCACCGCAGGTGCATTGGCGCTGGAAGGAAATATTGCAAAAAAAGATGCCTTCATCATTGCTAAATTAAGAGAAGCCGGTGCTGTGTTGTTAGGAAAAACAAACCTGAGTGAGTGGGCTAATTTCCGCTCTACCAGCTCTTGCTCCGGTTGGAGCAGTCGTGGCGGGCAAACCAAAAACCCCTATATACTCGATCATAATCCCTGTGGTTCAAGTTCCGGTTCGGGTGTTGCAGTTGCCGCCAATCTTTGTGCAGTAGCCATTGGCTCCGAAACGGATGGTTCAATAACATGCCCTGCATCAATCAATAATTTAGTGGGCATTAAACCAACGGTTGGTTTATTAAGCCGTTCGGGTATCATCCCTATTTCATCAACACAGGATACTGCCGGACCCCTGGCAAGAACAGTAAAAGATGCCGCCATTTTATTAAGTGCATTAGCTGGTATTGATGATAACGATATTGTAACTGCAAACAGTAAAGGTAAATCCCAGTCTGATTACACAAAGTATTTAATTGCTGATGGATTGAAAGGAAAAAATATTGGTGTGGACAGAAAAAAGAAAAGCACCAATCAAAACTTAAATAAATTACTGGACGAGACCATAGCATTAATGAAACAACAAGGCGCCAATATTATTGAAATTGATTACCTGGGAAAAATAAATCCTTTAGGTAAATACGAAACCGAAATTTTACAATGCGAATTTAAAGAGGGCGTGAATAAATATCTTGCAGGCAGTAACATAAAAATAAAAACAGTAAAGGATGTTATTGAATTTAACAAGGCCAATGAAGATAAAGCCATGCCGTACTTTAAGCAGGAGCAACTGGAGCTGTCTGAAAAAAAAACAGGATTACAAAGTAAAGCATACCTGGAAGCATTGAGCAAAGGCCGTGATGCAGCAAGAAAAATTATAGATACTGTTATTACCGAACATAAATTAGATGCCATTGCCGGTATTACCATGGGCCCCGCCTGCAGCATTGATGTAATGTATGGCGATAGATGGGGCGATGACTTTCTCACACAACCGGCAGCTATGGCAGGCTACCCACATATTTCATTACCCTGCGGTATGGTGCACCGTTTACCCGTAGGCATTTCTTTTTTTGGCAGTGCTTATACCGAACCGCAATTGTTAAGCATTGCGTATGCATATGAGCAGGTAGCTAAAAAAAGAACAGCGCCAACATTTATTAAATCTTTTCTCGATTAAAGTAAAAACTTTGCATGAAAAAAATATTACTGCTGCTCTTTCTATTTGCACAACATTGTTTTGCCCAGCAAAGCTGCGATGTACTGATTAAAAACGGAAAGATAATTGATGGCACCGGCAACGGCTGGTATTATGCAGATATTGCTGTTACAAATGGAAAGATCATTGCCATAAAAAAAAATATTACGCTTACTGCCACAAAAATAATCGATGCTAAAGGATTGATTATTGCGCCGGGTTTTATTGATGTACATACACATATTGAAGGTGACGAAGCCAAAACACCTACGGCAGATAATTTTATTTATGATGGTGTTACCACGGTTATTGCGGGCAATTGCGGTGCATCCAATACCGACATCGGTAAATATTTACACTGGATAGATTCATTACAGCTTTCTATAAACGTAGCTACTTTAATTGGCCATAACGATGTACGCAAAGCAGTAATGGGCCGTGCCAACCGTGATGCTACTGAAACCGAATTATTGCAGATGGAAAATATTGTTGGTGAAGCAATGAAGGATGGTGCCGTTGGTTTATCTACCGGGTTAATTTATATTCCCGGTACTTATACTAAAACACTCGAGATAGTGCGTTTGGCAAAAGTTGCTGCAAAATATAACGGGGTTTATGCAAGCCATATGAGAGATGAAGGCGATAGCGTAACACAGGCAATTGAAGAAGCATTAACCATTGGCAGGGAAGCAAAAATTCCGGTAGAGATCTCTCATTTTAAATTAAGCGGTCAGCAAAACTGGGGAAGAAGTAATCAAACAATCCCCATGATAATTGCTGCAAGAAAAGAAGGGCTTGATGTTACCATTGATCAATATCCTTACACTGCCAGCAGCACTTCTTTAAGTACTTTATTGCCCGATGAAATTTTAGCCGATGGCCAGGATTCTATTGTAGCAAGATTAAGCAGGCCGGAAATTAATAAAGAAGTGACGGCTTACATGATAAAAAAATTAAAGAACCGTAAACTAAAGCATTACAGTTATGCCGTGGTGGCATATTATAAAACCGATACTACACTAAATGGAAAAAGTATTGAAGCCATCAATTTATTAAAAGGCAGAAAACATAAAATAAGTGAAGAAGCAATTACTGTAATGGAAATGATGATGCAGGGAGGCGCCAGCATGGTTTTTCATGGCATGAGCGAACCGGATGTGCAACACATTATGCAATACCCTTTCAACATGTTTGCCAGTGATGCAAGCATAAGGGCATTCGGGCAGGGTGCACCACATCCCCGTGGCTATGGCACCAATGCAAGGGTGCTGGGTAAATATGTACGGGAACAAAAAATTATTTCTTTAGAAGAAGCCATAAGAAGAATGACCTCTTTACCGGCACAAAAATTTCAATTAAAGAATATTGGTTTATTAAAAGAAGGGATGAATGCAGATATTGTAATCTTTGATGAAAACGAAGTAAGCGATAAAGCCACTTTTGAAAATCCCCATCAATATTCAGTTGGGTTTAAATTTGTTTTGGTAAACGGAAAATTAGTTGTTGAAAATACGAAGCATACCGGGGTAAAAAGTGGCAGGGCATTGTATGGGCCGGGAGTTGGTTTGTAAAGAATAAAATCAGGTTAAGAGTTGTACTTTTTTCTATGTTATGATCACCAACTGATCTTTGCCGATAAATTAATCACCCTGCCATCAAGCGGCGCCCATATCTGTTTAAAAACTGGATTGGTTACCGGACCAGTAAAAATGATTTCCTTTTTTGTTTGCCGGTAATCAAAAATGTTTTCGCAGTTTAATACCAGCGATAATTTTTTTATGTCGTAACGTACCATTGCAGCGGCAAAAATATAACCGGGTGTGGTGTTGCCATTATCCAAATATTGTTTGCCGGTATAAGCAGTTTCCCATCCCACCCTGAACTGATCTGCCAGTTCATAAGAAATTAGTGTGGCCAATTTATTTCTTGCGCTAAGGCTTACATTGGGATGTATGGGATCGTATAATTTTTTGGCTATTGTGTATGTATAGCCTAAATAAATTTCCAGCTCATCTTCTGTGGCTGCAATATAAGTTTCAAAGCCTTTGGTGTTAATGGGCTTAAGCGCATTGGATTGGTATATTATACCGTTAGGGAGTGTATAAAATCCCAGCGGGTGTTTTATTTCAGTAACATAAAACATTTGATTTAGTGTGATATGCCAATCATCAATCTTGTTTTTATAGTTGATATCCCAGTTTGCACCAACTGATTCTTCTGCGGTAATATTGGTATTGGGATAATATTCAGGATAATCTCTTTCATCAATTTCGCTGGCAAACTGCGAAGGTATTTTATAACCGTAACCTCCACCCAGGCGTGTAGTAAGGTGATTGGTGATCTTATATAACAACGAAAGCCGGGGCAAAACAAAATTGCCGTAAGCATTATGATTATCCCATCTTATGCCAGCCTGTGTAGTAAATTGTTTAGTAATCTTCCAATCGTCTTGTAAAAAAAATCCTGCGGTCCGGAAAGTATAATTGGTAAACAAGGTGGAGTCTGGATACTTCTTGGTAAAATATTCTCCATTAAGGTTTATCCCTCCCACAATATTATGATGCAGTAACTTTTTGAAATAACTTATTTCAGAAAAATAAGTGGTTTCATTCGCCTTCATACCCAAAACATTGGTGCTAACGGCACGCTTAAAAAAACTACCTGTCCCTTTTACTGTAAGCCTGTCATCAGTATTTAATCTCGTTTCTATTACTGCATCTACTGTATTCCTTAATGATTTATTTTGAATAAAAAACCGGTGTTGTGCATCCGCTGTTTTATGCAACACCTGCATATCGCCTCCGTTTTTGTCTTCGTAAGTAACGTTATACCCAACAGTAATAGTTTGAAACTTGTTGGGATAAAAAAATAATTTAGGGTGAACGAAAACGGACTTTACATCAGGCACATCACTATAACCGTCTTTGTTTACATCCACAGCACGCTGGTAAGTGCCGCCTGCAAAAAATGTATAGCCTGTTTTTTTATTTCTCTTACTTAAAAAAATATTGGCGTTGGTTTCTTTTAAAGTAGATTGATTGATAGTGATACTTCTTTCTGGCTTGTTGAGTTGTGGCGTTTTGGAAACTAAGTTCAACATACCTGCAATAGCGCCGCCGCCATACAATGTAGAGCTGGCGCCTTTTACAATTTCAATTTGCTTTAAGTCTAAAGGTGGTATTTGTAAAATACTAAAACTGCCACTATAGCCACCAAACAATGGCAGGCCATCTCTTAATATCTGAGCATATTTTCCGGGCAATCCCTGTATCCTTGCATCAGCATTACCTGTGGTGGCAGAGGTTTGTTGTATCTGTATGCCTGCCACATCGCCTAAAAGACTGGTAATATTACCCGGCTTTATGCCATTTTCTTCACCCATTTCTTCACTGCCTAATACCTCCACTTTTGTAGGCAGGTCTTCAATACGGCTGTTGGTACGTGATGATGTTACAATTACTTCGGCCTCACTTTTTGCTGCGTCTTTTTCTAAATAAATTACAGGTGATGTATAACGAAGATCCGGAATCAGAAAACTTACAGTTTGATCTTTATATCCTACAGAAGAAAAAATAATTTTTATTGTACCTGCAGCAACCGGGCTAAAAAAAATTCTTCCGGTGCTGTCAGATGAAGTTGCTCTTTTGGTTCCAACAACAGCTGCAGTTACTCCATATAAATTTTCTTTGGTTACAGCATCTTTTACAAAACAATTGAAATTATTTTGTGCTGCCGCAAAAAGGGAAATAAAAAGAAGGGCAAGAATAAAAATATATTTCACTGTTGTTTTTATTAAGCTTAAAAAAATAATTTGAAAAGGGTATTGGTTATAAAAAAATTATAAAATCATCACAATTGTTCCGGCAATAATCAACAAAGCACCAATAGCGGCTTTCTAGGTAAGCGCTTCTCCCAGAAATACTATAGATAAAATAATAGTTAATGCCACACTTAGTTTATCTACCGGTGCCACCTGGGATACTTTGCCAATTTGCAAAGCTTTAAAATAAAATATCCAGGACAAGCCTGTAGCAATACCTGATATAATTAAGAAGATGATATTTTGCCTGGATAATGTTGCTATTCCTTTCGCCTCATCTCTTGCCAGTACAATACCCCATGCTACCATTAAAATTATTATGGTACGGATAGCTGTTGCCAGGTTTGAATTAACACCTGTGATACCCACTTTTGCAAAAATTGCAGTAAGCGATGCAAACAAAGCAGAAAGTAAGGCATATATCCACCACATAAATTTTAATTATTTAGTTATTCAACAATTGCTCTTCCTTTTCATCAATCTTATAATTTTTATACAATAACCTTAACATGCTTGGCAAAACAATAAGTAATAAGGGTAACGCAATAATAAAGCCACCAATAACCGCAATGGCCAAAGGTTGATGTAATTGTGCACCTGTACCAATGCCCAATGCCAATGGCGTTAAGGCAATAATAGCACCCAGGGCTGTCATCAGTTTTGGGCGCAACCTGGTAGAGATAGCATAGATGATAGATTCATCAACTGATTTTTGCAGCAATGATTCTTTGAATTGCAGGAAAGTAAAAATGGCATTCTCGCCAATAATACCTACGATCATAATTAAACCGGTATAGCTGCCTACATTTAATGCGGTACCGGTAAAATACAATGCAAGGTAACTTCCTGATATGCCAAGCACAGCAATAAACAAAATGGTAATGGCAACTTTAAAATCTTTAAACAGGAAAAGTATAACCCCAAATACCAGCATGCTTGCCGCTACCAGTATCATCAATAATTCTTTAAAAGATTGTTGCTGATCGGCATAAGCCCCGCCGTATTCAATATGATATCCTTGCGGTAAAGTAATTTTTGATTGTATTGCTGCCTGGATATCTTTCATGGCGCTACCCAAATCCCTGTTATCTAACCGGGCAGTTATCACACCCATTGATTGCAGGTTTTGCCTTTGTATTTCGGCATCACCTGCATTTACTTTTACAGTAGCTAATTCCGTGATAGGCTTTAATTTTCCATTAGGTAAAAATATTTGCAGTTTACTCAGATCAGCCACACTTATTTTTCTGCTGCCCGGGTAAACCATACGAATAATATTTACCTGTTCTTTTTCAAAAATATTTCCGGCTACATTTCCTTCCAGCGATGTTTGTAACTGGTACTGCAGGTTTGCCGGTGTTATACCAAACTGTGCCAGCTTTGTATAATCGGGTTCAATACTGATGGATGGCCCTGCAATTACAACACCATCAAATACATCAACGGTTCCCTTTACATTATTGATTACATCACCTACCTGTTTCGATAGTTCCTGCAACTTTTTATTGTCATCACCAAAAACTTTTATTTCAACCGGTTCTACCGAGCTTGTCAGATCTCCCAGCATATCGCCAATTACCTGCCCGAATTCTATCCGCAAAGCAGGTTGTGTAGCTTCAACCTTTTTGCGGATATCATTGATAATTTCCTCGGTCGTTTTTTTTCTGGTCTTTTTTAATTGTATTAAATAATCTCCCCGGTTGGGTTCGGTAATAAAAAAACCCATTTGAGTTCCTGTTCTTCTGCTGTAAGTTTCCACTTCCGGAACAGCTGTAATCAATTTTTCGGCTTCTCTCAGCATCCGGTCTGTTTCTTCTAATGAAGTACCTGGTGGTGAATTATAATCCAGTACAATACTACCTTCATCCATCTCGGGCAAAAAACCTGTTTCTAATTTTGGCAAAATAAAATAAACTGACCAGGCCAGTATTGCGATGATGATAAAACTTAAATAAGGTTTGCGAATAAAAAAAGCAACCCAGCGCTGGTTTTTTAGGGCATGTGTATTCCCTGTCTTTAATAGTCTTAACTGAAGTCTTGCTGTTTTTTTAGGATGTCTTTTATGTTTGCTTAATAACAGGTACACAACCGGCAAACCAATCCATGTAACAAAAAAAGAGCACACTAAGGTAATGATCATGGTATCTGTCATTACTTTAAAATAGGCGCCTGCCACGCCACTCATTAAAATAAACGGAATAAAAATAACAATGGTGCTGATGGAAGAACCCACCATTGCCGGAAATAAGTAATGAATGGCTTTACGTACAACAGTTGAGTTTGTTTCTTCCGGATGTTCTTCATGTGTACGGTGAATTTGCTCCACCACCACAATGGCATCATCTATTATTAATCCAATGGCGGCAGCAACGGCACCCAATGTCATTATATTAAAAGTGTAGCCAATAGCATATAACACAATTAATGTAAGCCCTAATGTTACCGGAATAATAATGAGTATGGTAGCACTTGCTTTTAGCGAACGGAGAAATATGACCGCTACAATTATTGCCAATAATAATCCAACCCATAAACTGTCGCTCACACTTTTAACAGACTCTTTTACAAAATCTGCCTGTATATAATATGGTTGAATGGTTACTCCTTTAGGAAGAATTGTTTTTAGTTCTTTTACTTTTTCTTCCATGCTTGCAGAAACAGCCAGCAGGTTGGCGTTGGGTTGTTTTATAACCGCCACCAAAATTCCATCATGCCCATTGGCATTTATTTTAGTGTATTCTATTGCTTCTCTTATTTCAACCGTAGCAATATCTTTTAAATAAATGATCCGCTTGCCGTTATTACTGATAACAATACTTTGCAGATCACTTGTTGAATGAACAGAGGCGTCTGTAACAGTTAAATATAAATACCTGTAATCAGAAAGGTATCCGTTACTCTTTATAAAATTTGTTGCATTTAATGCACTGGTTATTGCTTCAGGTGTAACAGAAAGCGAACTCATTTTTTGTGGGTTCAATTGCAACCAGTACTCTTTTGTTTTACCGCCAATAATGCGTACTTCGGCAACGCCATCCACCTGGCTTAAAAAAGGCTTAATGGTGTAAACTGCTAATTGTTTTAATTCTATGGGGGATTTATCATGGCTTTCCAAAGTATATCCCATTACGGGCAAAATAGAAGGATTCATTTTTTCAACTGTAATAGCAACATCGGGTGGTAATGTGTTCCGTATCTCACTGATCTTTGCTTCAATTCGCTGCTGGCTTAAATCCACATCCGCTTTCCAGTCTATATAAGCAGAAATTTCGCAACTGCCCCTGCTGGTGGTACTGCGTATTGATTTAAGGTCAGGTATTTGTTTGATGGCATTTTCCAATGGCCTCGTTACACTTACCATCATCTTATTTACCGGTTGCAATCCGCCATCTGCAATTATTTTTATTTTAGGGAAAGTGATCTCAGGAAATAAGGACGACTGCATTTTACTGTATGCAAAAAATCCACCCATAATAATGAGTACCAGCACAACCGTAAGGGGATTTTTATGGGAGAGAAAAAATTTATGCATCGGCTACTCTTTAACTATTTGAACTTTTGCCGTATCGCCTAATCCATAATTGCCTGTAATTAAAATTTTATCTGCTGCAGAAAATACAGGCGATATAATTTCAATCCTGTTTCCTGTTTCAATCCCTTTTTTTACAACAACTTTTGCAGCTATAGAATCATTAACCATTTTCATTACCCAAAATTCGCTTTGGGTTTCATCAGTTAATACTGCGGCTTTGGGTAAGGAGTTGGTATTACCTTTAAAGGATTTTACCACTTTTACTTTAGCAATCAGGTTTTCGGGTAAAGCGTGATTGGGGCTTACTTTTAAAATAATGCCTTGAGTTTGTGAGGTAGCATCCATTGTGGGCATATTACCCGTAATAGTTCCAATTAATTTTTCACCATCCGGCAAAACCATCTCCAGATTTTTTTTATTCATTACAAAAGGGCGCAGTTCATAAGGCATATCCAATAAAAAAACAAAGCTTTTAGTATCTGTTATTACAGCTAACTGATCCCCATCCTGTACATAATCGCCATTTTGATGATTGATGAGAGAAATAAAACCACTGCCATTTGCCTTTATACTGTTTATCCCTGTAAACTTAAATGTGGAGTCTAAAATATTAATGGCGTTACCAATGCTTTTCGCTTCTTTTGTTTTTACGCTATATAAAGTTTGCCCGCTGCTTACCTGTTTATTCAACAGCACACTGGCAGATTGTAAATAACCTGTTGCATTGGCCCTTACTATCCATTTTTGTAAAAAAGAAGAAGTGGCATTCAACTCCACATACTCTTCCATTGGTTCATTACTTGTACCGGCAACGGTAACCGGTGTTTTAGCTTCCACAACTTCCTCATCATTTTTTGTTTGTTTATTGCCGCAGGAAGCAAATACAATAAGTAACAGAAAATATGTAAATAATTTTTGCATAAGTGTTTACCTGTTCCAGTAATTAATTTGATTAATCATCTGTAAACGGGCAATATTATTTTGTGTGATTAAATTTTTTGCATTGATATAATTATTCAGCGCCAATACATAATCTGTAATTCTTGCTTCCCCTGCTTCCAGTAATTTCCCATTTACATCAATAAGGCTTTGTGTATATTTTAACTGGTTGTTGATATCGTTAATTAAATCGTCGGTAGCATTAAGCTGCTGTGTAAGTTGTGCTATTTGCTGCCGGTACTGGTTTGTAAAAAATGATTGGTAATTTTTTCTTGTTTTTTCAGCAATATTGATCTTGCTGTATTGCAGTTTCTTTTGCTTACCATCATAAATAGGTATCGATGCACTTATTCCAAAACTGGTTCCAAAATTTTTATATGCCTGGTAAGCAAGCGAAGAATTATATCCTGCATCGGCAAAGAGATTGATTTTAGGTTTATAACTTACATCCACCAAAGTTTTACTGTTGATCAGTTTTAAACTGTCAATTTCAAATCGCCTGAAAAAAACTGATGATGTAGTAGCCGGCAGTGGCTTTAAACTGATATCTGGTTTTTGTAAATCAACAGTTACTGTATCATTTATACCGCTTAAATAATTTAGTGTGGCATAGTCATTTTTAAACTGAATGGCAGACTGTTTAATCAATAATGCCTGCTGCTGCATTGTAACTAAAAAAGCCAGGTAATCGCTTTGCTTATATACATTGCCCTGTGTGAGTTTTTTTAAAATAGTTTCTTCCCTGGCAAGAAGTGTATTGATTTCTTTGTTAAAGCTGAGTTGTTGAAGGCTCCCGTATGCAGTGATGTATTGTGCAACGATAGCCCGTTTTAAATCCTGCTCTGTTATTTTAGAAGTAGTGATATGTTCCTGGTTTTGTAATTGCAGGGTTTCAAATTGTGCAGCTAGATTTTTTTTATTGGGCAGGGGTTTATTTACACCAATTACTGTTATAAAATTTCCGCCGTTGGTTATCGCCCCATCATAACCAAACCCTTTAACTACCGGTGCATAAGAATTAAATGTGCTTCCGGTAACCTGCGGTTTGCCTGCCGCCCTGATTAACAAACTATCATACCTGCTTAACTCAACCTGGTTTAGAAAGTCTTTTATCAAAGGGCTGTTTTGTAAACCATTATCAATGTAATATTGTAAAGATGTGGTTTGCGCAAAGCACAAACCACACAAAATAATAAATGAACTTAATAAGAAAATTTTTTTTACCATTTCTGACCGGCCTTTTATTTACCTACTACCAAAACCTGAAAAGTCCCGGGCATCATTTTTGGCCTTCCCCGCTGATCTACTTCTTTTGCATCAAATTCGGCTGCAGGCAAATATAGCAGCCCTGTAGTTTTGTCTATAGTAATTGTTCTTGCTCCTCTTTTAGTAACAATATTTTCCACCACTGTAAACTTATCTGTACTCTCTTCATGAATAACAGTAATGGTGCCATTGCCATTTGATGTATAAATATTTTTTGTTCCTGTGTCAAATGCCACACCATCACAACCATCCCCAATAACAGGCGTTGCAATTACTTTACCGGTAGTGGCATCTATTACTGCCAACATTTTATCGCAACCTGCAAACAGTCTTTTTGTAACCTTATCAAATGCCAAACCGGTAGGACCATCCGCCGGTGCAATACTCCAATGATTCAATACTTTAAATGTTTTGGCATCTATTGCAACAATTTCATTTTTATCTTCTACGTTTACAAATATTTTACCTGCGCCATCACTTACAGCAGTTTCGGGTTTACCACCAACATCAACACTGTCAATTACTTTGTTTTGTGCAGGATCAATGATGCTTAAATTCTTACTGCGTCCGTTACAGGTTATTATTTTTTTAGAAAAAGGTTCATACATAATGGCATCGGGGTTTTGCCCGGTTGGAATGGTAGCTAATACCTTGTTTGTGTTCATATCAAATACATAAACATTATTCAACCTGCCGTTGCTGGTGTAGCCTTTGCCATTAGCTGCATCAAATGCAATTCCATGAACTCCGGCGGTGTTTTCAATTACCCCTACAGAATCGCCGGTTTTTTTATTCAATATATTTACCTGCGTACCATGACTTACATAAAGCCAGTCATTCACGGGGCCTACTTCCAAATAATCCCAACCTCCGGTACTGGTAATGTGAAAAGTATTGATGATGTGAAGACCGCTGGTTTGTGCATTTGTAAACGATAACGTTGCAACAACTGCAAAAAAAACAAGAGTTATTTTTTTCATTGTATTTATTTAGTTCAGATAAAGTTACAGGATGCTGATGATACCATCATGTTTTATGTTAGTTTTTTATTTCTTTCAAAAATTTTCCGTTGGCATCAAACATCACATCCTTGCCATCTACTTCAGCTTCGTAATTAACTGCGCCATTGGCAAGTGTAATTTTGGCCGCTTCCTTAATACTTTTACCTTTATAATGTTCTTTTATATAAGATGAGGCTTCTGCTGGCAACCCGGCTACCTTAATATCCATTTCACTTTCTGTAAAGGCCCCGCCGGCTTCAAAAGTAGCTGACATTGTATTTCCACCCTGCTTAAAACCGGCTTCATATTTACCATCTTCTTTTTCCCACTTGGCAGTTACGCCGGGATATTGTTTTGTAAATGCGCCTTTTACAGCAGCGGGAACTTTTGATGCATCTAATTTTTGAGCACAGGCAATAAGGGAAATGGAAGTAGCCAGTGTAGCCACCATTAATAATTTTTTCATGAGATTATTTTTTAAATGAAATATAAACCTAAAATCAAATTCTGAAGAAAAACTGTAGTGTATGGTTAAGTTGGTGTTAACTGCGCCAACTACAGATTATTATCAAACTGCAACTTTTCTTCTCCCTGCTTTTTAATAATTTTTCCAAACCGATAGCTGATGCCGAGGTAAATAATTTGTGCATCTCTTCTGCCGACAGTTACTTCATTTAAATAAGGGGTATTTAAATTGGTTTTTTGTTTTAGTGTTTTAAAAATATCTGAAGCCGTAAAAATAACAGACATTTTCTTTTTGAACAGGTCCTGCCGCATACCGGCATTCATTACAAAAGTTGCAAAGGTTTTCCCTTGCGGCGTTAATCTTGCAGAGCGGTAATTGCAGCTTAGCTGTAACATTGTTTTATTAGTGATAACAAATGTGCTGTTTAAATTTGTACTCATAGAAACAATGGATTTATTATCACTATACCCCAGCGATGAAGCATCTATGGTATTATAAAAAAAGTTAGAACTGAGGTTGGCAGAGAAAATTTTTCCTGCTTTGGCAGAAAAAATCAATTCTAACCCAAGTGATTTATCGTTAGATAAATTTTGTTGCGTTGTTAACAGGGTAGAATCATTGATGGGTATGGTTACTGTTGTAAATCCATTTTGTTTATACCTGTAATAAAGGCTTGGCACAAAAGAGAAAGTTTTGTTCTGCCATTTATACCCAAATTCCACCGAGTGAATTATTTCAGGTAACAATTTGGGATTACCCGCCCTCAGGTTTCTTGGGTCACGGTATTCAGGAAAAGGGTTCAAATCATCGCCTTCGGCTCTGTGCACTCTTTTACTATAATTTAATTGCAGCTCACTGTTCTTTAGTTTATAAGAAAGGTGCAGTGTTGGAAAAATTTTAAAGTAGTTATTTCTGATCAATGAATCTTTTGTAACCAAATTACTGCGAAGAGAGACCGGCTCGGCTCTTAACCCGGCTGCATACCCAAATTTGGAGTAGCTATATTGATACGTAGCATAAAATGCATGAATGTTTTCATTGTATAAAAACTGGTTACTCTTTATAATATCTTTTACAAACTTATGTTGGGCAGTGTCATAATACTCTCCAAAAAAATTCATATTTAATTGTGTAAACGAACCGGAATAACCGGCTTCCAGTTTTAAGTTGTCTGAGAGGGGATTAGTATAATCAATGCTCAGCTGTTGCTGGTTATTTTTTTGGCTTATCACTGTATTATCAAATGAAGAAGGAGTTACAGCAGGAAAATAATATACATTGCTATAATGATTGTCTTCCTGTTCATCTGAACCTGAGGTATTAAATTCAATACGTAACTCATGATCTTCCTTAACAAAATTATGTTGCCAGTAAACAGTGGCATCTGTTTCATTTTCATATTCGGGATCGTACCGTAAGCGGTTATAACTTTGGGTTGGTAAATAATTTTTATCATAAAAATATTTTTTCACAATATCATTCTTTACCTGTTTACGCTGCTGGTAATTAGCCGATATACCAAAACTGTTGTGACTGTTCAATTGATAATCGGCACCCAATGTGGCAAGGTGCGATAGCGGACGGGCAGGAGATTGATTATCTTCGGTATAATAATTTGAGATCTTTCCTGTGGAATCTAAATACTCTCTGTTAATATTATTACTGCGTATGCGGCTATCCTGGCGCAAACTATAATTGCCAAATACATTTAATTTTCCGGGTTTATAATTTATTCCTACACTGCCATTGTAGCGGTTTTTATTGCCTGCATTAACAATAGCCGAACCATTCCACCCGGCTTTTATATTTTTTTTCAATACAATATTGATGATTCCCGAAGTGCCGTCAGGTTTATATCTTGCCGAAGGATTTGTAATTACTTCTATCCTTTCAATAGAATTGGCCGGAAACTGTTGTAATACTTCTGCCCTTGTTTTGCCCATCAGTGGCGATGGCCTGCCATTAATAAGTATCATTACTGCTGTTGAGCCTCTTAAACTTACATTACCATCAATATCAACTTCTACCGATGGTATATTTTTAAGTACATCGCTGGCAGTACCGCTCTGCGCCATAATATCCTGGCTTACGCTGTACACCTTTCTATCGATGGATGTATTAAGCAATAATTTTTTAGTAACCACCACCACTTCATTCATATTGCCGGCTGAAGAAGAAATTTCAATATTACCTAAATTTATTTTTTGCTGATTGCTTATATTGAGTGAGCGGCTGACAGTTGAATAACCTATAAAAGTGCATTGCAATATATAACTGTTGCCGGCAATATTCTCAAAATTAAATTTTCCTTTCTTACCGGATATAGTTGATGTTGAAATGCTGCTATCTGCAACTTTTAGCAATTGGATAGTAGCAAATTCAATGTGCTGCTTTGTTGATTTATCTATTATTACTCCAGAAACAATAGTTCCATTTGATTGTGCAAAAATTGCAGAAGAAAAAAAAAGTGAAATTAAAAAGGCAAAAAAAACTTTAAGGGGCATACAGTTATTTTTTTGGTAAGCAAAACTATTTGCCAAATCTGAAGGAATACTGAACCGCATAGGTCAATATAAAATGAATGTAAACTGGTGAAGGGCATTTGTATATTTATACTGTACCCTACAATGATAAAGTGCTGCTATTTTTGTTGCAATAGGTAAACCAAGCCCTGTACTGTTATTACTTGCTGTTTGCTTTTGAAAACGTTGAAAAATCTTACCCTTATCCAGTTCATACGCAACGCCTGTATTTTGAAAACAAATTTCACTTCCACTTCCAGTGATAATAATAGTGCCGTTTAAAGTATTATGCTTAATGGCATTACTTAAAAAATTGCCCAGCATTATTTCTATAAGCATTCTGTTAGCAGTAATGGATATATCGTTTATAAAATTGTTTGTAACAGTAATTTTTTTTTGCTCTGCCTGAAAATGATATTGTTCAATTAGTTTTTCCAGCACCTGTTTTAAAGATAATGTCTCAATTTCGGTGAACTGGTTATTTTCAATTTTAGATAGCAGCAGCAATGTTTTATTCAACCTGTTCATACGGTGGTTTACACCAACAAGGTCAGTAATTAATTCAGATTGCTCCCGGCTCAGCGGATTGGTTTGCATCAACAAATCCAGCTTGCCCTGTAAAACAGCCAGCGGGGTTTGCATTTCATGCGAGGCATTTTCTGTAAATTCTTTTTGAGATTGATACACTTCCTTATTGCGGGTGGTTAGTGCGGTAATGGCATTGTTTAAATCGGTAAACTCTTTTATTTCTGTTTTATCAAACTGAATATTTTCATTTGCCTCAATTTTAAAATCATTCAGTTTATTAATGGTGCTATAAAATGGTTTCCATAATTTTTTTGAAAGCACCTGGTTAATTAATACCAGCCCGACAATTATCAGTATTAATAAAAGAGCCGTAATTTTTACAATACTTTCAATCAGGTCTTCACTATCCAGTAAAGAGTTTTTTATTATTAAGGTATAGGGTTTTCCCTGCAGGTTGATGTTGGTTTCTAAAATACGATATGGGCTTTTTTCTTTAGCAATTTTGTCAAAGCTGATTATTGTATAAAATTTGTCTGGCTTGTTACTCTCTTTTGTTAATGGGGTAAGGGTAATTGATGGCTCTGTATTTTGAAGCCAGTATGCAAGGTTTAGGGTGTCTGTTTTTTGCAGCCTGTTAATGATTTTATCTTTTTGTTCTGCCAAGCTTTCATCCACCTCTTCTGCCACACTGTTTTGAATAGCAAAATATAAAACAGGGATGGCTATTAATAATAAAGCTGCTGCATATAAAATATATAAGCTGATAGATTTACTGAGTAGTTTCATTGTATTAAATTTCAAATTTATAGCCCATACCGTAAATAGACTTAATATAGTCGGCACAACCAGCCTGTGCCATTTTTTTCTTTAAGTTTTTTATGTGGGCATAAATAAAATCAAAGCTGTCAAAGGTTTCTGCTTCTTCGCCACTCAAATGTTCTGCAATGGCATTTTTAGAAATTACCCGGTTTTTATTGGCTGCAAGATATAACAGCAAGTCATATTCCTTACGGGTTACATCAACGGATTTATTATTTACCTGTATTGTTTTAGCAAGTGTATCAATAGAAATTTCATTCAGCATTAATACTTTTTTACCATCAAACCGGCGGCGGCGGATAACTGCGGCGATTCTTGCACTTAATTCAGAAAGGTGAAATGGTTTGGGTAAATAATCGTCGGCCCCAAGGTTTAAACCGGCAATCTTATCGTCGATAGAGTTTTTTGCAGATATGATTATAACACCGTCGGATTTTTTATTCGCTTTTAATTCCTTTAAAATGGTTAATCCATTACCGTCCGGCAAGCTTATATCAAGCAATATGCAATCATAATCATATACTTCAGTTTTTTCAATAGCGGTTCTTACATCGTTCACCAATTCACAGGAATAGTTTTCTGCCTTTAAGTAGGCAATAATACTTTTACTTAATTCCTTCTCGTCTTCTACAATAAGAATTTTCATTTAAAAAATTTCATAAAGTAACGTTTGAATTCTGTATAAAAATTGAATATGGAGTTTTTGCTTTTAACAGGTTCTTTAATAATTCATCAATTTTTCCACCATTTCATCCAGCCTGCTGTACGCCATAAAATTTTTCTCCAGCTCCAGGTTAAAAGGTATTGGTGTATCAAGAGAAGCACAGCGCATTACCGGTGCATCTAAATAACTAAAACAATGTTCGGCAATCCATGCTGCTATTTCTCCACCAATGCCGCCAATCAAAGTGTCTTCATGCAGTAACAAAACTTTTCCTGTAGCGGCAACGGCTTCTTCGATTGCATCATAATCCAGGGGCAGCAGTGTTCTTAAATCTAAAATATAAACAGATATGTCCTGATGATTTTTTGCATAGTCCATTGCCCAGTGGACACCGGCACCGTAAGTAATAATGGTAATATCATCACCTTCATCTACAATTCTTGCTTTACCAATTTCGGTTTCATAATATGCTTCAGGTACAGGGCCGCTGATACTTCTATACAAAGCTTTGTGTTCGAAATATAAAACCGGGTTGGGGTCGTTGATGGCCGCAATCAATAATCCTTTTGCATCTTCTGGTGTTGATGGGTACACCACTTTTAATCCGGGTGTATGTACAAACCATGCTTCGTTACTTTGAGAGTGAAAAGGTCCTGCACCCACACCACCGCCTGTGGGCATGCGAATAACCACATCTGCATTTTGTCCCCAGCGGTAATGAATTTTTGCAAGGTTGTTAATGATCTGGTTAAAGCCTACTGTAACAAAATCGGCAAACTGCATTTCCATTATTGCCTTGTAACCTTCTAAACTTAATCCTAATGCGGCGCCAACAATTGCGCTTTCACAAATAGGTGTATTACGGATCCTGTCTTTTCCAAACTCCTGTACAAACCCTTCGGTAATTTTAAAAGCGCCGCCATATTCTGCAATGTCCTGCCCCATTAAAATTAAATTGGGGTGTTGCTGCATGGATTGATGGAGGGCTTCTTTAATACCATCAATAAAACGTTTTTCCGGACCAGCCCCCTCTATCTCCCCCGATGGGGGAGGAAATCTGGTAGAGCTTAGCGAAGATGATGATGAAGTAATTTTACCATTCACTCTTGCAGCATAAACATCCAACAGCTCTGCTGTAGTACTTACCACCATTGGCTTTGCACCATACGATATTTGCAATTCACTTTCAATATGCTCTTTTGTTTCGTTTTTTATTGTTTCAATCTGCTGTGCAGTTACAATATTTTCACCAACAAGATATTGCTCGTAGTTTTTAACAGGATCTTTCTTTGCCCATAGTTCAAATAATTCCGGTGGAACATATTTTACACCACTGGCTTCTTCGTGCCCACGCATCCTGAATGTGGTGCATTCAATCAAATATGGTTTTTGATTTTGTATGCAATATTCCCTTACCCCTTTTATGGTATCATATACTTCCAGTAAATTATTACCATCAATGCGTATGCCTTCCATACCATAGCCTTTGGCTTTATCTACCAAGCTAAAGCAACGGTATTGTTCACTTACCGGTGTACTTAATCCGTAACCGTTATTTTCTATAATAAAAATTACGGGCAGGTCCCATACTGCAGCTACATTTAATGCTTCGTGAAAATCGCCTTCGCTGGTGCCTCCTTCGCCACTGAAAGCAACAGAAACCTTGTTTTCATTTTTTAATTTATGTGCTAATGCCACCCCATCTGCAATTGCTAATTGTGGACCAAGGTGAGAGATCATTCCACAGATATGATGTTCCCTGCTGCCGAAATGAAAACTTCTTTCACGTCCTTTGCTGTATCCTTCTTTATTACCCTGCCATTGCATAAATAATTTATGCAGCGGCATATTGCGCCCTGTAAATACACCCAGGTTCCTGTGCAGCGGCATTATCCATTCATCCTGTTGCAAGGCTTGTGTAACACCAACAGCAATCGCTTCCTGCCCAATACCGCTAAACCATTTTGATATTTTTCCCTGGCGGAGTAATAGCAGCATTTTTTCCTCTATCATCCGCGGCAATAAAATGCTTTTGTAGAGATTAATTAAAGCATCATTAGATAAATCTTTCCGGTTGAACTGCATAAAATCCTTTTTCGGTACTGTTTGGGACTGTGAAGTTAACGGATGTTATTGAGCAGGCAAACCACTTTAATAAAAGTTAACCGCATCATAAAATTGTTAAATAATTTAAAACCCAATTTGTTTTAACACAAAAGGCTTGTGTAATTGCCCGTGGCTTTGCATCTTGAAACAAACTATTAATTATGAAACTGCTTTTTAAACCAGCCACCATCTTCTTATTTATCAGTACCGCCGCAATTATGGCTTTAACCAGGCCGGCTAAAAAAATTATTTTCAAAGCCACGCCTAAAATACAGACAGCTATTTTATTAGATGTAAGCAATAGCATGGACAGGCTTATTGAGCAGGCCAAAGCACAATTGTGGAATATGGTGAGTACCATGGGTAAAGCAAAATGCGATGGCGATGTGTCGCCACAAATTGAAATTGCTTTGTATGAATATGGCCGAAGCAGCAATGATGTAAAACAGGGTTATGTAAAACAAATCAACAGTTTTATTACCAATCTCGATTCCCTTTCTGAAAACCTGTTTAATTTAACCACCAATGGCGGCGATGAATATTGCGGCCATGTTATTTACAGCTCTATAAACGAATTGAAATGGGATGCTGGACCTGAAAACTATAAAGTAATTTTTATTGCCGGCAACGAAGATTTTTTACAGGGTGATGTGCAATACATAAAAGCCTGTAACGAAGCCAAACAAAAAGGTGTGATTGTAAATACCATTTACTGTGGTGATAAAATGCAGGGCATAAGGGAACACTGGAACCTGAATGCGGAATGTGGAAGTGGCAGCTATACCAATATTAACCAAGATTCGAAAATGGAGGAAATACCTACACCGTATGACAGTATGATCTATGTAATGAATGATAAATTGAACGGCACTTATCTTGCTTATGGCACAGCAGGATATTCGTATTCTATGAAACAGGTTAAGATGGATGGGTTAAATTCTTCAATGAGTAAATCGGCTGGTATAAAAAGGGCTGCGGCAAAAAGCAACAGCCAGGTGTATAAAAATGGCGAGTGGGATTTGGTAGATAAAGCTACGTATGATAGCATCGGCTTTATTAATATGAGCAAAGAACAATTGCCGGATAATTTAAAAAATAAAACAAAAGACGAAATAAAAAAGATAGTGGAAGAAAAGAGTAAACAAAGAGCCGGTGTACAGCAGGAAATAGCAACACTCAGCAAACAGCGGGATGTTTATATTGCTGCCGAAAAAGCAAAAAGAGCCAATAATAAAAATGAACAAACCTTAGAAACTGAAGTAGAAAAAATTATTAAAGCGCAGGCGAGGAAATACAATATGAAAATAGAGTAAAGAGAATTGGCACGCAGAGGTGCAGAGAAGCAGAGATAGAATTAATACCCGGAAACTGATAGTTTAAAAGAGTTGGAAAACCCAGCTCTTTTTTATTTATCTGTCAATACCGCTTGATTTTTTTTGTTCTTCTGGAAATGCTTTTTTATGTACAAAGGAATTAAAGAAGGAAAGTAATACACTAAATAATAAAGCATGCCAGAAACTTTCTACTTTAAAGCCTCCTACAAAATGAGCATCTATTAAAATAATGCAGGCATTAATTACAAATAAAAATAAACCCAGCGTAAGTATGGTTGCAGGCAGGGTTAATAAAATCAATAAAGGTTTTACAACAGCATCCAGCAATGATAAAACCGCTGCAACCAGTAAGGCGGTAAGCATATCTTTAATTTCTATACCAGGTAAAATATATGCCAGTATAAAAACATTTACCGCACACACCATTATTTTAATTAACCATTTTTGCATAACCTAAGTTACAATTAGTTCGTAAAAATCTTCAGGATTTAAATATTTTTTTGCCAGCTCTCTTAATTCTTCTGCACTAATGGTTTTAATGGTTTGTACTGAATCATAAAAATATTTCTCATCGAGATTATTCAGTATTAAATTTTTCCAGCGGCCCATAATCTGAAATGGCCCGTCAAGGTCACCCAATATTGTGCCAATTAAATAATTACGTACCAGCAGCAGTTCTTCTTCATCCATCAATTCTTCCCGTAAGAGTTTCATTTCTTTGTATACTTCTTCAATAGTGGCTTCGCTTACATCTTTACCTGCATCGGTACTTATCATCCATGCGCTTTGCTGTAAATGGTTTTGTACATGACTGTGTATGCCGTAAGTGTAACCCTTATCTTCCCGTATATTGCTCATTAACCTGCTGCCGAAATATCCGCCAAACAAAGTATTTAGCACCATCACTTTCATAAAATCGGGGTGATGGCGGTTAGGGAAATCCCTTGCAATCCTTATAGCACCCTGTACACCATTCACATCATTTGTAATGCGGTATTTTTTTTCTGTAGCAGGATTTGTTTCAATTGCATTAACTGCAAATGTTGGTTTGCTGATGGATAATTTTCCAAAAGCATTATTTAATTGCTGCTGCAAATCCACCGGCATCTTTCCACTTACAAAAATTACACATTGCCCGTTTACATAATACTTTTTGTAAAATTCTTTTAGCTGTGCTGTAGTTAATGCATCAATATCTTCTATGTTGGTATAAGTACCGTAGGGATGCTGTTCTCCATAAACATACGCATCTATTAAACGGGCCGCTACAAAGTCACTCTTTTTTAATTGTACACTCAGTCGTTGTTTGGTATTCTGTTTATAAATATTCAGTTCCTCTTCAGAGAAAACTGAATCTGTGATCATGTCCTTAATCACCGGCAATAGTTTGTCTAAATGTTTACTTAATGCAGATAAATTGATAACCGCTGTTTCATTAAGGCAGGCCCGTTTACAGTAGGCACCGTAATATTCAAATTCTTCATTTATCTGAAAAGCTGTTTTTGTACCGGTACCATTCTTCAACAGGTAATTGGTGGTACTTGCTACCACTTTTTGTTGTTCAAACCAATTGCCTGCATAAAATACCATCTCCATTTGCAGTACTTCCTGTGTACCGGCATCAACAGTATAAACCGGCACGCCGTTATCCAGCGTAAAGTATTCGTACGGTTTTAATTGCAGGTTAAATTCAACAGCATCTTTTATCGGGGGCGCAATGGTTCTGTTCAGCATTTATAGTGATCTTTATTTCTTGTATTGATATTGTAAAAATTATTTAGCCAGGTAGTAAAGTGTATTACAGTTATTTTCATTAAAAATTATCCTGCTTTCTTCAATAAGTTGTTCAGCACTTACATCCTGATATCGCTGCAGCTCTTTATTAATTAAATCGGCATCGCCCAGTAATTCATACATGGCTATGCTGGTGGCACGGTTCATTACACTCATGTCTTCAAAGGCCATCATACTTTCTGTTTTGTTCTTTACCTTTTCCAGCTCCCTGGTGGTAATGCCCTCTTTTATAAAAAGATTTATTTCTTCATTAATTGCCGCTTCCGCTGCTTCCATACTTCCGCCTTTTACCAATTTTCCTTCAATGGTTAGTAATCCGGTATCTGTACTGCCCATATGGTAACACTCAATATTACTAAAGAGTTGTTTTTCCTTTACCAGGGCTTGGTATAATCTGGATGAAGCGCCGCCACCTAAAATTTCACCAATCAGATCTACAGTATAATACCGCATATCTGTACGGGAATAAATATGCCAGTTCTTATACAACGCATCTAAAGGAACGTCTGCCTTAAGTTCTGCTGTACGTGGTGCTGTTTGTTTTGGTTCCTGTGGCAGGTTACGTTCATATTTTTCTCCTGATGGAATTAGCGCAAACCATTTTTCTGCCAATGCTTTCACCTGTTCACCTGTAACATTACCTGCAACAACCAAAATAGCATTACTTGGTGTATAGTGTTTAAAGAAAAATGCTTTTACATCTTCCAGTGTGGCATTTTCAATATGACTTAATTCTTTGCCGATTGTCATCCACTGGTATGGATGTGTGGTATATGCCAACTCCCTTATTTTTTTCCAAACATCGCCATAAGGTTTGTTAATATAATGCTCTTTAAATTCTTCACATACCACTTTGCGCTGGATATCTAAACTTTTTTTACCAAATGCCAGGGACAGCATCCTGTCGCTTTCCAGCCAAAAAGCCGTTTCAATATTCTCCGCCGGTAACTGGCAATAATAATTGGTAAGGTCGTTGGTGGTAAAGGCATTGTTTTCTCCGCCAGCCACCTGTAATGGCTCATCATACACAGGAATATTTTTGCTGCCGCCAAACATCAAATGCTCAAACAAATGTGCAAAGCCTGTTTTTTGTGGGCTTTCATCCCTGGCTCCCACATCATACAAAACATTTACCACTGCCATTGGAGTGCTTTTATCTTCATGCACCAATACTTTTAATCCGTTGGGTAAAATAAATCTTTCAAACTGAATCATGCTGCAAAGGTAAGGATTGAGTAAGTTTGTTAACGATGGTTTATCTGATGCTTATGGTATGCAAATAAAGCATAACAACCCGCTGGCCCCGGTTTATTATTACTTTTATAATTTCGCCGGGTGTCTGTAAAATATTTTTATATGCCTGTATGCTATGGGAAAAATTGGTGTTTACCGCAAATATTTCATCGCCCGCTTTAAATCCTGCTTTTGCCGCAGGCGAACCCTCTATAACATCTTCAATAATTATTTTTCCATCAATATAATACACTCCCAACCCCGTATAGGCATAATCAAAAGGCTCGTTAAAGTGGCTGTTGGGTAATAAATGAATTTCTCTTTTGGGGTAATTGAATATCATATTAAACCGACGCAGTAAATCATTGCCCAGCAGTCCCCCGGTAAAAGGATACGAGGTAACATTAAAATCATCCTGATACAAATACGTAGGTACCTGCCTGAACCGGTAAGGGCCAACCTTAACTTCTTTTACCACAGTAAGCCGCATTTGCAATTTGCCTGCCATGCCCTGCGCCTGTGTTAATACCGGCCTGCGGCGGCTGTGCAAAACACTGCTGTCTTCTGCAAACTGTTCACTCATTAAAAAGCAAAGGCCTGCACCGGTATCCAAATAAAAATTATATCCCAGCTTTTTCCCGTCTTTAATATTCAGCCACTGTATGGGTAATGATGTAAAAACGGGATGCAGGGTGGTGCCCTGCCTGGGATAATTTATTTTTCCGGGGCTGTACACTTCAATAGTATTGCTGTCAAAATTAATTCCTACTATATACCTGCTGAAAAAACTATACCCAATAATACCATCTACTTTTTCGCCATACACGCTGGTTAATACTTCGTAATTATTTACATGAAAATTAAGGTGCTTAACCTCAAGGTTGGGCAGGTGTAATGTTTCATCAAATGCAAACGGTACTTTGCGGATGCCGCCAATACCTGTAATGGTGGTATCACTTGCTGTAAGTGCAATATTAAAATCGGCACAGGTTGTGGAATCTAAAGAAATACCACCGCTTCCGGTATCTAAAATAAAATTTAAAGTGTCGGGTATATTGCCAAACCTTGCCTGTATAACCATCACACCTCCGCTGTATTGTTTAAATGGAAACTTTGTAAGCAGTTTGGCATCGGGCTGAGAAAGTATTTCCTGTGCAAAGCAACAATTGCTTATAATAAGATAACAGGCTATAAACAATATGCGGTGAAATTTTCTCATACAAGCAGATAATAAATATACAACCTAATCTGTAAATTCCGGCTAAACTGACCCCCCTTCGCCATTTCAAATTGACCCCCTTAAAAACGATTTCAAAAAGGTCCTAAAAAAAGCCTGCTAAAGA
>JAYVPT010000009.1:0-33618 GCA_043757165.1 Ferruginibacter sp.
TTGTGATGTTTTCAACGTCTAACTCGCAGGATAAAGTGAGTACACTCTTTAAGAAAGGTGCGAACATATATATTCACAAACCTGGTAATTTTGCACAACTGGTACAACTCATCCACCATGCCATCCCTATAGCCCGAGAAAATATATTTTCAAATGGTACATTAAAATATATCCTTAATGCATGAATGTAAAGCCCCTGAATATTCTGCTTGCAGATGATGATATTGATGACTGCTTTTTTTTTAAGGAAGCAATAAGTAAATGGCGGATACCAACACAGCTTACAGCGGTGCATGATGGGGAACAGCTCATGCAACTTCTCAAAAAAGAAACAAACGCACTACCCCATGCACTGTTTCTCGATCTGAATATGCCCCGTAAAAACGGCTTCGAATGCTTAGCTGAAATAAAACTCTGTGATGAATTAAAACAGCTTCCTGTTATCATCTTCTCTACTTCCTTTGAGCAGGAGGTTGTGAACCTGCTTTATAAAAATGGCGCGCAATATTTTATTCGCAAGCCTTCTGTTTTTTTACAATTCAAGCAAATAATCCAGCAAACACTTACTGTTATTTCTGAGGAAAATATGGAACAGCCTGTCAGGGAAAAATTCGTACTCACCATACAAACTAATTTAAGTGCTTAATGAGCTATAAAAATGGTCTGGAAAAATGGCTACAGTGGGTTTAATCAGTATTATTTATCAATTTCGAAGAAAAAATTAATACATGAAATTATGGCTAAGAGAAATGATTCGAGTGAGGAAGAGTTAATCATCACCCGCAAAGAACTGGCCTTTCAAAAAGAGGAAAAAAAGAAACGCGCAGCGGAATTAGGTATTGCGAATAAGGAACTCATCTTTCAAAATGAAGAGAAAGAGAAACGTGCGGCTGAGTTAGGTATTGCCAATAAAGAATTGGTATTTCAAAACGAAGAGAAAGAGAAGCGTGCGGCTGAGTTAGGTGTTGCTAATAAAGAATTGATCTTTCAAAACGATGAGAAAGAGAAACGTGCGGCTGAATTAGGTATTGCCAATAAAGAATTGGTCTTTCAAAACGATGAGAAAGAGAAACGAGCCGCAGAATTAGGTATCGCCAATAAAGAATTAGTATTTCAAAACGAAGAGAAAGAAAAACGTGCAGAGGAGTTAGTGATTGCCAATAAGGAATTGGTATTTCAAAATGAAGAGAAAGAAAAGCGGGCAGACGAGTTAGTCATTGCGAACAGAGAACTTGACTTTCAAAATAAAGAGAAAGAAAAACGTGCAGATGAATTATTTATCGCCAATAAAGAATTGGTATTTCAAAACGAAGAGAAAGAAAAGCGGGCTGATGAGTTAGTCATTGCTAATAAAGAATTAGTATTTCAAAGCGGCGAGAAAGAAAAACGGGCAGCAGAATTAGTTATTGCTGATATAGAACTCGACTTTCAAAACAAAGAAAAAGAAAAACGGGAAATTGCCAATAAAGAACTGGAAGCATACAGCTATTCTGTAAAATTGGCGTCTCAGTATTCACTAAGCCTTATTGAAGCAAGCCGTGATCCATTGGTTACCATCAGCACAGAAGGTAAGATAACGGATATGAATGAGGCAACTGCAAATATTACAGGCATGACCAGGGAAGAACTTAAAGGCAGCGACTTCTTTGATTATTTTACAGAACCACAAAAAGCCCGTGAAGTTTACCAGGAAGTGTTTGCAAAAGGATCTGTTGCCGATTCGCCACTTACGCTTCGCCATAAAAAAGGTAAGCTTACCGATGTATTATTCAATGGATCGGTTTATAAAGATGACAGGGGAAATGTTTTGGGAGTGGTGATTGTGGCAAGAGATGTAACTGACCAAAAAAGGATTGCAACAGAACTTAGAGAAGCTAAAGTGTTTGCTGAGCTGGCAACAGCAATTGCCGAAGAAGCAAAAAGCAAAGCTGAAATGGCCACACAAACAGCAGTGGATGCGGTTAAAGCTAAACAGCAGTTTTTGTCGAATATGAGTCATGAGATCCGCACACCAATGAATGCAATTATCGGCTTTACAAAAGTGGTGTTGAAAACAGACCTGTCGGCAAAACAAAAAGAATATTTAACGGCCATAAAAATGAGTGGCGATGCATTGATCGTTCTCATTAACGATATACTCGATCTTGCAAAAGTAGACGCAGGAAAAATGACTTTTGAACAAACACCTTTTAAAATGGCTTTATCCATATCGGCCATGCTTCATTTGTTTGAAACAAAAATTCAGGAAAAGAATTTAGAGTTGGTTACAGCATACGACAATAAAATTCCGGAAGTGTTGGTTGGCGACCCGGTTCGTTTGCACCAGATCATTTTAAACCTCGTAAGTAATGCAGTAAAGTTTACAGCAAAAGGAAAAATAACGGTGAGTGTTCGTTTGCTCAATGAAGATGAAGAAAAGGTGAACATTGAATTTGCGGTTATGGATACCGGGATTGGGATAACAGAAAATAAAATAAAAACCATTTTTGAAAATTTTCAACAGGCTACCAGCGGTACTTCAAGGTTATATGGCGGTACGGGTTTAGGATTGGCAATTGTAAAACAATTAGTGGAATTCCAGGGTGGAACTGTTGCTGTAAAAAGTAAAATTGATGATGGTTCTGTATTCAGTTTCATATTACCTTTTCAAAAAACAAAAGCAGAAGCTGAAGTGGAATCGGGAATTGTGGAACTGGATGCCGAAATTAAAAACATAAAGGTATTGGTGGTGGAAGACATTGCACTCAATCAATTGCTGATGAAAACATTGCTGGATGACTTTGGATTTGGAATTGATATAGCAGGTAATGGAAAAATAGCTATAGAAAAATTACAAACCAAATTGTACGATATTATTTTAATGGATTTGCAAATGCCCGAAATGAATGGGTTTGAAGCTGCTGATTACATTCGCAACATAATGCACTCCGACATTCCCATTATTGCTTTAACTGCAGATGTAACCACGGTTGACCTGGCAAAATGCAAAGCTGTAGGTATGAATGATTACATAGCAAAGCCGGTTGACGAAAGGTTACTGTATAGCAAAATAATCGGGTTAATAAAAAAACCTGTACTGATAAATAAACCTAAAGAAAATGAGGAAAGCAAAAGCATGAAATGTATTGACCTCGAATATTTAAATCAACGTACAAGATCTAACCCTGCATTGATGATGGAAATGATTGCACTATACCTGGAACAAACCCCCCCGTTAATAAATACAATGAAACAAAGCCTGCAAAATAAGGACTGGAAGATGTTGCATGCGGCAGTGCATAAAATGATCCCGTCATTCTCAATAATGGGAATAAATATAAATTTTGAAAACATGGCAAGGAAAGTGCAGGAGTATGCAGGTACACAGCAACAGGCTGAAGGAGTATATGAACTGGTATTACAGCTTGAGAGGGTATGTGAACAGGCCTGTAAAGAATTAACAGAAGAGTTGAATACCATTAAATTTGCTAAAACATGAAAATCAAAAATAAAATAAAACTTTTCCTGGTGGATGATGATGTATTATTTTTAAAATTACTGGAAATTGAATTGCTGCAACAAGCCGATTTTAGTATTGAAACATTTGCTACCGGCGAACTTTGTATGGCACAATTATTATTACAAATGCCTGATATAATTATTTTAGATTATCACCTTGATGGTATTGATAAAAATGTAATGAGCGGCATTAAAACATTAGATAAAATAAAAGCTTTCAACCATGATATTCCTGTTATAATGCTATCCTCCCAGGATAAAATTGAAGTAGCGATAAACTGCATCCGGCACCTTGCATTTGATTACGTGGTGAAAAGTGAAACCGCTTTTGTACGTTTAAAAAAAGTCATCGATACTATTTTAAATAACAAAAAAATGGAAGTGGAATTAAACTGGTATATGAAGCGGATATAAATATAGCAGCTGTATTACAGCGAACTGTAAAGTATTTATCCTTTCCGGTAAAAAATAAACAAA
The DNA here is from genome assembly GCA_043757165.1 of Ferruginibacter sp. Taxonomy (GTDB): domain Bacteria; phylum Bacteroidota; class Bacteroidia; order Chitinophagales; family Chitinophagaceae; genus Ferruginibacter. The sequence goes on from JAYVPT010000009.1 coordinate 3,976, forward strand.
GTACAGACAAAGCTGACTTGAGTCATCTATTTTAACTACCCGGCTTTCCGATATTTTTAGATAACAGAAACAAGAAAAAGGAGAATCTGTGATATATGTAAATTTTTCCTATAAATATGTAACGTTGATAGTATCAAGATTTTCATCTTTACAGTGTGTAATTTAATTATCTGATTAAATTCGAAAAGATGACAAATAAAACTTTAATAAGAACATCTGGATTTCAGCAATAAAAAAAAGACAGCAAGGAAAGCCGGGATGGAATTTACAAACATATAAAAGCGGCGGAATATTATAACTTAGCTGCAAAGCATCATCTTGAAGCAGCTAAGCAACAGGCGGTAGGAAATTATAGGATGGCATATAAAAGTACTATCCAGGCGCATGGTATAGCTATTTTGGCGATGACCTTTAAAGAGGAAATATAAAAACCGTGCGTTTAAATAAAAGAATAAACAGTGAATTGAGCAAAACGCTTATTATTCTTTTAAACATCATACCACAGTATGGTGTTTTTTATTCCCTGAAGCCAGCCTAATAAGCTAAAAAAACTGTGATTTATGTAACAACTTTTCATAAAAGTGTAAAGGATATATTGCAGGTAATTTTTATTTTGCAAACATTAAATAAACATATAAATAAAAGAAAATGGTAGCTGCAGCAACACAGGCTAAGGTATTGGAAATTAATATGGTTCCGGAAGAGAATAGAAAAGCTATTGCATATCATAAAAAAACTGCGGCATATTTAATATCGGCAGCCAGTCATTATTTAGAGGCCGCTAAGTACCAGGAGATGGGAGATAATAAAAAAGCCTATGAAAGCACTATAGAGGCCGAAGGAATTTTGCTTTTGGCATTAACTTTTAAGCAGGAAGGATAAAACGTAACACTTTGAAAAGCTATGTTACGACATGGCATTCATTTCGTATTTATTTAAAAGTACCCTGCACCGGCGGGGTACTTTTGAGTTTCTGAAATTTTATCCTTTTTATATGCTGATGCAGATTAATAAAATAAAAAAAACCGTAGTTTAAATGTGAGAAGTATGTAACTTATTTCCGCAATTGTGTAACAGGTTCAGGAATAAAAATCACCAACTTTATGGTTTAAACTTTATTCGTAATTTAAAAATAAAACAATGAATACTACACAAATAAAAGGAAATTGGGACGAACAGAAAGGTAAGCTTAAACAGCAATTTGCAATATTAACTGATAATGACCTGATGTTTGCAGAAGGTAAGAAAGAGGAGATGTTTGGAAGGCTTGAGATTAAACTTGGTAAAACCAAAGAAGAGTTGCACAAGATTATTGCTGCACTTTAATACTATATGTTTAAAATATTTCTTTATTATAAGGTTATAAAAAAAAATAAGAATTTTGGTGGGTTTAAAAAATATGGATAAGTACTTACCGCTTATTCGGTATTTAATAAAGTCGTCTTTCAATATTGTAAGGCGGCTTTTTTATAAAAAATAATTTTATCTGTTAATCATTAAAACATAGAGTATGAATATTAAAAGAATTTTTGGCGCCATATTAACACTTCTCGGTATTGCAGGTCTGATTTATGCAGCCATAGTATTTTCTAAAACCTCCGGGGGCACCCGTGATGTTAAATCATTAACAATTTATGGAGTGCTTGGCCTCTTGTTTTTCATTTCTGGTCTTAGCCTGGTACGTACTACTAAAGATGAATCCTGACCTGTAAAAAATGTAATTCTTTTTCAAAATTGTGTAATGCTTTAAAAAGTAAAGCTGTTCACTTTTACTATAAATAATTTTAACCTTTACTCACATACAAAAACACTATGAATAATCTACTGTATTTTCTTGCCATAATTCTGATTGTTACCTGGGTTGCAGGTATTTTTTCCGGCAATACGGGAAATATAATGGCTATTACTGCTGTAGTGCTGGCAACATTTACAGATAATAAAAGCCAAAGTACAAATGCCTGATTTTATTTTTTCAGAATGGCTTCTATAATTCATTTATCCGGAATAAATTGAAATAGTATTGCGTATAAATGGGGAAATTATTGCTCAATAGTTTAAGTTGTGCATAACATTACATGAAGATATCAGCTATGCCTCAATACAGCATTGATTTCTAAAGCCTGAATATTTTTTTTGTTATTGGCCTGATGTTGGCTTTATTCTATTTGTAAAAAATTAAAATAAAGCCTTCAACAATCAGATTATGGTAACAGTTAAAAAAGAAGGTATCCTGCTAAGAAAAACCACTTTGCCATTTGAAGATGAAGGCGTATTAAATCCGGCGGTAATGCAGGAAGGTAGTACTGTTCACATGTTTTACCGTGCAGTAAGAAAAGGTAATTATTCAACAATAGGTTATTGTAAGTTTGACGGACCGTTAACATTAGTTGAAAGAAACGAAACGCCTTTGATTAGTCCTCAATTCGATTATGAATCACATGGCGTAGAAGATGCCCGTATAGTAAGGATTGATGATTTATATTACCTCACTTTTACTGCCTACGACGGGGTTAATGCAATCGGGGCATTAGCCACTTCAACAGATTTAAAACATTTTGAACGGCACGGTTTGATAGTGCCGCAATTTACTTACGAAGAATTTAAACGTCTTGCAGAGTGCAATGGACCACTCAATCAAAAATACAAACGCTTTCATGTAAACAAAAACATCCTTAATAACCCGGATAAAAAAATGTTGCTTTGGGATAAGAATGTCATTTTCTTTCCAAGAAGAATAGGTGGTAAATTATGTTTCCTGCATCGCATAAGGCCCGACATACAAATAGCTGCAGTAACTAATCTGCAAGAACTTACAAAAGAATTTTGGGAGCATTACTTTTTACATCTTGATGAAAATATTGTGCTTACGCCTGAATATGAACATGAGGTAAGTTATATCGGCGGTGGATGCCCACCCATTGAAACGGCACATGGCTGGTTATTGATTTACCACGGTGTACATGATACACCAAAGGGATATGTGTATTCGGCTTGTGCAGCATTATTGGATTTGGAAAATCCCAATAAAGAAATTGCCCGTTTACCCTACGCTTTATTTAAACCCGAATTTGACTGGGAACTAAAGGGAGAAGTTAATAATGTAGTATTTCCAACAGGCACAGCTTTGTTTGACGACACTTTATATATTTATTACGGTGCTGCTGATAAGCGTATTGCCTGCGCTTCCCTGAGTTTAAAAGAATTAGTGAATGAATTAGCAAATAATATTTAAGTAAATGAACACCAAAATTATTTCTGGTATAAACAATAGTTTAACGCTGTATAACGGATTATTGAAATTGCCATACTTACCTGTGCCGGGTAATAATACAAAAAATATAACATCCCCCGGTATATTCGGGATAGATGGATCATTACCTGAAATTTTATTTATCACTTCTTATCCTTCCAGGGAATGTGGCATTGCAACTTACAGTTATGATCTGATGACTGCAATTAAACAAAAATTTGGCAGCTCATTTTCATTAAAAATATGTGCACTTGAAATACCAGGCGTAAAATATGAATATCCCGAAGAGGTAAAATATATACTGCACACATCGGAATTAGAACAATATTATAAACTGGCTAAGCAGATAAATGCGGATACAAATCTGAAACTTGTTTTTGTGCAGCATGAGTTTGGCTTATTTGGCGGTCATTATGGAGAATACCTGCTGCGGTTTTTATCAATGATAAACAAACCCGCTATCACAACTTTTCATACCGTGTTGCCAGGGCCCGATAGTTACTGTAAAAAAGTTGTTCAGGAAATTATTACACTTTCCAACAGCGTAGTGGTAATGACCAATAATGCAGCTGCTATTTTAGCAACAGAGTATGAAGCCCCGGTTAAAAAAATTGAAGTGATTCCGCATGGTACACATTTGGTTTCCTCCTTTGGGCCAAAAGAAAGGAAAGCTAAAAATTATCTTGGCAACAGGCTCATACTTTCCACATTTGGTTTGCTCAGCTCAGGTAAAAGTATTGAAACAGCACTTAATGCCTTGCCCGCCATTATTGAAAAATTTCCCAATGTATTATATCTTATTATTGGTAAAACCCACCCCGGAATTATACAGCATGAAGGGGAAAAGTACAGGAAATTTCTCCATGCAAAAGTTATTGAACTCAACCTCGAAAACAATGTGAGGTTCATTAATAAATATTTATCACTTGGCGATTTGCTTGAGTATCTGCAACGTACCGACATTTATCTTTTTACATCCAAAAACCCTCACCAGGCTGTAAGCGGCACATTTGCTTACGCTATGTCGTGTGGTTGCCCGATAATTTCCACGCCTATCCCACATGCAACGGAACTGCTTGATGGCGCAGGAATAATTGTTGATTTTCAAAATACAATGCAACTGGCTGAAGCAACTATAAAATTATTATCTGATCCCCGGATGTTGTTAGAAATGCGATTGAATGCTTTGCATAAGATCAGCCCTACTGCATGGCAAAATGCAGCAATAGCACATGTTGAATTATTACAAAAAAATATTTCAGAAAAAAAAGAACGGCTGAAATTTGAAATGCCTGATATTTCGCTTGCACATATTAAACGCCTTACTACAGTTACAGGAATGTTACAATTTTCAGCTATAGCTGTTCCCGATATTGAATCGGGGTATACATTGGATGACAATGCCCGGGCTTTGATTGCTGTTACAAAACATTATGAGATAACAGGAGAAATTACCGATATTAACCTTATTGATACATACCTTAAATTTATAATTTTTTGCCAGCAGGCAAATGGTAATTTCTTAAATTATGTTGACAATGATAGAAAATTTTATGATAAAAACAGTGATGAAAACCTGGAGGATTCAAATGGAAGAGCTATTTGGGCACTTGGAGAAATAATTGCTACCCATAATTTATTTAACAATTATGTTATTGTCCAGGCAGAGCATGCAATAGAAAAATCATTCAGGCATATTCTAAAATTGCACTCGCCAAGGGCCATCGCTTTTTCCATAAAAGGATTGCATAACTATAATACAGTTTATAAAAATGCGGCAGTAAAACAACTCATCATTTCTCTTGCCGATAACCTGGTTTCAAAATACCGGGGTGTGTCGGAAAAAAAATGGGAATGGTTTGAAGAGTATCTTACCTATGCAAACAGTGTTTTACCCGAATCATTGCTGTATGCTTATCTGAGTACCGGTAATCAGGTTTTTAAAAATATTGCTAAATCCTCTTTCGATTTTTTATTGTCGATTATTTTTTGTGATGGAAAAATTAAAGTGGTATCTAACCAGGGCTGGCACATAAAAGGAAAGCCTTCGAATAAATTTGGAGAACAACCTATTGATGTTGCGTACACCATTCTTGCACTGGGCCTTTTTTATGATGTGTTTAAAGACCAAACTTATTTGCATAAAATGGAAATAGCATTTAACTGGTTTCTCGGAAATAATCATCTGCATCAGATCGTTTATAATCCATGCACCGGCGGTTGTTATGACGGGTTGGAAGAACATCACATTAATCTTAACCAGGGTGCAGAGTCAACAGTTAGTTATCTGCTGGCCAGGCTTACCGTTGAAAAATATTTAAATCCAAAGCAACAATTGGCAATACCGGTTATAAGCAGGATTAATAATTATGAGCTGGTATGATTTACAATAAAAAAGATATAAAATGGAAACAGCAAAAGTAATAACCAAAACAAAATGGGGAATAGATCCCGTACACAGCGAAATTACCTTTACAATAAAACACCTGATGATAACTAATGTAAGAGGTGTATTTAAAGAATTTGAGGCAAGCATTTACACCACCGGCGAAGATTTCATGTCAGTAGAAATTGATTTCTGGTTAAACCCGGCATCAATTGATACCGGCGATACAAAACGTGATGAACATTTAAAGAGTGCTGATTTTTTTAATGTTGAAAATCATAAGCAGATAACTTTTACAGGAAATACTTATGAGCAGGTAGATAATGATGGCAGTTTTGAATTGTATGGATCGCTCACTATTAAAGGCATTACAAAAAAAATAAAACTGGAAGTTGAATTTGGTGGAATAGTGAAAGATCCATGGGGCAACGAAAAAGCCGGTTTTGCCATAAATGGAAAAATAAACCGTAAAGATTGGGATTTAACCTGGAACAGTGCAGTAGAAGCAGGCGGTGTTTTGGTAAGTGATCAAGTAAGAATAAGCTGTGAGGTTCAATTAATAAAACAGTTGCAAAATTGATAAGCACAATTTAAAAATTTATACAATGAAAGATCGTTATCATTTCGTTGCAGTTTCGGGAAGCCTGAGAAAAGGCTCTTATAATACAATGGTATTGAAAGCTGCACAAAAGCTGGCACCAGAAAACGTTATTATCGAACACTTGTCAATAGATTGGGTGCCTTTATATAATTTTGATCTGCATGGCAGGCAATACCCTGATGTGGTTGAAAAACTCAACGATGCTATTAAGATTGCAGATGCTGTCATTTTTGTTACGCCCGAATATAATTATTCGGTTCCTGGCGTACTCAAAAATTTTATTGATTTTGTTTCAAAATCAATAAAGAAACCTTTTGATACAAAACCTGTTGGTATTATCAGTGCAAGTACTGGATTACTCGGTGGTGCAAGAGCACAATACAATCTCCGGCAAATAATGGTGGCAGTAAATGCTTATGTAATGAACCAGCCTGAGGTTATGATTGCACAGGTAAACACCAGATTTGATGAAGCCGGAAATCTTATTGATGAAAAAACAAAAGGATTTATCAGCAGTTTTATTTCATCGCTGGTTAGGTTTAGTGATATGGTGAACGAAAATAAAAAGGTGCAATTATTAAATACAGTCTAAGCAGATAAAATGTGAATATGTGGATTATATAAATTATAATGGCAATTATGTAACAATATTAAAATAGGCTTTACTTTCTTTGTATAAGTTTTTCATAGGATATTGGATTTAAAACAGGGCTGGATTTTTATCCTGGCCCTTTTGTTTTTTTAATCAGGTTATGTTTTTTTATTGGGTAAAAAATTTTATAAAATTGATTAAAAACAAAGAAATCATATGCATCAACCGGTATTGTATATTTTTCTTCTTAATAAAAAATAATGACACCGCAAATAAAATCTGTGAATTATGTAACTCATTCTGTGATTTCTGTAACATTATTTTAATTAAACAATCTTACTTCGTATAAGTATTACAAGAGATACTGGATTTTAAAGCGGGCTGGATTTCTATCCGGCCTTTATTTTTTTAAAGCCTGACAGATTCACCCAATAGGGTTAAGAATAAATGAAGCAAAAAATAAATTGCTCAGCAGGTAACAGTTAATAATTTATTCAATCACTCACTATCAATCTGTTATCAAATTAAAATCATTACCTGCTTTACTATTGTACAACCTGGTTTAAAGCTTAATAAATATATTTGCAGTGTCATTAAAATGTTTGTAGCTAAATCATGAACACCATTACAATTTTAGGGTTTGCTGCTGCCGCTTTAACCACGGTATCTTTTCTGCCCCAGGCCATAAAAACCATTCGTACAAAAGAAACCGGTGGCATATCGCTGTTTATGTATTCTCTTTTTGCTTTGGGTACAATGCTGTGGTTTCTATTTGGGTTATTCAGCAATAATATTCCCATATTTACTGCCAATGGTATCACCCTGGTTTTCGCCATCATTATACTCGTTTATAAGATTAAATACGGGTAAAAGCTATAAAAAGGCAGCATTAATTATTGTAACAGTATTAAAAATAATTAATTGGTGCAGGGTTAACTGATATCAACTCCTGTACCTTTTGTATTTTCAAAAAAAGCCCGTACATTTGCGCCGCTAAAAGATTCAGCTTAAACCAGGATGGCGTTGAACTATTTAGCATAATATGAGAGCAGAAACATACCATACAGAACCCCAAACCCTTACAGGGGTATGCTAGTTTAGCAACATTTCTTTAATATTCACAAAAAATAATTCAATAAACATTCTTTGTTTCCTTTGGGAACAGGAGTAAAACAAACAACAAATAAAATGGCAGATTTACGTTATCAACGCAACTTTGGAATTGCTGCTCATATTGATGCAGGTAAAACCACAACTACAGAGCGTATTCTTTATTACACCGGTGTAAACCATAAAATAGGTGAGGTACATGATGGTGCCGCTACTATGGACTGGATGGCACAGGAACAGGAAAGGGGAATCACTATTACCAGTGCTGCTACCACCTGCTTTTGGAACTTTCCTATGGTGCAAAATAAAAAAACGCCTGATACACATCAATACAAATTCAATATTATCGATACTCCGGGCCACGTGGATTTTACTGTAGAGGTAGAACGTAGTTTACGTGTGCTTGACGGGTTATTAGCATTGTTCTGCGCTGTAAGCGGTGTTGAGCCACAAAGTGAAACTGTTTGGCGCCAGGCCAATAAATATAAAGTACCACGTATAGGTTTTGTAAATAAAATGGACAGAAGTGGTGCCGATTTCTTAAACGTGGTAAAACAGGTTAGAGAAATGCTGGGTGCTAAAGCTGTGCCTTTACAACTACCAATTGGTGCGGAAGATAATTTTAAAGGTGTGGTAGATCTTATCACCATGAAGGGTATGGTTTGGGATGAAGCAGGACAGGGTATGACTTTTAACGAAGTGCCTATTCCAGAAGATATGATGGAAGATGTGAAAGAATGGAGACAGCATTTAATTGAAGCCGTTGCCGATTACGATGATAAACTATTGGAAAAATTCTTTGATGATCCAAACTCAATTACCGAAGATGAAATTCATGAGGCTATTCGTAAAGCAACCATTGATATTTCTATTATTCCGATGATGTGTGGTTCTTCCTTTAAAAATAAAGGAGTGCAAACTGCATTGGATGCTATTGTCCGTTATTTACCCGGCCCTTTAGATATTGAAGCAGTAAAAGGTACTAATCCCGATACAGGAGAAGAAATATTGCGGCACTCAGATCCAAAAGAACCATTTAGTGCTTTAGCATTTAAGATCATGACCGATCCTTTTGTAGGCCGTTTGGCATTCTTTCGGGCATATAGTGGCCGTTTGGATTCAGGTTCGTATGTTTTAAATACCCGTACAGGTAAAAAAGAACGTATCAGCCGTATCATGCAAATGCATGCTAACAAACAAAATCCGGTTGATTTTATTGAAGCTGGTGATATTGGTGCAGCGGTTGGTTTTAAGGATATTAAAACAGGCGATACTTTGTGTAACGAAGACAATCCGATCGTTTTAGAATCTATGACTTTCCCGGAGCCTGTAATTTCAATTGCTGTAGAACCTAAAACTCAGGCCGACGTTGATAAGATGGGTATGGCAATTGCCAAACTGGTAGAAGAAGATCCTACTTTACGTGTACGTACAGATGAAGAAACAGGGCAAACCATTTTAAGTGGTATGGGTGAGTTGCACTTAGAGATTATTGTGGACAGGATGAAACGTGAGTTTAAAGTGGAAATTAACCAGGGTGCACCAATGGTGGCTTACAAAGAAGCCTTTAAACAAAGTGTACAACACAGGGAAACTTACAAAAAACAAACGGGTGGCCGTGGTAAGTTTGGTGATATTGCTTTTGAGATAGGCCCTGCAGATGCAGAATGGCTGAAAGAAAATCCAACCGGTGGATTGCAGTTTATAAACGAAATTTTTGGTGGTAGTATTCCAAAAGAATTTATTGCGCCAATTTTAAAAGGCTTTACAAGCAGCATGACTACAGGTGTATTGGCAGGTTACCCTGTGGTAGATATGAAAGTGAGAATTTTTGATGGCAGTTACCATGATGTGGATAGTGATGCAATATCTTTTGAATTGTGTGCCAAGCAAGGTTACCGTGAAGCTGGCAGAAAAGCCAAGCCAACATTGCTGGAGCCAATTATGAAGGTGGAAGTATTAACACCGGATCAATACATGGGTGATGTAACAGGCGATTTGAACCGCCGCCGTGGTATGCTTGAAGGTATGGACAGCAAACATGGTGTGCAGGTAATTAAAGCCAAAGTGCCGTTGAGTGAAATGTTTGGTTATGTTACGCAGCTGCGTTCCTTATCAAGCGGCCGTGCCACTTCAACCATGGAGTTTAGCCATTATGCTCCTGCACCAAATAATGTTGCAGAAGAGATAATTGCAAAATCGAAAGGTAAAATGAAAGTAGAAGATTAATTAAACCAGCTTTCTATAATAACAACCCCGTATGCAAATACGGGGTTTGTTTTTTTGTGGACGGGCTTCAGTTTTTCATGTCATCATTCTTGTGTCACTCCCTTGTACTGCATACCATTGTTTATCTTTTATCAAAGCGGGATTAACTCCCACTAATTACAATTACCTTCACCATTACACCGGCAATTTGCCAACAGCATTCATAACCGCATTTATTGCACACAATATTTAATACCCTCATCAATAGTTTTATAGATAATAAAGTAGGTATAGCAGAAGATTTTTTAAGCAAGCCGCTGGCATTACATCTTAAAAAAAACCTTACTGATCTTTATGCAAACCATCAACTCCGCTCTGCAGGTACAGGAAATGATACCGCTGTTGTACATAATAAATTGATGAGAAGCGATATCATTTACTGGCTCGACCGTAAACACAACAATCAATACGAAAATGAATTTTTCGATTTGATGGATAGTTTTGTAAGCCATTTAAACAGCACCTGCTATACCGGCATTACCGGATACGAATTTCATTACGCTTTATACGAAACCGGAAGTTTTTATAAAAAGCACCTCGATCAGTTTCGCAACAACGACAGCAGGCAATATTCTATGATCATGTATTTAAATACTGACTGGCAGCAAAATGACGGCGGCGAATTATGTATTCATCATAAAGACAGTCTGCAAAATATTACTCCAGTAAATGGTAAAAGTGTTTTCTTTAAAAGCAGCGAATTAGAACACGAAGTATTGCTTACCAATAAACCAAGGATGAGTATTACGGGGTGGTTGAAAGTTGGGTAAATTTAATTTCCCATTTCGGGAACTTTGTTTATCTTTGTTAAAACTTACTGTTGAGAGTTATTGCTAAAAAAATATTGAGAGACTTTTGGACAAAGCATCCTGATTGCGAACAACAATTAAAATCATGGTATAATGAAACTGATGATGCGGTATGGAAAAATCCCAATGATATAAAACGAGACTATCCTTCTGCAAGTATCTTAGAAGATAATCGGGTTGTATTTAATATCAAAGGCAATAATTACAGACTGATTGTGCGAATTAATTATTATTATAAAATGGTGTGGATTCGTTTTATCGGCACTCATGCACAATACGATAAAATAGAGGCCACTAAAATTTAATTATATGGACCTGCGACCAATAAAAACAAAAAAGGATTATCAAAATGCGATGACCAGGCTAGAGCTTATTTTTGATGCCACACCCGGAACATCTCAGGGAGATGAACTGGAAGTATTAGGAATGCTGATAGATAAATATGAGCAGGAGCATTATCCGATAGATTTCCCTGATCCCATTGAAGCCATTAAATTCAGGATGGAACAGTTAGGGTATAGTCAGTCTGATTTGGCCAATGTTGTTGGCCTTAAAAGCCGGGCAAGTGAAATATTAAATAAAAAGCGGAAACTGACATTAGAAATGATCCGTAACCTGCATGATACACTTAATATTCCAACAGACGTTTTGATTCAAAGTTATTAATTGTACAGCCACCGGGGTTGCTGCAGGTAGAGCAAAAGGACTGTAACCTTATTTAACCGAAGTTGATAGAAGCTTTAATTTTTTAACCAATATTTTTTTTGCACCAAAACAATTTTAGTTGTCTGCTTCCATATTTTTAATAACGCCACCATTTACACAGCTCAACACGCCGTACCCGGCAACGGCATATTTAAAAGGGTTTTTAAATACAAAAAATATCAGTGCCTTCCAGGCCGACCTGGGTGTAGAAGTTACCATAGCATTATTCTCTAAAAAGGGATTACAGGAATTATTTGCTTCGATAGATACCACTAAAGAATTATCAGTAAATGCACGGCGCATTATTAGTTTACAAAGCGATTACATAAAAACGATTGATGCTGTTATACTTTTTTTGCAGGGAAAAAATCCTTCATTGGCACCATTGATCTGTAAACGGGATTTTTTACCCGAAGCAGAACGGTTTGCACAAACAGACGATCTGTTGTGGGCTTTTGGCAGTATGGGTAACCAGGATAAAGCAAAACACTTAGCAACATTGTATTTAGAAGACCTGAGTGATCTGATCAAAGAATGTGTGGATGAACATTTCGGTTTTAGCCGTTATGCAGAAAAACTGGGCCGCAGTGCCAACAGTTTTGATGAATTGTATAACGAACTGCAAAAAGAATATACTTATCTTGATAAAATACTGGTTGATATTCTACAAAAACGAATGGCAGCAGTGCAACCAAAACTCGTTTGTATTTCTGTGCCTTTCCCGGGTAATTTATATACATCGCTGCGTTGCGGCCAATGGATAAAACAACATTACCCCAATGTAAAAGTGGGCATGGGTGGCGGATTTGCCAATACAGAATTGCGTTCATTATCTGATGAACGTGTATTTGAGTTTTATGATTTCATTACACTGGATGATGGCGAAGCGCCGGTTGAAAATCTTTTTCATTTTATTGAAGCCCGTAAAACCATTGATGAACTGAAAAGAACTTTTTTATTGCAGGATGGTAAGGTAACTTATATAAATAATGCAGCCTGTACCGATTATAAACAAGGCCAGGTTGGTACACCGGATTACAGCGACCTGTTACTGGATAAATATATTTCCGCCATAGAAGTGGTAAATCCTATGCACAGTTTATGGAGCGATGGAAGGTGGAATAAGTTAACCATGGCACATGGTTGTTACTGGGGCAAATGTACTTTTTGTGATATAAGTTTAGATTATATAAAAAATTATGAACCCATTGCTGCGGAATTACTCTGCAACCGCATGGAAGAGATAATGGCACAAACCGGTCAAAATGGTTTTCACTTTGTTGATGAAGCAGCACCGCCTGCAATGATGAGGGCATTATCGCTGGAAATAATAAAAAGAAAATTAGTAGTGAGCTGGTGGGCCAATATCCGTTTTGAAAAAAGCTTTACCCGTGATCTGTGTTTGTTATTGAAAGCTGCCGGATGCATTGCAGTCTCTGGTGGATTGGAAGTGGCATCAGACCGTTTACTGGAACTGATACAAAAAGGAATAACTGTTGCTCAGGTGGCAAAAGTAAATAAACATTTTACGGAGGCAGGTATAATGGTGCATGCCTATTTAATGTATGGCTTTCCCACACAAACTGCACAGGAAACAATTGACTCTTTGGAAATGGTACGACAGTTGTTTGAAGCAGGTGTTTTGCAATCTGCCTTCTGGCATTTGTTTACCATGACGGCACACAGCCCTGTGGGATTGAATCCGGAAAAATATAAAGTGCAGAAGCTAACGGATACTGTTGGCAGCTTTGCCAATAATGATATTGCACATATTGATCCTACAGGTGCCGACCATGAGAGTTTTAGTTTTGGATTAAAAAAATCTTTATTGAATTATATGCATGGAACCTGCTTTGATGTACCGCTGCATAAATGGTTTGATTTTAAAGTGCCTAAAACAACAATACCTGCTGATTATATTATTAAGCAATTGGCTGAAGAAGAATATAATTCTACCAAGCCCAATACAAAAGTAATTTGGCTGGGCAATAAACCAGCAGTAGAAAATTTTACTAAATCTAAAAAAGGGAACCAATGGGAAATGTGTTCTTTAACTTTTGAAACTAAGAAAGAAACATTCAATATTAAAACAGACCAGGCTGAAGGTTTATGGCTTGTGGCTATTTTAGAAAAACTATCTATCAGTAATATTAAAACCTCCACTTTACAGGAAGTAAAAGAAAGCTACGAAGCCGCCGGATTGTATGACTTTGAATTGTTTTGGGATAATAAACCTGTGAATACTTTGTATAAGGCGGGGCTGTTGCAGTTGTAAAATATCTATTTTAAATAATCACTCATTTCTGATAAGGTCATTACAATACTTTCATCTTTATTTACAGCTGTGTAAGAAAGTACTTCATCAATCAAAGAAGGACGAGCCACTAACAACAAATTATAATTGAAAGAAGTTTGCAATATACTTATTAAGGTTTGATAAAAACCTTGCTGGTATTTTGTTTCCAGCGGTCCAATTTCATCAATTATTAAATAGTTGATGTCAGTTCTTTTACTTTCCTGTAGCAATACATCGTTGGCTTTTTTAAAAGCTGCAGCAGAAAAAACATAGTTGCCAATTAATAGTTGTGCTTCGTCGGCAACGGCTTCCATTTCAAAATAAGCTTCAGTGGTTATATCGTAAAAGAATCTTTTGCTGTTTACAAGTGGAGTTAATATTCCGGCCACATCTTTCCTGCCTTTGCAAAACTGTTGCAGTAAAGTTGTTTTGCCAGCCTGCTTTTCAGCAGTAAGAATAAATGCTGCCAGTTTAAAAAAACGTTTGTTTAGAAACAATAATTCTCCCACTGCACCTTGTATTAAAACAGCCAAATAAGCCATTGGTGGTGTATGCGGACTTAAAATAAATTTTACAGCAATAACCAATAAAGTGGCTTTTAATATTTCACCGCTTTGTGTATTGCCCAATGCAATTAAAGTAATACAAACAGCAGCTACAAAGCCAAGTACCAAACCTGCAAACGGAATTTGCAGGCCATGTAAAATACCTCCCATAAAGGCTTCGCTGAAAGCCCATAATGCGGTAATGCGGAGTGTTACATTGGTTTTAAAAAAATCTTTATTAATAATATCCATTTATAATTTCTTAAAATAATGGCGCCCCCTGTTGAATGATATTTATTGTATCACCCACACTGATAGCACCGTTTTGTTGGTGCAAAATATTTTGCCCAAAATAGATTTTGTTGTTTTTCATACGATAGGTAGATAATGTTTTTAATGGTTCTTTTCCCTTTGTTGCATTTTGCTGGTTAATGGTTGTTATTACGCAACGGGAGCAGGGTTTTACGCCAAGGAAATTAATTTCGTTGATGGTGAATTTTTCCATCTCATCTTCAATATGTGCATGGCCGCCTGTAAAAACCATATTAGGCCGGAAACGGTTCATCGGTAAAACATCTTTTAATTTATTATTTAAATTTTCAAGCGTTGCTTCACCAATCATCAGTACAGGATAACCATCCGAAAAAGAAGTGATCTCATTATTAGCTGCATAGCGCTTATCTACAAGGCGTGCAGCATCATCCGGCATATATACCAATTTGCACTTAAAGTCAAGCATATCACTGAACCATTTATTATGCTCATCGCTTACTTCAACTGCTTCGCAAACATCTTCCCAAACTGTTACTTTCAGTTTCTTTTTTGCTTCGGTCACAAAAGGAATAATGATCGACAGGTTCTCATCATTATATTTTGAAATATTAAATCCATTATCAGTTTGTGCTGTATGCAGCAAAACCATCTGCGGATGGGTACGCTGCGATAAGAACAAATTGTTTTCATCCACCAACATCCATCTTCTGTCGTATTCAAAACCGGTGTTGCAGAGTTGCACAGTTTGTTTACTGATGCCGCCAATTGATTTAACCGGGTAAATATTTAGGTGGCTTAATTGTAACATACTGCAAAATTATCTTTTCTTTTTGCATACTTATTATAAAAGCGGATATTATTGTAATTTTAGATAATTAAACGCAGCGTATGAAATCGACTATTATTATAGAGTACTGCCCCAAATGCCACTGGTTGTTAAGGGCAGCTTATATGGCGCAGGAAGTTTTAACTACTTTTGCAGATGAAGTGGAAGCTGTAACCTTAAAGCCCAGTGAAATAAATGGCCGCTTTACTATTCATGTTGGCGATAAAAAAATATTCGACAGGAAGGAATATGGCGGCTTTGCCGAGATAAAAGAAATTAAGCAATGGGTAAGAGATGTGGCGGCTCCGGGTAAAAGCTTAGGACATACTGATACAAAACCACATCACCAGGATAAAATATAAAAATATTTAGTAAAGCGCCTGCTTTGTTAAGTTATTTTCTTGATCGTCAGGTATTAGCTTTAAAGCCGAAAGTTTATTTTTACTGAATCATTTCTAATAGTGACTTGCCTTATACAATAAATCATTAATCAGAACTTATCCCGTGGCACATTTTTGTTATATTAATGACTCCAATTTTACAAATCATGCTCATCGATTCATACAACAGGGTTCATAATTATTTAAGAATATCGCTTACAGACAGCTGTAACCTTCGCTGCTTTTATTGTATGCCCGATGAAGACTTTAGCTGTATGCCTCAACAACAATTAATGCAACCTGACGAGATTGATGCAATAGCCGGCATATTTGTGTCTCTCGGTGTAAAAAAAATACGCCTTACCGGAGGCGAGCCCCTGGTAAGGAAAGATGCAGGAAAAATAATCAGCGCTATTGCAAAATACCCGGTAGAACTTACACTTACTACAAATGGCATCATGCTGCACAAATTTATAGATGATATAAAGGCAGCCAACGTCAAATCATTAAATATCAGCCTGGATACATTGCAGGCCGAAAAATTTTTGCTCTTAACTAAACGGGATGATTTTGATAAAGTAAAAAACAATATTCAATTAATGCTTGATAATGGCTTTCATATAAAACTAAATGTGGTGGCCATGAAAAATATTAACGACAACGAAATTCCTGATTTTATCGAATGGACAAAACGCAGCCCAATTCATATTCGCTTTATAGAGTTTATGCCTTTTAGTGGAAATAGCTGGAATAGTGCAAAAGTTTTTACGTGGCAGGAAATATTGGCTGCTGTAGGAAAAAAATACAGCTACTATCCTTTGCATAATAATCAACACGACACTGCAAAAAAATATCAGGTTGAAGGGCACATAGGTACCTTTGCCATCATTAGCACCATGTCGGCCCCGTTTTGCAGTGACTGTAACAGAATGCGGCTTACCGCAGATGGTAAAATGAAAAATTGTTTGTTTTCGAAAACAGAAACAAACCTGCTGACAGCACTACGCAACGGCATTGATATTGTTCCTTTAATAAAAGATTGTATAGCCGGCAAAGCCGAAAAAACCGGGGGGCAGTTTTCTGCAGATTTTACAAATATTGATCCGCTTATCCTTCAAAACAGAAGTATGATATCTATTGGAGGATAAAACAAACGAAATAATTATGTTATCGGTACAGGAAGCAAAGAATTTAATTACTCAACATACCACCACGCTGTTACCCACAAAAACAGCTTTGCAAAATGCTGCCTTAAAAGTACTTGCAGCAGATACATATGCACCATTATCCATTCCGCCATTTAATCAATCTTCAATGGATGGTTATGCTTTTAACTATGCCGATTGGAAAAAAAATAATCACTTGATCATTATGGGAGAAGCCCCTGCCGGTATTACAACACCTGTACAACTGGCGGCACAACAAGCTGTAAGGATTTTTACCGGGGCCCCTGTGCCGCAGGGAGCCGATACGGTTGTGATGCAGGAAAAAGTGTTGGTTAAGAATGACATGCTTATCATTAATGATGAAGAATTGACTCCTGGAAGCAATGTACGCCCTATGGGTTCGGAAATTGAAGCTAATGCAATAGCTATAAAAAAAGGAACAGTACTTACTCCCGCTGCCATTGGTTTTTTAGCGGGTATTGGTATTGATGAAATACCAGTTTATCCTTCACCCAATATCAGCATTATTGTTACAGGTAACGAATTACAACAACCAGGCAATACTTTGCAATACGGACAAGTGTATGAAAGTAATTCTTTTAGTTTGCAGACGGCTTTGCAACAAATGTATATTACACCGGTAAGCGTAAATATGGTACAGGATGATTTCGATAAACTAAAAAATTCTATTGAAGCTGCATTGCAAAATACTGATTTAATTTTGCTCACCGGCGGAGTAAGTGTAGGTGATTACGATTATGTAGCCAATGCATTGCAAGCCTGTGGAGTAGTACAGCTTTTTCATAAAGTAAAACAAAAACCCGGCAAGCCCTTATATTTTGGCAAAAAAAATGAGACTTTAATTTTTGGACTGCCCGGTAATCCTTCATCAGTACTTAGTTGTTTTTATCAATATGTTTATCCATGCATCTATCAACAAATGGGCCATAGCAATAAAAGTTTGCAAACCATACAAGTGCCGCTTACGCATGATTATGATAAAAAACCAGGCTTAACACATTTTATAAAAGCACTGTATAGCAACGGAGCAGTTACGCCGTTGCAGGCACAGGAATCGTACAGGTTACAATCTTTTGCAGTAGGCAATTGTTTAGTTTGTTTACCGGAAGAAGGAACGCATTTTGCTCAGGGTGATATAGTAACTGCTTATTTATTACCAACATAAAATACTATGACTGAAATTTATTTTTACCTGCTTTTATTTTTAGTGGCTTTTTTGTATGCAGCCGTTGGGCATGGCGGTGCAAGTGGTTACCTTGCATTAATGGCAGTTTTTAGCGTTGCTCCCGAAGAAATGAAGCCCACTGCACTGTTATTGAATTTATTTGTTTCGTTAACGGCTTTTATCCAATTTTACAGGGGCGATTTTTTTAAATGGAAAATATTTTTACCGTTATCGCTGGCATCTGTGCCGCTATCTTTTTTGGGTGGCACAATTACTTTAGATGTTCATTTATATAAAAAAATATTGGGCATAATTTTGTTAATCCCGGTAATAAGACTTATTTTCTTTCGCAATATAAGAACAGAAGAGATAAAACCAGGTAATACCGGCATTGCATTATTGCTCGGCGGCAGCATCGGTTTTTTATCGGGTGTAATTGGTATCGGGGGCGGTATAATTTTATCACCTGCATTACTGCTTTTAAAATGGACAAATCAAAAACAAACGGCTGCCATTAGTGCATTGTTTATTTTTGTAAATTCATTAGCAGGGCTAATGGGGCAATTTACCAAAGGCATACATTTTACCAACAATATGTATGGCTACGTTGCCATTGCGTTTGCCGGGGGCTTACTGGGTGCTTACCTGGGTGCTTTACGGGGTAAAGAAAATTTTATAAAATATCTGTTGGCTATAGTGCTGTTAATTGCTGCTTACAAATTATTATTTACAAAAGCATAAATGCAAAGATGACAATACAAACATTTGGCATGATTACCGAAATTACAGGACAAAATTTTTATATCACAGGTGTGAAAGATACCGATGGCTTAAAAAAATATTTACAGGAAGAATATCCTGCTCTTGCTGCTGTAAAATTTGCAGTTGCTGTAAATAATCAATTGGTAACTTCAAACACGGCATTAACGGAAAAATCAACTGTTGCTTTACTGCCACCATTTTCGGGAGGATAAAAACGATGAATGACGCAAACCAATATGACAGATACCAACGCCAGATTATTTTAAAAGAATTGGGTGGGCGGGGGCAGCAATTATTGCAGCAAGCCAAAGTGCTGGTAGTAGGTGCCGGCGGTTTGGGTTGCCCTGCACTGCAATATTTGGCGGCGGCAGGTGTGGGCAATATTGGCATTGCAGATGATGATATGGTTAGCATCAGTAATTTGCACAGGCAAATATTATACACGGCTAATGATATAGGTTTATACAAAGCAAGTGTAGCAGTTATTAAACTTCACGAGCAAAATCCGGCTGTAAATTTCACCAGGCATTTAGTAAGATTAAGCAATAGTAATGCGCTTGAAATTATTGCTGTTTACGATATTATAATTGATGGCAGCGATAATTTTGAAACTAGGTATATGCTTAACGATGCCTGCGTATTATTAAACAAGCCGCTGGTGTATGGCAGCATTTTTAGGTTTGACGGACAGCTGGCAGTATTTAATGTAAACGGTTCTTGCAATTACAGGGATATTTTTCCTGTTGCGCCTGCGGCAGATGAAATACCCAATTGCAATGATGCTGGTGTATTGGGGGTATTGCCTGGCATAATTGGTACATTGCAGGCACTTGAAGCAATAAAATTAATTGCAAAAATTGGTACCCCATTAATAAACCGGCTGCTTGGGTTCAGCGCATTAAGTAACCGGTTTTTTGAAACAATTATCACACCGCTGGAGGAAACAAATTTGCTGATACCTGCCGATACTGATTCGTTTTTACTAAAAGATTATAACCTTGTTTGTGCAATTGATACCGCCGTTACTGAAATAGATAACGAAATGTTTGATATATTTATCAATAACAAAAACACTATCGTTATTGATGTACGCAATGATGATGAACTACCTGTTATTACTCAATTTAAAGTAGTAAAAATTCCATTGCATTTATTAGCCGGCAGAGTAAATGAATTTAGCAATCAAAGTATTGTAACTATTTGCCAAAGTGGAAATCGGAGTTTGCAGGCAGCAAAATTACTGGCTGGCAATAATAATAAAGTATATAGTTTACAAGGAGGATTAGAGGGTAGAAAGCCCGGGATTCATGTTTTATGATTGCCTGAAACTTCTAAACCTGTTAAACAAAACATATTTAAATTTGCAAAAGCAGCACTACAAAAATAATGCAGCATAAAATAAAAAACATATTTATCCAAGGTGCAATTGCACCAGGCTTTGTGGCAACAAGCATACAAAAACACAGTGCTAATACTGCTATCGGGGCTCATAGTATTTTTATGGGCCAGGTAAGGGCAGATGTGGTTGAGGATAAAAAAATTACCGCTATTGAATACACCAGCCATGAGGAAATGGCATTGGAAATTATGCATAAAATACGTGAAGACATTTTTGCAAAATACAGCCTAACCTGTATGCACATACACCATAGCCTGGGCGTTGTTCGGGCAGGTGAAATCTGTTTATTTGTTTTTACCTCATCTGCTCACCGGAAAATGGCGATGGCTGCCTGCGGAGAAGTGGTAGAAAGAATAAAAGCCGAATTACCCATTTGGGGCAAAGAAATTTTTGATAACGAAACACATCAATGGAAAGTAAATAAATAAGGATGGTAAATATTACTCATAAAGTAAACAGCTTACGCAAAGCCATTGCACAGGCTGTTGTAAAAGTATCAAAACAGGAAACTATTGATGCAATAAAAAACAAACAGGTTGCCAAAGGCGATGTGTTTGAATTTGCCAGGGCCGCAGGTTTGCTGGCGGTAAAAAAAACAAGCGATGTAATTCCCGATTGTCATCCGCTGCCAATAGAATACGCCGGCATTACTTATAACATAGAAGGTTTATCCATTAATATTTTTGTGGAAGTGCATAGTATTTACAAAACCGGCGTGGAAGTGGAAGCCATGCACGGAGCAGGCATTACCGCACTTACCATGTATGATATGCTTAAACCAATTGACAAAGGCATAGAAATCAGTACCATCAGATTACAGGAAAAAAAAGGTGGAAAATCTGATTACAACGATATAACGGCCACTAATTTGCGCTGTGCTGTTATAGTTTGTTCGGATAGTATTGCCGCAGGTGTAAAAGAAGATTTTGCCGGTAAAGCCATCATCAAAAAATTACAACAACAAAATTTGCAAGTAGAATGTTACCAGGTTATTGCTGATGAATTTACAGACATACAAAACGTAGCCAGGCAACTAAGTGAACAGGATTTTAATTTGGTTTTATTTACAGGAGGCACAGGTTTATCGCCAAGAGATATAACTCCCGAAGCTATTGAACCTTTATTCGACAGAGCTATACCAGGCATTATGGAAGCAGCAAGAAATTACGGACAGCAACGCACACCATATGCAATGTTATCCCGTGGTGTGGCAGGTTTTATAAAAAACACACTGGTACTTACACTGCCCGGATCTACCAAAGGTGCCGAAGAAACAATGGATGCTTTATTTCCGTATTTGATTCATATCTTTAAAGTAGCAGAAGGTATGAGGCATGAATAGCCATTATTAAAGAGCAACTGATTTTCAATGTTTAATAAAATAGTATGTTGGGATTAGTTTTATGCGGCGGACAAAGTTCCAGGATGGGCAGCGATAAAGGGCTGTTGGTGCTGGAGGCAAAAACATGGGCACAAACTGCTTTTGATAAATTAGCCACGTTGAATATTGCGATGAAACTTTCTGTTAATGAAAAACAATTTGCAGATTATGCAAAAGTGTTTGCAAAAGAAAGTTTGATAACTGATGATAATACAATTGATGTACGGGGCCCGCTGCTGGGTGTATTATCGGCACATATACAAAACCCTGCGGATGATCTGTTTCTGCTGGCATGTGATATGCCTTTAATGGAACCGTTATTACTCAAAGAACTTTATAATTATTATTTGCAAAACCCCGGTAAGGAAGTATATATTTTTACCAACGATAATGAACCCGAACCTTTATGTGGTATTTATACTGCAAGCGGCTTATCAAAAATTATTGCGTTGCAAAAAGAAAATAAACTGGTTAAGCATAGTATGAAATTTATGTTAAGCCAGTTGACTGTTTATACGATTGCCTTAAAGGAAGAACAGAAAAAATACTTTCGCAATTTTAATGCTCATGCCGAATTAAACGGCCTATAAACCCAACGTTGTTTTTTCAATCTTTTTAAAACTGCTTTTTTCAGCTTCGCAAAGCGCACAGCTGTATTCCGGAGGTAATTGTTCAAACAAAGTTCCCGGGGCTATGCCATTATTTGTATCTCCGGCAGCTTCATCGTATATTGAAAAACAATTACTGCATTGGTAAATATGTTTTACTGCTTTTTTAACTTCTGCAACGGCCTTTGGTTTTGTTGCTGCCATTTTAGACTTTGTAAGGCTTGCCCTGTGTTTATAGAACTTTAGAATACATCTCCTTAATTGCTCGGGCAATAAAACTTTTGGATTATCCTTACTGAAAATTTCCCCGGTTCTTTCATTGGGGTTAAAATCTTTGGCACATAAAATATCATACACCCTGATAAGCCGTATGCCAAATATATCAATCACGTATCTGCTGCGAACTAAAATGCTGCTGAAAATCTCACTTTTCTTTCTTGTTTTTATGCCAATGCAAATGCCAAAGGTTCTTGTATCATCCATACTTAAATGTTTAACCAAAAAAGTTTTTAAGGCAAGGCCTTCAGCACTGTTATCTTCCACCTGAAAATTCAACTCATTAGCTGCATGCCGCATATTTATCTGGAACTCTTCCAGTAACAAATTCCATTTTGCTTTATCTTTTTCTTCAATACCTTTTATAATAATAGATTTCCACGAAGTACAACAGAGCTGCCCCAGCTTGGTTTCCAGGCAGAGCTTACACAGTTTTTTTAAAAACTGCACACTGTATAATTCATCCCTGCGGTAAATGCCCAGCCAGTATCTATTATTATTATACCGGTTTAAGCCTTCATAGTACGGCAAATTAAATTCAGGTAGTTTTACAGTATTATCAGCCGGTTTTGTACTGTAATTATCTGTATTAACCTGTGCAAACAGGTCTTCGCCATTTGCAGTTTCATTGTCAATATATTTTTCAGGATGCTGCGAAATGATTTCTTCAATCCTTTTTGTTATAGCAGGAATATCATTTGTATAGCACAAATGACCCCACTCGTATGTTACATTTGTTTTTGGAAAACGCACTATCAAATACCAATAGTGTTGAGCCGTGGCAGAAGCGATCCAGTTAATATTCCCGGTAAGTATGGGAGTAAAACTCTGGTTGCTGTCGCAGATATTGACCTTTAATTTTGGAGTATAATCAATTGAATCAAAAATATCTTTATATACACCTTCACTCAACCAGGTATTGTTTATAAAAACTTCTTCTGCAGGGTAGGAGCTGCATATATTAGGATAATTACTTGAGTTTATCTCATAAGCGATCTGCAGTGTATTCAGCTCAGCGGTAAAATCATCCACACTGTAAGGTTCCAGGTCAATAAGCAATTGCTGCCGCAAGCCAAAACGCACATACATCACTTTAACTTTAGAAGCAGCCAGTAAAATGTTATACAGATCGCCTGGTGAAATAATGCCGCCACGAAAATTTATGAAAATTGTCTTTATCATTTGCCAAACTTAAGCTTTATTTTAATCCAAATTCAAGGATAGCTTTTGGAAAATTTTTATTTTCATGTCCCGGCCGGCACAACTTTAATAAGGTAAAACGTTGCAGGTTGGTCAACTGTTTCCATTGAGGTATTGAAATAATTAAATTAAACTCCATGGCTTTTTCCTGTAGCATTGCTGGTATGATTTCCAGGTTTGACCAGTCGGGATTTGTATTTATTGTCAATGCTGTGGACTTATGACCTGTATATTTTTTTATTAAACCAGAGAGGTATTGATTGTAGGTTATTGCCTCTTCATTTGTTGAAGCAGATATTACGGCCAGTTCAATTCTTTCTTTTATTGAAAATTTACTCCACTCGGCCAGTTTTAATTTAATGCCGGCTGCATCCATTTTAAAACGTACTGTCATGGGAATGCAACGTACATTTTCCTCTATAAAATCTTCTTCAAAATCGAAATATTCGATTCCCTGTAATTGCTTAAACTCGGATGCGTTTAATTCTTTTTTCATGCAAACACTTTCTGCCATGCCAATGTATGGTCCATAATTTTCTGTAAATGTATATCCATTCTTTTTATACAAAGCCTGGGCAGTCAACATTTTTTTTCCGGTTTCCAATACCAGTTTTAAATAACCAAGCGCTGCTGCCCATTTTTCCAATTCGCCCAATACCATATTGGCAACTCCTTTACCACGATGCACCGGTACAACAAACATTCTTTTTATTTCCACTGTTGTTGCATTAATTTTTTTAAAACAGCCGCTTGCCACGGGTTCATTATTTATATATGCCACAACTGCCGTTTCTATACCAGGTACTTTATTGTATTGGTCATACACGGACTGTATTTCATTCATTATTGTCCATAGCTCGGTATCTAACTGGCGGATGAGATGCTGAAAATCTTTGTTGTTACTGTTGGTTCGCTTTATGTTTATAGCTTGTTTCATTGATACATTGTAATTCAAATGTTGAACGGAGCGTCGCCACCAATGTTACATCAGGGAACTGCTGCCGGTTACAAAAATAAATCACACTGTCTCAACAACGGCCTCTTTTTTCAGCACATTTACATGTGCATCCAAAATAGCTTTTACTTCGGGGCGGCAACTACCGCAGCCCATGCCTGCACCTGTAAGCTGGCACAATTGCAAATGGTCTTTACAGCCTTCGTTAATTTTATTCAATAAATTTCCTTCACCCACATTGTTGCAGCTGCAAATGAGTTTACCGATAACCGGCTCAATTGCTTTACCACTTCGTAACAATTGCATACGTTTTTCACTCAGCTCCATTTTATTTTCAATCAAATTTCTATATTCCAGAAATTCTGATTTATCTCCAATTAGAATAGCACCAATTAATCTGTCATTATGAATGATGCATTTTTTATAATAGCGTTTGGCTTTATCAATAAATACCACTTCTTCATAAGCCGGATCATTCGGGCATTCCACTTCACCTAACGAACACAGATCGGTACCGTGCATTTTTAAAATATTCATGAGCAGGCTGCCGTTGTAATATTTGGAAATGTCGCCATTCAGATAACGGGCAACAATTTCGGCCTGTTGCTCTGCTGCTGCGGTAATGCCATACAAAAATCCTTTGAACTCGGCAATTTCGCCAATGGCAAAAATATTTTCATCATTGGTTTGTAAATATTCATCCACCACCACACCACGTTTGCAATTGATGTTGGCTTCTTTTGCAATTTCAATATTTGGTACGGTGCCAATGGCAATTACAATGGCCTGGCAATCGATTTCCAATCCACTTTTTAATTTTATCCCACTAACATTTTTATCACCTAAAAAACGTTCTATCTCATCGTTGTAATAAATATCTACACCTTTGTCTGTTAATTCTTCATGCAATAACTGGCTGCCCAATGGGTCAAGCTGCCTGTCCATTAACCTGGAGATACGCTGAATGATAACAACATCAACATTTACTTCTCTTAATGATGCAGCCAATTCTATACCCAATAAACCGCCACCAACAATTATCACTTTACCTTTTGCTGCATCCACATGATTTTTAAAACCATCAGCATCCATGCGGTTTCGCATGGTAAAAATGCCTTTCATTGCAGGTACATCCCGTAACATGGCGGCACGGCTGCCGGTAGCCATCAGTAATACATCGTAGTTATGAATATTGTTGTTACTGTCGGTTATCGTTTTATTTTCTCTGTCAATTTTTGTAACACTTACGCCACGATGAAGTTTGATATTAAAATCCTTTTCTTCCGCATCAGTCATCTTAATTAAATTGGTCCAGGGGAGTGTACCGCTGATATAATCCGGCAGCAGCACACGATTATAAAAAGGAAAATTTTCTTTGCTGAATATTTCTATTTCGTCTGTTGTATTAATAGCCCGGTAACTTCTTACAAAACCGCAGGCACCTGCACCGGCGCCAATTACAATTATTTTTTGTTTTGACTTTTTATGTAAGGCTACTTCAACAGCACTGAATTTAAAATCGGGTTCTTTGCTTTTTGGGTCAACAAGATTATTGGTGATATTATTTGCCCTCACCAGATCGCTGCTTAAAATTTTACCCCAATGCATCGGTAAAAAGCAAACGCCTTGTTTTATATCCGTGGTCAATTTTGCTTTTACCCTTACATTGCCTCTGCAATTAAATATTTCTACCAGGTCATCTTCTTTAATGTTTCTTTCAGCAGCATCTGCAGGATGAATTTCTAAAAAACTTTCTTTTATATGCTGGTTGAGTTTATTCACTTTGCCGGTTTTACTCATAGTATGCCATTGGTCACGAATGCGGCCTGTGGTGAGTATGAGCGGATGCTCCGGTGTTAAGGCTTCCGAATTATTTTCATCACTGAAAGAATGAATATTTGCTTTTTGCGAAGGCGTAAAAAATTTATTATCGGTGAATAATCTTGCTGTACCAAAAGCACCTGTCTTTTTTGTATAAGGCCATTGCACGGCTCTCTTCTCTTTTAAAATAGCATAATTCAATCCGCTGATATCAATATTTGTTCCTTCAGTAAGTGCAGCATGTTCAGTAAATATCTCTGCAAAATTTTTATAATCAAATCCATGATAGCCCATTTTTTTTGCAAAGCGGCAAATAATTTCTGCATCGGGCAATGCTTCGCCGGGGGCATCTTTAATTTTGCTTAAATGCGAAATGTATCTTCCTGCATTGGTCATGGTACCTTCCTTCTCTGTCCATGAAGCGGCAGGTAATACCACATCTGCATATTGCAATGTTTCGGGCTTATTGCTTACATCCTGCACCACTACAAATTTTGCTTTCTTCAATCCCTGCTCTGCAATGCGTACATCGGGTAAACTAATTAAAGGATTGGTGCATAAGATCCAGATGGCTTTTAATTTACCATCATTTAATGCATCAAACATTTCGGTAGCAGTTAATCCGGGTTTGGGTTGAATAGTACCCAAAGGAATTTGCCAGAATTTTTCCACATCATTCCTGTCATTTTCATTTAACAGGTCACGGTGAGCAGGTAACAGATTGCTAAGGCCACCAACTTCTCTTCCTCCCATTGCATTGGGCTGTCCGGTTAAGGAAAATGGTCCTGAACCCGGCTTACCGATATGCCCGGTTATTAAATTTAAATTAATGAGCGACAAATTTTTATTTACACCCACTACACTTTGGTTAAGCCCCATCGTCCACATGGTAATAAAACCTTTGGCATTGCCAATGTACAATGCTGCTAAACGAATATCGTTTTCGGTAACACCGCATATTGTAGCTGCTTCTTCAATAGTTTTTTCAAAAACAGTTTTACGATACTCATCAAAACCACTGGTATGATCGTTGATGAAATCAAAATCAATGGTACTTTCTTCAATCAGGCATCTTCCTAAGGCATGGTGCAATGTAATATCCGTTCCGGGATTTAATTGCAAATGCACATTGGCAATGGAACAGGTTTGTGTTTTGCGTGGGTCGCTGACAATTATTTTTAAGTTTGGATTTTTTTCTCTTGCCGCTTCCACTCTACGCCATAAAATGGGATGGCACCATGCAGGGTTGGCGCCAGCAACAAAAATTGTATCACATAATTCCAGGTCATCATAACTCACGGGCACACTGTCTTCGCCCAAACTCATTTTATAACCCACCACCGCACTGCTCATGCAAAGACGGCTGTTGGTATCAATATTATTGCTGCCAATAAATCCTTTAATTAGTTTATTAACTACATAATATTCTTCTGTTAAACATTGTCCGCTTGCATAAAATGCCACAGAGTCTGGTCCGTATTTATTAATGAGTGTTTTAAAAACAGCGGCTGTTCTTTCCAAAGCCACATCCCAGCTAACCCTTTGCCTTGGCTGATTTTTTGCATAACGCATTTCCGGGTACAACAAGCGGTCGCTTTGGTCATTTACAGTATAATGCAAATTCATCCCTTTGCTGCAGAGCATGCCTTTATTCACCGGATGATTTTTATCGCCTTCAACTGTTATCTTACCCAGCTTATCTTTATTAACCACAATACCACAGCCCACACCGCAATAACAACAGGTGCTGGTATTGCCAGCAGGATCGCTTGCAGTTGTATGCCCGTTTATTTTACCTGCTTTATTCAATGCGTAATTGTATTTTTTTTAAAATATTTACTGATTATGCTTTTAGTTCTGCCGGCACCAAAGCAAGGTCTTTTATAGTTGTTGTTTTTTTTGCAGTAATTGTTCTAAAAATAAATACACCAACACCAATTCCTAAAATAATATAGCCTAATAAAGTAAATGCGGCTGTATAATCAATAAGGTCTTTTGTTTTAGTTACACCATTTTCTATTACTTCTTTTGTTGCATGTGTTGCTTTTGCTTTAAACATAAAAGCAATGAGCATAGCACCAATATTACCACCGGCGCCTACAATGCCTGCCACACTTCCTACTGCTGCAGGGCTAATGAATGGTACCAGGCTGTAAGTAGCGCCATTGGCCATTTTAAGGCTTAATCCAAAGAAGAACATCATAAAAATGGCCATACTTAAATTACCGGATTTAGCAAACCAGATAATACCAATACCTTCTAACAATAATAAAACAGCGAGCAGGAAAGACTTGCCATCGAAGCCCCAGATTTTTCCAATTTTATCTGCAACTATACCACCCATAGGGCGGGCAAATAAATTTATCCAGCCAAATATACCGGCGGCCATTCCTGCTACAGCAATGGTGGCACCAAATGAGTCCATAAAAAACAGTGGTGCAAAATTATCGACTGTAATTTCAACACCGAAGCATGCGGCATAAGCAATGGTTAAAATCCAGGTGCGGTAATCTTTTATGGCAATGATAAAAGTATTTTGCTTTACATCAGTGGTATAACCAATTTCTTTATAATCTCCGGCTGCGGTATCTTTTGTGTAGCGGTAATATAAATAAGCACATACCAGCAATAATATTCCCGGTACTATCATAGCATATCTCCAGCTATCTTCCTTAGTACAAAAACCAAGGCCAACAAAACCGGATGCGATCATAGGCATAAAAAAATTAGCCGCACCACCGCCTGCATTACCAAAGCCCCCGGCTGTTGCGTTAGCGGTGCCTTTAATATTTGGCGCAAACATTATGGAAGTATGAAACTGTGTAATAACAAATGATGCACCAATTAC
>JAYVPT010000010.1:0-33413 GCA_043757165.1 Ferruginibacter sp.
GGGGTCAATTTGAGCCGGAATCAGGGGGTCAAATTGAAATGGCCGACGGGGGTCAGTTTGAAATGGCGGGAGGGGGTCAATTTGCGTGGGTTTTCCAATGTAAAGCATTTTTTAATGAAGACTTATCTTTTAAGTCAGCTTCTACAATTTCAACTCCTAACTCTTTTAATTGAGCTACTTTATTTGCATCTGATGTGGCACGCACCAGACCTTTTACCTTTTTATTTTGCCCTATTAATTGGCGGCAGATTTCACTGCCTAAAAATCCTGTAGCGCCTGCTACAAGTACTGTTGAAGAATTGTTTGAGTTGTTCATCTTGTTTGATTTGATTATTGTTAGTATTGACTTGTGCTGTGTCCGTTGATGTTAGTGTATGATAGGCTTGCAGGTAACTCATAAATATGCGAAAATCTCCATTTTGAAAATCAACTTTCGTTCTATAAGATTGTTATATAAATGTATACATAAAGAACAATATTTTATACGAAAATGCAAACTTTAGTATAAAATATTGTTTAATATAACAACAATACAAAAAACGAAAGTTTTAATCACTAAAATCTTCACTGCAATAAAAGCTCAATTACTTAAAAGTACAAGAGAGTACACAACAATGTTCAATAGAATTCCCTAAGCCCGTCTCCCCCAAAAAATTACCCAATAGTTTTTAACGTTAAAGCAGTTAACCCATAAATAAGTGTGGCTACAAAAATACCTTTGGCGGTATTATCAATATGGGCATTTATGTAAAGGGTAAACAGTATGGCATTGGCCAGTAAAGACAGGCTGATGGCAACCGTTAACAGGCTGTGGCCGGGTTGGTATATCATGTATTGAAAAGCTTCTCTATAACTGAATGCCGAAAGCTTTTGGTATTTAAAAATTACAAAACCAATAAGGGGCGCCAGCATACCCATTATAAAACCAAAAATAGAATTGTCTTTTTTAAAAATCATTTTAAGAGTTTGCTTTTTTCTAATTGTTTTTTTAAGGTATAGTTGGTAAGGTCGAACTGTATGGGTACCACACTTACATAATTATGGTTGAGCGCCCATACATCAGTGTCTTTACTCTTATCGAAGTTTACAAACTTTCCGGTGAGCCAGTAATATTTTTTACCCTGTGGGTCTTTGCGTTCATCAAAATCTTCTTCGTATTTGGCATAAGCCTGCTTGCATACTTTTATTCCTTTTATTAATTCTAAAGGAGCAGCAGGTATGTTTACATTCAGCAACAGGTGCCTGTCCATTTTTTTGCCCAGCAAAGCACTTACAATTTTATGTACATAAAAACGGGCGGCAGTAAAATCGGCTTCAATATTATAATCCAATAAAGAAAAACCAATGCTGGGTATGCTTTCAATACTGGCTTCCATAGCAGCACTCATGGTGCCGCTGTAAATAACGTTAATGCTGTGATTGGCACCGTGGTTAATACCGCTTAAACAAATATCAGGTTTGCGGTGCAGCACTTTATCAACGGCCAGCTTTACACAATCAACCGGAGTGCCACTGGTTTGCCATGCTTCCACATCTTTAAAAATATCCACCTTATTCATGCGCAAAGGATGGCCAATAGTTATAGCATGCCCCATACCGCTTTGTGGTTTATCGGGCGCTACCACTACTACTTTACCAAGGCCCCTTACAGCTTCCACCAGGTTTTTTATACCGGGTGCAGTAATGCCATCATCGTTTGTAATTAATATTACGGGTTGTTGTTTTTTTGCAGCCATTATTGCTTATTTACTATTGCTTATCCACAGAATACTGTGCATTGCCTTTTATTAAAATTGCGGAAACCATTGCCTTGCAATACCCACCTGGCGGAATGGCCATGGTATCATGGCAACAATTATTACAATGGCAATTCCAAAAAACATCAAACTACGTTTGTGTTTTTGTGCATCAGTATCGGCACGTTTTACCATGCTGCGGCCCACATGTACCAGCAGCCATGCAATTATCATCATCAGGGCATGCTCCATTGCAAAAAAGCGCAGTACACCATTCTTCATTACTTCGCTGGTGTTATTTTTTAAATTATCAAACCAGGCACCGTTGAAATATAAGATCAGTCCCAATAATAACTGAATATCACAGCTGATCATAAAGAACAGGCTGGTTTTATTATCGCCGCCGGTATAATTTCTTTTGCTCATCACACCTGTAAGTGCATTTATCAGCGTCCATAATCCAAACAGCAATACTGCCCAGCGAAGAATATTATGTATTATTAAAGTATAGTTCATAAAAGATATTTGCCACAAAAATAAGGTAAGTGTAATTAGTGGTTATAGCTTTTTTTTAACCGGTTCTTTATTTTCAATTAATCGGCTTACATTAGTAATTACAAAACCAGCGTTATGCATATTATCAAAGCTATTTTTTTCTCTTTATTTCTTCTCGTTTCGTTGTTTGTATTTGCACAAAAAAATGCAGATACAGCAACAAAAGCAAAAAGCGGCGATTCATTAAAAAATATTTCTCTTGCCGGATTAAGCTTTAGAAGCATTGGGCCGGCTGTTACCGGTGGAAGGGTGATAGACATTGCTGTAAATCCAGCTAATGCAAGTGAATATTTTATTGCATCGGGGCATGGCTCTTTGTGGAAGACAGTTAATAATGGTACTACATTCAGCCCTGCGTTTGAGAATCAAACGTCATTTGCAATGGGCGCTGTAAAAATAGATCCGTCTAATTCAAATATCATATGGGCAGGCACAGGCGAAAATAATAACCAGAGTAATGTGATCTATGGTGATGGGGTGTATAAAAGTGAAGATGGCGGTAAGAACTGGAAGAATATGGGATTGCAAAATTCGGAACATATCGGCGGCATTGCCGTTGATCCGGCTAATTCCAATGTTGTGTATGTGGCGGCTTATGGTTCTTTGCACAATGCCGGTGGCGACCGCGGTATTTATAAAACCAATGATGGTGGTAAAACATGGCGCCGGGTATTATTTATCAGTAATTATACGGGCTGTTTTGAAGTACATATGGATCCACGAAATGCCAACAGCTTATATGCAGTGGCACACCAGCGCATGCGCAAGGGCTACACTGGTATTGGAGGTGGAGATGAGTCTGCCATTTACAGAAGTTTAGATAGTGGTGCCACCTGGCAAAAAGCAATGAACGGTTTACCATTGGAAAGTATTGGCCGGATCGGTATGGCCATTTCTCCTGCCAATCCGGATATTGTTTATGCATTGGTACAGGCTAAAGAGGGCAGTGGTTTATATAAGAGTATGGACAGAGGTGCATCATGGAATAAACAAAGCAGTTTTAATCCGGCCTATCCGTTTTATATGCAGAAAATTTATGCCGATCCAAAAGATGAAAATAAAATTTACAGTATGGACCTGCTGATACAGGTTAGTACAAATGGTGGAAAAACTTTTAGTGCATTGGGCGAAAAATTCAAGCATGTGGATAATCATGTTTTATGGATCGATCCCTCCAATACCAGGCATTTAATTTCCGGTAATGATGGCGGTGTGTATGAAACATGGGATATGGGACAGAACTGGGATTTTAAATCAAGAATACCTATTACAGAGATATATAAAGTAAATACGGATAATGCCACGCCATTTTATAATGTGTATATCGGTACACAGGATAATAACAGTTTAGGTGGTCCGTCACGTACAATAAACTCATCCGGTATTACCAATTACGACTGGGTGTTTACTTTAGGTGGTGATGGATTTGAAACACAGGCGGATTGGAAAGATGCCAGTATTTTATATGCACAATCTCAAAACGGCGGCTTGGTAAGGTTCGATAAAAAAAGTGGTGAAGCATTATTTATTCAACCGGTAAATTTAATTGACTCGGGTTACCGGTTCGACTGGGATTCACCATTGCTTATATCCAAACACAATAATAAACGGGTATATTTTGCAGCCAATAAATTATTTCGTACTAACGACCAGGGCAATTCCTGGGATATCATCAGCGGCGATTTAACAAGAGGTGTGCCACAGCAAATGCAAAAACTGATGGGCAAAAGCTGGAGCATTGATGAGTTGGCAGCTAAAGCTTCATTGGCAAATATTACTACCATTGCGGAATCGCCGCTGAATGAAAATATTTTATATTGCGGTACCGGTGATGGTTTGATATGGAATACTATTGATGCTGGTAAAACATGGACAAAATCAATATCACTTCCGGGTGTTACAGAATTTACAAGAGTGCATCATATCATTGCATCGGCACATAATAAACTGGTTGCTTATGCTGCCTGCCAGGCATTTACTTACGGCGATTATAAACCTTATCTTTTAAAAACAACAGACGGTGGTAAAACCTGGTTTTCCATTAATGCAAATTTGCCTGTAAAAGGAAGTACTTATACGATTGCAGAAGATCATATAAAAGCCGACCTGTTATTTGCAGGCACACAATTCGGTTTATATTTTACAACTGATGGCGGAAAAGAATGGATAAAATTTAAGAATGGATTACCCACCACTACAGTAATGGATATCGAAATTCAAAAAAGAGAAAATGACCTGGTGGTCTCTACATTTGGCAGAGGCGTTTACATTCTGGATGATTATTCCCCTTTAAGAAATTTTACTAAAGAAACCATACAAAAAAATGCCCTTCTTTTTTCGGTTAAAGATGCATTGATGTATGTGGAAGCAAACCCTTTTGGTTTTAAAGGTAAAGGGTTTCAGGGTGCAGGATTTTTTGCAACACCCAATCCGGAATTGGGCGTTACATTTACTTATTTTATTAAAGATGAAATAAAAACATTAAAACAAAAAAGACGGGATGCTGAAAAAGAAAAACAAAAGAAAGGAGAGGATATTGATTACCCGGTTTATGATGTATTGAAAAAAGAAGCAGAACAACCCGAACCTTACTTATTGTTTACCATAACAGATGAACAGGATAATATTATCCGTAAAATAAAAACCGGTATTACCAAAGGAGTAAACAGGTTAACATGGGATATGCGTTACCTGCCTTTTACTCCTGTAAGTTTTACGCCATTTGATGACAGCTATGCCTGGAACGAACCTGATAAAGGGTATATGGTGGTACCCGGTACTTATAAAGTGGTACTGCAAAAGTTTGAAGATGGAAAGTTTACCGAACTGTCGGCACCACAGCTATTTAAATGTGTACCATTAAATAATAATTCATTAGCCGCAACAGATAAAACTGAAATAAATGATTTTAATAAAAAAGTAGCTGAGTTAACCAGGGCAATGGGCGGTGCAGAAGAATACAGAAGTGAATTGGTTAAAAAACTACCGTATTTAAAACAGGCAGTGCTGAATGCTTCTTTTGTTCCTGTTGATACTTATGAGAAGGTGCTGACAATTCAGAAAAAACTGGATGAGATTAATAAGAGATTCAATGGCGATGGATTAAGGGCAAGATATGAATCTGCTGTTCCCATTTCATTAAAAGGCAGGATAGATATGATAACAGGAGCATTGTGGAGTACTACTGCAGCACCAACTGAAACATTTAAAACATCGTACAATATTGCGGCAGACAGTTTTGGAGCAATACTTGAATCATTAAAAGCGGTAACCACAGATATACAACAGGTAGAAACAATTTTAGAAAAATACAAAGCACCTTATACACCCGGCCGCCTGCCCGATTGGAAAAAGAATTAGGCAACAAAAAATAAATTTGGACAAACTAAAATAATTAGTATATTTGTACTAATCAAATTAGTTGTACTATGTCAACAGCCGGACAAAACCTGAAGTACTTACGCAAACTCCGTGGATGGACACAGGAGGAATTTGCCATCAAACTCGGTATCAAACGTTCTTTAATTGGAGCCTATGAAGAAGAACGTGCTGACCCAAGAATTGATATTCTTGAAATAGTAGGCGATATTTTCAAGCTTAGTCTTGACGAATTATTGCTGAAAGATCTGAGTGATACAGGCAGCAGTTACTTAGCAAAACGACGACAGCAAAAAATGATGAGTGCCGACAGGAACATCATTCATTTTGTTCCTGTAAAAGCTGCCGCCGGTTATTTGGCCGGTTATGCCGACAGTGAATTCATTGACGAACTTAATACGTTCACCTTACCCATGCTGGCGGGTGGCAATTACCGTGCTTTTGAAATTATTGGCGATAGTATGTTACCCACACCAAGTGGCAGTATAATTGTTGGTGAAAAAGTAGAAGGCGGTATGGATGATATAAAAAATAATATGGCTTATATAGTGGTAAGCCGAAATGAAGGTATCGTATATAAAAGAATAGTAAAAAACAATAAGGCTAAAAATAAATTAACGCTGGTGAGTGACAATCCGCAATACCAGCCTTACCAGGTAAATGCCGATGATGTGGTGGAATTATGGCAGGCACAAAGCGTAATCAGTAAAGTAACGGTGCAGCAACGCTGGGATGTAAACTCATTGGCTAACCTTGTAAATAATTTACAGGACCAGGTAAGTACGCTGAAGAAAAAAATGAACTAGAATTTATACACCTTATGATGCTGTAGTTACCGGCTGTAACGGATCTGGTATTTTTTGTAAGATTCGTTACAGTCACCGGAAACTGTAAAAATTACAATTCCTTATCAATTTGATGATGTAAAAATGCAAACGAAAAATTGTACAGGTATTATATTGTGTAAATTTTTTAATCACATCTTAAAATAATAAACAATGACAACACAACAGGTAGCAGACAGGTTTTATGAACTGTCTCAACAAAACGGGTACGAACACATTCAAACAGAATTGTACAGTAAAGATGCTAAAAGTATTGAGCCTGCCGGCGGAATGTTTGCAGATGCACATGGATTGGAAGCCATTATGGAAAAGGGAAAACAATTTGGTGCGATGATAGAAGAAGTACATGGCGGGCATTGTTCAAAACCATTAATTGCCGGAAATTTCTTCACCTGTACAATGGGTATGGATGTTACACTTAAAGGCCAGCCAAGAATGAATATGGACGAGGTAGCAGTTTATGAAGTAAAGGATGGTAAAATAGTTTTGGAGCAATTCTTCTTTTAATAAAGAAAATAAAAGCCTGGTCATGAACGGAAAAGAATTACTGATATTAAATTTTGAAGAAGTGCGGCGGCGCAGTATAAAAGTATGGAAAGGTATTGATGAAGAATTGCTGTACTGGAAACCAGATGGCGATGCCATGAATTGCATTGAAATGGTGCGGCATGTACTGGAAGGTGAAAATATTTATCATCATATTATTTTACATCGTGGCGAATTGGGCAACTTTGAAAGCCCTTTAAAAAGCAACCCGTTTTCAACAATAGATGACGAATTAAAATACGCCCAGCCTTACCGGGAAAAATTTTTGCAGATGGTAAATGGCTTAACTGTTAAAGAACTGGATGAAGTTTACATTACCCGTACAGCATTAAGGCAACACCGTAAACTGGGAGATTATTTGTTACGTATTGCTTACCACGAAGCGGTGCATGCAGGGCAGCTATTGGATTACCTGCGTACTGCAAAAGTAGCCAGGCCAAAAATTTGGGATTAAGGAAAAGTACCTGCTTGAAATATATAACAGGTTAAAAAATAAAATGACCGACAATAATAAAAATACCGGGTTGCCTGAATTAAACTTTGACGCAAACAATGATCTGATAATTACAGCAGCTGTTACTTCATCCAAACATGATTTCGACTTTTTTGAAGGCAAATGGATGATCAGGAACAGGAAATTAAAATCAAGACTTAATAATTGTGCGGAGTGGAAAGAATTTGATGCGACACAGGAAATGAAAATTATATTAAACGGCATTGGTAACAGGGACAATTTTCTTGCTTCGTTTGACGGAAAGCCATTTGAAGGAATGACGCTGCGGCTTTTTAACCCTAAAACAAAACTATGGAGTATTTATTGGGCTGATTCAAATGAAGGGAAGCTGGATCCTCCGGTATTGGGTTCTTTTGAAAATAATATTGGGTACTTTTTTACTAAAGACATTTTTAATGGTAAAGAAATTGTGGTGGTATTTTGCTGGGATGCAAATGACAAAGACAATCCGGTTTGGAGCCAGGCTTTTTCTGACGATAAAGGTAAAACCTGGGAATGGAACTGGTATATGTATATGAGCAGGATTAGAGAAAATTGACACCAGCCTGATGATAAAAATAAGACGGGATTTAAACTGCGGTTTCTGTTTTTTGGTGGGGAACTTGTCAGTTTATACTTTACCCCTTAATAGTTCTTTGTAAATTAAATCCATAATTTTATTCAATATAGATACATCGGTTAACAATTTAAAAAACACAGTTATGATTAAATTACAGGTTATTGGCAATCTTGGAGCAGATTGCATTCAAAAAGAAATTAATGGTAAAACAGTAATTAATTTCAACGTAGCTCATTCAGAAAAATATAAAGATGCCCAGGGCAATTTAAAAGAAAGAACCACCTGGGTAAATTGTGCTTATTGGACTGATAAAACAGCCATTGCGCAGTACCTCCTCAGAGGCAAAACAGTTTATGCTGAAGGTTCGCCGGAAGCAGATGCTTACACCAACAAAGAAGGGCAGATGGCATCAACATTACGCATGAGGGTACAAAATATTCAATTGCTGGGTGGCGGTGGCCCCGGAGATAATCAGGGTTCTAACCAGGGAGCCAGTTATAACACCGGTAATGTAAGCCACCAGGCCAACACAGTAGCGCCGGTTGCAAGGGTGGCAGATAATGTGCCTGCTACGGATGACCTTCCCTTTTAATTTTACTAAAACGGATTTATATGAACGACGCAATTTTATTGCGTCGTTTTTTTGCAGAAAAAATTTTATAAAAAGATCCCTGGATTTATTTCCAGGGACCTTTTATATTATAAATTCAAAATTAATCCACACTGTCAACCCTTGCAATCTTTCTTCCAAATACTCCCAGGTGAATAACAGCAAATGCAATTGAAATATACAGCAAGGTTCTGTCAGCATCAAAGCCAACTGTATATTGGTGTAAGAAACCTGCCACAATCAATAAAAGGCAAAGTGCCAGGCTGGTGTAACGGGCAATCCGCATTCCTTTTCTGTTATCAGTGCCGTTACCTAAATGGCTGTGCTTAGCCCCATACACCAGGTAAATATCCATACCAATCAGCATCCAAACCAATAAACGGATCCAGGTATCCATTGGTAAAAATACCATCATGAAGAGGCATACAAAAATACCAAGAATAGGTACCAGTGGTACAAATGGTGTTTTAAATGCTCTTGGTAGTTCAGGCATTTTTTTACGCATCACCCAAACACCAACACATACTAATATAAAGGCGAAAAGAGTTCCTATACTTGTCATTTCTCCAACAACACGTGCCGGAACAAAAGCAGCAAAAAGACTTACAAAAGCCATGAATAATAAATTGCTTTTTGCCGGAGTTTGTGTTTTAGGATTAACTGCAGAAAATATTTTGGGTATCAAACCATCTTTACTCATACTAAAAAATACACGGCTTTGTCCCATAAGCATTACCAATATTACAGATGCATAGCCTGCAAGAATGGCTACCAGAATTGCACGGTTCAACCATGGATAGTCGGGTTGTATAACTCCTGCAGCATCTGCAGTGCCCATATGATCAATTGCAATTGCAACCGGGGCAATACCATCTTTACCTGCAAAAGTGGTGTAACTGGTAACACCTGTCATAACATGAGCAAATAGAATATATAGTACAGTACAAATTGCAAGCGATCCTAAAATTCCCCAGGGCATATCCCGTTTAGGATTTTTTGCTTCCTGAGCAGCAGTACTCACCGCATCAAACCCGATGTAGGCAAAGAAAACTATCGCAGCAGCTCTTATAATACCACTAAATCCAAAGTTTCCAAAAGTTCCGGCATTGTCCGGAATATATGGATGGTAATTATCATTATTAATATATTTCCAGCCAAGGAAAATAAACACCAATACAACAGTAATTTTTAATGCAACAATAAAAGAATTAACAGATGCACTTTCTTTCGTTCCTTTCATTAACAAAAGGCTCATTAAAATAATTATAAAAACAGCCGGCAGATTAATAATACCGCCATCCCATGGACCAACAGTTAAACTTTCGGGAAGATGTACTCCAAATCCATCTAAAAATTTTACAAGATAACGACTCCAGCTGATGCCTACTGTTGCGGCACCTACTGCATACTCCAATACAAGATCCCAACCAATGATCCATGCAATAAATTCTCCCATGGTGGCATAAGAATAAGTATAAGCACTTCCTGCAACAGGAATCATGGAAGCAAATTCGGCATAACACAATCCTGCAAAAAGGCAACCCAAAGCAGCTACCACAAATGAAATAGTAATAGCGGGTCCGGCATGATTTGCAGCTGCCATACCTGTAATTGAAAATAAACCGGCTCCAATTATAGCACCAATACCCAGTGCAATTAATCCTCCGGCACCTAGTGTTCTTTTTAATGTATGACTGCCAGTTTCCTGGGCCTCATTCATTAAAGCTTCCATTGGCTTTTTTACAAATAAACTCATATCGTTAGTTGGTTTTAATGAAGAATGAGTTGGAAAAATAAGCAATAAATTTTTAATTGAGCAACCATTGCCACTTTTTTATAAGCTGCAGGCGTTTAACAGCTTTTAATATTATATTGCGTCATTAAACGTTATGCAATGGAAATAACCCATCAGCCCCCTAAAAAAAGCAGGCTTACCTTATACATATTTATTGCAATGCTGCTGGGTATTGCGGTGGGGTATTATGTAAATAAAAATTATCCACCTGAAACGATTAAAACATTTTCTGATAATATCAAACTCCTCACTACTATTTTCCTGCGCATGGTGCAAATGATTATTGCACCAATTGTATTTGCAACACTGGTGGTTGGTATTGCTAAACTGGGTGATATGAAAACCGTAGGCCGGGTGGGGGGTAAGGCCATGTTGTGGTTTATTTCTGCATCACTTATTTCATTATCGCTGGGTTTACTGTTGGTCACTATTTTTAAACCCGGTGTGGGGGCAGATATTACCAATACAGATATGGCTGCGGTTAACGACCTGCTCGAAAAATCAAAAGGCTTTTCTTTACAAAAATTTGTAGAGCACGTGGTGCCACGCAGTGTAATTGAAGCGATGGCCACCAACGAAATTTTACAACTCGTAGTGTTCTCCGTGTTTTTTGGTATTGCATTAACAGCAATAGGAAAAAAAGGTGAGCCAATAATTAATGCACTGGATGCTTTGGCACATGTGGTATTAAAAATGGTTACTTATGTAATGTACCTTGCACCTGCAGGTGTGTTTGGTGCAATGGCTGCTGCTATTGCAAAAAACGGGTTAGGTATATTAGTAACTTTTGGAAAATATGTTGGCGAATTTTACCTGGGCCTTGCTATTCTTTGGACATTGTTATTATTTGTAGGCTATCTTTTTTTAAAACACAGGTTACGTGTTTTATTAAGAAGGATCAGTACGCCAATGTCAATCGCATTCAGTACAGCAAGCAGCGAAGCTGTTTATCCAAAGCTGGTGGAAGAAATGGAACGCTTTGGATGCGATAATAAAATTGTGAGTTTTGTATTGCCGCTTGGTTATTCATTTAATCTGGATGGCAGCATGATGTACATGACATTTGCCAGTATGTTTATTGCACAGGCATTTAATATTACCTCTATTACCGGCGATGTTGGTCAGCAGATTATTATGCTGTTGGTTTTTTTAATAACCAGTAAAGGCATTGCAGGTGTACCAAGAGCATCGCTGGTGGTGGTGTTGGCAACCGGTGCCATGTTTGGTTTACCACCCGAAGGTGTGGGTTTAATTTTAGCTATTGATGTATTTTGCGATATGGGCCGCACTATGACAAATGTGTTGGGTAACGCATTGGCCACTGCAGCTGTTAGTAAATGGGAAGGACAATTGAAACACAATTAATTATTTATTAAAACATAATAATGTTAGATTTTATTTTTTTGGATTTTCACTGGACAAATTTATTGCAACCGCAATGGTATATCTTAAACGGAGGGCTTTGGTTTGTATTGCTCGTGGTATTTGCAGAAACCGGTTTGTTCGCAGGATTTTTTTTACCGGGTGATTCATTATTATTTGTAGCCGGACTTTCTGCACACGAAATTAAAATGGATGGAAGAACGGAACCGGGCTTAGGCTACCAGTTTTTAAAGTACTTTGGTATGGATAATAACCATAGTTACTGGCTCGATCTTTTTATTTTAGTACTGTTGATCTCTATTGCCGGTATTTTAGGCAATGCATTAGGATATTGGTTCGGAAAAAAATTCGGGCATGGCATGTACAATTGGAAAGACAGATGGTTTTTTAAAAAGCGTTACCTGCATGAAGCACATGATTTTTATGAAAAGCATGGTGGCGGTGCCATTGTATTCGCAAGATTTGTTCCTATTGTAAGAACCTTTGCGCCATTGATAGCAGGCATTGTAGATATGGATAAAGCTAAATTTTCTTTTTATAATATTATTGGTTGTGTAGCCTGGGTTACTTCAATGATACTGGGCGGCTTCTTTTTACAAAAATGGTTGCTGGATGCTTTTAATTTTGATTTGAAAGAACATCTTGAAATAATTGTAGTTGGTATTGTTGTAGTAACCACAGCACCGGTTTTTATAAAATTATTTTTTGGAAAGAAAAAAACGCCTGTTGATGGAACTTCAAAAAACTAAGCACTCACTTTTTAATATCGCCGTTATTGTAGCCGCCTTAGGTTATTTTGTAGATATTTACGATTTGTTATTGTTTGGTATCATACGCATACCAAGTTTAACGTCGTTGGGACTAAGCCCGGAAGCAGCAAAAATAACCGGCGAAAATATTTTAATGTGGCAAATGGGTGGTTTGCTGATTGGAGGAATTATCTGGGGTATTATGGGAGATAAAAAAGGAAGGTTAAGCGTATTGTTTGGATCAATCATTTTATATTCTCTTGCAAATATTGCCAATGGTTTTGTACAAACAGAAATGCAATATTCTTTGGTAAGATTTATTGCAGGTATAGGTTTGGCTGGTGAACTGGGTGCAGGGATTACATTGGTATCGGAACTTACACCAAAAGAGAAAAGAGGCATTGCCACATCAATGGTTGCCGGTATTGGATTAACAGGCGCAGTTGTTGCTTTTGTAATGAAAGAAAATTTTCACTGGCGCACCTGTTACTTTATTGGCGGCGGTTTGGGAATGTTATTGTTAATACTTCGCATTTCTGTTGCAGAATCGGGGATGTACAAACAGGTTAAAAAGTTAAATGTGCAGAAGGGTAATTTTTTTATGTTGTTTACCAATGTCGGCAGATTTAAAAGGTATTTAAAAAGTATTTTAATTGGCTTACCTACCTGGTATGTTATCGGGGTATTGATTACTTTTTCAAATGATTTTGGAAAAGCGATGGGTATTACTGAAAAAATCGATCCGGGAAAATCCATTATGTATGCTTATGCTGCCATTTCTATTGGGGATATTCTGGTGGGTTTTGTAAGCCAATGGTTAAAGAGCAGAAAAAAGGCGTTGTATATTTTTTACTTTATCACAATTGTTTTTATAATATTATTTTTTACAATTTTAAAAAATGGAACCGCAAGTCAAATGTATTGGATGTGTGCAGGCCTTGGCTTTGGTACCGGCTTTTGGGCAATATTTGTAACTATAGGTGCAGAGCAGTTTGGGACTAATTTAAGAGCAACTGCTGCCACTACAATTCCTAATATGGTAAGAGGGATGCTGGCATTGTTAATACTTCCTTTATTTAGATGGATGCGTAGCTTAACGGATTATATTACAGGCGGCTGGATAACGGGCATTATAATTATGGCAATTGCAATTGTTGCGGTTGTATTTATACAAGAAACTTTTCACAAAGATCTGAATTATATAGAAGAATAATTTTTATTGGTGTAAATCTGTGTAATCTGTGGCAAACAAAAAATTCCTCATCATACGTTTCTCATCCATCGGTGATATTATATTAACTACTCCCGTCGTCCGTTGTTTACGCAAAAAATTTCCTGATGCAGCAATTCATTTTTTAACCAAACAATCCTTTAAGGGAATTGTTGCCTCTAATCCATACATCGATAAGATTCATACATTGGGTGATAGTTATGAATTGATGTTACATGAAATAAAAACCGAAGAGTACGATTACATTATCGATCTGCATCATAACCTTCGAACACTTCGTATAAAACGTTTTTTAAAA
The DNA here is from genome assembly GCA_043757165.1 of Ferruginibacter sp. Classification (GTDB taxonomy): domain Bacteria; phylum Bacteroidota; class Bacteroidia; order Chitinophagales; family Chitinophagaceae; genus Ferruginibacter. Next base: position 14,200 of record JAYVPT010000010.1, read on the forward strand.
GGAGTCAAGTCATTTTCTTTCAATAAACTAAATGTTGAAAAATTTATTTACACCAATTTTAAAATAAACACACTTCCTAAAAAACATATTGTTGACAGAAATTTTGAAGCGATTGCTGCGTTAGGTGTTGTTGATGATGGATTGGGCCTGGATTATTTTATTCCGGATGCAGATAAAATAAAGAAAGGCGATATTCCCACTGCACATATGCTGGGATATATTGCTGTAGTAATTGGTGCAGCACTGGCAACAAAAAAAATGCCCTTACATAAATTAAAGGAATTGTGTGCAGCCATAAAACATCCGATAATTTTATTAGGCGGTAAAGAAGATACAGAAGATGGTAAAGCCATCGCTTCTATTGATGATATTAAAATCTATAATGCCTGCGGCAAATTTAATTTAAATGAATCAGCAGATATTGTTCGTGGTGCAAAACTGGTTATTACACACGATACCGGCCTGATGCATATTGCAGCTGCTTTACAAAAGCCCATCATTTCCGTTTGGGGTAATACCGTTCCGGAATTTGGTATGTATCCTTATTATGGTAAAACATCAACACAACATTTTGATGTGATGCAAATAGAAAAGCTTTGGTGCAGGCCCTGTAGTAAGATCGGTTATAATAAATGCCCAAAGGGACATTTTAAGTGCATGGAATTAATTGCTGTTAATGAAATTGTAAATATGGTTAATCATCGCTTAGCTAAATAATAATTGTTGTTGATTTGAGTTTTACGGTGAGATAACATTATGAAATATCTTTTATTTTTTCTTTTACTTTTTACAACTTTGCCCGGTATTGCACAGCTTACTGTAACCATACAATGGTTACCCCATACGCCACCTGCAAACAGCGATACTGTTTATTACAACTCAAATAAAAAATTAGTGTGGCCCGATTTTAAAGGAAACCCTCAGAATCGCAGTGATGCCACTGCAATAACTTCGTCTGGTTTTGGTTATGTGGCTGGTATGCAAACAAAAAATAATAAAACTGGTATTGGCATTACGGTATATTGTTATTTCAGTAAGAAGGATTCCTGGGTTAAAAGCGGTGGAGAATCTAATTATGCATTAACGCACGAACAACATCATTTTGATATCACTTATATAGTTGCCTGCCAGTTTATTCAAAAATTAAGAACAGCAAAATTCACCAGGAATAACTATGATACACTGCTTGATAAAATTTATATCGAAAGCAGGGAGCAATTAAAAAAAATGCAGGATGATTATGATGGCCAGACTAAAAACGGCCAGATTAAAAATATACAGACTGAGTGGAATGAAAAGGTCGATAAACAACTCCGCTCTTTAAGTAATTAGAGATTTGTAATTGGGTTCGTAATTCAGTGCCTCTACTGTTTCTTAGCCTAATTCCCAATTACTAATATCCTAATTCCCTCTCTACTACAAATTAACCACCAGCACCGGTATTTTCAATTCGTGCCTTACTGCATTTACCGTTTCGCCATAAATAAAATCTTTCAACGCAGTGTGTCCATGTGCACCAATCACCAGCATATCTGCATTATTCTCAGTTACAAGCCGTACAATTTCTTTTACCCTGTTTCTATAACCCAATTCGCCTGTTGCATCAAAGCCTCTTTCATTTAACTGGGACACAAAAAAATCTAACCGTTCTTTATCTTTTTGCGTTTCATAATCATCTGTTTCCTTGCCATGTAATATTGCAGAGGCGCTTTCCACAATATGAATGAGTAAAAACTGCGTTTCTCTTTTTGCCTGGCCAATGGCCGACGCCAGTAACTTGGCGTCCGCCTCACTAAAATCAAGGGCTACAGCAATTTTTGAATAAACCGGTACCTCCAGGTTTTGTAATCCGATAATATCAGGATGCATTTGAATGGACACCATTTTTTCTTTTTTATTCAGCAATGGAAACATAAGAGAATAAATCAGCAGGGCTAAAAATAAAATTCCTGCAATAATTATTACAGCTTTCCATATTATGCTGTCAGAAGTTTTAAAGAAACCAATAGCTTCTTCGCTAACCATTTTTATATTAAGGTAAACCAATACTGTTGCAATAAGCCATGCAAATATTTGTATGATCGGTTTTATGGCAAAGGTGCCCATTGTTTTTTTATTGCTTACAAAATGAATAAGCGGAATTACTGCAAAACCTAATTGTAAACTCAATATTACCTGGCTCAAAATTAATAAACTATCTACTTTGTCTTCGCCAAAAATTGCAATAACCACAATTGCAGGAACGATGGCCAGTAAACGTGTGATCAACCTGCGTAACAGGGGGTTGATACGCAGGCGTAAATATCCTTCCATAACAATTTGCCCGGCCAGTGTTCCTGTAACAGTAGAGCTTTGGCCCGATGCAATCAATGCTATTGCAAAAAGGGTGGAGGCAAAATTTGATCCCAGCATTGGCGATAATAATTCGTGTGCCTGTTTTATTTCTCCCACATCAGTTTTTCCGGTATTGAAAAAAACTGTTGCTGCTAAAATTAAAATAGCTGCATTTATAAAAAATGCTATGTTCAATGCAATGGCACTGTCAATAAAACTCCATTTAAGTGCCTGCTTAATACCTTCTTTTGTCCGGGGTATTTTTCTTGTTTGCACCAATGCTGAATGCAGGTATAAATTATGCGGCATTACGGTGGCTCCAATAATACCAATGGCAAGATAGAGAGCCGTTTCTTTTGGCAAAGCATTCAGCATTCCTTTAGAAGCATATAATTTTTCTGCTGTAGGTAATGATGGAATAAAACCTTTTAATACGCCGTACAAATTTGGTTGTGCTAGAATTATATTTATTAAAAAGCAAAAACCAATAATTGCAACTAATACAATTATAAATGCCTCCATTTTTCTAATGCCCAGGCGTTGCAGGTATAATAATAAAAAAGTGTCGAGCAGTGTAATGCTTATCCCCCATATTAATGGCAACCCGGTGAGTAACTGAATACCGATTGCCATACCTAAAACTTCTGCCAGGTCGCATGCTGCAATAGCAACTTCTGCTAATACCCAAAGCATAAAATTTATACCTTTTGGATAGGCTTCTCTGTTGGCCTGTGCCAGGTCCCGCCCTCTTACAATTCCTAATCTTGCACTAAGACTTTGTAATACTAAAGCCATGATGTTACTCATAAGCAAAACCCAGATCAGGGTGTAACCGTACTTGCTTCCTCCGGCTAAATCTGTTGCCCAGTTTCCCGGATCCATATAGCCTACACTTACCAGATATGCCGGGCCGAAAAATGATAATATTTTTTTCCAGCCGGGTTTACTACTTGTAGTATCAACGGATTCATGTACTTCACTTAAGGAATTATCGCCTTGCTTTCTATTTATCATCATAACGTACAAAAATATTTTTTGCAATCAATTCACTGATTATACATGCCGGTTGTTTCAATACTTTTATTTCCAATGAGCCATCAAATTCAAAACGCTTTAATACTTTTATTGAAGTACCGATGGATATAAAATAATGTTTCAGCATTTCCAGCATTTGTGGCGATTGGTTGGTTACCGAACTCACCACAGCAGTTTTATTAACTGGCAATACAGTAAGATTAAGTTGAATCAGTTTGGGGATTTTTCCATTGCTGTCAGGTATTGGGTCACCATGGGGATCAAATAGGGGGCTGCCTAAAAATTCCTGGAGGCGTTCAATCAATTCATTGCTGCTTATATGTTCCAGTTCTTCGGCAATTTCATGTACTTTATCCCATTCAAAACCTAATTTCTCCACTAAAAAATATTCCCATAGCCTGTGTTTCCGCACTACAGATAGTGCAACTCTTTTGCCATTATCAGTAAGCTTAAAACCTTTATACTTTTCGTACTGCAATATTTTTTTGTTGGATAGCTTTTTAAGCATATCAGTTACCGAAGCAGCTTTTGTCTGCATTTCTGCTGCAAGAGAATTGGTATTTACCAGGCCGGTTTCCTGCTGCAGGTGGTAAATACTCTTGATATAGTTTTCTTCACTTACTGTAAAATTCATAGTTATAAAAATAAAATTTAGACAAATCTAAAAATATAATTTGTAAATGCCAAATTATATACGCCTATAAAACCGGGTTTGCAAATAATTTTGTAATTTTCAGGATAAATAAACCGGTTATGAAAATGAAAATAAGCTCAGGATCGCCATGGGAAGATATTATAGGATACAGCAGAGCAGTACGTGTTGGAAATATTATTGAAGTAGCCGGAACTACGGCAATGGATGGAGATACTTTAATTGGTAAGGGAGATATTTATACCCAAACAGTTTTTGTGTTTAAAAAGATTGAAAAGGCGTTGACAGAGGCAGGCGCTACTTTAAATGATGTGGTAAGAACAAGAATGTTTGTGACCGACATTTCGCAATGGGAATTAGCCGGTAAAGCCCATGGAGAGTTTTTTAAGGACATTAAACCCGTTGCCACAATGGTTGAAGTGAGCCGGTTAATTGATGATGAGCTGTTAATTGAAATTGAAGTAACTGCAATAACCGGAGAATAACAACATTTTTAAAATTACTAAAATTATTTAATGGCAACTATAAATTTTGAATTTAAAGCAAAGGCAACTGAATTAGATAATTTAGAAAAAAAATTATTGACACTTGATCCGAAATTTATCGGCGAAGACAACCAGGTGGATACTTATTTTAATGTTAACAGCGGAAGGTTAAAATTACGGGAAGGGAATATAGAAAATTCATTGATCTATTACGAACGTACCAATACTGCCGGTGCAAAACAATCGGATATCCTGTTGTATCACCATAGTCCCGATAAAGCACTTAAAGAAATTTTAATTAAGAGCAACGGAATAAAAGTAGTGGTAGATAAAAGACGAAGAATTTATTTTATTGATAATGTAAAATTCCATTTTGATTTTGTAGAAGGCCTGGGCACATTTGTAGAAGTGGAAGCCATTGATATGAATGGTGATATTGGGGTAAAGGTACTTAAACAGCAATGTGAGTTTTATGCAGCCTTCTTTGGCATAGCTACAACTGACTATATCGCTTTTTCTTACAGCGATATGATTTTAGCGCAAGCTGATTTAACAGGTTAGAAAATAATTAACGCAAACATTTGCTGCAATTGTTTTTAAAATAACCTTTATTAATTATTGTTCTTCAAAACCAGCAATATTTTTTATAAACAATTGCAGGAATATTGTGTATATCTAATTACGGATAATCAACCGGTTTCAGGGTTACCTTTCTTTGGTTACTGTATAAACTATTGCTTTTCAGCAGCAAGTTTACCCAATGGAATAAATGTTTTTGACGCATAAACATTTAAATACATGCGGCCCGTTTTTAATCGTAACAAAAATACTTATTGCAGTTTTTAAAATTGTAATAAACTAATAGTGCAGTAAAATTCAAGCGCAACAAAAATATCACGTGTAAATAGTACACAATATTTTTTAAAAGCACACGGTTTTACTGAATTTTCCATTTATATTGCGTCCTCAATAAAGAAAAATTAAAAATGAGTTTTACAAATTTCAAGGTTCCATACTCAGTAGATGAACGGTTTAACAAACGTGTTGCTTATTTTTCAATGGAGTTTGCAGTACATCAGCCACTGAAAATTTATAGTGGTGGGTTGGGGTTTTTAAGTGGTTCACACATGCGTAGTGCTTATGAGTTGCACCAGAATTTAATTGGTATTGGTATTTTGTGGAAATACGGATACTATGACCAGGCACGTAACCAGGATCAGACTTTGCAGGTACAATGGAATGAAAAAATATATAATTTTTTAGAAGATACCGGTATAAAATTTCAAATACAAATTCATGAGCACCCGGTTTGGGTTAAAGCATGGTATTTAAATCCGGAGACCTTTAAAAGTGCCCCAATGTTTTTGCTAAGCACGGATTTACCCGAAAATGATTACGTATCTCAAACCATTACACACCGCTTATATGATGCTAATGTTGCAACAAAAGTAGCGCAATTTATTTTGTTGGGTGTTGGTGGTGCTAAGCTGACAGATCTGTTAAACTTTAATCCCGAGTTATATCACTTAAACGAAGCTCATGCTATTAGCTCAGCGTTTTATCTGTATAAAAAATATGGCAGTGTTGCCGAAGTGAAGAAGAGATTGGTGTTTACTACACACACACCCGAAGAAGCAGGTAATGAAAAGCATGATATTTTTCTTTGCGAAAAAATGAGTTATTTCTGCGGCATGAAATTAGATGAGGTAAGAAAACTTACAGGTATGGAAGGGGATCAGTTCAATCACTCACTGGCAGCATTGCGTTTTGCAAAATTAGCCAATGGTGTAAGCCAGTTACATGGCGAGGTAAGCCGTAAAATGTGGGGAAAGTATAAAGATATTTGTGAGATAAAAGCCATTACCAATGCTCAAAACTGGATGTACTGGGCAGATAAGCAGCTGTATAATTTTATGAATGAAAGTAATAATGCAGGTTTTGATGACAGAAAAGGTTTTTTAAAGAGAAGGGCTTTTGATGTGGTGGCCGATCAAACCGGTAAATTATTTAATCCCAATATTTTTACCATTGTTTGGGCACGTCGTTTTGCAGGGTATAAAAGAGCAGAATTACTGACAAGAAATTTGGAAAGGTTTGAAGCTTTGTTAAGCAGTAAAAAATATCCTGTTCAAATAATATGGGCGGGTAAACCTTATCCGGTTGACTACCCGGCCATCAGCGATTTTAATAACCTGGTTCACCTGAGCAAAAAGTATAATAATGTAGCTGTTTGTACAGGGTATGAACTGGGATTGAGTAAACGCTTAAAGCAGGCATCAGACCTTTGGTTAAACAATCCACGGGTGCCAAGAGAAGCCAGTGGCACAAGTGGTATGACAGCAGCAATGAATGGGGCTGTTAACTGCAGTACCAATGATGGCTGGATCTGTGAATTCATTAATCATGGTAATAATGGTTTTGTGGTACCGCCAATTGATTACGAAAATATAAGTGTGCATGAGCAGGATGAATACGATCTGAACAAATTGTACGAGATACTGGAAAATCAGGTGTTGCCATTGTACTACGATAATCATGATGTATGGAGGCAGATCACTCAAAACGGTATGAAGGACGTGCGCTTTCAGTTTGACAGTAACCGGATGGCACAGGAATATTACGAAATACTCTACAAATAAAACTTACAGGCGGCAGTAGCCGCCTTTTTTTATTATCAAACCCTTTCTTATGGCTTTTTATACCGGGTTTGGCTTTCGGGTTACCATTCATCCTGATTGTTAATGTACAGTAATGTTTTGCATACAATCTTTGTGTGGTAATTTATTTACAATGAAACTACTTACTGCTTTTATTGCTTTCTTTCTGAGTGATTTTATCCTCAGTAACTTCAATACTTCGCCTCCGGGGTTGTAATCCACTTATTTATTTAAGAATGCTGCATAAATATAAATTGCAGTATTAATTTTTCTCTTTAGCATTGTATTGACTAAATACTACTTGGGTGAAGATGCCAAATGGTATGCCGTACACGAGTGCGACGCAACAGTGCTGAAAATTGTACAAATGTTCGTAACAAAATTTTTAAAAAACCCTTAAATACATTTAATCATGGAATCAAGTGAATTATTAAGATGGGGATTGATAATCGGTATCCCGTTATTTATTTTATTGTTTTACCGGTTTATTCTCCGGGTGTTTTTTGGTGTGGTGATAGTGCCCGAAAACCGGATTGGCCTGGTTACAAAAAAGTTTGTATTGTTTGGTAAACAACAATTGCCTGAAGGCCGCATTGTAGCTACCGATGGCGAAGCCGGTTACCAGGCGCAAACATTACCACCGGGTATTTATTTTGGAAAATGGATCTGGCAGTATGATGTAACCTTTCAGCCTTTTACAATAATACCAACTGGTCAGTTAGGATTGGTATTGGCAAAAGATGGTGCCGAACTGGAAACCGGTTCTATCTTAGGTAGAAAAGTGGAATGCGACAGTTTTCAAAATGCAGAATCTTTTTTAAAGAACGGCGGACGAAAAGGCCGGCAAACTGCCATCATTACACCGGGCAGTTATCGTATCAATACTTTTTTATTTGAAGTGATAATGACGGATATGACCTCTATTCCTGATAATGCAGTAGGTGTGGTAACCACACAGGAAGGTAAACCTTTGGAAGAAGGCCAAATTGCGGGCCGTATTGTGGAAGGCCATAATAAATTCCAGGATGTGGATGTGTTTATGCAAAGTGGCGGTTATAAAGGTTTGCAGGAGCAGGTAGTACTGGCAGGTACTTATTTTTTAAATCCCTGGTTTGCAAAAGTTGATATGGTGAACATGATGGAAATTCCTATTGGACACGTGGGTGTGGTAATTAGTTATGTTGGTGCCGAAGGAGTTGACTTAAGTGGTGCAGAATTTAAACATGGTAACATTGTTAGTAAAGGACAAAAAGGTGTGTGGGCCGAGCCGTTAGGTCCGGGTAAATATCCCATCAACCCTTTTATTATGAAAGTGGAACTGGTACCAACAACCAACTTAGTGTTGAACTGGGCAAATGCAAGAAGTGAAAGCCATCAGTTAGATAAACATTTATCAACTATTACTGTGCGTAGTAAAGATGGTTTCCCTTTTAATCTTGACGTGTCACAGATCATTCACATACCAACAACAGAAGCACCAAAAGTAATTGCACGCTTTGGAAATATGAATAATTTAGTAAGCCAGGTACTGGAACCAACTATTGGTAACTATTTTAGAAACAGTGCACAGGACAGTGATGTAATTGCGTTCCTTGGTACACGTAAAGAAAGGCAGGAGTCTGCAAAAATGCATATTGGTAAAGTACTTGATCAATACAATGTGTATGGTGTAGATACATTGATAGGTGATATTGTACCACCCGAGAGTTTGATGAAAACATTAACTGATCGTAAAATTGCCGAAGAACAAAAAGTAACTTACGAAACAGAAATGAAGGCGCAGGAGACAAGGCAAAGCCTTGAAAAAGAAACTGCCATTGCTGATATACAAAAAGAAATTGTAAAAGCCGACCAGGGCGTGTTGATTGCCGAAAGAGTGGCCGATGCTTCGGTAAAAAAAGCAACCGGTGAAGCTAACAGCGTACGTTTACAGTCTACCGCAGAAGCAGACAGGCTGAAATTGCTGGCAAATGGTGATGCAGAAAGAATACGTGTGTTGGCAAAAGCAAATGCAGAGCAAATTGAATTATTGGCAAAGGCAAATGCCGAACAGATATCTGTTACCGGTAATGCAGAAGCAGAAAGGATTCTGGCCATTGGTAAATCAAATGCAGAATCGTATAAACTTTCTGTAGAAGCAATGGGCGGTAATAACTTTACACAATTGAAAGTGATGGAAGCTATCGGTATGCAGCATATAAAGATTATGCCTGATGTATTGATCAGTGGCGGAAGTGGAGATGGCGCCAACGGCCCGATAAGTGGTTTGCTTGGATTGAAACTTTTGGAAGAAGTGGCGAAAAAAAATGAAGAGATAAAAAAGAAACCGGAAAATAATTAGAATTTAATAACCCTTTCTTATTTTAGAAAGGGTTATTATAAAATAAACTTAAAATGAGAAAAATATTCTTTGTTACTGGTATAATTAATTTGTTCTTTCTTACAGCCAGTGCCCAGGGCTTACAGAAAGAAAGAAATGACACCATGAAAGATAAGGTGGTACAGTTCTTTAATGCACAAAATGCAGATAGCTTATACAGCCTTACCGGAGCAAATTTTAAAAAACAATTAAGTGCAGAAAAATTTAAAGCAATTGGCAAGAATAATTTATTCCCTTTGGGAGAGATCAGGTCGGCTGAGTTTGAAAAAATTGATAAGGGCGTAAGTAAATACAAAACCACATTTGACGCAGCTATTTTATCCATGTATCTAAGTGTGGATTCTGCAGGGATGCTGGAAGTCTTGTTATTTCAGCCTTATAAAAAAGAAATAAAAGGCGATATAATAAAAAGCAAGACTGATAATGTGCTTTCGACCGGGCTGGATAAAAAAGTGGAAGCGATTGTGCAGCCATTTATGTTTGAAAGTAAAACTGTTGGGTTAAGTATTGGTATTTTAAAAGAAGGTAAAACTTATTTTTATAATTATGGCGAAACAAAAAAAGGTAGCGGACAAATCCCTTCTTCTGAAAATTTATACGAAATTGGGTCAATTACAAAAACCTTTACAGGTATCATTTTAGCAAAAGCGATTACAGAAAATAAGATAAAATTAAATGACCCGGTAAATAAATACCTGCCTGATAATATCCCTGTTATAAAGTTTGGAAATGATACGTTGAAAATTGTTCATCTTTCCAATCATACCTCAGGCTTACCACCACTGCCTGAAAATTTCGGTTCAACTGATTTGATAAATCCTTACCGGGATTATGATGAAAAAAAATTACTGGAATATCTTAAGCATGCTTTATTAAGCCGTAAGCCGGGTGAAAAGATGGAATATTGCAATTTAGGAGTTGGGCTGCTGGGCTATATTTTGCAACAGGTTAATAAAATGTCTTTTGAACAAATGGTAACAAAATTTATCTGTTCAAAAGCCAGCATGAATGATACAAAGGAGTTTCTTACCAAAAAAGACAGTGCTTTATTTACACAGGGCTACGATGAAAGTATATTGCTGCAAAGCCAGTGGGATTTTAAAAATGCATTTGCAGCAGCAGGGTCTTTAAGAAGCAATACAGAAGACATGCTGAAATATGCGACATTCAATTTGGTAGCTAAAGATAACGTAATGCAAAAAGCAATTGATTTATCTCACCAACCTACATTTGATGCCGGGCAACAAAAAATAGCGCTGAACTGGTTTATTCAAAACTGGGGCTGGGGAGAGTTGTTGTTTCATGGTGGTGCAACGGGTGGCTACCGAAGCCTGCTTGCTATTAATCCAACAACAAAAAATGCAGTGATCATACTTTCTAATACAGCAGTAAGTAATGATGCAGCAGGAGTTGAAATTTTAAAATATCTTGATAAATAATTAATGGAACCAATTAAAGTTAAAGCAGAAATCCGCTGGTCAGATATTGACCCCAATTTTCATGTGCTGCACAGCGGGTATTATGATTACTGCGCCAATGCCCGCCTGAAAATATTGGCAGAAAACGGGGTAACCATGCAGGCAATACAGGAAACACATATTGGCCCCATCTTATTCAGGGAAGAATGTGTATTTAAATAAAAGAGAATTGAATTTTGGTGATGAAATTGAGATAAGGATAAGATTATTAAAAGCAACTCCTGATTATGGCCGCTGGAGTTTTGTAAATGAAATATGGAAAAACGGGGATACCCTTGCAGCTGTAGTAACCGTGGATGGGGCCTGGATGGATACTGTAAAAAGGAAATTAGTTATACCACCTGATACTTTTAAAGAGGCATTTAGTAAAATGCCAAAGGCTGAAGACGGTATTACAGGAAGTTAAAACTTTCTTTATACAGTTTAATATTTTCTGTGCGCTGTAAATAAATATCTTTGCAGCGCTTTTTTATGCTTATCACTACTATCAACTTATACAAAAGTGCTTACAGGGGTTTAACACGGCGTACGTGGATGTTATCAATTGTAATGTTGATCAACCGCAGCGGTACCATGGTGCTGCCGTTTATGACATTGTACTGTAATCACAGAGGCTATACACAAACACAAGGAGGATTGGCTGTAGCCATTTATGGGATTGGTTCTTTATTTGGAGCATTTATTGGTGGCAGGTTAAGCGACAAACTGGGATTTTATTATATGCAGTTTGTGGCATTATTTTTTGGCGGTGTAATGTTTATTATTTTAGGGCAAATGAATTCGTATTTCACTATTTGCATTTGTATTTTTTTTACAAGTATGATCAATGAATCGTTCCGCCCTGCAAATTCAAGTGCCATTGCGCATTACAGTACACCGCAAAACCGTACACAATCTTTTTCGTTAAACCGCCTGGCTATAAATTTAGGCTGGGGTGTGGGTAGTGCGTTAGCTGGTATGCTGGCTTCAATAAGTTATCAATTATTATTTTGGGTAGATGGGTTTACCAATATTGCAGCAGCAATTGTACTATTGCTCATTCTGCCAAAAGTTACACTGGCGCAGCAACATAAAAGCGATCAAGTAAAAACTAATAAAAGCAAAAGCCCTTATCATGATAAAACCTTTATGCTTTTTGTTGGCTTTATGTTGCTTTTTGCTTTATGCTTTTTTCAATTATTTACCACAGTGCCTTTGTATTTTAAAGAAGGATTAAAGCTGAATGAATTCTGGATAGGTGCAGTAATGTCGATGAATGGAATTTTGATTGCCTTGTTTGAAATGGTAATTGTATTCCGGCTCGAGGGAACAAGGCCTTACCTTAAACTGATGCAATATGGTACGCTGTTATTAGCCCTGTCATACTTTATGCTTAATATTCCATTAGCAAATGGTTTTATACTGGCTACCTTGGTTATAGTGATGGTAACTATAGCAGAAATAGTTGGAATGCCTTTTATGAACAGCTATTATATTGCCCGTACCACAAATGAAAACCGTGGGCAGTATGCTGCGTTATATACCATGGCATGGAGCAGTGCACAGGTTATAGGCAGTTTAAGCGGAACACAGATAGCGCATAGTTTTGGTTATTTTTATTTATGGTGGATACTTGGGGCAATATGTATTATAACGGCCTTTGGTTTTAAATATCTTCAAACAAAGCGTTAATAGTTTCAATAAAGAAACTTTAATTTTATGAATTGCGTATTTACTTAAAATACCAAAATGAAAAAGATTTCATTTATACTTTCCATTATTACAGTTACAGCAGTTGTTTTATTTTTAACCGCATCAACAAAAAAGCAAAAGCAGGTTATAAATACTGCTAACGCTGATGAAAAAGGGTTTGCTGTATTAGAACTCTTTACTTCCCAGGGTTGCAGCAGTTGCCCGCCCGCAGATGAATTGCTGGGTAAATACGCCATGCAAAGCAATAAGCATATTATTCCCCTGGCTTTTCATGTAGATTACTGGAACCGTTTGGGATGGATAGATTCTTTCAGCAGCAGCAAGTATTCTCAAAGGCAAAGAGACTATGCTTCAACATTTGCTTCTCAATCTGTTTATACGCCGCAACTGGTAATTAATGGTGCCAAAGAGATGATTGGAAGTGATGCTGATAAAATAGCTCTTGCTGTTGATAATACACTTAAAGAAAGCCCTTCAGTAACTTTAAGTGTTGCAGATATTGGCATAAACAATAACACCATTTCTCTCAACTATAAAGCAGCAGGATGCATTGCAAATATGCTGATACATGCTGCACTGGTACAATCCAAAGTATTTACAAATATTAAAGCAGGAGAGAACCGTGGCTTAAAATTGATTAATTATAATGTGGTGAGAGATTTTGTAACTACAGATAAAGCAGCAGCAGAAGGAAAATTTTTATTGCAGCTGCCGGCAGGTGCAGGCAGTGCCGGTTTTAATATTGTACTGCTGGCGCAGGATAAAACCTCTGGTAAAATAGCGGGGGCATTGCAAACCGGGTTTTAATTTTAAATATAAAATTGAATTAGTTAAGACTTGAGCTGGCAGTTGGGCATAACTCTAAATTGACGTAAGTTTGCCGGGCTTTAATAACAGCTGAATTTTTTTAAATGGATTGTACAGCCCGATACATAAATTACCAGCAAACCGGTTACTTCTCTAAACTTGTAACAGATTATATTTCCGGCAATAAATTGCTGCAACCTTTTTACAAACATCCTGTTTCTTTAGAAGGAATAAGATCGGCTATTGAAGAAAGAAAAAAATATCCCACCGACCGGCAATTACTGGTTGATGCTTTGACAAAACAATATGCTTCCAATGAAACATCAGGTAAGGTAAAAGCCAATATTGATAAACTGCTTTTGCAAAATACATTTACCATCACCACTGCACATCAGCCCAATATTTTAACCGGGCCTTTGTATTTTATTTATAAGATACTGCATGCTATAAAACTGGCTGAATTTCTTGCTGCACAAATTCCCGATTTAGATTTTATACCTGTTTATTATATGGGCAGCGAAGATGCAGACCTGGATGAACTGGGCCATGTATTTATTGACGGAGAAAAACATGAATGGCAAACCCGTCAAAGCGGTGCCGTTGGCCGCATGAAGGTGGATAAGGCTTTAATAAAACTGATTGATATAATTGCAGGAGAGGTTTTAGTTAATCCCTTTGGCACTGCAATAATTGATGTGATGAAAGATTGTTACAAAGAAGGTGTAACTGTTGAACAGGCAACATTTAAACTGGTAAATGAATTATTTAAAGATTATGGGTTAATTATTTTACTGCCCGATAACGCTGAATTGAAAAAAGCTTTTATCCCTGTAATTGAAAAAGAACTTACAGAAGGGTTCTCACATAAAATTGTAGCTGAAACTGCCAATGCATTTCCAAAAGAATACAAAGTTCAGGCAAGTGGCAGAGAGATCAATTTATTTTATTTGCTTGATGATAAAAGGGAAAGGATTGAGAAAGTCAATGGTCAATGGTCAATAGTCAATAGTGCAGCTAAATTTAATGCTGAAGAATTTAAAAATGAGTTGTATAATAATCCCGAACGCTTTAGCCCCAATGTAATTTTACGCCCCGTTTTTCAGGAACTGATTTTACCAAATATTGCATTTATTGGCGGCGGTGGAGAGCTGGCCTATTGGCTGGAGCTGCAAAACGTATTTGAAACAGTGAATGTGCCCTACCCGGTTTTAATATTGCGTAATTCATTTTTATTTGTTGATGAAGATCAATCAGCAGTTGCTTCCCGTTTAGGATTTGGTATAACCGATCTGTTTAAAAAAGAAACCGACCTGTTAAATGAACTGGTAAAAAGAGAAACCACTGTTCAGTTAAGTTTAGAGAAAGAAAAACAAACGCTTACCAACTTTTATGAGCAGTTAAAAGAAGTTTCAGGTGCTGTTGATGTATCACTTATCAAACATACCGAAGCCCTTCAGGCTAAGGCATTAAAAAAAATAGCAGCGCTGGAGAAAAAATTGCTGAAGGCAGAGAAGAAAAAATTTGACGCACAGCAACGGCAGTTACATAAATTAAAAGCTGTTTTATTTCCCAACGATAATTTACAGGAACGGATTGATAATATAATACCTTACTACGCAAAATGGGGACCTGATTTTATACAACTGCTTCATAAAAATTCAAAAGGGCTGGAGCAGGAGTTTGGGATTGTGGAGAGCTGGTAAAACCAGGAATTTATTTGCGGTTTCCCGTAGCCACATCCGGTGTTTGAATACTCCTGAATGATCTGGTCTTTTAATTCCATTTTGATTTATTTTGTAGTCAACCCATTTCAGGAAGAGACAAATATAAAATTGAAGTTAACGACTAAAAGCCAAATTTATAAATGTCAGCCCGAACCACTGCTGATGCTTGTACATAGTTGATGTTACATTGTCCAGCCTTGCTTTGCAAATACTACTGTTGTGCGTTCGTTTATTCCGGTAACCCCTGCTCTACTCGACTTCATTTTCCCATCAATAAATTTAAATGCCCAGCTAATTTCTATAACAAAATTTTTATTTAATTGCAAGCAAACTTACCATTTCAATAATAGGTTCTTTAGCCAAGAGCGTTGAAGCATTTGCCATTAACGCAGCTGCTATTTGTCCATTGAGGTGATCCTTGCGACCTTCTTCTGTTTCAAACGTGTCAAATATTCCAAATGTAGAAGGCCCAATTTGTAAGGCGTACCATCTTATTGTTCCTGGTTCTCCAACAGCAAGCGGTAATGCCGACTTAAGAAATTCAAGTACTTCAGCTTCCTTACCCGGTTTAGCTTCAACTCGTGCTAGTATTGCAAATTTTTCCATGATGATTATTTTTTTGTGAGTAAATAACAATAGATGTCTTACTAAGATAACACTAATCTCATTCAAGTAAAAACAAATAATTCATCGAACAAGCCTGTAAATTCTGGCTAACGTTTTTGTAAGTTGTTGAATTAGTATATTTTTTTTGATTTAGACCCTTTAAATTTCAAAAGAGTCCAACCCTTAGCCCTGGAATTTAATTTCGGTTCCTCGAAATAGGTCGAATACCTGCTGGGCTTTCTGTGTCCACCGAAAGTTGCTTGCTATAAATTATGCTCTATCACTTTTATTTCGTTCTGTGTCAACCCGTAAAGGTGATAAACAATCTCATTAATTCGCTGTTCGCAATAGTCAATACGGCTTTGCATTTGGTCAACTTTGCTTTGTAAATTTTGTTCTTTTATATCTTTGGCGAACTGCAATAACTGGTTAACTAATTTAATGATTTCATTTTGTTGTTGAACTTCAGTTTTGTTTTTTGCATCAATAGTTTTTATCGGAAACTTTTTACAATTCTGTATTAGTATTTTTTGAAACAAATTTTTGGACAGGTCTAAATATTTATGTCCATGATAAAAGTTCATTAGGTTTGAGTTGATAATTGCCAATAAGTATTTCAAATCAATGTCTGCATTTACTTTGGCAATAATATTGAAAACAGATTGAACATTGTACAATTCATCTTCTGTATAACCTGCATAAATACGAAGTGGTTTTCCACTAACAATTTGACGGACTAAAATTCTGGGGCTTGTGAAAAATTTGTGTTGTCTTGCAGCACCTAACCAATCACCATAACTTATATATTCATTCTGACCCCATTCGACTGAATAACGCTTCACATCTGCACCTTCAAGTAATGGTTTGAAGGTTTTATTTTTCTTGGTCGTAGAATGGAAAACCCTTTCAGTTATTTGTGTAGGTGTATGTCCTTTGTATTTGTCATAAGGTGTAATGCCTAAAGTGAAATCGCATAGTTCAGAAATTTCTATTTTATTTTCTTCAATCCTTTTTAAAAGATTTTTTTCCTGGTCGTTGCTAAAAATATCAAAAGCTGCGAATTCATTATTCGCCCAATCTTTTGCTTTTAAGTTTTTATTTTCTTTTGCGGTTTCCTTTCCTACATTGTTTATTATATCGTTGCGGTCATACAAAAGACAATGTGTTGATTTTTTTGTTTTGCTGATTGTAATAATTATTGTCTCTGCTTTTACGCCATAAAAAACATTGTCAGGTAATCGTACAATACTATCAACATTCCAATCTTTTAGAATGAGCCTTCTCATTTTTTCATAAGAACTTTGATATAATAATGAGTTGGGAATGATGAAACCAAAAATTCCTTTGCTGCTTAATACTTCAAGACCTTTTTCTATAAAGATTGAATAAAGGTTTATCCTGTTTTCAGTTGAAGCAAATTTGCTAAAGTAATATTTCACAAACTCGGCTGGATGCCCTTTTAAATCAACCCACGGTGGATTACCAATTATACAGTCAAACCCGCCTTGCTTAAATACTTCGGGAAATCCTTTTTTCCATGTGAACGGCTTTACTTTTTTTTCTTCACCAAAGTCAAACTCTGCCGAATAAAAGTCAACATCAATTAAGCTGTTACCACTTTTAATGTTTTCATCAAGAGTGGGCAAAATTCGTTCATGGAATAGCCGCAATTGCGTAGCAATTGTAGTTTCAGTTTCACCTTCCATACATTTTAGTAGCAAAGACAATTTTGTTACTTCTACCGCATTTGCATCAAGGTCAACTCCGTAAATGTTATTTAATAAAATTCTTTTCTTCTCGGCTGTAGTTAGATTTCCATCAGGTGTCAAAGGATTTTCTTTGTTTCCTTTTGATGGTTTTCCGTTATTGCTGTAATAATCTTTGTGAAAAGTGAGCAAAAACTGATAAGCACCAATAAGAAAGCTGCCACTGCCGCAGGCAGGGTCAGCTATTTTTATTTTGCTTATGTCTTTAGGTGTTTTGCCTTCTATAAGTTTTCCAACAGTGTTTTGTACAATGTAATCAACTATGTATTGAGGTGTATAATAGACACCACCTGCCTTTCTTACTTCTGGCTTTTCTTCAATTATGGCTCGTCCGCTTTTGGAAAGGGAAATTTGCTTTCCTAAAAATTGCTCATAAGCACTTCCTAAAATTTCAACTGACAAAACAGAAAATTCATAAGGGCTTGTAGGGTAGTACAAATCATTAATTATTGATTTGATTACTTTATTGTCAATAACAATATTGCCACTCGTTTTATCCTTTTTAAAGTCAAATAAACCTGAATTATATTTTTGGTCTGCCGTATGGAATTGACGTAATAGATTTTGATAAAAATCACCGCTTTTTAAAGTTTCTTGCAAGTTTCCATAAGTTTCAATGCTTCTATCTTCGGCAATCCTTAGGAAAATAATTCTGTCAATAATATGTTGTACTACGAAGTTTAACTCATCTTCATCTATGTTGTTTCGCAATGCAATATTTGTAGCAAGATAAGTCCGCCATGTGTCTAAAGAATTGAGAAACTCATAGTCAACTGTTGTTGTTCCTTTCTTTTGCTTGTCGCTCAGAATAAATTTGTCAAAGCTGCCTTTTAAAACTTTCTCTTTACTGAATGTTTCCCAAATAAAATCGAACTCATTAATGTAGTTGGAATATGTCAGGTATTTTATTCTGCCGTTACTTGCTTTATCTGTAAGGTTTGGTTTTCTTGTACAGTCGTAAATTGCAAACTCTTCAAAGTCGGTTATAATGCTAATAGCAAGTTTTGCACTCCAACCGTAACGCCGAACTTGATAAGCTGGTGTGATGTCGTCTTTAATTAAGATGCTTGGTTTTTTTGCTTCTACGAAGAATAACCGCTTGCCGCCACCCAAACGAAAAGAATAGTCTGGAGCTTTTGTCGCCCCGCCAATTTTTATTTTGTCCTCATGAATAACTTCTCTATAACTTTCGGCATAGCCTTGTTCATTGTCAATGTCCCAACCCAATGCTTTAAAAAATGGGTCAATGAAGTCACGACGTGTCAGGGTTTCATTATAGTCAGATTGTCTATAAAAGTCTTTCTGTTCGTCGAAACGTTCAACTAATGTGGTAATTTTTGCTAAAGCCTGCTCTTTTGAAATCATATTGCAATATACAAAGGGTAGTTTTATAAATAGAAGGTCGTCTGCTTGGTTTTAGGCCTGCTGTTGGTTAGTGAGATGTTGCCCGGTAGCCTTGCAGGTAACGGTCGAGTATTGCTGCAGGTGGGGGATTCATTGAATGTCCAGCCAGGAACAAAAGCTGATTGAAAGTTGTCTCGTCCTAAAATCAGTTGTCTTGTTAAGTTACTAAATCCTGCTATTGGTTGACTAAGATA
>JAYVPT010000011.1:0-82277 GCA_043757165.1 Ferruginibacter sp.
TCCTCTTTAGCAGGCTTTTTTTAGGACCTTTTTGAAATCGTTTTTAAGGGGGTCAATTTGAAATGGCGAAGGGGGGTCAGTTTAGCCGGAATTTACACTACACCACCAACCGTTTCGCCTTTTCCGTTTCTTGTTAACGCACCGTAACGTGGGGCAAAACCAAAATCAACTGTGCCAATATCTTTTATTAAAACAGGGATGCCGTTTGTGTTGGCAACAACAATATTATTGATGTCGTCTAATTTTTCTATCAAACCTTCGCCACGGATGAAATAAATATTTGGTCCTTTATCAATGTAGCTGCCGCCTGTGTTAGAATTATTTTTTTGCAAAGCATTATATACATCAATTAAAGTAAGGTTCATTGCTGCTAACCTTTCGGGCTTTACACTTACTTCATATTGTTTTAGTTTACCACCAAAACTGCTTACTTCTACTACACCTGCTGTGCCTAAAAGCTGTCGTTTTACAATCCAATCCTGCACCGTCCGCAAATCCATTGAAGTAAATTTATCTTCATAGCCTTTTTTAGGAACGATTACATATTGATAGATTTCGCCTAAGCCTGTGGTGGGTGGTACTAAGTCTGGACTGCCATATTCTTTGGGAATATTTTCCTGTGCTACTTTTATTTTTTCTGCTACCAATTGCCTTGTAATATTCAACGGCATATTGTCTTTAAAAACAATAGTAATAACTGATAAACCGCTACGGCTGGTGCTTCTTAATTCAACCAAACCTTGCAGCGATTTAAACTCTGTTTCTAAAGGATAGGTAATAAATTGTTCCACTTCCTGTGTAGCCAAATTGGGGCTGTTGGTAATTACCTGCACTTGATTATTGGTTACATCGGGCAAGGCATCTACGCTCAATTGAGTGAACGAATAAATGCCCAAAAAAACAAAGATGCCCAACAGCACACCTGTAATCAGTTTATTATAGACTGAAAACTGAATGATTTTATTAATCATTAGTAAAAATTAAATAAGTTAATGAATGTAACAATGCACAAGGTATTGCCCTATGCGATTGTGAAATACTGAAGAATAACTAATACTTAACTTATTTTAGGCGGTAGCCAAACAGCATGGAAATTGTAGGAGTGGAATGATGTTTTGTAGTTAATTGTTATTGTCTTAAAAATTTGTTTTTGTATTTTGAAAGCAACTATTGGTTGCAAACAAAACGATACTGCACAACAGGTACAGGTGCAGAATGGTGTGCAGGCTTCAGTACTGTGCTGATGGGTTTGATGATTACTATTAGCTGAAACATTTTGAACCTCATTATTATCACATTCCTTTCTATCAGCACAAGGCAAAAGGGAAAGCATTAAAAGATATACTGCAAATATGTGGCCCAATAACTTCATCGATTACAAATATATAAATAAGTTTACTAAATAGTGTTTCGGAAATGGGGAAACCAAATGATTAAATGGTAAATTTATTTAGTATTACAAATTTATTTTGCAACAATGTTGCAGTGTTTATATATCTTTGTATTGTGCATTTAAAAAGAACAATATTATATAAACAGGTAACAGCGGTTTTGCTGTTGCTGGTATTGTTTTCTGTAACTGTCATTCAGCTATCGCATTCACACACTGCTGTATCAGCAGCTACACAGAAAAAAATTGTTGTAAAAAAATCAGGGTTACCCGGTTATTATACCACTGCTGCAGAAAGCAGGTGTTTTATTTGTGAATACCAGCTTACAAAAGACGCAGATATTAATCATGCTGTTTTTAATATACATTCTCCTTTTCAGTATCCCGTTTCCATAGCGGAATTGTATTCATTTATTTATCCGGGCATTTGTTCCTTCATCGAAACCCGGGGGCCGCCTTCCACTATTTAATAAAATTGATCGCAGGTTTTACTGCTACAGTGATCATCTGTTACCAGGTTTATCTGGTTTTACCATAACTGATTTTAATTAAATAATATTAAACGATGAAAAAGTTTTTTTTACTCAATAGTGGCATCATGCTGATTATGCTTGCTGCAAATGCAAACGATCTTTCAAAAACAACATTTATTTTAAAAGGCAATTTTTCCGGAAAGATAACTGATGCCAAAACCGGCAAGCCTGTTACGGCAGCTACTATATATATTACTGATGTAAAGATTGGGTCAGCATCAGACAATGAAGGAAATTTTATCTTTAAAAATATTCCCGAAGGAAACCACCTGATTGAAGTTTCCCATATTGGCTATACCACTATTGCAGAAAATATCAGCATAAGCGGTGATACAAAAAAGGATTTTATATTGACGGAATCGGTTGTGGAAAACAATGCCGTGATTGTAACCGGTGTAACCGGTGCCACACAATTAAAAAAAGTTCCATTTGCAATTTCGGTTTTACGCCGGCAGGATTTTTTTCAAAATACTTCTACCAACATCATTGAATCGCTCACTAAGATTGGCGGCGTTTCCACCTTATCTACCGGGCCTGCCATTTCAAAACCTGTTATACGTGGTTTAAGTTATAACCGTGTATTAACTGTTAATGATGGTGTACGCCAGGAAGGCCAGCAATGGGGAGATGAGCATGGTATTGAAGTGGATGAAGCCAGTGTAAATAAAATTGAATTGCTGAAAGGGCCTGCTTCCATTATTTATGGCAGCGATGCCATGGCTGGCGTGGTAAATATTATTACCAATGTGCCGGTACAAAATAATACTATCAAAGCAAATATCAGCAGCAATGTGCAAACCAATAACAGGCTACGTACATTGAATGCAAATATTGGTGGCAATAAAAATGGCTTCAACTGGAATTTATACAGCAGTAATAAAGCAGCAGCCGATTATAAAAATAAATATGATGGCTATGTATATAATTCAAAATTTAATGAACACAATATTGGTGGTTACATTGGATACAATGGCAACTGGGGCTACAGCCATTTATTGTTAAGTAGTTTTAATTTAAAAGCTGGCCTTGTAGAAGGGGAACGGGATGCTACCGGTTATTTTATTAAACCAGTAGCAGGTGGAGGAAGCATAAGAGCCACAGATGCTGATTTTAAAAGCACCACACCACAAATTCCTTATCAGCACATCAGGCATTTTAAAGTAGCTACTGATAATAATATAAAGATTGGAAAAGACCATCTTACTTTTAATATTGGTTTTCAACACAACCAACGGGAAGAGTTTGGCAATATTGATGATTTGAATGAACGGGCTTTATATTTCGATTTAAAAACTGTAACCTATACTGCCCAATATCATTTAGCAGAAAAAAAAGGATGGAAAACATCGATTGGTGTAAACGGCATGAAACAGGATAATACCAATAAAGGTGTGAGGCAATTAATTCCTGATTATAGTTTGTTTGACTTCGGCACTTATATTTACACTCAAAAAGAAATTGAAAAAATTACACTCAGCGGAGGCATACGTTATGATAGCAGAAATATTGATGTTAAAAATTTAATGGATGGCAGTTCAATAAAAAGTGCTGCATTTAAAAAATCATTTTCCAATATTTCCGGCAGCATTGGGCTTGCGGCACAAGCAACAGATAAACTGAATTTTAAATTAAATATCGCCAGAGGTTTCAGGGCACCAAGCATTCCTGAACTGGCAAGCAATGGTGCACATGAAGGCACAAACCGCTACGAATACGGCGATGCCCGGTTAAAGAGCGAAACAAGTTTACAGTTTGATGGTGGTATGGATTACACTACTGAACATTTATCAATTGGTGTATCGTCTTATTATAACAGCTTTAATAATTTTATTTTTTACAGGAAGCTGGAAGCTGCTGCAGGCGGGGATAGTTTGGTAAATGTAAATGGCAATCTTACACCCGCCTTTAAATTCAATCAGCGTAAAGCAGCATTGGCAGGCCTTGAAGCCAAACTTGATATTCATCCGCATCCATTAGACTGGTTACATATTGAAAACACTTTTTCTTTTGTGAGCGGAAAATTTGCTGAGGCTTTGGAAGGTTCTAAAAATATCCCCTTCATCCCTGCGCCTAAATTAGTAACAGAATTGAGAAGCAATTTTGATCACCTAAAAGGTGCGGTACATAATTTTTATGTAAAGCTGGAACTGGATAACACATTTACCCAAAACAATATTTTTACCGCTTATGATACCGAAACAAAAACAAAAGGTTATTCATTACTGAACATGGGTATTGGGGCAGATTTTGTAAATAAGAAAGAGCAACCATTATTCAGTTTAAGTTGCAGTGTATTAAATATTACAGATGTGGCGTATCAAAATCATTTAAGCCGTTTAAAATATGCAGCAGAAAACCTTGTAACAGGAAGAACCGGAGTGTTCAATATGGGACGGAATTTCAGCATTAAATTAAATGTGCCGTTGAGTTTTACACTTAAAAATTAGTTTTAAAAATTGCCGGTAAGACGGGAATGCGTTAAATATTTTTCGCCTTTACAACTTATCGGCTACTCTTTCTTCTTTTTAGCCAAAGTACAAAACCCGTAATGCTTAATAAGGCCGAGGATAATCCGAATAGCCCATAAATAGTTTTAATGGTGGTACCGCCATATTTTGCCATGTGCAATTGAGAGTTGATGATATCGTACCTGTCAGCTGCACTTATCTCATTGATGAATCTTGTTTTGGCAACAGCACCTGTACTGTCTAAAAAAATTACATCGGCAAATTTTTTCGAGTGGATATAAGCATTGGTTTTATTACTGCCGTAAATAGCTGTTTTACCTTTTGTATTTTGGGCAAAATAAATAACATAGCCTGTAAAATCCGGGTTTGTCTTTTGCACACCGGCATAAGCCGAATCGAAATTGAAGAATAATTTGGGAGATGGCTTAATGGTATTCACCCAGGTTGAAACCGTATAAAATTCTTTTTTAAACACATAGCGCTGCATCCAGAAACCTGTAATGCCTATCATTAAATTAAACAGTAAAGCCCATGTGCCGATAATTTGGTGCAGGTTATCCTTCTTCCATACTGTTTTTTTAAACAGCAATACAGTAATAATATTTTTCCTGTATAAAATAATTCCGGTGATGATACTCAATAAAAAAACTATGGCGAAAAAACCCAACAACCACTCCCCTGTTTTACCGGCATGAAAAGAACTGTGAAAAGCGGAGAGCCAGCTCATAAAATTGTTTCCGATATCTTCACTGCCACCACGAATTTTTAAAATGCTGCCTGTTTGAGGATGTAAAAAAAGCTGCAATGCTTTTGTACCTTTTTGATAAGATGTATCATAAATGGTAAATGAAAACAAGCTGGAAGCTTTATCCGGCACTGTACAGTTACTTATCGCTGCATTAGGATACTGTTGTTTTATAATTGCATAGCAACTGTTAACCGTAAGTATTTTTTTATTTTTCTCATACAACCCAACCCTTGGCTTTTGTAAAGCATCTATATTATCACGGAACACCAGTAAAGTTCCTGAAAGGGATAATGCTATGATGAAAAACCCGGTAATTAATCCTGTAAAAGAGTGAGCGGCGATAAGGTGTTGCTTTTTCATTAACTATCATTTAACCGGTGTATCAGTATCTTGCAATAATACTATTAAAATGAATAAATATTACGCAGCAGCATTTCTTTTATTTTCCTTTTTCCTTATCACCAATTTATCTGCCCAGAATTTTGATATTAACCTATTGAAACCGATCAATAAAAACGAGACGGCTTTTAAAAATAAATACTTAGAGCTAAATGCATCTTCTGTTACAGCCTTAAGTGTTGGCATTCCGGCAGGCATTGCTTTGGCAGGTTTTATTAAACATGATAAACAACTGCAACGGGATGCTTTATATATGGGCGGTGCTTTTATAGTTTCAAGTATAATAACACAAGGCACCAAAAAAATTGTAAACCGTGAGCGTCCTTTTGAAAAATATAGTTTTATAATAAAACGTGATGATGAAAGCGGAGGCTTATCTTTTCCATCAGGTCATACTTCTGCTGCGTTTTGTACTGCTACATCTGTTGCGTTACGCTACGGTAAATGGTATTTTGTAGCACCTTCATATTTATTTGCAACCAGTGTGGCCTGGGCACGTATGTACCAGGGTGTGCATTATCCCAGCGATGTATTTGCAGGTGCTGCAGTAGGTGCAGGCAGTGCTTGGCTGGGCTGGAAAGTGCAAAAATGGATGGATAAAAAACATAAAAAATCAAACACAACTATCAATTGAAAATGGTAAGATATTTTTTGCTGTTGCTGCTATTGCCTTGTATTGCTATTTGCCAACAAACTGATTCTTTAGTAACACAAAAGAAAACGTTTTCTTTTGAGACCAATACAGTTGCTTACCAAAAGCCAAAACCATTTGCCTTTATCAGTAATATTCCAAAAGACATTGCCGGGTTCTCAAAAGCATCTTTTAAAAAATCCAATTTTAATAATTTAAAACTGGTTGCAGGCACCACACTCATTTTATTATTAGGTGATCAAGCTATCACTAATACCCTGCACGACAAATTTGAGGACAACAATATTGTTTCAAGAGAAAATTTTTCTCCTTTTATAAATGTAAAAATTGGTGGTAAGCCAACCAATATTGGAAAAATTCCGAGGAATATCAATACCGCCTTTTATGACCTGGGGCAGGGCTCATCGGCGATGTTTATGGCAGCAGGTTTTTACCTGTTAGGAAAAATAAAAAAAGATAACAGGGCATTACAAACTGCCAGCCAGTTAACAGAAGCCTTTATAGCATTAGGATTGGGCACACAGGTCATCAAATATGCAACAGGAAGAGAAAATCCGTCCGATGCCACTATTGCAAGAGGCAAATGGCGCCCATTTCCATCATGGGGTAATTTTCAAAATAATAAACCAAAATATGATGCCTTCCCATCGGGACATTTAGCAACTTTTGTAAGTGCAGTTACTATTATCAGCGGAAATTATCCTGAAAAAAAATGGATAAAGCCGGTTGGTTACAGCATTGCCGGTTTATGTGGACTTGCCATGATCAATAATGGTGTACACTGGGCAAGCGATTTTCCTTTGGGTTTTGCGTTGGGTTATGGCTTTGGAAAATACATTAGTAAAAAAAACAGGTTACATATTGTTCCCTAGTTACATGCCTGTTTAAAATTTTTCTGTATTATATTTAGTGTATGTTAGAAATAAACATCAACACCCCGGCACTGCTTTTTCCGGCAATTACTTTATTAATGCTGGCATATACCAACCGTTTTTTATCGCTGGCCTCATTGGTAAGAAAATTACATGATGAATACCACCGTGGCGAAAAGGAAAAAAATATTTTAAACCAGATAAAAAATATCCGCAGCCGCTTAAATCTTATCCGCTATATGCAGGGCTTTGGCATTATGAGTTTTTTGTGTTGTGTATTGTGCATGTATGTAATTTTCAGGGGATGGATGCAGATGGCGCACTGGATATTTGCTGCAAGCCTTATATTTTTATTAGCTTCAATAATACTCTCTTTACTGGAAATTAATAAAAGCACTAAAGCTATTGAAATGGAACTTAGTGATATTGAAGAATTAAACAGTGCAAATATTTTTACCGATATTTTTAAAAGCCACGAAAGTTAAAAGTCAAACTCCTGTGGTTTGTGCTTTTCGTATTCTTCATCGTATCGTACAAAAAAACGGATATAAATTACCCGGCTTATACGCATCATCCAGGGTTGCAGCAATACCAAAAAAAGTATATTCAATCCCAGCCACCAGAAAATACGGGAATCATCTACCGATACACCAATTAATACCAGCCATGCCACAAATGTGGTAACAGAAACAGCTACTGCCAGTGCATAACTTACATACCCGGTACCATACCAAAAGCCTGTTTCCAAATCATACTTTTGATTGCATACCGGACAATTATCAGGCATATCAAAAATATGTTTC
The DNA here is from genome assembly GCA_043757165.1 of Ferruginibacter sp. Classification (GTDB taxonomy): domain Bacteria; phylum Bacteroidota; class Bacteroidia; order Chitinophagales; family Chitinophagaceae; genus Ferruginibacter. Next base: position 7,866 of record JAYVPT010000011.1, read on the forward strand.
AGCGAAAATTTTTTATACGGATTGCTGTCTTTAAACATTGGCCCCCTCCGGCAACGGGGGCATTTCATAGTTAAAATGCTCCAGTAATAACTGGGTTTTGGCTGGCTGCTCATTGCGGCAAAGGTACTAAAGTAAAGATTGTGTGATGTTACAAAAGTTACTTAGCTTATTTGTATTTCATCTTAAAAAACAGCAATATCAAACTCATGGTAAGCACCATACTGTTGGTATAAATAATGGCAGCATCCATCACCAATATGCCGTAAGTAAGCCACATACTTACACCAAGTATCAGCAACAGCAACATTTGCAGCGACAGGTCTTTTGCAGATTTTGTTTTCCATATTTGAATTACCTGCGGTAAAAAAGTAATGGAAGTAATTGTACCTGCTGCCAGCCCTAGTATTTGTATCCCACTCATAGTTATTAACTTTTTACATTTCTTCTTTCGCCAATTTGTTGCCTCCACATGGCGTAATACAATCCTTTTTCTGCCACCAGGCTTTCATGAGTACCTGTTTCCACCACATCTCCTTTTTCTAACACATAAATCTTATCGGCATGCATGATTGTACTTAACCTGTGAGCAATTAAAATAGTGATCTGTTCTTTTTGAGAAGAAATATCTTTTATGGTATTTGTAATTTCTTCTTCGGTTAAAGAATCCAATGCAGATGTGGCTTCATCAAAAATCAATAAGTGTGGTTTACGTAACAATGCCCGGGCAATAGAAAGGCGCTGTTTTTCACCACCACTTAATTTTAATCCGCCTTCACCAATCATTGTGTCTAAACCTTTTTCTGCCCTTTCCAATAAATTGGTGCAGCTTGCTTTTTGTAATGCATCAGTTAATAAAGCATCGTCAGCAGCAGGATTTACAAACATTAAATTTTCTTTTATGGTACCGCTAAACAAATTGGTATCCTGTGTTACAAAACCAATCTGTTTACGTAAATCATCAAAATGAATTTCTGTTTCATCTAAATTATTGTACAATATTTTTCCCTGTTGCGGACGGTACAAGCCTACTAATAATTTCATCAAGGTAGATTTACCGCTACCACTCGGGCCAACGAATGCAACAGTTTCTCCAACTTTTGCATTAAAACTAATATCGTCAATTGCTTTTTGCGATGCTGTGTGGTGCTGAAAGGAAACATTTTTAAATGAAAGTGTTTCAATATTGCCTAATGATTTTGGATTGGCCGGCTCAGATTCCGGCGCCTTCTGCATCAGGTTATGAAAATTATTTAAAGAGGCTTCTGCTTCACGATAACTTAATAAGATATTCCCGATTTCCTGCAGGGGACCAAAAACAAAAAAAGAAAATATCTGCATCGTCACCAACTGGCCGGCATCCATTTGTTTTCCAAAAATCAACCACATTAAAATAAAAAGAATTACCTGCCTGAGTGTGTTTACCAATGTACCCTGTATAAAACTGATGCTTCTTATTCTTTTTACTTTTGTTAATTCCAATCCTAAAATTTTATAGGTATTTTTATTAAGCCGTACTACTTCCTGCTCGGTAAGCCCAAGGCTTTTCACCAGTTCAATATTCCTTAGTGATTCGGTGGTGGAACCTGCCAAAGCAGTTGTTTGCCCAACAATTGTTTTTTGTATAACTTTTATTTTTTTACTTAGCTTGTTGGTAATAAAAGTTAATACTACAATACCTATAACATAAGCAACAGGAATACGCCAGTTAATATATATTGCTGCATAAACAAACACAAACACCACACCTACTAATACCCCAAAAAGTATGTTAATACAACTGTTCATAAACTTCTCTACATCTGTTCTTACTTTGGTTAATACAGAAAGCGTTTCGCCGCTGCGCTGGTCTTCAAATTGCTGGTAAGGTAACTTCATGGCATGTTGCAAACCATCAGTAAAAACCTTTGCACCAAATTTTTGTATAACCACCTGTAAAAAATAATCCTGAAAATTTTTGGCAATACGGCTTACCATAGCCACTGTTATAGATGCCGTAAGCAACCAGACAATACCATATAATGTTTCATGATTCTTTAGCTTGTTAACCCAATCAAATTTGCCAAACAAATAATCGTTCCATACAAGTTCCTTTGTACTTTGGTGAAAATTGGCAAGGTTGATCAACTTACCCAAAATTATAGGGTCAATAAGGGAGAAGCCAATATTGATCGTTGCCAGCAGTAATGTCAGCATCACCATCCATTTATATGGCCTAAGATAGCCCAGTAAAATTTTCATGTAAAAAAATTAAGATGAAATTTGCAAGTGGCAAATATCGTACAAGTTTGTAAATAATGACAAGATAGCATGTTTAAACATCAAGCGCCCCATCCTTCCCTGTCCAAACTTCTGTATTGAATAGCCTCTGCCAAATGCTCCGGCTTTATATCTTCGCTTCCTGCTAAGTCGGCAATAGTCCGGCTTACTTTTAAAATTCTGTCATAAGCCCGAGCACTAAGATTTAATTTTTCCATCGCCACTTTTAACAGGTTTTGCCCGGCTGTAGTAATTACACAAACTTCTTTTAATTGCTTGCTGCTCATTTGTGCGTTGGCATACACACCTTCGCTGTCCTTATATCTTTCTTCCTGAATATTTCTTGCTTTAATTACACGTTCCCTTATGCTGCTGCTTTTTTCAAATTGCTGTTCGCTGGATAGTTCACTGAATGCAACAGGCGTTACTTCCACATGCAGATCGATACGGTCTAACAATGGTCCGGAAATTTTATTTAAATATTTTTGTACCGCACCCGGCGGACAGGTACATTCTTTTTCGGGGTGATTAAAAAACCCACAGGGGCAGGGATTCATTGATGCAATCAACATAAATGAAGCTGGAAAATCCAATGCTACTTTTGCTCTTGATATCGTTACTTTCCTTTCTTCCATTGGTTGGCGCATTACTTCTAACACCTGCCGTTTAAATTCCGGCAATTCATCTAAAAATAATACCCCGTTATGTGCCAGCGAAATTTCGCCGGGTTGCGGATTACCACCACCACCAACCAGCGCCACATCACTAATGGTATGATGCGGCGAACGGTACGGCCTTTTGGAAATTAATGTGGCATTCTCTGGTAATTTACCCGCCACGCTATGAATTTTTGTGGTCTCCAATGCTTCCTGCAAACTTAACGGCGGTAAAATGGTAGGCAATCTTTTTGCCAACATGGTTTTACCTGCACCCGGCGGGCCAATTAATATAGCATTATGTCCGCCTGCTGCTGCAATCTCTAAAGCTCTCTTAATATTTTCCTGACCCTTCACATCACAAAAATCAATATCAAAATCGCTTTGTGCATGGGCAAATTCTTCTCTTGTATTTACAATGGTGGGCTCAATAGAATTTTCGTTTGCAAAAAAATCAATCACTTCATTAATATGCCCAACACCATACACATTTAAGTTGTTTACCATTGCTGCTTCCCTTGCATTTTGTTTGGGAACAATAAATCCTTTAAAACCTTCTTTACGGGCCTGTATGGCCATGGGCAGTGCGCCTTTTATAGGGCGTATCTCCCCATCCAGACTCAGCTCGCCCATTATTACATACTCACTTAATTTTTCTGGATTTTCAATTTGTTCTGTGGCACCCAATGTGCCAATGGCTATTGGTAAATCAAATGCAGTGCCGGTTTTGCGAATATCAGCCGGGGCAAGGTTTACCACCAGCTTGGTACGTGGCATAAAGTAATTATTACTCTTTATTGCACTCTCCACCCTTTGCAAACTTTCTTTAACGGCGCTATCAGGCAGGCCCACAATAAAATAATCTTTACCCTGGTTGTTTACGCTTACTTCTACAGTAATGGTAATTGCCTCTACTCCATACACAGCGCTGCCGAAAGTTTTAACAAGCATTAGTAAATTTTATTTGTAATTAGTTTTATAAAATTATTTTACAAGCATATTTTCAATTACTTTTTTTACCTGTAAAATAGTTGACTGGTTTAAGTTTGCTATTTTATTTTGCATCCTTACTTTGTCAATTGTTTTTATTTGATCTAAAGCAATCATACTTTGCTTTCCATTTAAAACACACTTAATTCTTGAAGGATAATTTTTTATAGTAGATGTGAGAGGGGCTATAATAATTGTACCCAAATAATAATTCATATCATCAGGAGACAGGATAACACAGGGCCTTATCTTTTTCATTTCTTTTCCAATAGTGGGATCCAGGTTCACCCAATATATTTCATACTGCTTCATTTCCATTCAGGCAGTTTTTCATCTTTAAAAACATCAGACATTAATAATTTATCATCATTATTTTTTGCCATTTTTTTAAAAGCCGCTGCCCAGCCTTTGCGGGGCTCTTGTTTTTTACTTTTTAAAAGAATACCATCATTATCTACAGCAATATTTATCTCTTCATTATCATTCTCTATAATACTCAAATATTTTTTAGGAATTACAATCCCCTTTGAATTACCTATTTTCCTGACTTTTAAAGTAAGTGTTTCCATAAAAATCCTTTTCGCTAAGATAGACAAATGTTATAACAAATAATAACAAATAATTTATGTAACATCTCTGCCCCCCTTCTCTCTTTTAAATTAAATAACCCAGCCTGTTTTACTAATATCATCTTTTAATTTCGCCGCTGGGCGTGGGCACAGGTGAAGAAACTGAAATTAAGGAAAATTTGGGGCTGTGGGCTGCAGTACAACTATAAACATTGGTTCCGGCTTTTCGTTACAATCTTTTGTTCGTACCTCACAAAAGGATTTTCGCTGCAATCCGGCAGCCTGTGAGCAGAAGAATGTTTTCCCTCCATTTTTTTCAATACATATATGGACAAATACATAAAGTACTTACTATTACATTTTCTACAAAATAGTGAACTTCCTGAGAAATTATTTTCTAAGAAACCCTAAATCTAATTGTTCCTCAATAAGTTTATCTTTAGCAAAATCCGCCTCCATCGTTTGCAAATGTTTTCCCCCTTAGTAGGTGGTATGTAGTAATGATTACTTTTAATAGCACTCTCTACTCTTTGTAAACTTTCTTTAACGGCACTGTCCGACAGGCCTACAATAAAATAATCTTTGCCCTTGTTGTTTACGCTTACTTCTACCGTAATGGTAATTGCTTCCACACCGTAAACGGCGTTGCCAAAGGTTTTGACTAACATCGGGTACGAATTTTGGCTATGTACGGCAAAGCTTTTGGAAAAACTACTCTGCTAACTCCCCGTTATTTCTTTTATTTATTACAAAAAATTATGCAACCCATTTTTCAAAATTACCGTTATTACATACCCTGGATGCTCTATATACTCAACATCTTGGTTTGAAAAAATATACATCGGCAATTAATCATACAAACAAAACCGGGTTCGTTTAAAACGAACCCGGGTAATGCAGTGTGGTTTTTCACAGATAAATATATTACTCATGCTCTTCCTTAACAAAAACTCCTGCGGGGGTAAAAGTAGTTTCCCATTTTACACCATTACGCATAAAATGCGCTTTCCAGTTACCATCGCTGGTTAATTTCCACTCATATACATTATCATTTGGGTTCCTAGTGCGGAATGCATTTAATACTGCTGCGGGCACCGTTACACCTGTACAGGTAATATTATGTTTATTCTGGTGACCGCTATCATCAAACCCCACAGAATGACGCTGACTCTGATGATTAAATTCCACTTCAAATGAACTACCGCTTTTATGCCATTCTACTTCAGTAGCTCCGCTGAAATTGCTTGTAAATGCGGCTATCACTGCTGCCGGCACAGTACTTTGGGCAACTACTGTGATAGCTTCGGGTGCCGTTGCAGTTAACGAATCTTTTTTACTACAGGAAGCCAATAATGTTACAGCAAGGATAACTATTACTGATACGAATGTTTTTTTCATGATTATTTTTTTAGGTTATAAATGTTCGTTACAACTATTGGTAACCGTACAAGCCAAAAATGTAACCGTAACTAAATATTTTTTTGAGCTATGACTTTATTTTTAATTGAAGCAATGTTAAACAACATGGTTATAGGCCACATAAATACCTGTTTATTCTTATTTTATGTTTAAATTAGCAAGACTTAATAAATTTTTTTAGAAAAATGGTTACAAAACCGAACCTATTATTTACTATTAATGTATGCCGGCATGGAAGTAGTTAAAAATTACTCAGATGAGGAGCTTATAGCAATGATAAAAGATGACCCAACTCCGGAGAATGCCATTGTATTTTTGTACACGCATCATTTTGAAAACCTGCGCTTTTACATTCAACAAAACCAGGGAAGCTTCCAGGATGCTGAAGATATATTCCAGGAAGTGATTGTAGCATTTATTGAACTTGTGCAAAAAAATAAATTCCGGGGAGAAGCCAGCATAAAAACATTTTTATATTCCATTAATAAAAATATGTGGCTGAATGAACTGAAAAGAAAGGACAGGGCCATTGTGAGAGAAACTAATTTTGAAACTGGTAAACAAATTACTGATTCAGGCATTGATGATATGATTGCCGGCAGGGAAGCAAGGTTACAAATGCTTAGAATCATGGATAAACTGGGAGAGTTGTGTAAGAAAATTCTATTGGCTTTTTATTACGACAATGTTTCCATGAAAGAAATTGTGAAAACAATGAATTATGAAAACGAGCAGGTGTTGAGAAATAAAAAATATAAATGCATGAAAAATCTTGAACAACTGTTATCCGGTAACCCTTTATTGGTAAAAACATTAAAAACTGCATTGCAATATGAACAATAATGTTACCAACACTGAAAAGCTGATCAGGTATATCGATGGTGAGACCGATACTGAAGCAATTGCCGTACTGCAGAATGAACTATCAGTGGATGCAACCTTGCGGGAAGAAATGGAAAATCTTTTGCTTGCCAAAGACCTGGTAAAACATTATGGCTTAACCCAGAAAATAGCCGCTGTACGCATTGCCATGTTATCCAACAAAAACACAGTTTCAGTTTCTTCAACAGGCAAAACAAAAAGCATGTTTAAAAACATGATGAAGGTAGCTGCTGCCATTTTTTTAATAGCCGGTTTATTTTTCATATACCAATACAGTACCATTTCGGCCAATAAATTATATGCCGGCCAATATAGTGAATACTCACTAAGTACTTTCAGGGGTTTTGGAGTATCTTCTGCACTTGAAAAAGCTTACAATGAAAAAAATTATGCATTGGTAATTACACAATATCAACAAGCACAAGATCCAGGCATCAAAGAAATTTTTCTGGCTGGACAGGCACTTTTAAAAAAGGAAAATTACCCAAACGCTATTGAGTGCTTTACCAAAGTAACTGAAAAAAACAAAGCAGCTAATACCAGTTTACTTTCGGATGATGCCACCTATTTTCTTGCTTTAACCTATTTAAAAGCTAACCAGGCCTCTTCAGCATTACCAATTTTTATGCAGATACATGATGATAAAAATCATTTGTATAATACCAGGGTAAGTGGTTGGTTTATTAAAAAGCTTCAGTTGCTTTCCTGGAAATCCTAATGCAACAACCCGTTTTAATATCCAGTATTACCTAAACTGCTTTTCTTTATTTTTCTTCCTGATAAAAAAGAGCACAGCAATTATTGACAACAGGACAAATAATGACCAAGGCCACCATTTAGTTGGTGCCTGAGTTATAGCAATGGTGTTCCCGGTTAAAACCAGGTGTGCCCAAAAATTTGGTGTTTTAAATCCCGGTTCAATTTTTTCGTTTGCCAAATAGGCAAGTTTTGCTTTTTGCAAAGCCACATCTTTAGAATAGCCCTGTTGTAAATAGCCATGCAGCTGCTGTGTAATAAAGGCTGTGGCATGATCTTCTGCTTTCCATAGGGAAGTAATTATACTTGGACAACCGGCGTATGAAAAAGCCCTGGATAAACTCATAACCCCTTCCCCACTAATTAATTTACCCTTACCTGTTTCGCATGCACTTAATATAACGAGCGAGGAGTTACTGAGATTTAAATTATAAATTTCCGGCTCGTATAATTTGTATGCGAGGTCTGGGCTATTTGCTTTTGGATAAAAGCTTATAAAAGATTCCGCCGGGTTACCATCGGTAGCGGTAGCATGTGTTGCCAAATGAATTATACCATAATGGGGGGCATATTTAATGAAGTTATCTTTTGTTGCTGAAGTATCCGTCAATATTTTTCCTTTGAGATCTTTTACTTCTTCGAGTGATGCAGGCAATACAGCAAATGTTGCTGCTATAGAATTCCGTGATTGAGGTATTGCAGTGGTGAATGGTGCTACTGCCAATACCTGTTTATCGCCGGATGTGGCCTCAGTGTTTGTAATAAAAGATGCTGCGTAGTTATAGCTTATGGCATAATCTTGTATTAAATAGTTACCTGATTCCGGGTTTTCAAGTATTTCAAAAGGAATATAATGAAGCTCATTGTGTGCAATAATTATAAGTCGTTTGTAATTTTGAATGGCCGCATACACCGGCTGCACTAATTGTAAAAAAAGATATTTATTTATGGTACTTGCCCGTTCCCTGTCATATGCAGTTTCAGATTCTAATGCTGCCCTGGAAGATTTTATATTCGCAATGAGGGCTGAAGTTATGGGCATTTTACGATACACAATGCTGTCGGCATTTATAACGAAAGTGATAAGGTGTTCTTTGGTAAAATAATAGGACAATAATGCTGTTTTTTTCGTAAGTAATTCATCCTTAATTTTTTTTACAGAAACAGTATCGTATTGATACCTTAACCGGTTATACTGCTGGTTATCATTTAGTTTTTCCTGTATTTTAGATAATTGTATTTCATAATTACTTATTTGCCGTTGTATATTTTCTAATACGGTACTGTCTGAAGCATTAACCGCCTGTAAAGTCAACCTGGCTATATTTGCTTTACAATTTCTTTCCTCATGAACTAATTGTTGAGGCATACCGTTAATTTGCTCAATTTGCAATTGCTCCCTGTTTACCTGTAATACAGTTGCTTTACTGCTTTCACTTAATACAAATGCTTCCGCAGTATATTGTTCATCCCCCGTTAATTCATACAAAGCAACGGCTGTTTCAATTGCATTCGAATAAGCCTCTTCCACATTCTGCTGCAAAAATAACCGGGCTTCGTCGGTATCTAAAAAGCGCTCAACATAATGTGCCAGGTTAAAGGCGGCTTTATAAGTTTGCAAAGAGGCTGTTAAGTTTTGAAATTGGCCGTTCTTTTTGTACAGTAAATTAAACGCAGCAGCTTTTTGGGTTAAAGCGGCAAATAAATTAAAAGAAGAATGCAGCCCATTAAATTGTGTGGGGTTTTTATAAATGTTCTCTTCAAAAAAATCAGGGTCAAGTTGAATGATGGATTGCTGGTAAAAAAGTAATGCCTGTTCTATATCATTGTGCCGGATAGAAAAATCACCATAGTATTTTAATAATAATCCCTGCGTGATATTTTTATGAACCCCATTTTGTTTTTTATTCTCAGCCAGGCCGCTGTCTAAATAAAGTTTTGCGGAATCATCTTTTTTAAGATTGATATAGATACGGGCCATATCATTTAGCTTTAACTGCAGATTATATGGCAGCGGCCGTAAATATTGCAAAGCTTTATTATCATCACCGGTTTCTAAAAAAATGCTCCCGATATTATGTAAAATAGCTGTGGGATTGGGCGTTCTTAAAGCAAGCAGCCCGTTATAAATATCCATTGCCTGCTTATATTCCTTCAGCTTAAAATATACTGCCCCTAAATTGGTTTTGTACTGTACTAAAAACTCCGTGTAGCCGGGATCATTTACATATAATAAATCTATTGATTTTTTAAAGTAGTTAATGCTTTGCTTATAGTTACCGGTTTGATAATATAAAGCCCCTATTTTATTATACACCCTGCCTGCCTCGGGCATATTGCTGTACCGTGTGACTATTTCCTCGGCCTTTTTCAAAAAAAATAAAGCAGAGTCAAGATTATTTAAGCTATAATATGATGACCCGGTATATAAAAATGGCTGGTATAATAAAGAGTCGGATTGTGCAGCTGTTTTTGCATGAATTGCGTTGCCAAAATTCTGTATCGCAAGAGAGTCGATATTTTTTGCCTGGTAAAGAATACCGGTTTTGATATAGCAATCCACTAACAGGTTTTCATTTAATGGCTGCCTGCTTAATACTGCAATTACCTGTTGGTAATAACGCAACGCAAGGCTATCAGTTATGTCGGTCGGATTAGTAGAATTATAAAAATCATTGGCTGTGTCGTAAAGCTTCTTATAATCAGGCACATTTTTTTGTTGCTGTCCCGGAAGCATAAAAAATGCAAGCAGTAATAAAAATAATATTCCACTGATAACTTTATTCATTACAAACTAATATCACCAAAGATAAATTAGTTGGCAATAAATATTGTATATGCTTATTGGCTAAGAATAACAATACATGGAGGCCTTCTTCCTTTACCGGTAGCAGCACTGTTGGTAATATTACCTGCAGTAAATCCCTGAATGGCTGTATTATTGGAATTGCTGAAAGAATTAATTACTGTTCCGTTTCGCCCGTTTAATAAGGTCCATACCTGTGGCGTTACGTCATTTATTGTTTTAAAATAAAATATTTTTATCTTGGTTTTATTACCGCCACGCTGGCTCCGGTCGTTTATCCTGAAATTAAGGGTAAAATCTTTATTAGCACCATTTACAGGTATTGCTCCAAATGTGCCGTTACGCACTGTTTGGGCCAAGTTGACTTTTGCATCATTTACATTTACTGCGCAACCGTTGCTGTTACAGCCGCCTCCTTCATCAAATAAAGAGCCGTTATTTACACCTGCTACCGCATTCCCGATTACCGCATTATAAACTGGATTCAAAACGGAGTCGGCTGCATTTATTTTATATACGCCGTCTAAATAATTTAAACCTGACATCGTTATTAGTGTAGAATCTTTAATGGAATTGTCTGTAGAAGTAAAGTAAACCCTATACCTAATACCGGTTTCACTTTCGTGTACATTAATGTTCCCCGTTACAGGGTCCATATCCAATCCTTCGGGAAAAGAACTATAGGTACCTGTTTTTACTGTAACGGGGCTTATAATCTGAAGATTTGACTGCTCGCCTAAAGGATAAATAACAGAGTCGGGATAGCTAAGTTTATAAGCTACCGGATTTATAACTCCCCCACCTGCTGAACCCGACAAATCTTTCCGGCAGGAGGTTGTTATTCCTAAAAACACGGCGATTACTAACAATATCCAACCCTTATTCTCTTTTACTAACATAATTCAATATGGTTATAATTCATCTGTAAACTCGATGGTATAAAATGTAACCACCGCCTGTAATTATTTTTTGGGGATTATAGGATTCAGTATTGCCCTATTTTTCCAACATCTAAAATTACACAAAAACTACTTGATTAGTGTATATAAAACGCTAATGAAACCAAGTCAACTAATATTATTTTTCCGGGTATTTATAAACTACTGAAAGGCAATTCCTGGTTTTGGACTGGCAAAATAAAAAATCAGCCAGGTACCTCCCTACTCTTTTTCACTCAGCATAAACATGAAATCTTTGGGAAAACGTTCTATATTTCTTTTATACTTTGTATTAATGCCGAAGATTACCGGTATTCTTCTACGAAATTTTATTATGAAGGAACAGACAGCTTTGGAATACTGACGCATTATTGAAGTAACTAACAGTGCGCTTGTGATATCTGCTTGTAGGGAAACATGGCGGGGTATGTAAAGTTTTGGAATTCCATTCTTAAAAGTATTGCGGTGAAGCATTACAACTTCTCCAACATCTCCACTACACCTTCTCTTTTCAAAATCAAATAACCCAGCCGGTCGTTGCTAATACCATCTTTTAACTGGTAACTAAAATACAACAGCTCATTTACCACAGCCGTTTCAAAATATTTAAACTGTATGTTGGGGTATTTTTTCAGGCCTTCGCCAATTTCGTATAAATGTGTGGAGAGAATAAAGAGGGAGTTTTTTATTTTAAGCAGCCCTTCAATTACAGTGCTGCTGCACTTCATGGCATCCTGTACGTTGGTGCCTTTAAATAATTCGTCAATCAGTATCAGCCATTTTTTCCCGTCAGTTATTTTTTCTATGGTCTTACGTATGCGCTGCACTTCATTAAAAAAGTAACTTTCGCCCTGCATAATATTGTCCACCACATTTATATTGCTGAGCAACCCATGAAACAAGGTGAGCTGCAATGCCTGCGCCGGAACGCCCATTCCAATATGCGCCAGAAAAATTGATATGCCAACGGCTTTAATAAAAGTGCTTTTACCACCCATGTTGGCGCCTGTTAAAAATAAAAAATTCTGCTGTGGGTTTAAGTCCACATCGTAAGCCACTGGTATGGGTAATAATGGATGAAACAGTTGTGTTGCATTTATCACCGGCTCATTAGCTTCCACAAATTCAGGAAAACAAAGGCTATGTTTTTGGCAGGCAATGGCCATGCTGTACCAGGCATCCAGCTTACTGTATATCTCCACCAGCTCCAGAGCTTCCTGTTTATACCTTCTTTTTAAAAAATGGCCCAGCGATAATAATTTACTGGTGGCCAGGTCGGTTTTATTTGCTACAGGTAATAATTCCTGCAAACCGGCCTTGTTTAACCGCAGCTTAATCTGATCGATAATAATTTGCAAAGACAATGGGTTATCATCACCAGATAACAATTCTGTCAATTGCTGCAGGCCAATAAAAAAATCGGCAAAATGTTTAACGGAATATCTTACAAAAGAAAAATCTTCTTTATTAAAAATGGTATAAGAGAGCGTGCCAACAACACCGGCATTGTGAGGAATTTCGGCAACAGCAGTTTCGTAATACTTTTCAATTACCATTATGGTACCGTTGGAGATAAGGGTGTTATTCCAACCGGGTAAAACGGTTTGTATCTTTTTAATGACCTGTTGTGTTTTTACAATGTCATTTACATTATCGAAGGGATTGGTTAAAAAATGGTGCAGCCATTCCCTGCCACCAACGGTACGTGTAAAATTTAAATAATGAAAAACAGATTGTTCTTCTTCTGCATTAAATATGGATAGATCGGTAAGTGTGGTTTTATCTGCCTGCATGTTGAGTTGTTGCCCCCATCCCCTAAAGGGGGTTGATTGTGTTTTATTAATATCCGCTTCCATAAGCCCCCTTTAGGGGATAGGGGCTTTTACTTCTTGAATAATAACCGGCTGCCTTTTACAGATTCATTCCACACTTCATTTCCATAAACCATATTGCCGTTTACAAATGTTTTTTCTATTGTTGCAGGAAAAGTAAAACCTTCCAAAGGGCTCCAGCCGCATTTGTACAATATATTGCCTTTGTTCACTGTTGATTTTTCTTTTGTATCAACCACCACCAGGTCAGCAAAATAACCTTCCCTTATATAACCCCTGTTCTCAATTTCAAAACAATCAGCAACTGCATGGCTCATCTTTTCAGCAATTTTTTCTAAAGAGATCGTACCAATTTGATTGTAATGCAGCATTAATAATAAAGGATGTTGCACCAAAGGTAATCCTGCATGGGCATGTTCGTAAGTACCTTGTTTTTCTTCCCAGGTATGCGGCGCATGATCGGTGGCAATAATGTCTAAGCGGTCATCCAGCAAAGCATCCCATAAAGCGGCTTTATTGTGTGGTGCTTTTATGGCGGGATTGCATTTTATTTTATAGCCTAACTGTTCATAATCATCGGCAGTAAAATGTAAATGGTGTACACAAACTTCGGTGGTAATGCGTTTATCTTTTAAAGGGAACATGTTGCCAAACAACTGCAATTCTTTTTCGGTGCTGATATGCAGTATATGCAAACGGCTATTATATTTTTTTGCAAACTGAATAGCGGTTAATGAACTTTCAAAGCAGGCTTCTTCATTTCTAATCAGCGGATGGTCGGCTGCAGACAATTCTCCTTTCTCTTTTTTTATCCTTTCGTAATTGGCTTTAATAATTCTTTCGTCTTCGCAATGCGTAGCAATCAGCATTTCACTTTCGCTAAAAATTTTATCCAATGCCGTATGGCTGTCTACCAGCATATTGCCCGTACTTGCCCCCATAAATATTTTTACGCCACAAACATCTCTTTTATGTGCATTCATTTTAAGTACTTCCTCAGCATTATTATTGCTGGTACCCATAAAAAAAGAATAATTGGCTAATGATGTTTCGGCGGCTATCTTGTATTTATCTTCCAGTAATTCCGCTGTTAGTGCATTAGGAACAGTATTGGGCATTTCCATAAAGCTGGTAACGCCACCTGCCACTGCGGCTTTACTTTCGGTATAAATAGTTGCTTTATGTGTAAGCCCCGGCTCCCGAAAATGCACCTGGTCGTCTATCACTCCCGGAAAAAGGTGTTTGCCTTCTCCGTTAATTTCAATAACACCAGCCTTTGTGTTTATGGCTGCATCTATTCTTTCAATCCGTTCTCCATCGGTTAACACATCCATCGATTTAATTTTTCCTTCATTTACCACCTGAATGTTCTTAAAAAGGTATTTTTGCATATCTTGATATTTTCAGACCCGTTAAACTAAAATATTTAAATGCAAATTATTAAAAGCTTAATCAAACTGCTGATTTTTATTTGTCCTGTTTTTGCAACAGCACAATCCACCTATTTAAACCAGGGTGTAAAAGATATTCATTTTACAGAACGGCTGGAAATTAAACAGCAAACAAATACCGATCTAAACTTCTCCACCTTACGTCCTTTTAACCGTAAAGCCATTGTAAGGCAGGCAGAATTTTTAGACAGTGCCCGTTTGGGCTACGCAGATCCTAATACAGGGGTGGATAAATACCGGGAATGGACCGACCTGGACCTTAGCCCGATTGATGAATATAACCTGCACAGTTTTTTAATGAATAATACCGAATGGGTAACCGGGGCAAGAGAAGATTTTATGAGTAAAAAACCTTTTTTAAAAACCTTTTATAAAACAAAAACAAATTTTATAGAAGTAAAGAATAAAGATCTGTTTCTTGCTGTAAATCCGGTATTGCAAATTCACCAAGCCATTGAACCTGGATATGACCAGACCATTTTTTTGAACAGCCGTGGTGTTACTGCAAGAGGATTGATTGGAAAAAAAATAGGGTTCTCGGCTTTAATTACCGATAACCAGGAACGTGGGCCACAATTTTTTCAACAGCAGGTAACTAAATTTAAAGCTGTACCGGGCGTGGGTTTTTACAAACCATTTAAAAAAACCGGTGTTGATTATTTTGATGCAAGAGGGTACATCACCTTTGCCGCCGTAAAAAATTATGTAGATGTTCAGTTTGGTTACGATAAAAATTTTATTGGCAATGGCTACCGCAGTTTGTTTTTAAGTGACTGGGGCAACAGTAATTTATTTTTAAAACTCAATACCAAGATCTGGAAATTTAATTACCAGAATTTATTTATGGAGCTGATGCCGCAGTTTAAAAAAGCAGGCGATACTTTATTAGACAGGAAATATGCAGCCATGCATCACCTTAGCATGAATGTAACCAAATGGCTGAATATCGGCCTATTCGAAGGTGTTATATTTGGTAGAAAAAACCGTTTTGATTTTCAATATCTTAACCCGGTAATTTTCTATCGTCATATTGAAGGGACAGTGGGAAGTCCGGATAATGCAATGGCAGGTTTGGACTTTAAAGCCAATATTGCTCACCGGGCACAATTTTACGGGCAGTTTTTATTAGATGAATTTATTTTATCGGAAATAAAAAATCACCCTTCGAGCTGGGTAAATAAATGGGGCATACAGGCAGGCCTTAAATATCTTGATGCATTTGGCATTCGCAATCTTGATGTGCAGGTAGAAACCAACCGTGTAAGGCCTTTTACTTATTCGCATAAAGATACTATTGCCAACTATACACATTATAACCAGCCATTGGCGCACCCCTTAGGTGCCAATTTTCAGGAATTTATTGCGATTATAAATTATCAGCCTGCAACCAAATGGTATGTAAATGCAAAGCTTATTTATTACTACCAGGGGTTAGACAGTGCAGGCAGGAATTTTGGCAGCAATCCTTTTTTGCCTTACACAACAAGGGTGAGGGATGATGTAAAAATTGGTGCCGGAAATAAAGGCACCTGCTTAAACGGACTGTTCCAGGTTTCTTACGAATGGAAAGAAAATTTATATTTTGATGTATCGTTTCAACACCGGAATTATCAAATTGCAAATGTTGCCGGACAAAGCAACACCAACCTTGTAACAGCAGGCATACGTTTAAATATGTTTAAAAGAGATTACGATTTTTAAAAAGATATTTATACTATTTTTGAAAGGCAATAGTACAGTTAAAGCCTTTTCATACCTAACCTTATCCAGGAAAATCATTGTTGAACAATGATGATTAATTTATTTTATGATGAGCCGTAAAATTGCTGCTATATGTTTGTGTATACTATCAGCCCCGGGAAGTTATGCTCAAAAAAAGGGAAAACTTAATTTATCCCTAGATGGTATATGGAGCGGTTATTTTGATGAGAAGAAAAAGCAAACCCAAACCAGTATATTACGGGTATTAAATGGCAGCCTGATAATAAAGCAATATTTGTACAACGCTTAAACAGAACCCAAACCAAAATGGATGTTTTAAGTACTGATGTAAAAACGGGGAACACTACAGTTTTTTTCAGCGAAACAAAACCCGATTATACAGTTTCACCGATAAAAAAATAATTATTCTACAGTTAAGGAGAAAGTGATTGTACGGGAATTGATCTTATCAATTACATTGGAGAATTTAAGATCAGCATCACGGCTGTGCAAATTACCAAGGCCCCAGCCTGTTTTTAACTCTGTAGATAAAACAAAATACGGATAATAAAAATGAAACCCCAGCCCTGCTTCAATACCATAATCGAGCCGGTTGAGTTTAATAAGGTTCTCTGCTTTTCTTGCGCCGGCATTTGCAGCCAAATCGTATTCTGCTTTTACACCACCTAACATATACACTTTAAAATTACCAATACGGTCGCTGCTGAATTTTATTTGTATGGGCAAGGTTAAGGAAATGGATTGTACTTTTTTTATAGTAATTGAATCTTCTCCTACCGGCCTGTCGGGATATTTTAAATTGTATTCAAATGCCTTTTCTGTAAAAGTTAAATTAAGCGGATAAGTGCGTAAATCAAAATGATCGCCTAAGCGTTTATTTACCAGCCATGCCAGGTTAAGCCCGGTACTGTTAATACTTTCCACCACCATCACACTATCACGCTGCATAAATAAAGGGTGGTGTGTAAAACTGAAATGAGAACGGTTCAACCCAAGGTTTATACCAAAATGATAAGGTTTATCATCATGATCCTGCTGATTAATCCCATCCCTTAACTGAGCCATACTCAACAAAGGACAAAGCATTAAACCAAGTATAGTAAATACTATTTTGTACCGCAATAAATGCTGCATATTCCTAAACTGAGTGGTTTGCAATAAGTGTTTGAATATCCCAGGTTATCCAGGATTTTAGTAAAATTTTTGCCTTCAGGAAATTTTTGAATTGATTCGTCGAGATATTTATAGGCGTTGCGGTTTTTTGAAAATAATTTTCCAACATTAGGACATACGATCTTCATATATAAATTATACATCCCTTTTACACCCGGCATTTTAGGCTTACTGAATTCCAATACTACTAATTTTCCTCCGGGTTTCAGCACTCTGTATATTTCACTTAACCCTTTTTCCAGGTGTTGAAAATTGCGTACCCCAAATGCCACAGTTACCGCATCAAACGAATCATTTTCAAAATTTATTGTTTCGCTATCTCCATTTAACAACTCTATAATTTGTTGCAAGCCGGCCTTATCTATTTTTTTTCTGCCCACATCCAGCATGCCATCGCTGATATCAATTCCAATGATCTTTTGGGGATGTAATATACCAGAGGCCATAATGGCCACATCAGCTGTACCGGTTGCTACATCCAGCATTTTCTTTGGTTGTAAAGATATTAGTTGCTTAATGGCTTTTTTTCTCCATTTAATGTCGATTCCTGCACTTAAAAAACGGTTTAAAAAATCGTATTTAAATGCAATATCATCAAACATTGCTGCTACCTGCTGCTTTTTGCTGCGGTCACTATCTTTATAAGGAACTACATTGTCATGTGCAAAATCTGTCATCGGGTGCAAAGATAACAGGTTTTCGGTTTAAGGTTTGGCTTTGCAGCTTATATACAATATGATTAACAGATAGCCGGTGTGCAGGCCGTCAGGCCGAAAACAGTAAACTACTTATATCTTTGCGGCATGATCATCAAATTTGCAAAGTATATTATCAGCAGCCCCGATTATACCAAATGCCCGCCACCCGATAAACCGGAATATGCATTTATAGGGCGTAGTAATGTGGGTAAATCATCGCTTATAAATATGCTGTGTAATTATGAGAAGCTTGCAAAAACGTCGTCAGCCCCGGGTAAAACACAACTAATAAATCATTTTGAAATATTTTCATCCCTTCCTGCTAAGAATGAAGAGCAGATAGCAGCAGCAAAATCTGCTTCAAAAAAAATTACTTATACACCACCTGCCGCCGGAGATGCAGGAAGCAGCCAGTGGTATATTGTGGATTTACCGGGCTATGGTTTTGCCAAAGTAAGCCAGAGCAGCAGAAGACGCTGGGAGCAAATGATAGAAAATTATTTACGCAAAAGAGAAAACCTCACCATGGTTTTTGTATTGATAGACAGCCGCCACTCACCACAAAAAAATGACCTTGATTTTTTGGAACAATTAAAAAAATGGGGTATACCGTTGAGTATTATCTTTACAAAAACTGATAAAGAAAATCAACGTACCGTTAGTAAGAATATAAAAGATTTTTTTACTGCTATGAAAAAGACCTGGCAGTTTTTACCGCAGTATTTTATAACGAGTGCCACAAAAAAAACGGGGAGGGATAAAATATTAACGCTTATTGAAGAGAAGAATAAAGAAATTCAAAAATAACAGGGAGCCAATTTTACTACCGGTAATTTTTAACTACCGGCTAAATTAAAAAACCGGCATTATCTAGTTCACCACTTTGTTGGCACAACTGCTGCTGGCAAAAGCTTCGGGTTTGGCTTTAAAGGCAAAGCCCATTCCTAAAATGTAGCCCATTGCTTCACGTAATGCTTCATTACTTTTAAATTGCGGATTGGTATTAATGTCGGCATGTACTTCCATATCCACATTATACTCCGTAAAAAGATTGCACAGTTCATAAGCAATTTCAATACTTTTTGCAACTTCAACCAGCATCCGTTCTTTAATGCTGTACTTGTGCAATGTTTTTTCGTTGTGAATAAACATAAAGCCGCCGTGACCTTCTCGTAAAAAAACAATCACCGTTGCAAATTCAGTGTCTTTGCCTTTAACCTGGCTGTCGGTACCAATACAAACTTTTAAATGAAAGCCTGCTGATGTTTCCCTTTTAATGGCCTGCTCAACAGCATTTTTAATGGGCAACTGGATGGGGTCTCCGTTAAATTTTCTCCATAACATAAAAATGGGGTTTTTTAAAGTTACGGAAAAACTGAATACGTTAAACGTATTTTACAAAGGATTGCTGTTAAGAGACAATTATTTTTTAAATAAAAAAGGGGCGGCCCCTAACGCCACCCCTTAACTTACACATGAATCTACCTTACTGTTTTTATAATATGTTCTATAGTTTTTAATTATTACTATACAACCTGATAATATGTATGCTTAGTTATTGTACATATTTTCTTGCTGTAGCTATTTACCGAATTGCCTTTTGCTGATAAAAATTACCGTTAAATATAATTTAACAGGTAGTGTTAAGAGAAAGATGGGCATACGGATGTTTCGTTTTGTAATAACGAAGATTTGGGCCAATTATTATGTTTGCGCTATAAAATTACCAACTGAATTTCAGGTAATAAAAGCAATTGTAAAAGTTGCACATTATATAAAATCAGTTTCCCTATTTAATACAAAGGGTTAGAATAGTAAACCGCCAGATTATTTAGACTCCTCAGTATTGTCCGGTGCTTAATAAAACCAGGGTACATGCCTCCTGCGTTACAATTCCTTTTTGTTGAGCCAGCTCCTCCAGCTCATCATTCTCTGCACCGGGATTAAAAATGATACGTTTGGGATGAAGGGAAAAAATATAATCGTAGTATTCCTGCTGGTGCAATGGATTTAAATAAAGAGTAACCGTATCAATATTATTAAATGCTTTTTTCTCTGTTTCAATTTCAATTCCATTAATACTTCCTTTCTTTTTGCCTATAGCCACAACAGGTTGACCATGTGATGTCAGTTTTTTTACAGCCAGGTTACTGTAACGCCCCGGGTTTTCTGACGCACCAAGCACCAATGTTTTTTTTGTTGTCATATTAACTTATAAATCTTTTTCGCACTTCCGGTGTTGGGATCATACATTCTTCTCTTACGCCAAACCATTTATACCGGTTTTTTGCTACCCAGTTATATAAACTATCACGTATAAATTTGGGTACAATTATAAATCCATAACACAATGACCATAATCCACTTAAATGCCTGCATACTTTTAATGCTGCGGTGGATTGTGTGTAAACCTTATCATCTTCAATAAACACAAACGACTTCATCTCTGCTACAGGTAAATTATATTGCCGCAAAAACAATCTGCCTTTTGCTGATTGCAATGGTGCAAACTGGATAAGGGCTTTTTTATCTCTCTTTATTGTAAAGTTTACGGCACTGTTACAAAAATTACAAACGCCATCAAACAGTATTACGGGTTGTTGTTTCATTTAGAATGTAAAGTTAAGACTGATTTTTGGTTGGCCGATTTTTGATTTTTTAATCTCTTAAAATATTTTTAAGTGCTTTGTTAATTATTGGATATTTAAAATGATACCCTGCTTTTAATAAGCGTTCGGGGACAACCCAACGGCTCTTTAAAACTAATTCTGTTTCTGTTTTAATAACTACTGCACCAATTTTAAGCAGCCATTCAGGTGTTGGTAAACCAAAAGCCATTTTCATTTGCTTTCTAAAAAGCTGCATTAAAATTTTATTGTTAACAGGATTAGGAGAAGCAGTATTAAAAACGCCGGTTAAATTTTTATGATGCTGCAGGTAAATAATAATGTTTAACAAATCTTCAATATGTATCCAGCTAAACATTTGATTGCCACTTCCCTGTTTACCTCCTAATCCATAACGAACTAAATTTTTTATTGGTGGCACTACTCCACCATCTTTGCCTAACACTATTGCCATTCGCAAGGCAATCTGCCTAGTATTGGGCAATTTAAAATTGAAGAATGTTTTTTCCCAATTGACAGCAACATTAACAGAAAAGCCCTTACCAATCTCTCCGGTGCTTTCAGTCATTGGCCTGTCTTCGGCATAACGGTAAATTGTGGCTGTGCTGGAGTTTATCCAAAGCAATGGTGGCTTTTTGCATTGCAATATTGCATTACCTAATGCTGAAGTGGTATTTATTCTTGAATCATAAATTTCTTTTTTATTCTTTTCATTATATCTGCAGTCAACAGATTTGCCAGCAAGATTAATCAGCATTGTTGAATTTTCCAATGCAGCAATAATTGCAGGCATATTATCCCAATTAATAGGATTTGTTTGTCTTGAAATGATAAGCACTTCGTAATTCAGGTTTATAAATTTTTCAGTAAGATATTTACCCACAAAGCCGGTACCTCCTACAATAATAATTTTAGTATTCATGATTTAAAGTATGAAAATTAAAATGATTACCCGGTATAAAATCCAGGTATATGATATATATGTTGGCAGTAATAATTTACTGGCCCTCCTTTTATGATCGAGAAACATAAACAACACAACTGCAAAGAACCAGGTAATATTAATAATATCCCCACATGCATAAAAAATATTGATCATAAGCAATGGCCAAAGCAAAGCCGAGCCCATTAATGATACCAAAAGCATATTAAAATAATAATCCAGTTTCAAAGCCCATGCTTTTTTATATATAAAAGGATATTGAAAAAATAACATCCCAACAACCATCAGTAACTCAAATTGCCAGTTGTATTTGATACTGATCAAATGCTGTATTAATATTGCATAACGACTTAAAGTAAATGCTGTGATTGTAATAGCAATACCTGTTACCGCAATTTTAAAATATGGTGAATTCAATAGTTTCATTAATTATCGGTTTCCAAGAAAGCCTGTAAGATTTGAAACAAATAATAAAATAAAAATTAAAGCAAAAGCAATAAACATCGTATTCATTAATACTTCGCCAATTTTAAATACCGTTTTCTTTGGTATATCATACATGGGGTAATAAGCAAACTGGGTAATTAATTTCCCTGTCCAATATGCAGCAATTAATCCGGTTAATGCAACGGCAAGACCTGTTTCATTTTTTAGATCAGCGGTAAATAAGATAGAGATCAATCCAAATGAAAAATTTAATCCCTGGATATACCTGCCATAGGTTTTTACAATTTCCTGATTAAGGGGTTTTAATTTTTTTATATCATTGTACCAGTCAAACACCACGTGACGTATGTATGGATAAATAATGGCGGTAAACATTTGTCCGATTGCGCCCAATATAATTAACCAGTTGGGTATTATTATTTTCATGGTGAAAAAATTTTATTTTAACAGATCAATCGGCCTCTTCATTTTTACATACACTTCATTATAGCAAAGCCAGGTATAATAAACAGCCATGACTGGTGCTGCAAACAATAATATCCAGATAGAACCCAGTGGCATAGTAAGAACAGCAATTAAAGTTACCCAGTGGTAAGCATACCTGGCCCCTGGCCAATGCGTAAAAGTATGTGTTACCGCATGTACTATCATACTGATCACCTGCCAGCCACCTACAATAAAATATCCGATAAAAAAAATACCGTCTTGTTTTACCAGGCTGAGTATTGAAAAAGATATTATCAGCATCACACTGACGAACAAATCGATTATTTTAAACTGTTTCATAAACTGTATATTTTATAATTTCAGAAATATTTGAAACTATATTGTCAAATAAAAGCCGAATTAACGGCTGCAGGTTTTTATAGGGTTTAAACCCTATTTAAAGAACTTCAATACATTTCCCAAAAACCAGTTCTCATCTGCCTTTATCATTACATCCAGCATTTTATCGGCCTGGCCGCCAAATTTTCTTATGCCAGCAACGGTATCAATAAACTGTTTGGTGTCCTTATCTTTTTTATCGCCATCTATTTTTTCCAGCTGGCCTAAAAGCTTAAGCATGGGATCCAGTTCCCTTTTCTTTCTCTCTTTAATAATTTGTGTGGCTACTTTCCAAATATCTTTTTCGGCAGAGAAAAATTCTTTTCTTTCACCTGGGATCAACACCCTGTCTACCAAACCCCAATCTATCAGGTCACGGGTATTCATGTTTACATTGCCGCGGCTGATGTTCAGCTGCTCCATAATATCATCCTGTGTAATGGGATCGGGGCTGATGAGCAACAGCGCATGTATCTGTGCCATTGTACGGTTAATACCCCAATGCGTACCAAAGGCTCCCCAACTGCTGATGAACTGTGCTTTTGCTTCGGTAAGTTTCATGATGAATTATTTATACCACAAAGATAATACAATTATTGAATTTTCAAAACTTATTGAAAATAAATTTTATTACTGCTTTACAAATGTTATCGGTTGCCTACGGTAAGCGTTTACATTTTTTCCATCTTGTGCGGCAGGATTCCATAACGGAGAGTTTTCAATTATACGTATAACTTCTTCATCCAAAATAAATTCTACCGATTTAAATAAATTAGCATCTACACATTTACCTGTTGTATTTACTACAAACTGAACAACTACGTTACCCCCTTTAACCGATTTAGAAGCTAAATCCGCATTTAAATTAGTAGTTAAATATTTCATCCATTCTTTATTTCCCTTTTTAAAACTAGCTTCTATTTCCCCAGGCTTTAAAGAATCCTTTTTTCCTGTTTCATTTTTAACCGTATCTAACTTGAGGCTGCTTATTAAAATGCCATTTTCATATTTTTCTTTTAGCATTTCCTTACCGTTTTCATTATAATAGTACCAATCTTTTTCTTTTAAATTGTTCATATAATAACCACTTTTTACAGCATAGCCATTTTGTCCATATTCGAAATAGCTACCTTGCAAAACAGTAAGTGTAGAATCTGAAAAACTCCTGAGTTTCTGTAATGGCGCACCTATTTTATAATCCAATCTTTTAAACCCTTCAGGATATTTTTTTACTACTATAACCGAATGGGCTTTCTTTATATTTTCGGTAACTCCATCATTACCTACCAATACCAAGTTTACAATTTGCTGCGAAAAGCAATAAAAATTTGCTGAGAATGCAAACAATAAAACGAATACTTTTTTCATTTTTAATTTTTCTTTTTTAACCACATAAATAATAACCATACTAATGCTGCCAGCCCAACAGCACGGCAGGTTAACCCTATTGTAATTGCTGTATTGGCATAAGCTTGGTGTGTAATTTTCGCCCATGCACCAAATGCAGTTCCTACAATTCCGATAACTGCTATTGTACCAAAAAAATAATATTTATTCATATAACCAAGATAATATAAAATGCGCTACGCTAAAATAAAAGTTGAGTAAACGTATGTAGTTGAAGAGAGCGACACAACGATGATGCCATAAAAAACAAATGCTGGCTACAAAAATAAAAAAAGCGTTAGCTTTTTAAAACTAACGCTTTAAATTATATTTCTGATTTATCCTGTCGAATGGCTTCGACAAACTCAGCCCGACATCAGTTGTTACACTAACATCGTTACAGGATTCTCCAGGTATTTTTTCAATGTTTGTAAAAATGCTGCACCTACTGCCCCATCCACACTTCTGTGATCGCAGCTTAAAGTAAGTTTCATCACATTGGCTACACCAAAGCCATCGCCTTTTTTAACCACTACTTCTTTAATGGCACCAACTGCTAATATCGCACTGTCCGGTGGATTGATGATGGCAGTAAATTCGTCAATATCCATCATGCCTAAATTAGAAACGGTAAAAGTATTACCGCTGAATTCGGCAGGTTGTAATTTTTTATCTTTTGCTTTGCCATACAACTCTTTTGCATCGGCAGCAATTTGTGATAATGTTTTTTGATCGGCAAAACGAATGACCGGAACAATCAGTCCTTCGGGTAAAGCCAATGCTGAGCCGATATGTACATGATGATTCTGGCGGATGAACTCTCCCATCCAGCTGCTGTTAACATCGGGATGTTTACGCAATGCCATGGCACTTGCTTTTATTATCATGTCGTTGAAAGAAATCTTAACCGGACTTACTTCGTTCATGGCTACTCTTGCAGTCATGGCATTATCCATGTTAATGGACATGGTTAAATAAAAATGCGGCGCACTGAATTTACTTTCACCAAGACGGCGTGCAATTACTTTACGCATTTGTGTAAGCGGTACATCAGTGTACCCTTCCTGTCCGGTTGCAGTAAATGCGGCGGCCTGTACTGCTTTTGGTGCAGTGGTTTGAGCCGGAGCTGTAGTTGGTACATAACTGTCCACATCTTTTTTAGTAACTCTTCCACCATCTCCACTGCCGCTTACTTTACTTATATCAATGCCTTTATCTGCAGCTAATTTTTTTGCTAATGGAGATGCTTTTACTCTTCCGTTGGTAGCAGTTTGTGGTTCCTGATTTGTGGTTTGTGGTTGTGCGGCGGCTTGCGGTGCCACAGTTTCTGTTGGAACAGCGCCAGCAGCGGGAGCAGCATTAGCGCCAGATTTTTCAGCAGCTACGTATGCACTCACATCAGTACCAGCTTTACCAACAATAGCAATGATCTCATTTATTTTTGCAGCTTTGCCTGCCTCAACACCTACATATAATAAAGTACCTTCTTCATAACCTACCACTTCCATAGTAGCTTTATCCGTTTCTACATCGGCCAGTACATCATCACTTTTTACAAAATCGCCTATTTTTTTATTCCAGGTTACAATTTTTCCTTCTGTCATTGTATCGCTCAACAAAGGCATGCGAATTTCTTTTGCACCTGCAGGCAATGTTACTTTAGCACTTGCTGGTGCAGTTGTGATTGCAGCGGCTGTTGTAGCAACAGCTGCGGCTTTAGGTCCTCCGCCTTCTGCATCTAAAAGGGCTTTATAATCTTCGCCTTCTTTACCTACAATAGCGATAATCTGGTTGATCTTTGCGGCTTCGCCTGCCGGTACACCAATGTATAATAACGTGCCATCCACATAGCCATTTACTTCCATTGTGGCTTTATCAGTTTCCACATCGGCAAGCACATCATCGCTTTTTACCTTGTCGCCTACTTTTTTATTCCACGCAATTATCTTCCCTTCTGTCATCGTATCGCTCAACAGCGGCATGCGTATTACTTCTGCCATATACTAATTATTTCTGATTTTTATTAATTGAGGTTCGAAATTAAGGCAAAAAGCGGAAATGACCGTACTGAATTATCAATCCAATTCCAATTTCAGCCTTTCTTTTAATTCTTTAACCAATGGATACTCTTCAATTATTTTTTGATATTGTTGTTTACGGGTTAAAGGAGCATCGGTTGCAACGGCTTCGGTTGCATCTTCAATTACAATTATACGATACACCAGCACACGGTTACAAAAATAATTTTGAAGATGCAGTATCAGGTCAGCCCTTTCATTTTCAATAAATGCTTTGTGTATTTCTCCTTTGGTTATTATTTCAATTGTATTGTTATCAATTACACTTAATGCTGCATTTTTAAAATTGGTAACAGCCGCCGGGTTTTTTCTTTCTACCAATTTATTAATAAATATTTCCCATGCATTCTTTAATGTTTCGGCTGTAATTTCTTTTATATCAAGTCCGGCATTTTTATTTTGCTGTGTTAACTTTTGACGGATCTTATCAAGAGAGCCTAAAGAAGTTTTGGGTTTATGGTTTTCAGTTTGTGGTTGGGTAACTGCTGTTTGTAATTTATTATTTACAGTTGTACTTTTTATTTCGGGTGCAGGCTCTTCGATTATTAATGTTGCTTCTGAAATATTATTTGCCGGAATTTTATTTACCTGTAACTGTTCTTTTTCTTTTATTGCAATTATTGGTATTGTTCTAAACGCAACGGGCTTTGCTGTTTCAACCAGTTTTTTTTTACTTACAGTGCCGTCGTTATTTACCAGTTCGATGGCCTGTTGCAGGTAACTTAATTTGATTATCGTCAATTCAACCAATAATCTTTTATTACGTGCCTGCTTATAGTTTATTTCTGCTTCGCCTAAAAGATTTAAAACACCTATTAACCAACCCGTGGAAATTTGCTGTGCTGCCTGTAAATACTTTTGTTTAAAATCATCAGCCACTTCAAGCAATATGGCTGCTTTGGCATCTTTACTTACTAATAAATTACGGATGAACTCTGCAAAGCCTTCTATAATCGTATCACCTTCAAAACCTTTGCGGTTAATTTCATCAAACAGCAACATGGCTTCGCTCATGTTTTGCTGCTGCATAAAATCCAGGAACTTAAAATAATAATCTTCATCTAAAATATTCAAATGCTCCAACGTATTACTATAGGTCAATTCTCCATTGGTAAAGCTTACTATCTTATCTAAAATACTTAATGCATCACGTAAACAACCTTCACTTTTTTGTGCAATAATATGCAGGGCTGCCTTATCGGCTTTTATTTCCTCCTTTCCACAAATTTCCTGTAAGTGCTCAACTGTATCATTATTGGTAATGCGTTTAAAATCGAATATCTGGCAACGGCTTAAAATAGTAGGTAATATCTTATGCTTTTCTGTAGTGGCTAAAATAAAAATGGCATAAGGTGGTGGTTCTTCAAGCGTTTTTAAAAACGCATTGAAAGCTGCGGTACTCAACATGTGTACCTCATCCACAATATATACTTTATATTTTCCGGCCTGTGGTGCAAAACGTACCTGCTCCACCAAACTCCGTATATCATCTACCGAGTTGTTACTGGCAGCATCCAGCTCATGAATATTTAAAGATGTACCTGCATCAAAAGATATACAACTGTGGCAGGTATTACAGGCTTCGCCTTCTTTAGTTTGATTTTCGCAGTTAATGGTTTTAGCTAAAATTCTTGCACAGGTGGTTTTGCCCACACCCCTTGGCCCGCAAAATAAAAAGGCATGCGCCAGCTGATTATTTTTAATGGCATTTTTTAAAGTAGTGGTTATATGCGCCTGCCCTACCACAGTATTAAAATTCTGTGGTCTGTATTTACGTGCTGAAACGATGAATTTATCCATGATGGTCAATGGTCAATGATCAATGGCGGCTTATGATGATATTGACTTTTGGCAAATCTAAATGTAAAATTTCAAAGAAAGCGGGGAATTTAATCCAAAATAGGATGCCGTTTAAATTCTTTGGTCCGGTCAAATAAATATCTAAAAGTAGACAGGTTACGGCTACGGTATGTATTGCCTATACTTGCCGCAATATTCAGCATTTTAGGATTAAAATCCCCGATCCACTGCATTTCATATTTTTCGTACCGAGGTGGTGTTTTCTTTTGAATAATTTTTGCCGATTCGCAAATAATATACGAATCCACTCCCCTGCCCTGCCACTCGGGCACCACCCCAAAAACAAGGCCGGTGAATTTATTATTGGGAATAAATGCTTTTACCCATAAAAACTTAAGCTTTTGCAGTAACCCGAATTTGCCTTTTAAATATTTAAACCAATGGTTAAGATCAGGAATGTTTATAAAAATAGCTACCGGCTCGTTATTATGGTAGGCAAACCAAACTATCTTTTCATCCATTACAGGTTTCATTTTTTTAAAAATGATCATTACCAGCTCTTTGTTCATTTCTTTTAGCCCGCCATGGCCTGCCCAGGCTTTATTATATACTGCGGCAAAATCGGCGGCATATTTTTCCAGGTTATTTTTTTTTATTGTTGATGAACTGAAGCCGCCCAATTTTTCAATTGCATTATGCCTGTCCCAAACCTTTTGCTCCAAAGTTGCCTGAGGATCCATACCAAAACATATCTGATTGAAAAAAGTTTTAAAGCCATAGTTTTCAAACAGGGTTACATAATACGGCGGATTGTAATTCATACAATACATCGGAGATTCAAAACCGTCTGTAACCATACCCCACCATTTATCTCTTTCCCCAAAATTTATGGGGCCATCCATCGCCTGCATACCATGTTGTTCTAACCATTGCTTTGCAGTATCCAGCAACATGTTGGCAGCATTTTGGTTGTTGATGCATTCGAAAAAACCAATACCGCCTACAGTTATATCATCTCCTTTATTTCTGTATTTTTTATTTGTAAATGCTGCAATGCGGCCAATTAAATTACCTTTTTCATCTTTTAAAATCCATCTTACAGCTTCGCCAAAACGCCAGGTCTTGTTTTTCCTTTTATCAAAAATATCATTGATGTCCTTGTCTAAAGGCTGTATCCAGTTGAGATCGTTTTTATATAACTGCACGGCAACTTTTATAAATTGCTGAGCTGTGCCGGTATCTGTTACTAATGTAAGTTGCATTTCGACAAAAATAAGCATTTCAGGTTTTTAAACTAACATCTTATAAATACTATAATTAAACCTCTGAAATATTCTTACGTCTCAACAATTATATTATAATGTTTTTCTTTTGTCAGGTATAGTTTGGAAAGCAAAATTTTACAGGTCTCTAAATTTATTGTACATTTAAATATGCTAAAATCAACATTATTATTTACGGGCATTATCATTCTGGCAGGTTTATTTGCCGGTTGTAAAAAATCTGATACAACTCCACCGCCTGCAGCAGACCCTTGCCTGGGCGTAACTATTACGCCGGTTGCATCTAAATCGCATACTATTACAGGCCAGTCGCTTGGTACCATTACAGTTACTTCTCCAATTGGCTCAGGATATTTATATAGTATTGGTGACAGTTTTCAGGCATCCACTAATTTTTTTAACCTTGCAGCAGGTAATTATACTGTTACTGCAAAAAATGCAGCTAGTTGTAAAGGCACTGTTGCTATAACTATAAACGGATATGGTGCAAAATTTTATGCTGTAAGAACAATTGTACATGGTTACTGCGGCCCCTGCCATTTAAATGGCACTGTTAACGGTGGTAAAAATTTTGATGACGATAACAGTATAGTAAGTTCATGGGACAGGATAAAAGCAAGAACTGTTGATGGCACTCCTACCTTTATGCCCCAAAACGGGCAACTGACTGCCCCTGATAAGCAAAAAATTGTTGACTGGGTAAATGCCGGGCATAGAATAACTGATTAAAATATCAACAGTAATAAATAAAAAACCGGCAAATGATTTGCCGGTTTTTTATTGTAACTATTTTTATACCCATTATCTAATTTTAAGCATTGGCCGCACCTGCTGTGTTGCGCCATTTTGCAAACGGATATAATATACTCCGTTGGGTAAATGCGATGCATCAAATGTAATTGTTTGCCTTGTGGCAGCAGGATAATCTTTTTCTAACAAGTCCATCAGCAGTCTTCCGGAGTTATCAATGATCTGTATCAATGTATGTCCTCCATCTGTACTAAACTCAATAGTTGTTTTACTGGTAAAAGGATTAGGATAATTATTTATTAAACTTTTTCCCGAAGTATTTTGTACTGCCGAGCTGCAGGCTCCTCCTTTTATTAATGGTAAATCCTGCAATTGCCCATTTATATTTGGCGGAAATAATCCCTGTACTGTTGCTTTATCCAGGCAAAACCATTTTTCCAACAATGTGGAATAAATACTTCTGAAATCGTATTGCATGGGCACATTATCGTTAACAGTAGCTACAGGTTGTATAGTTGGGTTATCTCCTAGCACACCACCTTCTACAGGTTTTCCAAAAACAAACATTGGTGCTGCGGCACCATGGTCGGTACCAACACTGCTGTTACTTTTTATCCTGCGGCCAAACTCACTAAATGTCATTCCCACCACCCTGTCTTCAATACCTAAAAAAATCAAATCATCCTGAAATGCTTTAATAGCGTCGCTAACCCTGCCTAATAATGTAGCATGGCTGCCAACTGTTGTATCTGTAGTTTGCGTTTGTAAACTGTGTGTATCAAACCCCCCAAAACTTACCATATACACTCTTGTTTTTAAACCGCCTTTAATTAACCGGGCTACAATTTTTAACTGGTCGGCAAGGCCGTTATTGGTAGGGTAAGGATTTTGCACTGTTACTTTTCCGGCAGCAGTTGTAATAACGCTGGCATATTGTTGCGTTTGTTTTGCCACATTACGTATAAAACTTAATTCTTTACCCGCTTTTGTTGCCGGTACTGGATCGCTGGTACCATTTATTAACTGGTAAAAATTTGTAGCGCTGGTAATACTCATAGCCATATTTACACTTGGTCCCTGTGTTGTTAAAGTTGCAGTAGAACCAATTTGTATAGCTAATGGATCTGGTACATTTGTATTAGGATAACCATTGGGGAAATTAGGATACTCATAATTAAGGTACCTGCCAGCCCAGCCGGTATAAACTTCCTGGGTACTGTTGCTTGCCGTCATCCAGATATCTGTGGCCCTGAAGTGAGAAAAATTTGGTTGCGGATAACCTACAGCCTGAAGAACTTTTAACTTGTTATCGTTATACATATTTTGCAAACCCGTCATGCTGGGATGCAAGCCTGTTTTATCGTAACCATTCAATCTTAAAATTCTTGCTTCTGGTATAGCAATATTAGTACGGGCTGCATTATAAAGGCTGTAGGTACTTATTGGAATTACCATATTCAAACCATCATTACCACCCGACAACTGAATAATCACCAATACATGATTAGTATCGGTACCAGTGCCAAGTAATGCCTGCACCAATGGCGAATCGGCATTTAATGCTTTTACAGAATAGCCGCTTATTAAAGCAGGTATTGTAGCCGCCATCGATTTTCCTAAAAATTCTCTCCTTTTCATATTGAAAATTTTATTGCCGAATTAGTTTTATAATTAGCTTAACTGGTACTCACTTAAATTCATTAAATACCTGAACAGGTCTTTTAAGCGTGTATTTACAATATTAAAATTTGCTGTTGTTGGACTTGCTATATAAGCCATCCATGCATTTGTCCAGTAGTAATCATATTGCTGATTACTCAACAACATTTGTGTTTTCATTTGTTGTTTTACCTGCGGTGATAAACTTAGCCTGTAAAAAAACTTTAATGCCTCTTCTATTAAATCATTGGGATTGCCGGGGTTTGACAATGTTTTGGCATAAGCTACAAAATCAAACTGCATTTTAATAGAATTTCTAGTATAACCATTGTTGGTCATTAAATCTGTAAACTGGTTTCTTTTAGGTAAGGAGTCTGTTGTTATCCATATTTCATGAAACAATGGTTCCTGGTAATAAGCCGGCATGCCTGCTACATTTGCAGGGTCGTGAATATTAAGCCCCATATTAACCATAAAATTATACAAGGTGTTCCAGAGCCCGTAACTGGTATCCCAATCTGTTGGTGCAGGCATAGTTACATTAAACTCTCTTATAGAACCAATGACTATATCAGCCGGGGTTTTAATTACACAACCCTGGTTTAATACATCATAAAAATGTTCGCTTTTAAATAAAGCTGACAGAACCGGTTTTATATTATAGTTATTGATACGGAAAATATCGGCCAGTGGTGTAATTACATTGGCTTCTGTTGCTGCATCAATTTCGTAATATACAAACCAGCGGTAAAATTTTCTTACTATAAATTTTGCCACTTCGCTTTGGGCAAAAATCATGTTGAGTAAATCTGTTAATTCCAGATCTCCGGCAGTAGCCCCTGTTCTTCCTGTTATAACAGTGTTATTATAAAAAGCAGAAAACTGTTTGTTTACTGTGCTGTGCCTGCTTGCGTTAAAAACAGTTTGATAAGTAGTGCCATTTATTTGCCAACCAGTTAAAACCATTGCCGCTTTCTTTACATCCTCTTCAGTATATTTACTATCAGGGCTTTTGCCTACAGTAAACAATTCCTGTAATTCCCTTCCATAATTTTCATCGGGTGCTGTGGCAGTGTTCAGGTAACCATTTAAGTACCTTAGCATGGCCACATCAATGGTCATATCTTTTACCATCTGTTTAAAATTACCGAGGCAATTCTGCCTTATGGTAGCATGCTGCTTATAAATCCAATTGGTATTCCCTACATCGCCTGATTCATTTCCAAAATGGTCTATCCACAAAAACATCATTTTCTCTTTTATGCTTCTGTCCTGGTTTATCATTACACCCGTCCACCATTTTTTATAAGATGCCCTACGCTGGCTTTGTACTGTACCATCACTGTTAATATCATTTATCCAGGTTGTTCCCTGTACAATATTACCATCAGGATTGGTGCCAAGGTTGGTGGTGGTTACATATTCTTTTACCGGGGGCGCAGGATCGGGAGCTGTTGGGTTTAGCAATTCATCTACCGTTTGGTTCATGTTACGGGTAACAAAATAATCCACATCAGCTTTTTTAGCACCAAACATGGTTCTCTTTAAAAGATGAATTACCTCATTAGCAGTCCACGGGCCGGCATAAGGGTTAATACCACTTAACGTGCGGAAAGGTGCTGATGCAACAGGCGCATGAAATACCGGTTTAGTTTTTTTGGCTTTTGCAGCAATTAGAAAATCTCTTCTATCCATAGCAGTATATTATTGGATGAACGATATAAAAGTTTATGACTGAATAAAAATGATAAAGTTTATTTGAGAATGGTTTTTTACAGGATTTCTATTTTGTCCGCTCTGTTGCTTGCTTCATAAAATATAAATGCCTGTTTAATACAGGCATTTATTAAACAGCTTAAAGGTAATATTATTAGCTGATATTTTCAATAATACCGGCAATTCCCTGGCCGCCGCCAACACAGGCACTTACAATGCCGTATTTCTTATTCAGCCGCTTCATATCATTAACCAGCTGTATGGTTAGTTTGCAACCTGTACAACCTAAAGGATGGCCAAGAGCAATGGCACCGCCATTTATATTTACAATCTCCGGATTTAACTCTAATTGACGGATTACTGCCAATGCTTGTGATGCAAATGCTTCATTCAATTCTATTAAATCAATATCACCTAAAGTCATACCTGCCTGTTTTAATACTTTGGGTATTGCTTCCACCGGGCCAATACCCATAATGCGTGGATGCACTCCAGCGCTGGCACAATTTACCAAACGGGCAATGGGTTTTAATCCTAATTCATTTATCATACGCTCACTCATTACAATTACAAAAGCGCTGCCATCACTTGTTTGAGAACTGTTGCCTGCAGTTACACATCCACCGGCAGCAAATGCCGGTTTTAATTTTGCTAATCCTTCAATTGATGTGTCTGCCCTAACGCCTTCATCTGTATCTACTATATAATTTCTTTTTTGTTTTTTATTTTTTTCATCCAGATAAATCTCTTCTACAGTAATCGGCAAAATACCAGATTTGAAATAGCCTGACGCAATAGCGTTACCGGCTTTTACATGACTGTTAAAACTAAATGCATCCTGATCTTCTCTGCTTACATTGTACTCTTTTGCAACCGCCTCTGCAGTTAAGCCCATACTTAAATAGTAATCGGGTTCTTCGTTTGCAATAGCATACGATGGCACCGTTTTCCATCCTGCAGTTGGAACCATACTCATACTCTCGGTACCACCGGCAATAATACATTCGGCCATACCGGTTCTTATTTTGGCTGTAGCCATAGCAATACTTTCCAAACCGCTTGCACAATAACGGTTAATGGTTATGCCCGGTGCATGAATACCTACGGCTTTTGCCGATATCATTCTGCCCACCTGTAAACCTTGCTCCGCCTCAGGCACAGCATTACCCACAATTACATCATCCACTCTTTTTACATCTAATTGCGGTACGCTTGCCAGCAAACCTTTAATTACATCAATGGCCAGATCATCGGGCCGGGTAAACCTAAAGCCGCCTTTTTTACTTTTTGTAATTGCGGTGCGGTATCCGGCTACTATATATGCTTCCTGCATGATAAAAAATTTATTGTTTGATGTTTGCAGTTTATGATTTTAAGTTTGCAGGCCTTTCGGTTATAGAAATACCAATAACAAACTACCAACTATAAACAACAAACTTAATTTGGTTGTTTATGCAACCTTTCACCAAAGGTATAATTTACAATTGAAAACAAAAAACTGAAAACTGTAACTTATTTTTGCGCCACATGTACAAATTACTCCGCTCTGTTTTATTCCTGTTTGACCCTGAGAAGGTTCACTACTTTTCGATGAATAACCTTAAAAGACTTTGTAAAGTTCCATTTATAAAAAGATGGATCACAAATACCTTTAAACCAAAGAGAAGTATTCAATCCTCAATTTTTAATATCCCATTCCCAAATAAGGTAGGTCTTGGGGCTGGCTTTGATAAAAATGCCAAATACTTAAATGAACTGCAATGCCTGGGCTTTGGTTTTGTGGAAATTGGAACTGTAACACCAAAACCACAGGCAGGTAACAATAAACCACGTTTATTCCGTTTACCAAAAGATAAGGCTCTTGTAAACCGGATGGGATTTAATAATGATGGTGTGCAGGTTGTTACAGAAAGACTTAAAAATTGGCAATTGGCAGTTGGCAAACTGGTTATCGGTGGCAATATTGGTAAAAACAAAATCACCCCAAATGAAGATGCCTGGAAAGATTATGAAATTTGTTTTACTGCCTTACATGATTATGTAGATTATTTTGTTGTTAATGTAAGCAGTCCAAACACACCGGGATTAAGAGAACTGCAGGAAAAAGAAGCTTTAAGAAAAATTTTGGGAAATTTACAAATGCTGAATGCTAAAAAAGATAAACCAAAGCCGATACTTTTAAAAATTGCACCTGATTTATCTAAAGACGAAATTAATGATGTAATTGACCTGGCTTTGGAAATAAAATTAGATGGCCTGGTGGCAACCAACACCACCACACAAAGAAAGTTACCCAACACTTCGCCTAAAATACTGGAACGTTTAGGTCTTGGCGGATTAAGCGGCCTGCCCCTTAAAAATAAAAGCACAGAAATAATAAAATACATTACTCAAAAAACAAACGGACAAATACCCATTATTGCAAGCGGTGGTATTTTTACCGGGGCCGATGCAAAGGAAAAAATGCAAGCTGGAGCTTCCCTTGTACAGGTATGGACCGGATTTATTTATGAAGGGCCGGGCATTGTGAAAAAGATTTGCAAAGTGATAGACAATGAGTAATAGGCAATAAGCAATATTAAATAATCATATGGAACATTTATTTACATCCGAAAGTCTCATCAGCTTTTTCATACTTGTTGTATTGGAAATTGTATTAGGAATTGATAACGTAATTTTTGTAAGCATCATACTTAACCGGTTAGAAAAAAATAAAGACCAGAAAAAAGCCAGGCGCATGTGGATGATTACCGGCATCATATCCCGAAGCCTGCTGCTGATGGGTTTGGGCTGGCTACTCTCCCAAAAAGGCAAAGCCGTGTTTACAGTTTTTAATAAAGAATTCGACCTGGCCAGTATTGTTATGCTGGCAGGTGGTATTTTTCTTATTTACAAATCGGTAATGGAAATACACCATAAACTGGAAGGAGAAGATCCGAATATGGCGCAGCAAAAAAATAAAAAAATATCGCTTACAAATGCCATCGGACAAATCATATTGATTGATGCAGTATTTTCTTTCGACAGTATCATCACCGCAGGCGGTACGGCAAAATATGTAGAGATCATGATTGCGGCGGTTGTAATAGCAATGATCATTATGTTTTTATTCAGTCCTGCCATCTCTGCATTCATTCATAAACATCCAACCTTAAAAATGCTTGCACTTTCTTTTTTAGTGATGATCGGATTAAGTTTGATCATTGAAGGATGGGATAGTGAAACTTCAGAAAAGCTACATTTGAAAAATTATATTTATTTCGGCATGGCTTTTTCCTTTGGTGTGGAAATGCTGAATATGGTTATGCGGAAGCGAATGAAAAATAAAAGAGTAGTAAAATTAAATGAGCCGGTACTGATAAAAGAAGTGGAAGAAGATTCAGATGAAGCAAAGTAGTGTTGCAGCAACAATACCAGTCGTCTCCGTCCTTAATCTTGTATTACCCAAACTTACTGGGTAAAATTGTGTTGTAAAGCTAGTGTAATTTCTTCATGGTAAAATATCCTTCGGGCCAAATTATATTTATCCAACATGACATTATCATTTGGTATGTTGAATGAGGAATAAAAAATTAACAACGATTCGAATATGGCAAACTGGTTTTTATTTTATCGCTACAACGCAGCACAATTAAATTTAAACTGAAAAAAATGCCGGTTATTTTTCAACAACCGGCAATAGTAAATCAGATTAATACAATTATCTTGTAATAATAAGCTTTTTAATAACTCTTTTATCCTCCCAGCTAAATTCAATCAGGTAAGTGCCGGATGGCCAATTAAATTGATACGTTTTGTAAAGGCTGTTTATATTCCATCCTGTCATTTTTTGTCCGGCCGAATTAAATGCTACTGCTTTACCTCCAACTAGGTCCGGAGTAACAATTATTGTAACATTACCATTTACAGCCGGGTTGGGAAATATATTCACCTTATCTGCCTGTGGAATGATTGTAAAAACATCGGTAGCTGATGATGAACATCCGTTGGCATCTGTATACTGGTAGGTAACTGTATAATTACCTAATGCCAATGTACCTGGAATGAATGTAGTACCACTAATTCCTGTGACAGTAAACACTCCTCCTGAAGGAATACCACCGAACAATGTTTGTTGCGGTGAATTCCGGTAAAGTGTATCAAATGGCAGAATCAGCGTAACTATTGGCAAAGGATTTACTGTAAGTGTGACAATATTTGAATTTAAAATGCCACTTACCACACACCTGTATTGAGCACCGCTTAAAGAAACAGCAACTGAATTTAGGTTAAGAGTTGATCCGGTTGCACCAGAAATATTTGTAAACGGTCCGCCACCTGTACTTACCTGCCATTGGTAAGTAAGATTAACACCATTTGCTGTAACACTGAATATTACATTTGAACCTGTACATACTGATTGGTTTACCGGTTGCGTTGTTATGGTAACCGAGTTTACCGTCAATACAGCTATATTAGAAATAACTGCGGGTGAGCAGGTACCTGTAACCACAACATCATAGTTTCCGGCATCAGCGACTGCAATCCCGGTAATGGTAAATGATGGTGATGTTGCTCCACTGATGTTTACCCCACCTTTTCTCCATTGATAAGTTAACCCATTGCCCCCGGCAACAACTGTAAAGGTTACATTTGAAAATATAAACACTGTCTGGCTTACCGGTTGTGTGCTAATAGTTGGCGGTTGAGCGATGGTTAATGTGGCAGTACCCGATGTAATAAACGGTGAACAGGTACCACTTACAACTACGTCATAATTTCCTGCGTCACCTGCCACCACACCATTTATTGCAAATGCGGAAGAAGTAGCTCCGCTGATATTTGCTCCACCCTTTCTCCATTGATATGTCAACGCCGTACCGGTTGCTGCTACTGTAAATGTAACATTACTTCCTGCGCAAACTGTTTGTGACGATGGTTGTGTAGTAATGGATGGAAGGGTATTTATTGTTAATGTGGCGATATTTGAAGTTGCTGCTCCGCAGATACCAGTAACAATCACGTCATAACTTCCTGCATCAGCAGCTGTTGTACCAGTAAGAGTAATTGATGACGATATGGCTCCCCCAATATTGACACCACCTTTTCTCCATTGGTAAGTAATAGCGCTTCCTGTTGCACTAACTGAGAAAGTAACATTGTTTCCTGCACATACTGTTTGTGATGCTGGTTGTGTGCCGATAACAACATTACCCAATGCAAGTGAAACAACAGTTGAAGTAACAGCGCCGCAGGTGCCGGTTACCACCACATCATAATTGGCAACATCACCTGCAGCAACTGCAATAATTGTATAAGAAGATAAAGTAGCGCCACTAATATTTATGCCTGCTTTTCTCCATTGATAAATAAGATTATTTCCGGTAGCTGTAACAGTAAATGTTGCATTAGCTCCCGAACAAACTGTTTGATTAGCGGGCTGAACTGTAATTGCTGTTGCAGGTATAATAGTTAGTGCAACACTGTTTGAAGCAGTACTTCCGCAACCACTTGTTACAACCACACTATAATTAGCAGCATCGCCGGCTGTTACAGGATTAATAGTGTAGCTTGATAAAGTGGCTCCGCCAATATCAACTCCATTCTTCTTCCATTGATAGGTAAGTGTACCGCTGCCACTTGCCGAAACACTGAATGTTACCGATCCCCCCAAACATGAAGATTGTGCTGTTGGCTGCGTATTAATAATTGTTCCTGCAGTAATAGTTAATGTAGCCCCTCCTGAAGTTATTGTACCGCATGTTCCTGTTACAATAACTGTATAGGTGGCTGCATTACCTGCCCCTACAGGATTTATAGTGTAGCTGGATAAAGTAGCGCCACCAATATTTACTCCGCCTTTCTGCCATTGATAAGAAAGACCGGTGCCCGTTGCAGTTACATTAAAGGTCACACTACCTCCTATACAAGATGATTGGTTAGCAGGTTGTACTGTAATTACAGTAACTGCATTAACAGTTAATACAGCCGCTGCTGAAGTAGCTGAACCGCAAGTACCGATTACCACAACATCATAGTTACCTGCGTCACCAGCCACTACACTGTTTATTGTATAGGATGATGAAGTAGCTCCGCCGATATTCACTCCCCCTTTTCTCCATTGGTAAGTAAGTACACCGGTTCCAGTAGCTGCAACAGTAAATGTTACATTGGCTCCTGCACATACTGATTGGGTTAAAGGATTTGTTGAAATAGCTGTTATTGAATTTACCGTTAATGTTGCAATATTTGAAGTAACAATACCGCAGGTACCGGTTACAACTACATCATAGTTGGCTGCATCGCCAGCCACAACACCATTTATTGTATAGGATGATGAAGTAGCTCCGCTGATACTCACTCCGCCTTTTCTCCATTGATAAGTAAGACCGGCACCTGATGCAACGACGCTAAATGTTACATTATTGCCCGGACAAACAGCCTGGTTTACAGGTTGAGTACCTATACTTGTTACACCTACCGTTAATACAGCCGTTGAAGAAGTTGTACTTAAACCGCAAGGGCTGGATACTACCACATCATAGTTGCCTGCATCACCTGCAACAACTCCGGTAATAGTATATGATGAAGAAGTTGCTCCACCAATATTCACCCCACCTTTACGCCATTGATAAGTTAATCCTGAGCCGGTAGCAACCGTGGTGAAAGTAACATTACTTCCTGCACAAACTGATTGACTGGCTGGCTGAGTGGTAATAGCTGGTGCAACAGCATTTACTGTTACGGTAAAAGAACAATTAACTGATGGTGAGCCTGTAAGTGCATACGCAACAGTAGTTACGCCTGCATTAAATGTCTGTCCGCTTGCCGTACCGGTTCCGGTTGCGGTTGTGGCACCTGTAAGTGTGTATGTATAAGATTGTGCTGGATTAACGGTCGGGTCAATACTGTTTACAATTGCAGCACATTGGCCTGTACCTGTACTTACTATAACATTTGTAGGACAAGCGATAGTTGAATTTCCAATTGTAAATGAACGATACTCATACAAACCCCATATACCATCCTGGCCTTTTACCCTGATAGAAAGATTATGTGTGCCTAAGGTAAGACCTGGTTCAGGAATCAGGAATGTTTGAGTTACTATTCCTCCTGGTGTTGTTACAGCAAGTAGAATTGCATTACCCACACCAGGATCAGCATCAAAGAAATATTCTGCCGCAACTATATTGGCTGCATCAATAGTGGAGGATGAAATATAGAACCCTCTTTTTTCATACAAACCCCATATGCCATCTGCACCTTTTGTGCGGATAGCCAGGAAATGAAATCCTGCTGAAAGCGCTGTTGGAATGACGGCAGTAAAATTTACAATTGCCCCGGTAGTACCAACAGATGTTGCAGTACCATTGCCCACACCAGGGTCAGCATCAAAGAAATATTCTGCCGCAACTATATTAGCTGCATCAACAGTGGAAGATGAAATATAGAACCCTCTTTTTTCATACAGGCTCCATTGACCATTCGCATCTCTAACCCTGATAGCAATAAAGTGAAAGCCACTGCCAAGTGAAGCAGTTGAAGCAGCCGCTGTAAAATTTACAATATCGCCTGGTGATGAAATAGTAATAGCGGTACCATTACCCCGTCCGGGGTCAGCATCAAAAAAATATTCTGCTGATGTAATATTTTGTGCCCGTGCTGTTGTAAAAAATAAAATTATTATCAACAGCGTTAAAAGCCTTTTCATACCAAAAAATTTTAATTGTGAATAATGGTATTCAAAAAGGCCTTAGTTATTTTTCCTGGCTTCTACCGCTACATTTAATGTGCCACCTACCGGAATAGTTGGGTTAGTAATGTTCATACTGAAAATAAAAGGTAGCCTGCTGCTGCGGCTGGTTGTCCAATTAAGACTTCCAACTGCAT
Organism: Ferruginibacter sp.; assembly: GCA_043757165.1. GTDB lineage: Bacteria > Bacteroidota > Bacteroidia > Chitinophagales > Chitinophagaceae > Ferruginibacter. The sequence continues at coordinate 49,397 of JAYVPT010000011.1, forward strand.
CATACAATAAACCCATATCTTTTCCATCGGAGCCGCTGTTGTTGGCCGGGCCTGCAGGAATAGTAAAATTCTGTAAAGGATCATTGGTACCTGCATTTACACCAACCTGGTCCACCATCTGTGGATCCGAGTTTGAAACATTTCCCCCGCTGTTTATATTGCCATTAATTGTCCAGGGATCAGCAGGAGCTGTAGATCCTGCGGGATAAAAAGTGATATTGTTATTGAAAGTGCTGTTGCTGTTGGAATTGCCGGCATTTCTCCTGACAAAAATATTATTGGTAAGCGTTAAGAACTGGCAGGTACCGGTAAAACAATCCCTGACACCAGCGCCGGCGGGGCCATACCACAGGTTGTGATTGAACAATACATTTACAGAATTAGCAAAACCACCAATGTTATTACCCACACAACAACCGGTTTCAAAAAAAAGATTGTTTTGAAAAAGGAAATTCTGATAGGTAGCACTTGGAGTTCCATTCGCTTCAGAATTGTCAAACCAGTTACCCTCAAACAAATAGCCGATATAGGTAACTGCTCCCTCACCTATAAAAATGTTAAGATTTTGGAACCTGTTACGAATAAACCGAAGATTATCGGGATGATTAGCATTAATAACCATTGAAGAAGTAAACACAAGACCCTGCAATTCGGTATTACTACATGCAGCACCTGTAATAGTGCAACCTGGAACAGATGCCGTAAAGGGCAGATTTTTATTGGGGCTCCATCCCGGGCCGATAATCACCAGCTGTTTATTGGTTATAGTAAAGGCAGCATAAGCATTGGGACTGCCATGCACATATATTGTATCGCCACTCACACTGGCAGTAATAGCTGCCTGTATGGTATTAAACTGAGCCAGAGTTGCCGGCGAATTACTTACTGTGCGGATGGTAGCATTTGTATAAATACCAAACATCAATAAAGCTGCAGAAAAGAAAAGCTGTTTCATACCAAATAGTTTATAGTGTTTAAAAATTAAGCTGTGTGTAAATGGATTTACCAGGAGGATTGGAAGGATGGATAAAAGTAGAGTGCTTCTTTTGTTGATACAATCCCTAATTGTAGGGATATAGATGGAGGAGATAAATAAGGCTAATTAAGAAACAGTTTGCGCTAATCAGAATTAATAGTTTAAAAAATCATGTAAGCCATTATTATGGTTTTAGTATAGCCCAATACAGGATACTAAAAAACAGCTCTGCCGGTTTCTAAACAATTTTATTCTTTATCGCCATTGAAACCGCTTCGCCAATAGAATGAACATGGAGCTTTTCGTAAATATTTTTTACATGAGTGTTAACCGTATAGTAGCTGATACCCATTTTATCGGCAACCATTTTATAACTGAGTCCATCAGTTAAATGCTGCAATACTTCTTTCTCTTTTTGTGTAAGGTTATAAGCAGTAGTAGTTTCCTTTTCGGATTGATTAAAAAATTTCATCACCCTCATTGCCACACTCGGCGACATAAAAGCGCCGCCTTTATAAACCTCGTCAATGCTTTGTGTAATGTATTGAATGGAGGCTTTTTTTAAAATATATCCTTCGGCGCCATATTGCAGGGAAGCAAAAATTTTTTCGTTGTCTTCAAAAGCGGTTTGCATGATGATCTTTATCTGCGGAAATTTTTCTTTAATGATACGAACACCTTCAATACCGTTTACATTGGGCATTTCAATATCCATCAACACCACATCGGGAAGATATTGTCTCATTTCGTCCAGCACATTACTGCAGTCGCCGAAACTGGCCACACATTCCATATTATCTGTCAATTGCAGCAAGGCCATCAGGCTTTCCCGTCGTCCCTGGTTATCATCATATACCAGCACTTTTATCATTCTGTAAAATTATTTATTAATAAAAGATTTAAACCTCACTAAATTTAGTGAGGGGAATGGTACAGTTTATTTTTGTGCCTTCATTTTGTACTGAAATTATTTTAAACATTCCATCTAAATACCTGCAGCGGTTTTGCATATTGATCAAGCCGTTTCCTTTTTTTACTGTTTCCGGTTTAAACCCGGTTCCATTATCAGTTACGGAAAGTATAACATTTCCCTCCTGCTCACTTAGATTAATAGCCGCATGGGTGGCATGGCTGTATTTTGCAATATTGTTAATCGCTTCTTTAATAATGAGCAGAACATTTTTTCTGGCTTCAACACTTACTAATTTCTTATCCAGTTCCGGGTTGATATTATAGTGGCAACTGATATTTTTTAAAGCCAGCAAACTGCTGCCGTAATTTTTAATACGGTAGGAAAGATTTTTATCTTCATCTGGTGATGATTGTATAGCCCAGACAATATCTCCCATTTCGTCCATTGCTTTTTGAGCGTTGTTTTCAATGGCTATCAAAATCTCTTTTGTCTTACCGGTGTTATTCTCCATTGTTTTAGCCGCCAGTTCGCTATACAAGTGAATGCTGCTTAGGGTAGCGCCAATATCATCATGCAGATCTTTTGCTATTCGTATCCGCTCCTGCTCTTTTGATTCATATACTGCCTGCATCTTTTCAATTTCCTTTTGCTGCAATATTTCTCTTTGCTGCAAAACCGTATTTAATGCATTTCCCCTTTCTAATGCCTCGGTTTTTATTCTATATCCAATAGCAGATGAAAAAAATATTACATCAGTAAAAAAACCCATCATCAGCCAGGATAAAGCCCCGAAAAAAAACTGGTGCCTATCAGGCAGCAAATTACTAACCGAAGAAATAAGGCCAAAAATAATCATGGATATTGCACCTGCTGCCAGATAATTATAATAAATTTTTTTTCTTTTTAGCATTACAATCAGCAAAAAATACAATCCTAAAAATAATAAATAACCTCTGATAGAAATTTTTGCAATGAGGTATAAAGTATCGAATGAACCATTATTTGCAAAATATATTTGCAGCAATATATAGGCAGGTATTACGTACCTGGTTTGTGTTGCAAAAAGGTAAGCGTTTTTTTCTTTTATCCGGTCCATATCCATAGCCGTTCTCATAAAACGTATGTACATGCCAAATGCTAACATCTGAAAAGTCTCATCCGGATTTAAAAAAGATAACAGGTATTTTGTGCTGATATCTGCAGGATTTAAAAACCGGAGAAAGACATAAAAAAAACTAAACCACAAATAGGTACTGTAATGGGCTAATAAAATTGTTCTGCGGTGTAAAAACAATACAGTATGATAAATAGCTGCCAGTAGAACAGCACCGGTAACAAGAATTATAATTACATAATTTATATCTACGTCGTTAAACATGAGTTACGTTGATGGGATATAAATATAAAATCAAATAAACTCGAAATGAAATAAACTTTTATGAAATACTCAGTAATGTAGCCGCCACCACACCTGCCGTTTCTGTCCTTAATCTTGTATTACCCAAACTTACCGGAGTAAAATTGTGTTGTATAGCCAATGTAATTTCTTCGTTGGTAAAATCTCCTTCGGGACCAATAAGAATTAGTTTAGCCGTTGAGGAGTTCAGAAGTTTAGTAGTCAATTGTTGTTTGTTATTTTCATCTTCACAGTGTGCAATATATTTTACACAATTATTAAATTGTTTTGCAACCTGTTTGTCAAACTTTTCCGGATCATGCAAAATGGGTAAATGTGTTTGCTGGCTTTGCAGCATAGCACTCACTAAAATAGTTTTCATCCGTTCAAACTTAAAGGCCGTTTTTTCGGTACGCTCACAAACCAATGGAATAATTTCTGTAACACCAATTTCAGTTGCCTTCTCTAAAAACCATTCAAAGCGATTGGTGTTTTTTAAAAGAGAAATGGCAATCGTAATGTTGATGGTTGATAGTTGATAGTTGATAGTTTTTATAACTTTAACGCTACACTTTTTTCTGTTATTGTCTGTTATTGTTGCAGTAAATAAGTTTCCTTTGCCATCCGTTAATTGCAGTTGTTCCCCATTTTGCATTCGTAATACCTGCACAATATGTTTGCTGGTATCTTCATCCAGTACAACCGCTGTTGCAGGTATATCAATATCTGCTTTATAAAAAAATGGTAATGGCATAAAAACAAATGGAGAACAAATCTAAAATTCATTCTCCATTTTTAATTTTTAATTGTTCATTTTTAATTTAGAAAGGTGCTTCATCATCAAACTCCCCGTCATTCATCTTACTGCCTTTTTGTATGTATAGTTTTGCATCGCCACCGCTATCAAGTCCGGCTACAGGTTTCCAGTTACCACCACCAGATTGTGTACTGCCGCCGCCACCAAAATCATTACCGCCTTCATCTTCAATAAATTTTTGAATATGCAATAAGGCTTTTAATTTAACCGTATCCAGACTACCATTACGGTGCTTGGCAATTTTTACATAGGTTTCGCCTTTGTTGCTTTCGCCAAATTCGTTGGCAGTAATATCATAATATTCGGGGCGGTATAAAAACATCACTAAATCGGCATCCTGTTCAATGGCACCCGATTCTCTTAAATCACTCAGCTGCGGAATTTTATTGCCTTCTTTTCTTTTCTCCACTTCACGGCTTAATTGCGACAGTGCAATAATGGGCACCTGTAATTCTTTTGCCAGGCCTTTTAAATCTCTTGATATACGGCTAATCTCCTGTTCCCTGTTACCATTCCTGTTCTCTCCTGCGCCACTCATCAATTGCAAATAGTCGATAATTATTAAACCAACATTGTGTTTGTTTTTTAAACGGCGGCATTTTGCCCTCAGTTCAAAAATATTTAATGCGGCAGTATCATCAATAAAGATCGGTGCTTTACTTAACCGCTCAATGCCTTTTTTATACAACTGCTTCATCTCGTGTTCTTCCAGTTTTCCCCTTGCAATTTTCTCCAGCCATATTTCACTTTCGGCACTTAAAATACGTTGTACCAGCTGGCCGCTGCTCATCTCTAAACTAAAAAAGCCTACTGCTGTTGGTTTTGTCGGGTGCAATGCTGCGGTACGGGCCAGGTTAAGCGCAAATGCAGTTTTACCTACCGAAGGCCTTGCTGCAAGTACAATCAAATCTGTTGGCTGCCAGCCGTACGTTAATTTATCCAAAGAAGGAAAACCTGTAGGCACACCTGTCAGATCTTCCTGCCGGTTGCGCATGTCTTCAATACGCTGAATGGTTTTTACCAACACGGTATCAATACTGTCAAAATTTTTACGCAGGTGGCTGTTGGTTATCTCAAACAATTTTCCTTCTGCGTCATCAAGCATATCAAATACATCGGTACTGTCTTCATAAGCATCACCAATTATTTCGCCGCTTATGCGTATCAATTCACGTTGAATGAATTTTTGTAAAACGATCCTGCTGTGGGCATCAATATTTGCAGATGAAACAACAGCATTCGTCAGTTTGGTAACAAAGTATGGTCCGCCAACAATATCCAGTTCTTCACGAAATTTTAATTCTTCTACAACCGTTAACAGATCTATCGGCAAACTTTTTATGGCCAGCCCCTGCATGGCTTTGTAAATGCGCTGGTGGGCATCTACATAAAAACATTCTGGCTTTAATATTTCAACAACGGTGTCAAATGCACTTTTTTCAAGCATGATGGCGCCGAGTACGGCTTCTTCCAGTTCTTTTGCCTGTGGTGGCACTTTGCCATACATCATGCTGCTCAGATCAGGCAGTGCTTTGCGTCTTGCTTTTTTGTCTTTGTTATAATTAGTAAGTTCCATGTTGTGCTTGCCTGTTTGGGGTGTTAAGTTTTGCAGGGCGGCTAAGATAAATGCAATTAAAGATTAAACGGGTTATCTTTTTTATTCACAATTCCCTTTTTGCCTTTTTTAAGTATGTTTTCCACGCTCTGTTAACAGCAAAGTTAACTTATCAAGGCGTTATCAACAGCAAGTTAACAAAGTAAAAATCAGTATAATTGGCAAACTCATTGTTTTTATTAACAATATCATAATATCAAAATTTCTTTTTCTTCACTATTGTTTATTTTTTTCATTTGCATTATTAAAAATCTATCCGTAGTTTATTAATTATTCAATTTCTGGTACTTCTTTGTCAAAAAACTATCTTTGCCACTTAATAAATACCAAAATAAATAAATGACGATTAGTTATAACTGGCTTAGTGAATACCTGCCCGAAAAGATTGAACCGGAAAAATTAAGTAAGATACTTACTTCCATTGGCCTTGAGGTAGAAACCATGGAGCCTTTTGAGGCAATAAAAGGTGGATTAAAAGGATTGATAATTGGTGAAGTACTGGAATGCGCAAAACACCCCGATGCAGATAAATTATCGCTTACCAAAGTTAATATTGGTGCTGCCGAACCATTACAAATTGTTTGCGGCGCTGCAAATGTAGCAGCAGGGCAAAAAGTGGTAGTGGCAACAATTGGTGCTACGATATATCCATCCACCAGCGAACCAATGACGATGAAGAAAGCCAAAATTCGAGGTGCTGAAAGTCATGGAATGATCTGTGCCGAAGATGAAATTGGCCTTGGCTTAAGCCATGATGGCATTTTGGTTTTGCCTGCAACTGCTGTTGTGGGCACACCTGCTGCCGAATATTTTGATACTTACAACGATATTATTTTTGAAATTGGCTTAACTCCCAACCGCATGGATGCCATGTGCCATTTGGGCGTGGCCAAAGATGTGTGTGCTTATTTATCGCACCATAATAAAAAAGATAGTCACATAAAATCTCCTTTTAAAAATAATTTTAAGCCCGATCACCTGGGTCTGAAAATGGAAGTGGTGATTGAAAATACTATAGCCTGCCAGCGCTATGCCGGCGTAAGCCTGCAAGGTGTAACTATTGCGGATAGCCCAAAATGGCTGCAGCAAAAATTAAAAAGTATTGGCCTGCGGCCCATCAATAATATTGTAGACATTACCAATTTTATTTTACATGAAACAGGCCAGCCCTTACATGCTTTTGATGCTGATGCAATAAAGGGCAAGAAAGTAATTATAAAAAATTTACCCGAAAGCACCCCTTTTATAACCCTGGATGACAAGGAAAGAAAATTATCCGCAGAAGACCTGATGATCTGCAATACAACTGAACCGATGTGTATTGGTGGCGTATTTGGCGGTTTGCATAGCGGCGTTACAGCAACAACAAAAAATATTTTTTTAGAAAGCGCCTGGTTTAATCCCATCAACATTCGCAAATCATCTGTTAAGCATGGTTTACGTACCGATGCCGCCACAAGATTTGAAAAAGGTGTTGACATCAGCAATACCGTAAATGTTTTAAAGCGGGCTGCCACTATGATAAAAGAAATTGCAGGGGGCGAAATTGCCAGCGATATCATTGATGTGTATCCAAACCCAAAAGAAAAAACAGAAGTGGGTTTAAAATACCATTACCTGAAAAAATTAAGCGGTAAAAATTATCATGGCGATACCATTAAAAATATTTTAACCAAACTTGGTTTTGAAATGATAAAAGAAGGTATGGATGAGCTATGGGTAAAAGTACCTTTCAGCAAACCCGATATTACCATTGCTGCAGATTTGGTTGAAGAAATTATGCGTATAGATGGCCTGGATAATGTAGACATTCCGCAAATGATAACCATAGCACCTGCAGTGGAAACACTGGCCCACGAAGCAACTTACAAAGAAAAGGTAGCTGATTATTTAACCGGCCTTGGCTTTAACGAAATATTTACTAACAGCATTACCAACAGTAAATACTTTACCGAAGCCACTTTACAAACCACGGTAAAAATGATTAATAATCTGAGTGAGGATTTGAATGTTATGCGCCCCTCTATGCTTGAAACCGGCCTGGAAACCATTGCCTATAATTTAAACAGGAAAAATAACAACCTGCAGTTTTTTGAATTTGGTAAAACCTATTCAACAGATGCTGTGGGCAGCTATGCCGAAAACAATCACCTGAGTTTATTTGTAACGGGTAATAAAACCGAAGGTGACTGGAACAACAAAGCGCAAAAAACAGATTTCTATTTTATAAAAGGTGTGCTTGAAAAAACAGCAGCGTTAACAGGTGTATCAATAAATGAATTTGTAATTATTACAAATGAAAAATTAGACAATGCGGTTGAAATAAAAGTAAAAAATGAAGTGATTGCAACTGCCGGTACTGTAAACAAACAAACTGCTGCAAAATTCGATTGTAAACAATCTGTTTTGTATGCCGATATTAACTGGGATAAATTGATGCAGTTAAATAAAAATAACCGCATCAGCTTTAAAGAGATCTCTAAATTTCCGGCAGTACAAAGAGACCTGGCCATTGTGGTAGACAAAGGCATTCAATACCAGCAAATAGAAAAAACAACTTTTGCAGCAAAGCTGGGTAAATTAAAAAATGTTAACTTGTTTGATGTATTTGAAAGTGAAAAGCTGGGTGCCAACAAAAAATCGATGGCAGTTAGTTTTACTTTTTTAGATGAAGAAAAAACAATGATCGATACTGAAATTGATGCCATGATGAATAAGATCATAGGTGCGTATGAAAATGAGTTGGGGGCAGAAGTGAGAAGGTAAACTCCTATCCCTTTGCGCAGCATCCTGCGGAAAAGGGAAGCCAGCGAAGATGAATGCGGATGGTAAATTTGATAAACAAAAAGAAATTGATAATTTAATACTGTTGTAAAGTCCGCCAGCTGGCGGATTGGGCCCTCAAATGTCAGACCTTGAATCAAATATTAAACGCATTAACGATAAGCTTCAAAAATTATTGAAGCAATACCAGCAATTGCAAAAAGACAATGACAGGCAAAGCAAACTGATTGCAGCTTTACAGGAAACAAAAGAAAAGAATACCCAACTCATTGCCCAATTGCAGGAGCAGGTAAATATTTTAAAAACCAGTAGCGGGCAAATGAATGATGTTGATAAAAAAGCATTTGAAAAACATATTGACCGATACATTAAAGAAATAGATAAATGTATTGGCCTGTTGGCAGAATAGGCTATACCCTTTTAACCAGTTTTAATAACTGGTCGCCGTCAATATTACTAAGCTCTAAAAAATACCTGCCGTATGGCAGATCGTTAAGCCCGCGCCAGTTAAAATATTTTTGATTATTACCCTGGCTGGCTTCTAATGTTGAGCAAACCTCTCCTTTATCGTTCTTTAAAACAAACTTTAAAGGGTTGGCAGTTACCTTTTCCCACTCAATGGTTAAGGAGTCGGTAAAAAAGGCTTGTTTAATTTTGGCAAACATCGTTAATTGTTTTTAATTCTTAATTGGCTATGAGGTGCAGTTTTGTAATAAGGTGGCGGTGATTACCCACTGCTTTAGTTAAAAAACAGTGCTACTTTTGATTTTTATAAAACAGGAAGATTGGTGCTTTCTTTGGTAAGAGGAAACAAAATAATACATTAATTTTAATTATGCAAGAGCTGATACCTATAAATATTGTAATTGGCGACCGGACATACCGTATTAAAACCAGTGCAGCAGACGAGGAGGCCGTACGCCGTACCTTAAAAACAATTAACGATAAGATAATTGAGTTTAAAACCCAGTTTGCCGGAAAAGATATGCAGGATTATATCGCCATGGTATTGATCTGGTACGCCACCCTTGCTGCAGGCCAGGAAGGCAACCCGGCACAGGAACAGGAACTTACAGAAGCACTGCTTAAAATTGAAGAACAGTTAGACAAAGTCAGTTAGCCACTGCAGTAACTAAAACCGCCACATGTTTAAAAGATCTTTTACCAACCCTTCTTTTTTGTTACTGCTTACCGGAAACCTGTACTGCATCTGGTATTATCAAAATCACCCCGCTGGCTTTGCAACAGTGGTATGGATATACTGGATGCAAAGTGTAATTATTGGCCTGTTTAATTTTGCTGACCTGCTTACCATAAAAAACTTCGACGCCGGCAGTATTAAGTTAAACAATGCCCCTGTTACCCAAAATAACAAAGGCTGCATGGCCTGGTTCTTTTTAGTACACTATGGCGGTTTTCATTTGGGTTATGCCATTTTTTTACTGGTAGATTTTGGCTTAATGAATGTTGATAAAGCCTTTTTACTGATTGGTGTGGCTGTCTTTTTTATGGAAACTCTTTCGGGATTTATAAAACACAAAAGGCTGGAGCAGGTGACCACATTTAATATTGGCAGCATGTTCTTTTTACCCTACCTGCGTGTGGTGCCCATGCACCTGATGATACTGATACCAAAATTCACTCATTTAAAACCATCCCTTATTTTTTTAGTACTAAAAATGATTGCCGATATTTTATCCTATATGCTATCCCGGCATCTTTACAATAAAAATAATGAGGCAGTTGTAGAATAATATTCCGGTTGTAAAGCCACCCCCACTCACAAAAAAGCAACGTCCGCATTACACCCCGGGCCATTGAGAAACGTTGCTAAAAATTATATTTTACCTGATAAAAATTAAAAAAACTTTCTTATCCCTATTGAAAAACCGGGGCCGTCAAGTTTTTCTTTTTGGTTATTGTCTTTATTCTTATAAGTAGCCCAGTCATATTCAAAAACCGGTGTTAAACTAAGCCCCTTATGAAAAAAGCAATTATAGCCAATGCCTGCACAAAAATCAGTAGTGCTGAATTTTGTGGTGTTGCTGGTGCTGCCCGATTTATATTCCGAACGCTGTGAACCAAAACCATAACCACCCCTTATAAATAAATTATTAAGCCCCTCATTTTTAGATGGTATGTTCAGTTCAAACATGGGGGTAATGGCAAAGCCGTTATTCGACTGTTTGTAATTAGCCGCTGAGTTTTTGTAAACACTGTTACTAAAATCAAGATCTAAGCCCAGCGATAAATTATTTACAATATAATACATGTAATTAGCCGACAGGTCTGTTTCAGAATGATCCTGTTTCTCCGAAGGATAATTGCCGGTGTACGTTGTTTTTAAATTGCCAAAGGAAGTCATGCCCCTTGTGCTTACGCCTAAATAACTATGGCCCTGGCTGTATATGTCTTTCGAAAATTTATACCCCGAGTGTGAATTGCAGCCCACTTCCCTGCAACTCAGGAATGTTTCCAGTTTTAATCCTACGCCAAAACGGGTATCTGTTTCAGTATTGTTATCATACTTTAGCCGGTTATACCTGTAACCCAGTATGGGGGTAAAATAAACTGCGTCATTGCGTTCAAGCTGTATAGGAAACCCAACACTAAACTTGTAACCAAACTCATCTGCTTTGTTGGTAGTTGACTGGCCGCTTGGCGGCGTATATTTATCAGTTATACCTCCAATGCCCACACCTGCCCTGGCATAAAAATTAAAATTTTCGGAGATGGTGGTACCGTAAGTAAAATTGGCATACGTCATCCAGCTGTTACTGGTTTGTTTGCCGTTATTTTTAAAAGCACTCATGTCAGCATTAAGCTCAAGCCCAATACCAATATGATCGGCAACATAATAATTGGTACCCAGGTCTAAAGAAAAACGGCTTTGGCTCCCCTGGTCCACTCCATTTGTAGTAATGTTCTGGTGAGAATAGCCCAGGTTTTCCATAGTAATGCCATACTCCCATTTACCCCTGCTAAAGGGCAGGCTTTCTATATCTTTTTTAGAAAGATTAGTGCTGGCAGAGCTGCTGTTAGTTTCCACTGTACGGCCTTTTTGTGCATGCAGCCCAGTGTTGAGGAGTAAAAAAATGCCACCGGAAAGAAGGAAAAGCTTTTTCATAATTTTTTTTGATTTAAGGTTTAAAAATCATGTTATGAAACAGGCAAGCAAAATATGCAGTGGAATTAAATAGAATAAAAGATCTTGGGAGAACAAAATAAGTGAAAGATTGGGAGAATTGCAATAGGGGTTTTATAAACGGCCCCTGCTTTACATTTGTACCGCAATTGTATTAAACCTTAGTTGATGGTTTATGCAATATCTCCATACATGCAATGCAGCCTTTGCCAGCTGGCAATTTTCAACTGCAGCCATGTTCGGTAAAAACAAAAGGTTCAAAAAATTTAGTTCGGGTATTTTTCTATTTTGTTCTTTACTGGTTTTACGGTTCGCAGGTAGGCAAAAATTGCACCCAGGTCTGCATCTGTCATACCTGCATAATCAACAATGGGCATTACTGTATTGTTTTTGCCCGGGTTAAAATTATAGCCTTCCTCTTTACGGCAGGCATTAAACTTATTGATGAACGTTGTTTCGTTCCAGCCGCCGATACCGGTTATAGAATCGGGTGTAATGTTTGCCGAGGTTACTTTAAAACCGGCAATGGTAAAAGTGTTGCCGCCCGAATAAGCGTTGCCAAAATCCGGTTCCCCTTTTACATAGGGCGTATGGCAATTTATACAATCCGCCATGTTGATCAGGTATCCGCCGTATTTTACTTTATCCGTTTCTGCCGGACGCATATTTCCATCAACAGATTTTTGCAATGCAGGGGCTGGGTAAGCCATGCTGATCGGTATCATTAATTCCCTGGGTGGTACATTATTTTTTATGGGCTTTAATGTTTTTAAGTACGCAATTATGCTCAGCAGATCATCTTTTGCCATATGGTTATAACTGGCATAGGGCATTAAAGGAAAAAGGGTATCGCCTTTTTTATTGATGCCCTGTGTAATAGCCCGTAAAATTTCACTGTCTGTCCAGCTACCGATGCCGGTGGCAGAATCGGGTGTAATATTTTTGGCGTACATGGTTCCGGGAATAGCGTCTAAAATAGTATGATCAAATTTACCGCCACCCATTCCTTCCGTACCGGTAACAACCGGCCCCGAAAATTTAGTAAAATCACGCTTACTATGGCAATGAATACAGGCGGCTACATGCAGGGCCAGGTATTCGCCCTTTGCAATAACTTTTTTAATGGAATCTTCTTTAGTGTTTGCGGCTGTTGACGAACCATTATTATTACAGGCAGTAAAATAAGTGGCAGCCAGCAGCATAAAAATAAATGCTGTTACAGTAATTAATTTTTTCATTTTTTGCAGTTGATGTTTAAGGGGAATTGTATAATGAGTATAAATATTATGCAAATAAATGACAAATGCAACTGTATACCCATCTTTCTTTACAGTTGGCTTTTGCCTGCAGCAGTATATTTCCATTAAACCCGGCTGCTGCATCGGCAGAGGATACTACATTTGTAACTATATGGCAGACGTGCATACCATACAACAGCGCAGTTATAACATGAGCCGCATTAAAGGCAAGGATACAAAGCCGGAGATGCTGGTACGTAAATTTTTATTTGCAAATGGTTTCCGTTATAAACTACACGATAAAAAATTACCCGCCAAACCTGATATTGTTTTACCTAAATATAAAACTATAATTTTTGTACACGGCTGCTTTTGGCATGGGCATAGCAACTGTAAATATTTTACCGTACCAAAAACCAGAACAGATTGGTGGCTGAATAAAATAAACGGTAATAAAGCCAACGATGCCAAAGCTATAAAAGCATTACAAAAAGATGGTTGGAAAATTATAACTGTTTGGGAATGTAAATTGAAACCTGCCAAGGTTGAAAAGGCTTTAAGTGCTCTCCTTAAAAAACTCTCCTGATATTTTTTAAAAGTTTTGCATAGTGACTTAAAAGCAAATGTACTTTAAGTCACATGGGATAGTATTGCTTACTAAATAATTCCTGCACTTTTTTGCAATGATACATGTGTGCTAAACATACCGTTTTTTTGAACGCATTAAAATATGTTTGATGATGGACATTAAAAAACAGATTTATGAAACAGGATGAAATTAAAATACTGGAAATATTTCTAATGAACGACCAACCTTTTATATGCCCACATTGCGGTACAAGATGCCTGGAGATTGGCAACTTTTATCATACGAATGCAAACCTTTTAATTAATCAGTGTTTGAATAAAGGCTGTGGCTTTATTTGTGGCGAGGAAGAAGATGAAGAATATCTTAAATTGTGGAAGATAATTTAACCAATTTATGAAAGAAGGACAAAAACTCTGGACAAGAGATGAATTAGTATTAGCCATAAACTTGTATTGCAAATTACCTTTCGGGAAGATGCACAAAGCAACTACTGAAATTATAAAATTTGCAGAGCTGATAGGCAGAACACCTTCTTCTATCGCATTGAAACTTGGAAATTTTGCAAGCTTTGATCCAACTTTAAAAGAAAGAGGAATTAAAGGAGCATCTAATGCAAGTAAATTAGATAAGCAAATCTGGAATGAGTTTTATAATAACTGGGATGCTGCTTTAATTGAAAGCGAAAAACTTTTAGCAGAAAGAAAACACACAACAATTGAAAAACTAAATAAGATTGATATAAATGAAATAATAAAAGAAGGGTTAGAAAAAGAAAGATTGGTTAAAACAAGGGTGAATCAATCTCTCTTTAGAACAATGTTACTGGCAACATACAATAACAAATGCTGTATAACACAAATTGCAAACACTGAGCTTTTAATTGCAAGCCATATTGTGCCGTGGGGAAAAGATGAAAAGAACAGGTTAAATCCAATGAATGGATTATTATTAAATGCTTTGCATGATAAAGCATTTGAAAACGGATTAATAACTGTTACTGAAGATTATACAATTAAAGTTTCTTCTTTACTTAAAAAGAAAAATGTACCTGAAAGCATTCAGCAAAATTTTATAGATTTTGAAGGAAAGAAAATTCACTTACCTGATAAGTTTTTACCTGCTAAAGAATTTTTGAAAATTCATAATGAAAGGTTCAAGTAGAATTTTATATTTTGATTCATCTTCTTTTAAAAATTCTTTCTTCTTTTTCCTGTTCCAGTATTTTTTCTTCTTTCTTCATTGCCTTATAATCATCTGCCAAGGGTATAGTACCTTTTAATATGCCGGCAAATTTTTTAAAATAAGCATGGTACATTGGCTTTATCAACAGGCCGTCTTTAGTTTCTATAAAAGCCACCTTAAAACCTGGTTTAAACCCATATTTGGCTCTGATTTTTTTGGGGATTAAAATTTGCCCCGTGGTTGTCACTATTGAAGTTTCCATGTCTTTAATTTCAGGGTACAAAGTAATACCAAATAAAAATAAATGTTTTTATTTTTTTCAACTTTATAGTAAACAGACTAAATTTTTCTTTCCGTAAGAGCCGTTACAAACAAACCAGAAAGCAAAAACGTATTCTACCTGCATTTAACATTACCTAAAAACTATAACCCTCAAACGCTTGCAATTAGTAAAAAAATTATTTACATTTAAACTGCATTGCACCTTCTACCTGTTGAATCTTCTTTTTAATTCTCCCCGTAAAAGCATTTAATAAATTTTTTAAACTTAAAAACAACACATTTATGAAAAAATTATTATGCCTGCTGCTTACTGCAGCAAGCGTTACCGCTTTTGGCCAGGGCAACACCCTGTACAATGTTAATGTGGTAAAACCCAAAGCCGGTATGAAATCGGCCTTTGAAGCCAGCTGGAAAATGCACCTGGATAAATTTCATAACAAAACTGATAAACGATCGATATATGAAGTTACCAGTGGCCCCGAAAATGGATCGTATGTTATTGTAGAGGGCCCCATTTCGTATGCCGATATGGACAAGGATAAACCCAATACCAAAGAGCATAGGCTTGACCTGGAAAAAGTTTTTACCCCCAAACTGGAGCCCGGTAATGATAATAATATTTTTCGCTGGGCAGATACCTTAAGCTATCGTGGCGATGCAAAGGCAACTAAATTTTTGGTATCGGTTACTGTAATAAAAGACGGAAAAATGGGAGAAGTGTTGACTGAATTAAGAAGGGGTGTACTTATTAATACAAAAATAAATAGTCCTACAAGTTATAACACTATGATAAAACAATTGGCAGGCTCCAGCCCCACCATCGTTACTTTACGCAACCTTACCAATGGTTTTAAGGAAATGGATATGGATTATTTTAAAATGGCCCCCGATGCATTTAAGAACGCTTACATTGCCGATTACGGGCAGGATGCATGGGATAAAAGAATAAAAATGCTTACAGATGATGTTGTAAGCCGTGAACAGCATTTTGAAACAAGAAGGGACGACCTGAGTTCGAAATAATGTTTTGGGGTAAAAACCAGAGATAGTATTATTAAAAAAGACGGATAAATTTATCCGTCTTTTTTTAATTAATTGCCTTTATGCAGCTCAATCTTTTTTATAATAGGTATAGGTTCGCTTTATTACTTTGGTGGCTTTTCCTTTATCATCATAAGTGGTGCGTTGTGTCCAGTTGCCCTGTTCATCATAGCTGTCGTACTTAAATGTTGTTACCTTGGTAGTAGTGCTGTCTTTGGGCATTTCGGTAACTGTTGATTTTATAACATCTCCTTTATCATTCAACTCGGCCTTGTAGCTAAATGTTTGTTTACCGGAGCTGTCTTTTGAGGTATTACTTGTTTGCACGCCTTTGGTGAACCCGGCAGCAAAGGTTGATTTTAAAGAACTGTCGGCCTTGTATTCGGAACCGCCGGTTACATTACCATATTCATCTTCTGTAATGTTAGTAAAATAAGAGGTGGTTTTGCCGGCTGAGTCTTTAGACTGTGCACCGGAATATTTTCCGTCCTTACCGATCTGTATAGCAAAACCAAATGTTTGCTTACCGTCTTTCATAACATGTACTTCTTTTACCTGGCCGGCATCGTAACGGGTAATAGCCGTTTCTTCTTTTACTGTTCCTTTACTGTCTTTTTGGGTTGATGAATTATTGTACCCTTTTTCATCATATTTATCCAGTTTTATACAGCAGGAATCCATAGCCCCAATCTTGCCGGTACTGTCGGGTGTATAACTGGTTTCCTGCAGTGTTTGTACCCTGCCTTTCAGGTTTTGTGTGGTCCAGTCGCTGTTTTTAGCTACCTCGTTCTCTTTTTTATCATTATTACAGGAAACCAATAACGAGCCTGTGATAAGAGCCAGGAATAATTTTTTCATACTAATTTTTGTTTAAGTTAAAAGTGGGAGAATTGGTAAGATATAAAAAAATCCGGTAAACAGGTAATGGTTGCCGGAATAGTTTCAGTGCCGCCAAAGGATATATATGATGGCTGTGTGGAAGTATAAAAAAGCGGAAGCATTCAATAAAAATATTTTTTCTCAGCAACGTTTCCGGCACCAGAGGTTGTGTAAACCTAATTATAAAAACATACGCAACGTCCACAGCCAACACACAAAAGCTATAAGAGATTTTGCTAAAAAATAACGGGTATAAAAAAGATTGACCAGTTACCCGGTCAATCTTTTTTTTCACATGCCTGTTTTCAAATTTGTAGTAAGTTAACAGGCAACCATCTGCACAATATATAGTGGAGTTGTTGTGCTTATTTACGCCAGAATGTTTTTTTAACAGCAGGCCTCATATTGCCTTTACCCTGGCTGGAAAGGTGCACTTTACTATGCGGATCTCCCTTGGCTGTTGCCCTATTAAATACATTTTGATCAAATGTTGTAACCGGGTCTGCAATTTTAACCTGTGCTTCATCCAGTCCATCGCCGGGCACCATCATTTGCGGCCTGCCGGTATCATTATTATTGCTTTCTTTTTCTTCCGGCAATTGAACAACGGGAGGTAAAACTGTTACTTCGGGTATTGCTGTTGGCCTGTCTGCTTTTACCGGTACTGCTTTCTTTATTGCAACAACTTTAGCCTGTGCAGGTTTTATTGCAGGTGCTTTTTTTATGACTGCTTTTTTAGGCGCATGCTTCTTTGTAACTGTTTTTTTAGGGGCCGTTTTTTTTACAATTTTCTTTGCTGTTGATTTTCTGCGTGCCGGCGGGGCAGGTTTTGAAACCGGTTTTTTGGGAACTACTTTCTTTACTGCAGGTTTCTTTGCAATAGTTTTTTTAGGGGCAGCTTTTTTTGTAACTGTTTTTTTAGGAGCGGTTTTTTTTACCACCTTCTTTACTGTTGGTTTTTTAGCAGCAGCTTTCTTTGCCTGTTTAGATTTTTTTGCCATGATTTATTTTTTTGAAAAAATTTAAGAAGAGCGCTATTGGTAAAACTAACTGTACCAAAATTGTGCCAGTACAAAAAATATTTTTCATCCCCTAGGGTCATATTACAGCGGCAAACAAAAACGGCCTTACACAAAAAATAAAATTACAGCTCCCTAAAACTTTGGCACGCTTTTCATTATTCTACATTAAAACAACGTTATGAAAAAGCAAGCTGCTGCTGAAGATATAAAAACCGACCTTAAGCATGATACTTTGGAATTTTCTGCTGCCACCGATGGTGAGGATAAGCTGGATACCGATGATATGAGCTACGAAGAAGAGGCCATTACAGCCGAAGAACTGGATGCCATTGCCGATGATGATGATAACCAGGCTGCGGCACTTAATGCAGAGGAAACAGACCGCATTGCCGATGCCGATAACCTGCCCGAAGAAGACTGGACAGCAGATCTGCCCGATACAGGGGAAGAAATTGAGGAAAATATTCGCCAATAATAAAAACAACATTCTTTAATTAATAAAAATGATGATGCAAAAGACAATCTATAATGACAACAGCCCCAAAACCCGCTTTGTAATAAAGGTTACTGCAAAACCCAGCTGTACAAAAAGTAAAAACATACTTTATGTACAGGGTAAAAAAATTACCGACAAAGTGCTGCATATACTCAATTACCAATACAAAGACAGTGACCTGGAACAATTTGTTTTTTAAATTTTTTAAAAATCTCATGCAAATACATTTTTATCGGTAAGGCCCGGGCAAAGCTAGTTAAGCAAAAACACTAACTAAAATCATAACCCAATCCAACCTTTATTATTTTTATTATGCAGACCAGTTGATAACTTTAGCAATAAAAAATAAATCTATGAATACCGGTAAAAAAATAGCTGTGGCTACACCAACCGATACAGATGCCAACGTCAGCCCGGAAGAAAGAGCTTTGCTGGATAGCAGTATTGACAGCGGAATATCTTTTGATAATAATAATTTAAGAAGATCGGCACTGGACAATACCGATACTGATGGCGACCCGGTTAATGAAACCAGTTCTGATCTGACAGGCGAAGACCTCGATATTCCCGGAGTCGAACCGGATGATCCGGCAGAAGATATTGGCCAGGAAGATGAAGAGAACAATGGTTACAGCCAGGCCGATACAGAATAACAAAAAGGTTTATTCATTCAGTAAATTCATCACCGGTACAAGGTCATACATTTTTTCATTAAAGGGTGCCAGGGTTTTATTCTACAGTACCGTACCCAGCTTTCTAAAATCAAAGGTTTCCTTAAATTTATTATAACTGTTACTTACCATGGTATGCAGTTCCTTCATATCAATAATATCGGGCGGGTCAATTACATAAGTATCGCCGGCCACATATTCCAGCAGGGTTTGCTGTTCAAAAATAAATTCGCAGGTAAATCGGCAGGCAATACCTTTTTTTATTGCTGTTCTTTTCTTCATTACATCTAAAGTAATATAACCGGTCAGTTTCTCACCGGCCTCAATAACATTAACCGGTGGGTTATACTTCCATGTGTTTACCACCAATGCAGTTTGTTCTATCATTTTTTTAATGTTGCTGTTTGTGAAGATAAGCAGCATAGGTATAAACTGCATCCTGCATCTTGTTTAGCAAAACAAAACAGCTACCTTTCCCTATGCTTCAATTATTATGGAAACTGTATTGGCGCCTTGGCGGCTGGAAAATTACGGGGAGCTTTCCGTACGAGTATAAAAAGATGGTATTGATTGTTGCTCCGCATACCAGCTGGCAAGACCTGTTTTTAGGCTTTGCTGCAAGGCAACAATTAAAAATAACGAACGCAAAATTTTTAGGTAAGAAGGAATTATTTGTTGGCCCGCTTGGCTGGTTATTGCACAGGCTGGGCGGCACACCGGTTGACCGCTTTAGTAAACAGGGCATGGTGGAACAGGTAGCTGCCCTGTTTGCAGCCAACGAAAATTTTATTTTAGCAATGGCACCGGAAGGTACCCGTAAAAGAGTGGATAAATTACGCAGTGGCTTTTATCATATTGCCAGGCAGGCCCAGGTACCCATACTGCCCGTGGGTTTTGATTTTGAAAAAAAACAGGTAATAATTGGTACCGCTTTATTTACCACGGCTGATGAAGCTGCCGATATGAAAAAGATCATTGCATTTTTTTCTGTCGTTAAAGGAAAGAATCCTGCTGCAGATCTGCACCATCTTAAAAATGACAATTAATAGTCTTTGAATTAATAAAAGTCATCCACTTTGTATATTCGATAAATTATATGTACCATGAACCTACTCGGTAATCTTATCTGGCTCATCTTCGGCGGCTTTTTTGCAGCCCTGGGTTATTTATTTGGCGGCATTATTTTATGTATTACAGTTGTTGGTATGCCCTGGGGTTTGCAATGTTTTAAAATTGCAGGCCTGGTATTATGGCCCTTTGGTAAAAAAGTGGTGAGCAATTCGGGTAATGTGGGTTGCCTCTCTTTGTTCTGCAATATTGTATGGATAATTTGCGGTGGCTTATATACCGCTTTAATACATATTGTTTTTGGGCTGATCTTATTCGTCACCATTATTGGTATTCCATTTGCCCGCCAGCATTTTAAACTGATAGAAATTTCATTGATGCCTTTTGGTAAAACCGTGGTATAATTTTTTCTCCTGCATATTTTTGCTATACAAAATTCAACGGGTAAAAAAGCTTTCGCATTTAATTAGCATTGCTGCAGCAATATTTTTTTGCAGCAGGCGTAATCACTATTCTTCCCAAAATCTTTATTGCATGAAATATGTATGGCTGTTTTTATTTGCATTGCCTGTTGCAGGATTTATAAATGTAAACCCACCGGCAGCTAATGATGCCGCAACTATTTCGCCACTAAGTAATTTTTCGGCAGAATGGAACCAGCCAAAATACAGGGCCTGTAATACCGCCGCCAATACAAATTATATGACGGCAGAAGAAAAAAAACTGATCTATATTATTAACCTGATGCGGATGAACCCGGTATTGTTTGCCAATACGGTAACCAAAAAATACCCCGACAGCTGCGGATTAGGCTACCTTAAAAATACCGACAACTTTATTTCGTTATTGAGTACGCTGCGTAATTTAAAACCACTGAATTTACTGTACCCCGATTCACTCTGTTTTGAAGGTGCCAGTTGCCATGCTGTTAACTCCGGGAAAAAAGGTTATGTGGGTCATGAACGGGATAATGCAAATAGCAAAAAGAAATGGTATTATAATGGGGAGTGCTGCGATTACGGGCATGATAAGGCTCTGGATATACTGATGTGTTTAATGATTGATGAAGGGGTGCCTTCGCTGGGGCACTGCAGTATTTGCATCAGCTCTTATAGTAAAATTGGTGTTGCTATACGGCCGCATATTGCTTATGGCAGTAATACTGTTCTTGATTTTTATTATTAGTGTTTTTGATTACACGGATTTTATCGAATTACACAAATTAAATACTTAAAATTTAAAGCAGTATTTTTCATTTTCCAGCACAAGAATTTTATTTAAGCACCAGCAACATCATTGGTGCCAGCCTGTCGGCCCAGCGTTTGTATTCTACACCTGAAGGATGTAATCCATCGGTGGCAATCAGTGAACGGTCGTAACGGCCTTCTCTTGTAGAAGGGGTTATATCTAAATAAGGACAATTGTAATTTGCTGTTACATTTTTATTGATGGCATTAAACCAGTCTATCTCTTTACGTATTTGAGCAGTATCGCTGCCTGCAGCAAATGGTGTTACACTGTAGTCGGGTATGGAGACAACAAAAACATTTTCTTTTTTCCCATTGACTAATTGAATGGCTTTGGTAAGTAATTCAGTAAAACGCTGGCGGTAACCGGTGGTATCGTGTCGCTGGTATTGATCATTTACACCAATGAGCAAACTTACTACATCGTAATTGCCGGGGTTTTGTGCAAGTATACTGTTCATAAGGTTGGTGGTGGTCCATCCCGTGGTGGCAATATAAGTTGGTGTATTTATATTGATGCCGCCTTGCTTTAAAATATTAGCGGTTTGCGCAGGAAAACGTTCTGCCTCTGTAACACTTTGGCCAATAGTATAAGAATCGCCGAGTGCCAGCCATGTCTTTACAGGCCCGGTTGCATTGGGTATACTGTAACCAGTGTTACCGGGCTTTGCCTTTGTACAGGCCATCAGCACCACACAAAGAAATATTCTTAAAACTATTTTCATACTCTAATTAACGAATAAAAAGGGAGAAAGGTTTACCAGGTAGCTTTTAAGGCCTGTAACTATTATTTAAACGGTTACAATTTTATTGCGCTGTTATCTAACTTACAATAAAATATATGCCATGAAAAAGATTTTCAGTAACACATCTGCAGCAATAATTTTTTTAATTCTATTTATCTGCAACACACCTGCAACAGCACAATTATTGCGTTTGCCAAATGGCGATGTAAATTATAAATGTATGGCTGGCAGAAGAACCGGTGTTACAGATATTGAAATAAGCTGGAGTGCACCCGGTGTAAAAGGCCGTGAAGGAAAAATATGGGGCACTCCTGTTGCGCATTATGGATTTACAGTTTTAGGGTTTGGTTCTACTGTACAATCGCCGTGGCGTGCCGGTGCCGATGAAAGCACCACCATTTCATTTTCTACCGATGTAACTGTTAACGGCAAATGGCTGGCTGCGGGCAAGTATGCCTTTTTTATAGCAGTATATCCCGATTCCTGCACACTTATCTTTAATAAAAACACAGCGGAATGGGGCAGTTATTTTTATAATAATAAACTTGATGTAATGAGGGTTACTGCACATCAGCAAAAAGATATGGCAGTAAGTAAAGAACGCCTGGACTATACTTTTTCAAAACAAACCGACCACTCTGTTGAAGTGGCGCTGGAATGGGAAAAATGGCGTATCCCTTTTACTGTTGAAGCCGACCTTACTGCAACAACACTGGCAAGCATCCGCACACAATTAAGTGGTGCCATGGGTTTTGATCCGCCAAGCCTGGAAGCAGCAGCTTTATGGTGCCTGCAAAACAATATCAATTATGAAGAGGCGCTGGGCTGGATCAGTTCAGCAGTTGATCCTTCGCTGGGTGGTGTAAATACTTTTAAAGCTATCTCTGTAAAGTCGGGCCTGCTTACTAAATTAAATAAGAAAGAAGAGGCAGATAAAATTATGCAGGCAGCTATGGAAAGTGCAAGTATAACAGACCTGCATAATTATGGCAGACAATTGCTTACCGAAAAGAAAGTAAAAGAAGCGATGGTGGTATTTGAAAAAAACTATACCAAAAATAATGGCGCCTGGCCTACCAATGCCGGAATGATGAGAGGCTACTCTGCAATGGGTGATCTGAAAAAGGCTTTGGAGCATGCCCGTAAAGCATTAGCGCAGGCACCCAGTGCAGAAATTAAAAAAATTATTGAACAGGCTGTAAGTACATTGGAAAGTGGAAAGCTTTTGTAGGAAATTATACCGCACCAATCAAATCTCTTATTACCACGCTGGCACATACTGCGCCGAACACTGCAGGTAAATAAGACATGGTGCCGTATGCCGACTTCTTATAATTACTGCCGTCAGTTAATATCAGGCTTTCTTTATCATTCTCTTCGGGAGAGAATACCACTTTAATACCTTGCCGTATATTATATTGCCGCTTTAATACTTTACGTATCTGCTGTGCAAAAGGACATTGATACGTTTTTGAAATATCCGCCACCTGTAATTTTGTGGGATCCATTTTTCCACCGGCACCCATACTGCTTACAATAAGCATTTTATTTTCGTATGCCATTTTTATGAACGTGAGTTTAGGTGTTATACTGTCGATGGCATCAATGATATAATCGGGTCTATTTGTAAATAACTCCGTTACCATTTGGGGAGTAATGAATGATTTTACCACATGCAGTTCCAGCTCGGGGTTAATTGCTTTTAAACGTTCGGCCATAATATTTGCTTTGTATTGCCCGTGGTTGGTAGCTAATGCAGGCAGTTGCCGGTTGCGGTTGGTTGGGTCAACCACATCGCCATCAATAATGGTCATTTTACCTACCCCGCTACGGGCAATAAATTCTGCTGCATAACTACCCACACCGCCAAGGCCCACCACCATTATATGGCTTTGTGCCAATGTTTGCAGTGCATTTTTGCCTATTAATAATTCTGTTCTGCTAAGCCAGGAAAGATCTGTTGTCATATTGTAAACAATGCATCACCAAAAACAATGGCAGCATTTTTTTTAATTTGCAAACTAAGTGAATTTATATCAATCTGTAAAGCCTGGGCTGCTAATACATATACTTCCTCAATATTTATAGCAGCATCATCTGTTTCAAAAAATATTTTACCCATGGGTAAAGTTTTTATCAACTCCTGCATGGCAGGTAGCAATAATGCTTTACCAAAAGAAAGATAAAACCCTTTACTTATTAATTGCTGTGCAAGAATTTTATTTTTATTAAAGCCATGAAAGATAACCGGCACCTTGTTATTATTTTGTTGCAACAGCTGCTCCACTTCTTCATAAGCTTTTACACAGTGAATAATGAGTGGTTTATTAATTGTATTGGCTAAACCAATCTGTGCTGCAAATGCTTTTTGCTGTAATACAAAATTGATGTTGCAAATTTTATCCAACCCACATTCTCCGATAGCTAATACATTTTTGTTTATGCTGTACTGTTCCAGTACTTTCATTTCTTCAAACCATGTTATTTCATTTAAGTACCATGGATGCAGGCCAATGGAATAGCTGCCTGCTGTAACAGTTTGTTTAAAATGATTGTACAAATTCCTGATTACAAATTCATTTTTTTGCGGTGGCTGATGGCTATGGATGTTTATAAACAAGATAGATGATTATGTGCTGCAATAAAGTTTGAATTTCAGTTTTTTTCAGCACTCATCCAAATAGCGTGTTGTTACCTGTATTAAAAAAGCCATTACTGATCATTATATCAGCAATGGCTTTTAATTATTTGTAGCAACCTTACCGGTTGCAAAAAATTAACCGGCTTTATTTAGTTTGCCCAGCACCAAACCAACTATGGCACCAACAACGGCAGTTATAGCAACAGATGCAATAACATCTGCCATCATCATTTTTTTACTTATAATATTGGTGGTTGCATACATTATGGTATCAAAAGCTGCAGACATCAACAGCCCCAGTACAGCACCGGTAACCAGGCCGTTTGCTACAGAGCTGACATTTCCTTTTACAAAAATATAGGTAATTAAAAATCCTGATAACAGGTTTCCAATTATCAAATACATCCAGTTCATGTCGGCCATTGCACGGTCAACGCCTGTAACAGTACCGGGATTGGCCTTCATAAATTCTGCCAGCAGGTTTCCATAAACCAGCCAGCCTAACAGGAAGTAAATGATACCGCCTGTAATTCCGCCAATAAAGAGTTTTTTGATGTCCATAAATGATTATTTTATTAGGTTAAAAAAAACTGATTAACTAAAGTAATATTTTGTTTTTCTATTTGCAACTAATATGGCAACTGGTTTTTGCAGAATAGTTTAACATTAAAATATATTGTAAAGGGTTATCAATATTATAGAACCATGCAATCGATTATTAGCAATACCGGTTTATTCGGGCCAATACAGGCATACCTTAACCAGGTAAGTCTTAATATTGTACCTTAAAAAATATTTTTCCTTTTTTAAAATATCTTTTTCTATGATTCGTCTTGAGTATTATACATGGAAGAGGCACTTATGATAGCAACACCAATGGCTGCTGAACGCAACAGAAATATTACCAACACCATTAAAGCGGTAAGTAAACGGCTGTTTGGATTTATTAAACAACGTGTGGCCAGCAATGAAGATGCGGAAGATATTCTGCAGGATGTTTTTTACCAATTTGCCGGTAATCCCGAACCTATAGAACAGACAACAGCATGGCTGTATAAAGTAGCCCGTAATAAAATTACAGACAGCTACCGCAAAAAAAAATTACCGCTTGCGGATGATATATTACAGGTACAGGAAACAGATGAGGATAGTTTTGACTGGAGAGAAATGATGTTCAGCAATGACAGTACCCCCGAAACAGAATACCTGCGTAATCTTTTTTGGGAAGAATTGAAAGCTGCACTGGATGAGTTACCCACCGAACAGCGTGATGTATTTATCCAAAACGAAATTGATGGCATTGCTTTTAAAGATATGGCGGCGGTAAGCGGAGAAAGTGTGGCCACACTCATCAGCCGTAAAAGATATGCGGTGTTGCATTTAAGAAGCCGGTTACAGGTATTGAAAGATGAATTATTAAACTATTAAACACTAATTAAAAGAATTACACCAATTACACGAATTTGTAGCATTATTTTTATCAGCGGCAATTAGTGTAATTAGTGTCTAAAAAAAACAATATGAAAAAAATTTGGATCAAAAAAGCGCTAATGATAATGATATTCGGTACTGCCGCAGTATTATTATTTGGGTTTATAGTAATGAGTTTGTGGAATAATATTTTACCTTTTGTAATTACTGGTGTAAAAACAATCAGCTTTTTACAGGCTTTAGGAATTTTATTGTTGAGTAAGATATTATTTGGCGGCTTTCATGGTAAAAGAGGCTGGCGTGGTAATACTGCCTGGAAGGAAAAAATGAAACAACGTTTTGAAAATATGACACCGGAAGAAAAGGAAAAATTTAAAGCCGAATGGAAGAATCGTTGTGGTGGTATGTGGGGAGCAAAAACTCCTCCACCCCCTGAAGGGGGAGCTTAAGCAGCCTGCTTTATTATATAATCTTTAATTACCACAACTATACTGCAAAATGACGAATAAATTTCAAATCAGTGAAGCCTCCGCAGTTCCCCCTTCAGGGGGCGGAGGGGGTTTTAAAATTCTTGTTTTTAAAACCAACCTTACCAATGCTAAACGCATCAGCGATGTGGAATCATCATTAGATATTCATCCACAGATTTATAAGTGGAATGTTGATTTAAATGATTGCGATAATGTGTTACGCATTGTAAGTAACAATATTGCTGCGCAGGAAGTGGAAAATATTTTATTGCACGCCGGGTATTATTGTGAAGAGTTGCAATAGTAATTATACATTAAAAACATTCCACACTCCATGCTCTTGCCCAATGAGCATTTACATCAAGGGTTATTATACCTTCCTTATCTTTTAATTGCTGATTGTGATCGACACTATCTGCAATACCACACCAGGGCTCCAGGCATAAAAAGGGTGCGTCTTTTGCAGCCCAAATTCCAAAAAAATCAAAGCCTTTAAAATAAAAATTTAATCCATGTGGCTGTGTTGTGCAACCAATGGTTATACAATTACTTTGCAGGTTTTTTAAAACAATGGCATCTTCGTAAAATAATTGTGGCTTAAGGTTTAACCGCCCGTTTTCAGTTGGTAATAGTTCTGCATGATTTGCTATTAATCCATCATCCAGTTTCCAGCGCTGCAATATTTCTGTTTTATTAAACTGTAAATAGTAATCAGTATAATCAGTATCCTTTGTCATGGGTACTGCAAATGCAGGATGTGCCCCAACAGAAAAAAGCAATACAACATTTCCTGAATTATATACTTCGTAACTACAGGTAAGTTGATCATTATTTAATTGATAGCGTAATTGCAGAGTAAAAGCAAAAGGATATACTGCCATAGTGCTTTCGTCCTGTGTAATTGTAAATACTGCTTCAGTTGTACTGAGTTGTGTAGGTACAAATTTTTTGTCTCTTGCAAAGCCATGCCGCTGAAGTGTATAAGCCTTATCAGTATAATAATAAGTATCGTTTTTAAGGGTGCCTACAATTGGAAATAAAACCGGGCTATGCTTTCCCCAATAGACAGAATCGCCACTCCACATATATTCTATCCCGGTTTCTTTATTTACAAGGCTTTGCAGCTCGGCCCCCGTTGTTGCAATTATAGCATGCAGTTTTTCATTTTCAAGTACAATCATTATAAAAATTTGGAATGCTAAATAAAGCATAATGATGAACCCGGTTATTCCGGACAATAAATTAAATGCGCCTGGCAGTTTTACTATCAGGCGCATTTGTCATTTGCAAAGCATTTATTTTTTTGCAGCAGCGTAATGCTGTATTTTTTCATCCAGCACAACAATTTTTCCGTTTACAATTTTAGCATCATTAATAACACCCAACGAATCTGTTTTACCTTTTTGATCGGTCCATATTTGTTTATACCACAGTGTTACCCACTCGGATTTTTTGTCGCTTGATATCACCGATTCCCAATCGTCCATTTTAATAGTCATGCTTTTAGTATCAGCTCTTTGTTTGGTAAACATTTTTGTAAGGCTGTCTTTGCTCAGCTTTGCATGGTAATAATCAAACATGAGCTCCACACTGTCCCCAAATGCAGCCATGGATGCAGTCACATCACCCGTTTCATATGCTTTCAGGCTTTTCATAACATTTACGGCATGTTGCTGATCGCCGGGTTGCCAGTTTTGATAAGGCCGATCGAGTGTGTACGGATAATCATATGTTGCCGGTTTGGCATCACTCATTTTTGCTGTTTCAGCAGGTGTGGCTTCTTTTTTTGTGTCGTCGCTGTTGTTACAGCTAAAAGCAAATAAGGCCGTGCAGGCAATAAAGAGAATTTTTTTCATGTACAAGGTTTTTAGTTTTATAATAAATGATCCAAAAATTATTTCGATAAAGAGCTTACAGGCTTTCGAAAGGAGAGGATAAATTTTATAAGGATAAAAGATAGGTACTTAAATTTTTAAATACAAATTTTTTGAAATTATTTTAAACACATACTTACATATTCCGGCGGTACTGCCCACCTACTGAATATAAAGCATTGGTAATTTGCCCCAGCGAACAATACTTTACTGTTTCCATAAGTTCGGCAAATAAGTTACCATTATTAACCGCAACCAGTTGCAGGTTTTTTAATTTATCTACCGATTTCTTTTGATGCCTTGCATGAAAAGCCTGCAATGTGTTGATCTGAAATTCTTTTTCTTCAGTTGTACTGCGGATGACTTCTGTTGGCAAAATAGTTGGGCTGCCATTTTTATTTAAGAAAGTATTTACACCAACAATGGGATATTCACCCGTATGCTTTAATGTTTCGTAATACAAACTTTCTTCCTGAATTTTATTACGCTGGTACATTCTTTCCATGGCACCTAATACACCGCCACGTTCGGTAAGGCGGTGGAATTCTGTCATCACTGCATCTTCCACCAGGTCTGTTAACTCTTCAATTAAAAAAGCGCCCTGGTTGGGGTTCTCATTTTTAGCCGTACCCAATTCCCTGTTGATGATTAATTGTATTGCCATTGCTCTGCGTACACTTTCTTCGGTTGGTGTGGTAATGGCCTCATCGTATGCGTTAGTATGTAAACTGTTGCAATTGTCATAGATTGCATACAATGCCTGTAAGGTTGTTCTTATATCGTTGAAATCAATTTCCTGTGCATGCAAACTTCTGCCACTGGTTTGAATATGATATTTTAATTTTTGAGAACGGTCGTTGGCCTTGTATTTATTCTTCATAGCCTTGGCCCAAATTTTCCTGGCCACTCGTCCTATCACACTATATTCAGGATCCATCCCATTGCTAAAGAAAAAAGAAAGGTTAGGTGCAAAATCATCAATACTCATTCCACGGCTTAGATAATATTCCACATAAGTAAACCCATTGGCTAATGTAAATGCCAGTTGCGTAATAGGATTAGCCCCTGCTTCTGCAATATGATAACCGCTGATGCTTACACTGTAAAAATTCTGTACTTTATGGGTGATAAAATATTCCTGCACATCTCCCATCAGTTTTAATGCAAACTCTGTCGAAAAAATACAGGTATTCTGTGCCTGGTCTTCTTTTAAAATATCTGCCTGCACGGTTCCTCTTACTGTAGCTAATGCTTTAGCTTTTATTTGTTCATATACATCAGCAGGCAATACATCGGAGCCACTTAAACCTAACAAACGTAAACCAAGGCCGTCATTCCCCTCGGGCAATGCGCCTTCAAAATTTCCTTTAGCCGGAATAATTGCTGCACCATCAACACCAATATATTTTGGTAAAGAATCAATATTATATTTTGCTTCAATGATTTTATTTACCTGTTCCCGTAAATTATTTTCAACAATATATTTTTCACACTGCTGGTCAATAGCCGCATTCATAAAAAACGCCAGCAGCATTGGCGCCGGGCCATTAATGGTCATGCTGACAGAAGTTTTAGCATCGCATAAATCAAAACCACTGTAGAGTTTTTTTGCATCATCCACTGTGGCAATGCTTACACCGCTGTTACCAACTTTACCGTAAATATCCGGACGATGATCCGGATCTTCACCGTACAGCGTAACACTGTCAAATGCGGTAGATAAACGTTTGGCTGGTTGTCCCAAACTTACATAATGAAACCTTCTGTTGGTTCTTTCCGGCCCACCTTCTCCGGCAAACATCCGTGTTGGATCTTCTCCTTCTCTTTTTAATGGAAACACACCGGCAGTATATGGAAATTCTCCCGGCACATTTTCCTGCAGCTGCCATTTTAAAATATCGCCCCAGTCTTTATACTTTGGCAAAATAACTTTTGGTATTACCGTGCCCGATAAACTTTTATAGGTTAGTGGCTGCTTGATTATTTTATCACGTACTTTAAATTCGTAGTATTCTTTTTTGTAGCGTTCCAAAACCAAAGGCCAGTTTTCAACCAATTTTTTACACTCAGGGTGTAACTTAGACTCTAGCTCTTTATATAGTTGCTTTAATTCGTCAATCATACTGTTACTTATTTAATAAAGTGTCTAACTGGTCTGATTTAAAAAGATTTATCCATCTCGTTAAAGTTGTTATTGAAGGAGCTTCGGCTCTTATAAGGGCTTTGATAAATCTATAAAACCCCTCGTTCCTGTTTATATCTTTTATCTTAGATATTTTAGTAAAATCTTTTAACTCGTCTGGTAAATTATATTCCTTGTCTGTAGGACTTATCCCCGCTTTTTTTGCATCATTGAGTAACCATTTCTCTGCTTCCGGGCAAATTAATACCAAATAATGTTTCCGGTTGGGATGTTTTTTTAGGATTAGATTATCCTTTTCAATTATTGTATCAAATTCTAAAAAATATTTGGCAGGTTTCCCTTTGTCTTTATCCTCATCTATAATACCAAAGGCAAATTGTTCCAATTTTTTATTTGTCTGCATTTCGTTTGAAACATTCCCGAAACCATGCTGGTGATTATATTTTATCTTTGCCTGTCCTAATATTTCTGCAATTTTTGTATCAACAAAACACTCAGGAACTATATTCAATTCTGTCATCTAAGTATCGGTTAATGTTGAAAAATATATCCACTCCGTAATCTATCAGTTCCGATAAATCTTCCTGACTTAGTTTTTTCACAATCGTTTCAGATTTATTTTTATCATAGCCGCATACAAATACAGCTAAATCACCAGCAGGCGTATTTTCTATTAAATTATTTAGAAGGTATGGGCTATGTGTAGCAATAAAAGACTGCGTATTTACCGACTCAATAATTTCATCTGCTAAAAAACTTACGTATTTAGGAAAAGAATGTGCATCAGGCTCATCTAAAGTAATTACAGAAGCATTGTTGTATCTGATTGCTGCCACATGAAATAAAAATCTTTTAAACGTATCAGCAATTGCTTTGTAGGGTATTGAATATACCAATCCAGCATTTATTCTTATTTGAATTAGAATTTGATTTGTTGCAGTATCAATATTTAATTCAAATCCATAATCCGCAATAAAATCATTTATTGTATCCCGAAATGATTCATTACCCTGAATCACTTTATTTAAATTGTTACCAAATGGGGGCATTAATGTGTAAATATAATTACCACTATCATGTGATTGGATATTGTCTTTAAATCTGTAAGGTTTTACTGGACTGCTATAGTGTTGGGTATTTTCTTTCGCAATAAAATCGTTATTAAACTCAGTTATGGTTCCATTTGAATTACTCCATTCAAAAATATTTTTATCATTCTCATTATTAAATCTTAAAAAAGTATCAAGAGGAAGCCCATTTTTAATAATTGAAATAGGTTTTGATATATTTCCTAAATGAAATAACCTTTCAACTTTGTCAGCTCTAAAAAAATCTTTAAGATTTACTTCTTCAAAACCAGACATTTTAGTTATGCTATTTGAATGCATAAGCCATGACAAATAAGATAAATCCAGAGCCTCCAAAATATTAGACTTTCCCGAATTTGGTTCTCCTATTAAAACATTTATCCTGCTGCAATTCAAATCAATTTGATTTATTGATTTGTAATTATTGATTTGAAGGTTTTTAATCATTTTGATTATCTTTTTTATTCTCTAGCATTTCTATTACACCTTTCAACTGGTACAATTTACTACAAATTTCACTTTGTTCCTTTACCCAGTTATCATACGCTGCATTGGCTTCTGCAATTTCTGCCAAATACCTTATTCTTTTTGGTGGAATTATTGTTGACTGGCTGGCTGTATCTTTTATATGTGCATGATGTGCAATTTCTCCATGAAATTTTACTCCACACTTTGCTGCCACTTTCTCCATTAACCTTTCAAATAATTCATTTACACCGGCATCATTAAATTGTGCGGCAATGGTACCAATAATTGGCAGGTCTTCATCTTTTGCTGTCCATAAACTGTGGTTGCGTTTGTATTGTTTGCGTACATCATGCAGGGCATCCAATGCACCGGCTTTATCAAACTTATTTACACAGACAACATCAGCATAATCCAGCATATTTATTTTTTCCAGTTGCGATGCGGCACCATACTCGGGTGTCATCACATACATGCTTACATCGCAATAATCAAGAATGGAAGCATCACTTTGCCCAACACCGGCACTTTCCAAAATAATACAATCATATTCGGCAGCTTTGCAAATATCAATAGCTTCCTGTACATATTTGCTTAATGCTTTTTCACTTTCTCTTGTTGCCAGGCTACGCATATAAGCACGGGGAGATGAAATAGAATTC
>JAYVPT010000012.1:0-81286 GCA_043757165.1 Ferruginibacter sp.
ACAAAAACTGCTGCTGTTGTTATAAAGGTTTGCCCCGAAACTGTTTTTATACCCAATGCTTTTACCCCCAATAAAAACGGGCTGAACGATATTTTTAAACCAACCATAAGCCAGCCACTGCCTTTTTACCGGCTTATTATTTACAACCGCTACGGCCAAACTGTTTTTACAGGCTGCAATCAAAACGCCGGATGGGATGGCACCTATAAAGGCAAACAACAGCCCATGGGTGGTTATATTTACCAATGCAGTTACCGCTTTGCAGGCAAGCCAGAAAAATTGGTGAAGGGGTATTTTATTTTAGTGAGGTAAATATTAAGTGTAAGTTGGCAAAGGTTGGCAGCATTTTAAATTGTTATCATAAAAAATTATCAGCAGCTCATTTATTCTTCCTCAAAAAACTTCCGCTTAACGCACCAAAGCCTGCCACCAATGCACCAATAATTGCAGTGGCAAAGATCAATACCCAAGGGTTATCCATTTTTAATAATACCATCGATACTTTATGCGCCAACAGGTGTTCATTATTATTACTTATCCAAAAACTCAATCCGCCCCATAATAAAAACAAAGCGGTAAAACCGGTAAGAAAACTTTTTGCAGCGCCTTGAGGAATTAAAGCGGCAACAACAAATGCTGCAACGGCAATGCTCCACCATGGTAAATACAAACAGGCAGCAAAACTTAATAAGGCGGTTAATATGAGTGAGATGATGAATTTCATTTTTGTTTACTTATTTAATTGATAAATTGTTTAATTGTTATCTCAACAGTTATCCTTTACTAAAACTCATCAACCAACTTACTCTTGCGTCTTTTTCTTCTCCTTTCTTCATCATCCACAATGTATAATATTTTCCTGCGGCCCACTGGTCAATAAAATTATCGTAGTATTTACTGCCCGGGTTTCCGTTTTGCCCTCCGGGATAAACACCATAGGCTTCTGTTTGTTTGGTTAAACTTACCACCATGCGCCAGCTTGGGCCATGTTTTTCTTTGGTGGCATTAATATTATGTGTGCCCCCGCCGATGGGTAAATTTGTCCGGCTGAATGGTGCCAGTTTAGCCAAATGGTCAATATGTGTGGCTTTAAATTTTTCCCAGTCCAGTTTTCCATCGGCTTCTGCTTTTACCAATACGGGAGTTATCATTTTAAATGCCGCAGTAATTTCATCGCCTAAAGTTTCTTTTTGCGGTGTATCAATATCATCTAAAAATTTATATGCCGAATCTTTTAGTATACCTTCCAGCAAAGAACTTTCAAAAGGCATTAATATCACTTTTGGTGCTTTTGCAAATTCATCTTCAAAAACTACCGTTTGAAAATTAGCCCACAACTGTTCAAAAACAGTTGCACCTTTTGAACCCACATCGTTCCGTAAATTCCAACTCTTTAAAATATCTAAATACTTTTTTTCATCACGGCCCAGTGCTGCTTCATTAATATTCTTCATAAATAATGGCAGTACCATTTCGGCTACCGGATTAAAATTATCGGTTTGTAAAGCCATCATATCCTGCGGTGTAATGTTATTCATTGCAGTAAGCCTTCTGTTAATTTGAAGACCACGATACATCGGGTAATTTCTTCCCAGATAATAAGGATAAGTTTCATCAACTGGTTTTTGGTTGGCACTGCTTATAAATCCTCTTTCGGGATTGTATTGATAGGGCACTTCGTTTTGTGGTATCATACCCTGCCATAAATAACTGCTGTCAATACCGGGCATTATAAAATCTCCCTGTCCTTTCCATTTTGCAGGCCAGTTGCCTTGAGTACGTATGGATATGTCGCCATTCTTACAGGCAAAGGCACAGTTTTGTCCCGGTGAATGAAAATTAACAACTGCCTCCTGGTAATCAGCATAACTCTTTGCACGGTTGATCAAATTAAAATACTTTAATTCATTGCTGGGGTCATGTGCTGTCCAGCGTACAGCATAATTTTTATTGCTGGTACTTTTCCCACCGCTATATGTTTTATCAAACATAACGGGGCACCAGTCTTTTCCTAATTGTACATACGCAACCGAATCAATAAAATCTGCACTGCCTTTTATTTTAATAGTATCAATCCTGAATTTTGTTGAATGATAAGTTCCATTAAATAAATATTCATTTCTCCTGTCATCTTTAAACTGTACTTCATAATAATCCCTTACATCTCTTCCGCCATTGGTAACACCAAATGCACAACTGTCGTTAAAACCAATAACAACAGAGGGCGCTCCCGGAAATGTAACGCCATAAGCATTAAATGCCGGCGTGGAAATCTGCATCTCGTACCAAAGCGATGGAAGGTTTAAACCCAAATGCGGATCGTTACATAAAATGGGTGCACCGCTTTTTGTTTTTCTACCGCTTACTGCCCAGTTATTACTGCCATTTTCCCTTTCGGGTTTTTCTGATTCCTTTACGGAACCTGTATTATTAAAATACACTGAATCTGCATTTACCGGCGCTTTAGGAAAAATAGTTTGCGGCTGAAATGGTGTTCCTTTTGGAATGATGGGGTCTAATGAGTCCTGTATGCCAGGATAGAGTTTTGAAAAATCATTGGTATTAAAAAAGCTTTTTGCATTGGTCATTTCAAAATCGTCTTCACGTGCAGACAGATCGTAAGCCATATATTTTAAAAATAAAAAAGTTTTAAAATTGCTCCATGGCTCGGGTTTATAACCGATCAATTTATATTCCAGCGGTAAAGTACTTTCGGTTAATGAACTGATGAATACATTTGCACCTGCTGAATAAGCATCACATTCCGCTTTCATTACAGGATCTTTGCTGGCTTCCTGTTCTGCAATTTCTGCAGCATATACCATTCCCAGTCTTCTAAACTCCCTGTCGTGGTTCAATGCTTTTTCTCCAACAATTTCACTTGCTCTTCCTGCGGCAGCATGTGTTTGTAATTCCATTTGCCATAACCTGAATTTTGCATGCAGGTAACCCTGTACAAAATAGGCATCGTTTTCCTGCTCTGCAAAAATGTGTGGCACCAAACGTTCATCAAAGTATACATTTACTTTTCCGTTGAGTTGTGGAAATTTCAAGTCTGCAGAAAAATCTTCATCAGTACTTTCGGCATTTTGCCAAAAGCCATGTTGCGGACTTAAAAAGGCACCGAATAAAGGTGTATTGTTGCCTGCAATTTTCCAGCTGGTATTTAAAACGTAAATCAAGCCAACAGTAATTGCTGTGGAAATAATGAATGGAACTATTCTCATATAGTGAATTATAAGTGTAATTTAATAAAACCCTGCTTACAAAACCCATTCAGTTTATTTATTTTTGCAGCATGACAACAGACAGCATAGATGTAAAGAATATTCTTGGCCTGCAATTGCCCACCGACCCACGCTGGGTTAACCTGGTAGAAATTGAACTGGAAGATATTTTAACCGACCATGCCTATTGCGAACAGAAAGCTGCTACCACATGCATCACTTTAATTCAACGCTATTCTGATAAAGAAGAACTGGTTAAAGGCTTAAGCCCGATAGTTACAGAAGAATGGGGACATTTCCGGCAGGTGTTGGCAGAGTTGCACAAAAGAAAATTAAAACTGGGTAAGCAACGTAAAGATGCCTATGTAAACAAACTGATAGAATTTCAAAAAAAAGGTGGCAGCCCCGAAGACCGTTTACTGGATCATTTATTAACTATGGCATTGATTGAAGCAAGAAGTTGTGAACGTTTTAAAAGATTAAGCGAAGGACTGGATGATAAATACCTGCGTAATTTTTACCGCCGCTTTATGGAAAGTGAAGCCGGGCATTACACTTTATTTATTACCCTTGCAGAAACTTATATTGATAAAAAATTAGTACGCAAAAGATGGGAAGAGTGGCTGAAATATGAAAAGGAAGTGATGCAAAATTTAGAAGTAAGGGGCGACAGGATTCATTAATGTATGATATACCGTAAACGCAAAGTACATGGTATGTAAGGCATCCCTATAGCTTCATCAACAGCGGGTATAAAATCCATTTCACGAGGCTGTTTGGGTATTACTGCGTATCCTGCAGGTATATTTTTATATTTTACAAATTTGTGTTTTGCTCCAATACCAATTGTAAGCTCCAGCAGCCAGTTGCCGTTTTTGCTTATGTTAAATGTTTCTCCAAAAAGAATTGCCCCGCCAAGAGACAATGCATTTGCTCTATACAGGAACTTATTTAATGTATCTGCCGTTATGCTGTTTTTAAATGTATTGTAAGATGAAAAATGAACAGGTTTAAACCTAAACTCCACTCCTATAAAGAATTAGTTTTTATATCTCCTCTCCCTTTGATACTCCGTTATACGGCCAAGGTTAATTAAAGGCCGCCATTGCTGTAAAAAATGATACCGGTATTGTGCTAAAAGCCTTACCCCATGATAAAATGTAAGTTCATCGTACTTATACATGGGGTTTCTTCCGAGGTAAGCTAATTCAGTAAAAAACTCACTGCGTGCAGATAAACGTGTGCCTGCACCAAAACCTATAGCAATTTGTGGCTCCAGCAAACCTAAAGAATTAAAGGAGAGATACTTTTCCGGTTGGATATACGCTTTGCCAGATGTGTTTTTTGTTTTTTGCGAAAATGCAGTGTTGCAGGCAAACAAAAAGTAAAGCAGCAATAATTTTTTCATTACTTAAAAAAACTTATTTCCTCTGTGAGATTCAGGTAAGGATATTTTTGCTGCATGGCATTACACAAATCGAGGTATTTATTTTTAAAAGATTTATGTGCTTCCGATGTTGGATTAAATGGTTTGTGACTTGCAGCAGCATTTATCTCATTTATGGTTTTCATTAATTGCTGCGATAGTTCATCAATACAGCAGGTAATAAATTTTTCCCACACATAATTGGTGGCGGCATAGTTAGGGTGCACCATATCTTCGGCATAAAAACGGTAATCCCTTAAATCATCAATAATTAATTCATAAGCCGGAAAGTAAAAAATATTGTCTGACAACAATTGGTGTACTGTATATATTAGTGTTGCCTTGCTGCGGTTATTTTCTACAAACCCATCCCGTAAATGGCGCACCGGGCTAATGGTGAAAATAATTTTTATACCGGGGTTAAATGCTTTCAGTTCGTCAATCATTTGCTGTAATGCAATGTGTACTTCATCAACAGCCAATAGTTTTTTATTGAATTTATCTGTTGGTACTTTATGGCAATTGGCCACTACTTCTTTATTCTCCAGTTCGTATACAAATGCAGAGCCCAGTGTTATCAATAACCAATCCGCATCTTTTAAAAACTGATGAGCTGTATTTTGTGATTGGTTTATTTTATTAAGGCATTCGTTTTTATCAGGGTGAGAAAAACGGCTGTGATGCTCCCAGCTGTTCCAGCTTTCATTTTGATAAAACAGATCAGCTTCGCTGTATTGTTTATTGGTGATATAAGAAGATACAGATTTTGCAATGCTTACAGGATTAAACAAAATACCATTGGGATTATCCTGCACCCGGAATCTATGCTGAGACAATTTATTACCTATCTGTTCAGTAAAACAACTGCCAATTAAAAATAATTTATGCTGATGATTGATCTGCGTATCAAATGGTTTGGGAGAAAACTCTAAATGAAAATTCATGCCACGAATTTAGCTAATTGCACCAATTACACGAATTCTTTAATTACTGACTCTTCATGAACTCCATGCTAAATAAAGACTTCAGCAGCCATCCTGCTGCATTCTTTTAATGCAGTCCTATCTAAATTGTTCAATAGGTTCAATTCATTAAAATAAGGGATCATCAATTCTGTATCCATATTGCCTACCAGTTCATCATCAGCCATGGGGCAGCCGCCAATACCTTTTAAGGCACCATCAAAACGTAAACAGCCGGCTTGCAATGCGGCATCAACTTTTTCCTGCCAGTTTAATGGTGTTGAATGCAGGTGTACCCCAATCTCAATACCGGGTAATGAATTAACTAAATATTTGGTGATGCTATTTACCTGTTCTGCAGTTGCCAGTCCAACAGTATCTGCCAGCGAAATTATTTTAATACCCATCGCCGTTAATTTATTCACCCATTCAAAAACAATTGCTTCATTATAAACATCTCCATAAGGATTACCAAAGCCCATGGAAATATATACCACCAGTTCTTTTTTATTTTTTATACAAAGGTTTTGAATTGCTGAGACCCTGTTTAATGATTCGGCTATTATTGAATTGGTATTCCGTTTTTGAAAAGTTTCCGAAACAGAAAAAGGAAACCCGAGGTAAGTTATTGCATCATACACTACTGCATCTGTTGCACCACGTTCGTTTGCAATTATGGCCAGTAATTTTGAATTACTTCCTCCTAATTTCAAACTCCCAATTACTTCTTTAGTATCTGCCATCTGCGGAATTGCCTTTGGCGAAACAAAACTTCCAAAATCAATAGTATCAAATCCAACTTTTAGCAAAGCATTAATGTAGTCAATCTTTGTTTGTGTGGGAATAAAATGTGGCCAGCCCTGCATGGCATCACGGGGGCATTCGATAAGTTTAATATTCTGGTTCATCCATTTTAAAATTAGCAAAGTGAAGGTAGTAATCAATAATGATTATTGGCTTCTTTATGGGCCCGTATCTTCATCCGCAACCGGTGAAAAAACCTGGCCCGGGTTTTTTCACCAATTAAACTTATTTGTGTGGATTTTCGAATGGCATTTTGAAAAGTGTCAAGTGTGTAATTATTAAAATCCTCATTGCGGGTGTACATAAAATTAATGAGGTTATGATTAATATAAGTGATCTTGATATTTCCTACTTCTGCCAAAACGCAATTATCACCGGTGATAAGATCATTATGAAACATTGTGTAGGATGCCGGATTTTTATCAGGCGTTTTCCCATAAGTAAACTTGAGCCCGAGTTCAGCCTGTTTTTCTATATGGGTTATCAAATCTTCCAGTTTATTATATATACAAAGAATATCCTCATTCGATTCAAATACATTGGTATCCCTGTAAAACGATATATGCCGTAAAATACTGTTGATGGTATCAATACTCCAGATTTCTGTTGATGGGATATGATTAAAACTCTCCTGTACTTTTTTCCCAAGTTTAGTATGCCCGTCATTTATATTTTTAACTGTAAATTTTAAATCCTTCATTTCATCAAAGTGAAGCAGGCTTTTTTTATAGAAGAAGAATGTGAATGCAGCCAGTTCGGGAAACTGGAAATAAGCAAAAGGTGGAATATCATTTGGAAGAAAATAAATATGTTTATGATCAAAAGTGCTCATGAATTCAAACTGCTGCAGCATATTATTCAGGTACTGCTCCACAAAATCAATTGAATTATAACCCAGGTTACCGATAAAAATAAAACCTGTGGTTTTCAATTGCAGAAAACGGTCAACTGATATGCCATAAGCGGCACACAACTTACAGGTATCTTCAAAGCTAATGGGTTTTTCTCCACGTATCCGCCGGTATGCACTGTCTGTACTTATAGCAAGTACTTTGGCTATTTCATCTGCAACAGATAAATGCGGAGGCAGCAATGCTTTTATTTGCTGAAAAAATAATACCTGTGCATTATGCTGCTCCATTTACAGTTTAGTTTATAAGACTTATACAAAAAACAGGGGGCTTACTTTGTTTATGAAAGATATAAAAAGTAAAATAGATTACAAAAGCGCAGCTTTCCGGCGGCGGATCTCATCCCTTATATTGTTGAAAAATTTTATCCGTTCCCTTTCGCCGCTGGTACTAATGAGTGTGGATTTCTGCATGAGGTTAGTGATATTTTTGAATATGGCTTTATTAAAAGACTCATCCCTTGTACCTATAAAATGCATGAAACTATGATTAAGAAAAGTAACTTTCATATCTCCCAGCTCAGCAAGTAAACTATTGTCCCCCAGAATCAGTTCATTATTGAACAGCTTATACTCTGCGGCTCCGGAATTAGGTTGTTCACCAATTTTAAATTTAAATCCCAATTCCGCCTCTTTTTCAACATGATTCACCAATTGCTCTACTTTATCAAATAAAATAATGGCTTGTTCTTTGGAAATAATCCCTCCGGATTCATGATAATATTCTATTTGCTGAAGTGTTGTATTTATACCCTCGGTATTCCATATTTCTGTTGTAGGAATGGTATTATAAACATTCACAATTTTCAGGCCGATGGCATTATGTTCTTCAAATCCGGGGTAATCGAATGAAAACTTTACTCCTTTATCAAGCTGGAAACCGCAAAAACACCTCATCCATACAAAACATTTAAAAGCTGTAAGTTCCGGTATTTGAAAATGAAGGTTGAAAGGCAGATCCTTTAAAAGAAAATAAATATGCTTTTTTTCAAAGCTGCTGATGATGCTGTATTGCTTCAGTACTTCTCCCAGCCAATTTTCAAAAGTAAAATTTATATTATTATCTAATTTCCCCGAAAATATAAATGTATCGTTTTGCAGATTTAAAAACTGGTCAAGCGAAACTTTATAATGAACACACAACTTCTGTAATTCTTCAAAACTAATGGGTTTATCTCCCCTTATCCTGCGATAAGCACTGTCGTTACTGATATTTAACAGCTCAGCTATATCATCTGCAATAGAAATATGCTGAGGTAATTTTTCCTTTATATGCTGAAAAAACAATTGCTGGGCAGTTGCTGTCTCCATGTAAGGTTTGTTTAGTAATAACTACTTTTTGCCGGGTTTCTTTTAGTATTAATTACCAAGTTAGCTAAACAGATTGAAAAAAACTGCAAAAAATTATAGTCTCCGGCAGTAATTTTTACTAAACCGGCATTTCCAGTCACTTTTAAATAAATGCCCTTATTTATCAATTAGGGTAAGGCTACTCTCAGTATTAGTTTTGAATTAGCAATAAGAAATCACTCACCTAAACTAAAAAATATGATACCCTTTATAATTTATATA
The DNA here is from genome assembly GCA_043757165.1 of Ferruginibacter sp. Lineage (GTDB taxonomy): Bacteria > Bacteroidota > Bacteroidia > Chitinophagales > Chitinophagaceae > Ferruginibacter. The sequence continues at coordinate 8,902 of JAYVPT010000012.1, forward strand.
ATACTTAAAGCCTGCAGTCAAAAAAATCCGGCACAAACGTTTTTACAAATACGTAACTATTTAAGTACCCGTTTCCATATCATTTTTTTTGGCATGCTGTTAATAATCCTGACACTTATTCCTATTTTATCAAGATCGCAGTATCTGCAATTGAAATATAAAATAGTACAGGGTGGAGATGATATTGGATGGTTGCGGCTTGAAAGAATAGTTAACGGGGATACATCAACACTGTTATTAGCTTCTGAATTAAAAAAGAGAATCTTCTTCGAGATCACCGTATCTGCAAAAGAATCTTCGGTTTATAAAAGCGGTAAATTAATTTTCTCTTCGCAATTCAGAAAAACAAACGGCGATACAAAACTGAACAAACAAACAAGGCTTGTGGAAGATAAATATGTAGTTCTGGAAGACGGGGAAAAACAAAATCTGGCATTTCCTTTTATAGGTACAAACCTGTTGAGTCTTTATTTTCAGGAGCCTGTTGGTATAAACACTGTGTATTCTGACAATCATGAATGTTTTATCAAAGTAACAAAAACAGATGACGGCGGATATAAAGTGAAGTTTCCGGATGGTAACAGCAACTGTTATTATTACATAAATGGCATATGCACCAAAATTGTTATCAGTCATACATTTTATACTGCAGAAATAATTCTTAATTCTTAAAATCAAACGTCATGCAAGCAACAACTTTATTGATACATTTTATTTGCTACGCTGTGTTTTTTGTACTTAGCTCGATAAGCAAGATCAATAATAATCAAAGATTGATCAGTGATGAAGGAATTTTTACTTCAAAGCCGGGCAACCTTATTGGGTCACATATCATCGGGATGCTATGGCTGGGCCTGGTTCCTGTAGTTGTTTTAAAATACCCTGTTTTAAATTTACTTACAGGCAATACAATACCGGATGGCTATTCAGTTTTTTTATTCCTGTTAATATCCGTACTGGTAATCACAATTATTTTCAAACAAAGTAAAAAAGCAAATACTGGAAAAACGGGGTCATATGAAAATTTAACCCGGCTATCCCATGCCTTTATCATCCGTTATTTCGTCATCCGGGTATTATTTCTTTTTGTTTACGAATTATGGTTTAGAGGATTTTTACTTTTTGACTGTATAAGCCAGCTTGGGATTGCTGAAGCAGTTATAATCAATGTTCTCCTTTATGTTTTAGTGCACATTTTTTATAGTAAAAGGGAAATGCTTGCCTGTATCCCTTTCGGAATACTGGCCAGTACTTTAAGTATTTTTTTTAATGCCGTATGGCCAGCTATACTTCTTCATATTGGCGTTTCATTGGTTTATGAAATTAATACATACCGTTCTTATTTAATTACACCTAAACTAAAAATGTTATGAAAATTTTAATAACAGGAGCAACAGGATATGTTGGACACGAACTGGCTTTAACATTGGCAAAGCAAGGTAATAAGGTACATATTTTAGTACGCAATTTGTTTTCGGCAAATATACCCAGGCATGATAACATCATTGTTTTTTCAGGAGATATAACGAACCCTAATTCAATTCGTGCTGCAATGAGTGGGTGCAAACAGGTTTATCATACTGCTGCAGTTGTAAAAATATTTGATAAAAACAGCTCGGTATTTTACAAAGTAAATGTTGAAGGCACTAGGAATTTACTGGAAGAATCGCTTGAGCTGGGTGTAAGCAAATTTGTATATACCAGCACTTGCGGTGTGCTCGGCCCTTCACTGCATGAACCCAGATGTGAAAACGATCCCCGTATTACTGCATTTGACAATGACTATGATTTTACAAAATTCCTGGGTGAAAACCTGGTAAAAGAATATGGGCATAAGGGATTGTACACTGTCATCGTTTCCTTGTCCAAAGTTTATGGGCCCGGTATTGAAACGCACCCCATTAGTTTAAACAAATTAATAAACAATTTTATTAACGGCAAACTTACTTTCATTCCAAAACCTGGCAACCTTGCCGGCAATTATTGTTTTATTACTGATGTTATTGAAGGCCACATTCTTGCAATGGAAAAGGGTATTGGCGGGGAAAAATATATACTTGGGGGCGAAAATATTTCTTACTCTGACCTTTTTCAAATTATCCGTTCTATCAGCGGAACAAAAGCCACATTAATTCAGGCTCCCAAATTTTTTGTTCAAATATTGGCAGCAATGCAATGGATAAAGTATAAGATCATTCATAAAGAACCTTACATAACCCGAAAAGGTATCGGGCAGGTTTTCTGCAATAAGGTATTTAGCAGCGGAAAAGCAATCCGCCAGTTAGGTTACCGGCTTACCCCATTGAAAGAAGGCCTTCAACAAACTATCCACTTTTTAAAAAACCAAAATCATGCTTAATAAAAACTACAGCTTAATAACCGGAGCCAGTGAAGGTTTTGGAAAAGCGCTGGCACTTGAGTGTGCATCCAGGAAAATGAATCTTATACTCGTATCATTACCGGGCCCGGAAATTTATTATTTATCCGACTTTATAAAACGCAATTACAAAGTTGATGTACTTACAATTGAAACAGACCTTACCATTGAGGAGAATTGTATAATGGTTTTTAAAAAAGTAAAGCAGCTTGAAATAAATGTTAATATGCTCATTAATAATGCAGGACTGGGCAGTACCATGTTATTCAGGGAAGGTAATATCAGTTTTTATCAAAAGCAGGTAAAATTAAATGTGGTGGCCACTACATTACTTACCCATTTGTTTCTCGACATGTTGAGAAAAAACGGGCCAGGTTATATTTTAAATGTTGGCAGCCTGTGCAGTTTCTTTTTTCTTGCCAAAAAACAGGTATATGGCGCCACTAAATCATTTATTTATTTTTTTTCAAAAAGTCTTAGAAGAGAACTGGAGCAGGATGATGTACATGTAAGTGTTATTTGCCCGGGGGGCATGAATACCAATATTTCAGTAACCCTGTTGAATAAAACTACAAGCTGGTTATCCCGCCTTTCTGTAATGAATCCTGAAGAGGTTGCGCCAATTGCAATAAATGGATTATTAAACCGGAAAGAAGTTATAATTCCGGGGAGGTTGAATAAAACATTCCTGCTGCTGGATAAACTGTTACCCCCAGGCATTAAAAAATTCATCACCAGTTATCAAATGAAGAAATTAAAATCTGTAACTGCAATAGGATTACAACAACAAATTATCCCTTTTACACAAAAACAAAATTCACTCATAGCATAAGTTTAGGCTAAACATAAAATATAAAAAATAATCATGAAAAAGACAAGTAAAATATCCAGTTCACCATATTTAAATGCTGAAACTGCAAAAACAGTATTATTATTCCTGTTGCTCATCCTGCCTGTCATCATCATAGATCTCAGTATTAAAAAAAGTGAGCCTGGTTTAGCTCATTTATTATTGTTGTTCTCTGGCTGGTTTTGCTGGACATTTATTGAGTATTTTAATCACCGTTTCCGAATGCATGGCTCCGGCGATCCTTCCCGGGTAATTGGATACAAGCGGCATATTTTACATCATCATCATCCTACCGAAATTAAAATCACCGGTACACAAAGATTTTTTCTTTTTATGGGAAACATCCTGCTGATAATACTTTGTATAATTTTTAAAAACTGGATCTTGTTTTTTACAGGATTCTATACAGGTTTTATTATTTACACTTTAATGCACTGGTTCCTTCACAGAAAAATATCAGCCAGGTTATTTCCCGAAGTACATCAATTCCATATTCATCATCATTGCAAACACCCTGACAAATGCTTTGGTGTAACCGTAACCTGGTGGGATCACCTGTTTGATACCATTCCGCATCAGCATAAAGACATCACAGAAAAAATAAAATTATTTTATTATAAAAAATAATTCCAGAACTACTGAAATCTATGGCAAATGCTTCTCATCATAAGCAGGTTAAAAATTAATACTCAAAATTAAAATACTCTTTTATGACACTATATTATATCATACTGGCAGTTTTCTTTATAACAGGTTCGCTGATAGAATTTTGGTTCAACCCTAAAGAAAACGGCAAATACTTCAGCCTCCATGATTTTAAAAGCAGCCTTAAGCTTATGCTTACCGGGCTGTTGGTTGATCTAGTAATTAAATCTGCAGCAATTTATTTATTGATAAAACTATATGACCATAGTTTATTTAAATTAGGTTATCAATGGTGGGTATGGATATTATGCTACCTTGGGTGGGACCTGGTTTTTTATCTAAAGCATTATATGGAGCATAATGTCCGTTTTATGTGGGCCATACATGTTAACCATCACTCATCACCCTACATGAACCTTTCCACTTCGCTGCGGTCAGGTGTATTTAAATCCAGCTACCGTTATTTTTTCTGGGCAATAATTATATTTATTGGATTTCCGGTACCTATGTTTCTGGTACTTTATGGACTTGGTAAAGTATGGGCATTTTTCAGCCATAGTCAAAAATTGGGCAGGTGGTATATATTGGAAAAATTTACAATCACCCCAACACATCATTTACTACACCATTCATGTAATGAAGACAATCTGAATAAAAATTTTGGTGAGACCTTTTTATTCTGGGATAAATTATTCAATACTTTTAAGGAAACAAATAAGCCACTCAAATACGGTATCAACGAACTTGTAGATCATAATAGTTTTTCCAATGTGGTCTTTCATGAATTTATAAATATGAAAAAAGATCTTAAAAAAGCAACCGGATGGAAGAGGAAATTTAATATATTATTTGGAAAGCCGGGAATTGACAATGGTTTATAATAAGATTTTGTAACAACCTGCAGTAAAAAGCAAAATCAATTTTTTGCTCCTGTTCTTTACCACATCATTTTACACAAAATTAAAAAACAACAATTATGAAAAAAATATCGATCACGTTAGTGATACTTATTGGATTATCATCCTGTAGTAATTATTACAAAGCAGTACTTGCACCAAAACCCGCCACGGCCGGCAGCATTGAAGATTTAAAAACAAAGAACAGGTATTTTATTCTTCGTGATGGTAACAGGGCTTTTACCATGAATAATATTTCGCTAAGTGCCGACCAGAAAACCATGCATTGCAATCTGGATAGTTTACCATATATACATACATTCCACCTTACAAATAGGAAAATGAAATACAAGAAGCCTGTTAACGCTGAAGATGATGACGAAACGCTTGTATTAAATGAAGTACATGTCTATATAAATTCAAACGGTAATGCAGGGCTGGGTCAACATGATATGCTGCTTAACGAGATACAAAAAATTGAAGTAATTGAAAAGGATAAAATAAAAACCAGGAAAAGCCATACAACCGGAACTATTATTGGCGTTGGAGGAACGGTATTAGTTATAGGAATAATAGCTGCCCTTTCAATTTCCAGTTCGTTATCAAAAATGCATTAATAAAATAACCAGCATTTAAAGAAAAAGACTCAGGATTTTCTTTGCTTCACCACTTCATACAAAATTATCCCTGTGGCAACACTCACATTCAAACTTTCAAAATCCCCTGGCATGGGGATTTTTATTTGCTCATCACATATTTTCATTAATGCAGGATAAATCCCTTTTTCCTCTCCCCCCATTACAATGGCACAAGGTTCAGTAAAATTACAATCGTAAATATTTTTATCAGCTTTCATTTCGCTGGCAAAAACTTTTATACCATTCAAATGCAGTTCGTCAACCGCTTTCATTAAACTGTTTACACGGCATACAGCAATCTGTTCCAATGCACCGGCTGAAGTAAGAATGGCATCTTCATTTAAAGCTCCTACTCCTTTATCAGGAATAATAATAGCATTTACACAAAAACTAAAAGCACTACGGGCTATGCCTCCAATATTTCTTATATCAGTAATGCCGTCTAAAATTAAAAATAATGGCACCTGGCCATTTTCCACCACAAAAGAAATTACATCCTGCAAATTCTGGTACTGCACTTTTGCAATTACAGCCACACAACCTTCGTGATTGTGTACATTAAAATTATTCAGCTTTTCTATAGGTACTTTATTAATGGGAACCAGATTTTGCTCGGCCAGTTGTTTTATTTCATCAATTACTGTTCCATGCACAGTGGTTTGTAAATAGATACGCTCTAATTGCTTACCGCTTTGCATTGCTTCTATTATGGCCTGCCTTCCGGTTATTAAAGTATTCTTCTTTGGCCTGTGTTGTTGTTGTCTGAAATTTTTCACTTTTCAAAGTTAAGTTTAAATACTGCTAACAAAAAACCCTCTCTGTTTGGAGAGGGTTTAAATTATTTTCGGTATAGAATTATTTTAATCCAAATACTTTTTTCACTTCTTTAACTGCATCTAATTTTTCCCAGGTAAATAATTCCACTTTTTTCTTAACTACTTTGCCATCTGGTGAAGTGAATGTTTTTTCAACCACTTCATTTTTACGGCCCATGTGTCCGTAAGCAGCAGTCTCACTGTACATTGGGTTACGTAGTTTCAGGCGTTGCTCAATAAAATAAGGACGCATATCAAAACATGACATCTTCATAATTTTACCGGCTATTTCCCCGTCGGTTAAATTTACTTTAGCTGTGCCATAAGTAACTACGTTAATAGATGTAGGCTGGGCAACACCAATTGCATACGAAACCTGAACTAAAACCTCATCGCAAAGGCCTGCTGCTACAAGGTTTTTAGCGATATGTCTTGTTGCATAAGCAGCACTTCTATCTACTTTGCTTGGATCTTTACCACTGAAAGCTCCACCACCATGTGCGCCTTTACCACCATAAGTATCTACAATTATCTTACGGCCTGTTAATCCGGTATCACCGTGTGGGCCACCAATAACAAACTTGCCGGTTGGGTTAATATGGTATTTTATTTTATTGTTGAACAAATGATCGTATTTAGCATATTTTGCCCTTACTCTTGGTATTACAATATTGATAATATCTTTTTTAATTTTGGCTAACATTTTTTCATCAGCAGCAAAATCATCGTGCTGTGTAGATACTACTATTGCTTCAATACGAACCGGACGGTTGTTGTCATCATACTCTAAAGTAACCTGGCTTTTAGCATCAGGACGCAAATACTTTATTTCCTTATTTTCTCTGCGGATGGCAGCCATCTCTAATAAGATATAATGTGCCAGATCCAATGCCAGGGGCATATAATTATCTGTCTCATTTGTGGCATAGCCAAACATCATACCCTGGTCACCTGCACCCTGCTCTTCTTTTTTCTTTCTGTCAACACCCTGGTTAATATCGCCGCTTTGCTCATGAATAGCAGACAGGATACCACAACTGTTGGCTTCAAACATATATTCACTTTTGGTGTAGCCGATTTTACGGATTACACCACGGGCAATTTCCTGCACATCTAAATAAGCTTTGCTTTTTACTTCACCAGCTAAAACCACCTGCCCGGTTGTAACTAAAGTTTCGCAGGCCACTTTACTTTGTGGGTCAAAAGCAAGAAAATTATCAATTAAGGCATCGCTGATCTGGTCAGCGACTTTATCAGGATGTCCTTCGCTTACAGACTCTGATGTAAATAAATACGGCATATTATTTTTTTTTAAGATTGCAAAGATAAGGGTGCAGGTTGTAAACAACAAAGTCCTTCAATACTTTTGAAGGACTTATACACTTATATTAATAAAATTATGTTTTAAATTTTTGAATATACTAACCTCAGCCTCATTTTATAATTCGCATTTGTTCCACTTCCCACCTTTATCCTGCCATTTGCAATACGGTTTGAGTAAGGTATAATTGCATTAAAATATTGAGGATAATTAAGATCGTAAGGTGCAAACAACCTTAATATATAATTTTTGGTATGCTTGGTTACTATTTGTTGTATATACCTGGTAATATTGAAATTATAATACTTAATGGCGTTACCAAAAATATCAGTCTTGCTTCTTTTATATCCTCCAAAAGTTAAATAATCAATATTTGCTCTACCTGATGAATTGAAGGGGAAGTAAGTGGTAGTTTTATAATCCGGATCGTAGCTTACATTTGGATTCAAATCAAAATAAATGGCTTTCCACTTATCTGTAGTGCTGCTGGTATCTTTTAAATCCATGTATAAATAATCGGGAGCACGTAAATATGGATCACTTACCGGTCCTGAGGGTATCTCCTCAACAATGACCTCTGCCCTGTGAATTATGCGGTTTGAAATAGTATCTAATCCAGAGAAAGTTAAATTAGCATAGGTACCGGGTGAGGTTTGCAAATAAATTTCAGAAGCCGCAGGTGTGGCAGCCGGGTATCCTGCCCTGTTCCGTATAATATTATTTGCAGTGGCAGATGGTGAAATTGCAGATGGATTTGATGAAGTATTTACTCTAAATGCTGAGTATACCGTGTCTACAGCACCTCCATTTTTACGCCTGAAATGTACTTCCAGTTTAGATGTACTATCTGATAAATTTGTATACAGTAAAACATTACCGCCGCCATTGGCAATTATTGCAATGCCTTTTTGAAATGTGCGGAATGCAGAATCGGTACGGAAATGATTATTACCCGATGTTAGTGTATCTCTTGTAAATAGAGAATTTGCAAAAGCATTTGACAGCTTGATACGGATCTGATTTTTTACAGAATCTTTTTTATTGGCATATACCACATAATTAGCCAACGCAGCTATATTAACGGTGGTACTTCCAATAATATTCCCCGTTGCAGGTGCAAAATTGATATTTCTCGATTGGTATAAAGAGTCCCACATACCACCTGCATTAAGCGCCACTTCCTTTACCTGTAAATCTAGTGGCAATGTACTATCGCCCCAATTTCCTTTATAACTAAGGCAAAGCACAACAGAATCAAACGCTACTATAGTGTCTTTTGCATTACCATAATAATAAGGATAAAAAGCCGGCTTAAATTGAGCATAGATATTAGCCACAGTGGTTCCAAACAAGGGATCGTTGCTGATCTTGCCTAAAGCATGATCATCATTGTTATTAATAATACTGGTATCGGGATTAAATATGCCCTGTGTGGCATTTACGGTAATTAAAGTTTCAAATGTATTTACATTATCTACTGCAGGTAAAAGGTCGCTGCCAATATCTGATGTATCTAATTTACTACAGCTGAAATTTAAGAAAGAAAAAAATAAGGCAGTTATTACTATCGACAGAATACGTTTTTGCACAAAAATAAATTTAATAAAATGTGTTAGTTTTTCTACTTGGCAAGGTCGGCATATAATTGCAAATAGTCTGTTAAATCACTTTCAGCATTATACTTCAATATTTTTTTACCTTTCACTTTTGAAAATTCTTCCACCAGTTTTTTATCCACTTTTTCTGATCCTAAAGTAACAGCATCTGCAAATGTTGCACCTCCTCTGAACATTGCCACATTGTTGATATCTTTAAATGGCTCCAGTTCTTTTTTAGTTACGTAATCATTTATTGTTGCCAATTTTAAAAAATCGGCGCCCAGTTTTTCTTTAAAAGAAATTTCACTTATTGTATAAACCACTTTGCTGTTTCCAAAAACCGGCTCTTTTTTATAAGCATTTTTAATGAACATGGGTATTAAACCTGTCATCCAGCCGCTGCAATGAATAATGTCGGGAGGCCATCCAAATTTCTTTACCGTTTCCAATGCGCCTTTACAAAACAATACGGTTCTCAGTCCATTATCATCAAACCATTTTTCTTTTTCATCATGAAAAACAGATTTACGCTTAAAATAATCTTCATTATCTAAAAAATAAACCTGCAGGCGTGCATTAGGCAATGAAGCTACTTTAATCATCAATGGATAATCATCACTGTCTATGGACACATTTATCCCTGATAAACGAACCACTTCATGCAACCTGTGCCTTCTTTCGTTAATAGTACCAAAACGTGGCATTATACACCTTACCTCCATTCCACTGTCATTCGACTTCACCGCCAGCTTATTCACCATCTCGGCAAAATCTGTAAGCTCCAGATAAGGCGACATTTCGTTGGCAATGAATAAAATTCTTTTCTTTGTAGACATTTGCGCTGTATTAGATGCTGGTTAATTTTTTAAGGGAGTGCAAAAGTACGATTTTTTTTTTGAAATTGAGGAGCCATCAGCATTTGAATGCTTAATAACTTATAAAATGATATTATTTAAGAGTACCAAACACATCCGGTTTTTCCTTGACGAAATGATAAGAAAAGGAACCACTATTGGTTATGTACCAACTATGGGAGCACTCCATAATGGTCATATTTCATTAATCATTAATTCAAAAAAGAGTAATGATATTACTGCATCCAGCATTTTTGTAAACCCAACACAATTTAACGATCCTGAAGATTTTGAAAAATATCCTGTAACACTGGAAAAGGATATTGATGTTTTAGAGCAAACCGGTTGCGATATTTTGTTTTTACCTGCCGTAACAGAAATATACCCCAGTGGTTTTACCGGCCTGCACCATTATGCACTGGGTTATTTAGAAACCATCCTGGAAGGCAAATACAGACCGGGACATTTTCAGGGAGTTTGCCAGGTGGTTAACCGTTTACTGGAAATAGTTCAGCCACATAATTTATATCTTGGGCAAAAAGATTACCAACAATGTATGGTAATAAAAAAAATGATAGAGCTGGTACAGATGAGAATCAATGTGGTTATTTGTACAACTTTAAGGGAAGATAATGGCCTTGCCATGAGCAGCAGAAATATGCGTTTAAATATGCAGGAAAAAGAGCAGGCAGTTAAAATATCTGAAATCTTACTCTTTATTAAAAGAGAAATAAAGCCGGGACATATTGAGAATATAAAAGAAAGGGCACTTCAATATTTAACTGCCGAAGGATTTAAAGTGGATTATGTGGCCATAACAAATGCAGAAACTTTAGAACCCCTGGAATACTGGGATGGTAAAAAAAATATCGTTGCACTTATAGCAGCATATTTAAATGAAGTCCGTTTAATTGATAACATGTTGCTAAATTAAAATTTCATCATTATTGTGGTTATTATTATCTTTTAAACAATCTATTCGTACTTTGTAACCGATATGCAAAAACGGTTGATTTCAATACTTCAATTCGGATTTTTTTTTGGACTGGGCATTTTTTTAGTATGGTGGAGTATTCACAAACTCCCCAATGATCAATACCAGAAGTTTATTACTGCTCTTAAAACTGCAGATTACTCACTTTTATTTCCTGTTTTTTTTATTTTAACTGCAAGCCATTTAAGCAGGGCATTACGCTGGAAAATATTAATGGGGTCAATGGGATATAATCCCAGGTTAAGCAATACGTTTTGTGCAGTAATGATTGGCTATCTTGCCAATTTTGCATTTCCCCGCCTTGGAGAAGTTTTAAAATGCACCATTCTTGGTAAGTATGAAAAAGTACCCCCCGATAAATTAGTTGGAACTATACTGATTGAACGGGCTGTTGATTTACTTTCATTTGGTATAATTATATTGATATCATTACTTACGCAGGCAAAAATTGTTGGAGCTTATACAAAAGCAACAATCAATAAGTATTTTCTTTCGGGTGATAAAAGTGAGGCAATAATTCGTGTAATAATTATTATAATTACAGCTGCCGTTATTTACCTGGTATTCCGGTATATTTTTAAAAAATATCGCCATATAAAATTTATTGACAGAATCAAACGAATAATTAAAGGTATTATTGAAGGCCTGTTGAGTATAAGAAATTTGAAAAACAAATGGCAGTTTATTTTTCACAGCATCTTTATATGGACATGTTACCTGGCCGGCACCTATGTAGGCTTCCAGGCTATAAAAGAGACTTCGGTTTTACCCGCTCTGGCTACATTCCCTGTTTTAGTATTTGGAACAGTAGCCACCATTATTACACCCGGTGGTATTGGTGCATACCCTGAGCTTTTTATGAAAGCCATGCTGTTATATAATGTTGAGGAAGGTTTTGGAAATGCAAATGGTATGTTGCAGTGGTCGGCACAATTTTTAATAACGCTTGTAGTGGGCTTTATTTGCCTGGCGGTATTGCCCTATATAAATAAAACAGAAAATGAAAGCAGTACGCTCAATACCTGATAAAATTTTTACCTTATCAGGTTTGCAACACCAGTTAAAACGCTGGCGTTTACAAAATAAAATAATTGTTTTTACTAACGGTGTTTTTGATATTTTACACGAAGGGCATATTGCCTCTTTAAGCGAAGCTGCATCTAACGGCCATATTTTAATTGTAGGTGTAAATGCTGATGTTTCTGTAAAAAGATTAAAAGGAGAAAGCAGGCCGGTTAATAGCGAAAACTCCAGAGCTTTAATACTGGCATCTCTTTTAATTACAGATGCAGTAATAATTTTTGAAGAAGATACTCCGTTAAATTTAATAACAGCAATACTTCCTGATGTGCTGGTAAAAGGCGGTGATTACACTTTAGAACAGATTGTTGGTGCAAAAGAAGTAATGGCTAACGGCGGTGAAGTAAAAATTGCGGCTATACTGAAAGGTTTTTCCACCACTTCACTCATCGAAAAAATGAGAGCTCAATAATTTTTTAATGCCATAAAAATTCATCGTAATTTAATATTGGATTTATAATTTCGTTATACTAATCCCTTTACTTTCGTTAAAAAAACAATAGTGCCCAGGCAAAAAACAATTATACGGGATATCAGCTGGCTTTCTTTTAACAGCCGTGTATTACAGGAGGCGGCAGACGATACGGTTCCATTACGGGAACGAATCCGTTTTCTTGGTATCTTTTCCAATAACCTTGATGAATTTTTCCGGGTAAGGGTAGCCACTTTAAACCGGATGATTGCCTTGGGTAAAAAAGGTAAAATGCACCTGGAAATAAATCCACAACTTATTTTAGAAGAGATACAGGAAAAAGTACTGGAGCAGCAAAAAGAGTTTGAACGGATATGGAATGAAATTTTAAGAGAACTTAAAAAAGAAAAAATATTTTTACTTACCGAAAAAAAATTAAACCGTATACAGCAAAAATTTGTACTGGAATATTTTAATGAAGAAATACGCAGCAATATTGTTCCCCTGATGATGGAAAGTATTCAGGCCTTCCCTACCCTGAACGATAAATCTATTTACCTGGCCTGTACACTTTCTAAAAGAGACAAAAGTTTTGCCAGAAGATTTGCATTAGTATCTGTTCCTGCAAGGCGGCTGCCAAGATTCCTCATTCTGCCGTCAAACCAAAATGAAAAGCATATCATTTTGCTGGAAGATGTCATCCGTTTTTGCCTGCCCAATATTTTTTCTTTTTTTGGATACGATACCTTTTCATCTGCAATTATTAAAGTAACCCGTGATGCTGAAATTGATATTGATAACGATGTATCCACTTCACTCATACAAAAAATTGAAAAGGGCTTAAAAAACCGAAAGAAAGGAAAAACTGTTCGTTTTGTTTATGATAAAGATATCGATGCTTCATTACTGGCATACCTTGTAAAACGTTTGGGGCTTACACATAAAGACAATCTTATCCCCGGAGGCAGGACACATAACTTTAAAGACTTTATAGATTTTCCCGAATCGGTATTTACAAAAAAGAACCCCCGTAAAAAACCATTCATACACCCGGCATTAAAAAATGTAAGCCGTATTACAGATGTGGTTTTGGAAAACGATGTATTACTCAATTTTCCCTATCACAGTTTTGATACCATCATCGATCTTTTAAGAGAAGCGGCCATTGCTCCTGAAGTGATAAGTATTAAAATTACCTGCTACCGCCTGGCTTCCCGTTCAAAAATAATTAATGCGTTAACCAATGCCGTGCGTAATGGTAAGCAGGTAACTGCGGTTCTTGAATTAAGGGCAAGGTTTGATGAAGAAGCTAACCTGGAGTGGAAAGAAGAACTGGAAGAAGCTGGTGTAAAAGTTTTGCTGGGTGTACCCAATTTAAAAGTACACGCCAAACTTTGCCTAATAACAAAAATGGTAAACAGCAAGCCTGTACATTATGGTTTTGTAAGCACAGGCAATATGAATGAAAAAACAGCCACGTTATATGGCGACCACTGTTTACTTACTGCCAACAAAAATATTATGGCCGATGTAAAACGTATGTTTCATTATTTGGAATTACCCAAAATGCGGCCACACTTTTTAAGGGCCTGCAAAACTTTAATGGTAAGTCCTACGGGAATGAGAAGGGAACTGATGCAGTTAATAGGAAAAGAAACCGCTGCTGCCAAAGCTAAAAAAACGGCAGCTATTGTGCTGAAGCTAAATTCACTTAGTGACGAAATACTAATTGAAAAATTATACGAAGCTGCAAAAGCAGGTGTAAAAATAGAGATGGTGATAAGAGGCATTCTCTGTATGATTACTCAAAATGCAAAATTTAAAGCTGTTCAGGCTATCAGTATTGTTGATGAATACCTGGAACATGCTCGGGTAATGATCTTTCATAATGGCGGAAAAGAAAAAGTTTTTATTTCCAGCGCCGACTGGATGGTACGTAATATTGACCACCGTATTGAAGCTGCCTGCCCTATCTTCGAAAAAAATATTCAGCAGGAATTAAAAGATATTATGCAAATTCAATTAAGCGATAATATTAAAGCAAGAATTCTGGATAATGAACTTACTAACCAGTATGTAAACCCACGCAATACCAAAAAAGTACGCAGCCAGCTGGAGACTTATAACTATCTGCACAAAAAATCACTTCAATTGTAAAGCAATTAAATGTTAATCCGTTTAAACGTTAATCCGTAAATTCGTGATAAAGGATTAACCAATTAACTAATTAACAGATTAACCAACATTGAAATTAGCAGCAATTGATATCGGCAGTAACGCAGCAAGGCTTTTAATTAATGAAGTACTTCTTGATGAAAAAGGGATCCCTTCTTTTAATAAACTTAATTTAATAAGAGTGCCGCTTAGACTTGGGTTTGATGTATTTGAAACCGGCATAATATCAAAGCCAAGAATTGGCATGGTGATGCAAACCATGAAGGCCTATAAACATTTAATGAATGCTTATGGAGTGGAACATTTAAAAGCCTGTGCCACCAGCGCCATGAGGGATGCAAAAAATGCCAATGACATCATCAGAAAAATAAAATTTGAAACTGATATATCCATTGAAGTAATCAGCGGAGACTCCGAAGCAAATCTGGTTTACGAAAATCATGTTGCAGAAAACATGGATAAAGACCACAGCTATCTTTACATAGATGTTGGTGGTGGCAGTACCGAACTTTCTTTTTTCAGCAACGGGATATTGATCTACAAAAAATCATTCAATATTGGCACCATACGTTTGCTTAAAAATATGGTTACCGATAAACAGTGGGACGAAATGAAAGAAGTGCTGAAAGCTGTAACAAAAGGACATAAACAGGTGGTGGCTATTGGCAGCGGCGGCAATATCAATAAGGTATTTAGTATGAGTAAGCGTAAAGATGGCAAACCGCTTTCGCTGGAATTATTAAGGGATTATTATAAAGAATTAAGCAATGTTAGTTTAGAAGAAAGAATTATCAAATACGATTTACGTGAAGACAGGGCTGATGTGATTGTACCCGCCCTTCAAATTTACATTAATGCCATGCGGTGGGCAACTGCCGAAGAAATTTATGTACCTAAAATTGGTTTGGTAGATGGATTGATACGGCATTTGTGGGAGGAGGTGAAATAAATTAAAAACTACTACTTTTACACCAGCGATGTTCCCAGGACTTGTTTTATTCTAATGCAGAGCCAACTCCATTTCGCCGATTTTTATTAATCCTAATTTACAACCATGTCTGCAACAATAAAAGAAGTAAAAAAAGTAACCACCAACACTTTACAAAAAATGAAAGCCGCCGGGGAAAAGATCTCCATGATAACGGCTTACGATTTTTCTTTTGCAAAAATATTTGATGCTGCCGGCATTGATATTATTTTAGTGGGTGACAGCGCCAGTAATGTAATGGCAGGCCATGTAACCACATTACCCATTACGTTAGACCAGATGATCTACCATGCACAAAGTGTGGTAAGGGCAAGGGAAAGAAGCCTGATCGTTTGCGATATACCCTTCGGTTATTATCAATCCAATTCAGATATTGCATTGGCATCTTCTATAAGAATTATGAAAGAAAGCGGTGCCAATACCATTAAGGTAGAGGGGGGTGAAGAAATTTTAGATTCGGTAAAAAAAATAGTGAGTGCCGGTATCCCGGTAATGGGGCATTTAGGATTAACACCACAATCCATCAATAAATTTGGTACTTATGTGGTACGTGCTACCGAAGAACAGGAAGCCAATAAATTACGCAAAGATGCTTTGCTTTTACAGGAAGCGGGGTGCTTTGCAATAGTATTGGAAAAAATTCCTGCTGCTTTGGCCAAAGAAGTTACAGACAGCTTACACATCCCCACCATTGGCATTGGTGCAGGTGGCCATTGCGATGGCCAGGTTTTGGTAATGCATGATATGCTCGGCATCAACACAGAATTTAAGCCCCGTTTTTTGCGCCAGTACTTAAACATGAGCGAACAAATAACCGGTGCAGTGGAGCAATACATTAAAGATGTAAAAAGCAAGGATTTCCCCAACGAGAATGAGCAGTATTAATCGGCAGTATGTCGTTTGTCATTTGTAAATTTGCAGCTCAAATACTGCAACATGAAATTTCTTACCCAGCTAAAAATTCAGAAAGACAATAACGGTGTTTCCACAGGATTGATTTGGCCAAAAGCCAAAGGCGAAAAAATAAACTCCTACTCCCCTGTTGATGGAAAATTAATTGCATCAGTTACCGGTGCTGATAAAAATAATTATGATACGGTAATAAAAAAAGCACAACAGGCTTTTGGCGAATGGCGCTTATGGCCTGCACCTAAACGTGGTGAAATAGTAAGGCAGGTTGGTGATGAGTTAAGAAAAAACAAACAAGCGCTTGGTCAGCTGGTAAGTTACGAAATGGGCAAGAGCCTTCAGGAAGGACTTGGTGAAGTACAGGAGATGATCGACATCTGCGATTTTGCAGTTGGCTTATCACGGCAATTGCATGGCCTTACCATGCATAGCGAAAGACCAGGGCACCGGATGTATGAACAATATCATCCGCTGGGAATTGTTGGAGTAATTTCTGCATTTAATTTCCCTGTTGCGGTATGGAGCTGGAATGCTGCATTGGCATGGGTTTGTGGCGATGTTTGTATCTGGAAGCCCAGCGAAAAAACACCTCTGTGTGCAGTAGCCTGTCAAAATATTATACAAAGTATTTTTAAAAAAAATAATGTGCCCGAAGGTGTAAGCAATATTGTTATTGGCGGCAGAAATGTTGGCGAATGGATGAGCAATGACATAAGAATGCCATTACTTTCTGCAACAGGAAGTACAAGGATGGGTAAAGCTGTTGGTAAAGCTGTAGGCGAAAGACTGGGAAAAAGTTTATTGGAACTGGGTGGCAATAATGCCATCATCATAACAAAGAATGCAGATCTTGATATGGCTTTAATTGGGGCTGCCTTTGGTGCGGTGGGTACCGCAGGTCAACGTTGTACTTCTACAAGAAGATTGATAATACATGAATCGGTGTATAATAAGTTTAAAGAGAAATTAGTGAATGCTTACAGGCAATTAAAGATTGGTAATCCACTCAATGAAAAAAATCATGTGGGACCATTGATTGATAAAGATGCCGTAAAAATGTATCTGGATGCTATTGAAAAATGTAAAGTTGAAGGCGGGAAATTTATTGTGGAAGGTGGTGTGGTAAAAGGTGTAGGATATGAAAGTGGTTGTTATGTAAAACCCTGTATTGCTGAAGCAAAAAACAGTTTCGCCATTGTACAGCACGAAACTTTTGCACCAATTTTATATATAATGAAATACAAAACACTGAATGAAGCTATTGCAATGCAAAACGGAGTTCCTCAAGGCTTATCATCTGCAATAATGACTACTAATTTAAGAGAAGCTGAAGCATTTCTTTCTCAAACCGGTAGCGATTGCGGCATAGCTAATGTAAACATCGGCACCAGCGGTGCAGAAATTGGTGGCGCTTTTGGTGGTGAAAAAGAAACCGGCGGTGGCCGTGAAAGTGGCAGCGATGCATGGAAAGTATATATGAGAAGGCAAACCAATACCATTAATTACACCAACAAGTTGCCCTTGGCACAAGGGATAAAATTTGAACTGTAAAGCAATAAAATATGATATTTTATAGTTATAACGGGTGAATTATTATTCATTATAACGAAATATACCGTTCAATCACTTATAATACAACCCTGCCCCTATGAAAAAAATCAGCATAGTACTGTTGCTTTTAGCACTTACCAGGTTTTCCTGGTCACAAACCAAAGTAAGTATTTTAGCTGGCGGGCATCAATCTTCCATCATTGAAACTAATAATCTGCCTGACTGGGGTGAAACAAAAAAATATTATTCGCCTTTAAGCGGTTTTCATGCCGGGTTTATGGCAGACATTTCTTTGAATAAAAAAAAATCCATAAGCTTTCAGCCTGCAATAATGTATTATGGTAAAGGCCAAAAATTTTATAAGCAGTTTGATTCTGCAAATGCTAATAAAATAAAAGATTCCAGTTTTAAAAAGAATCTGAATTATATTGAAATACCACTAAGTTTTGTGAGAAAAATAAAATTGAGTGAGAAAACAAAATTCATAATTGGAGGCGGCCCTTATTTTTCATTTTTTCTTTCCGGCAGGGAAGAATCAGTCGAAACTTTTTTAGATAAATCAACAGCTCCAATTACAAACCGTACAACCGATCTACCCATTGGAAAAGTTCCCGGCAAATACCGGACTGCCGATTTTGGTGTAAATTTTATTGCTGGTTTTGAGTATAATGGAATTTCAATAACCGGTAATGCAGGCCGAAGTATCAGTAATATTTACCAGGCTGCTGCTTATAAAGGTAATTTTAAAAACCAGGTGTTTGGCATTACATTAAGCATTGGCCTGAATAAATCAACTACTGCAGAACCGCTTGCGCCAATGGAAAAAGAAGTTACAAAAGAAATTAAAAAGGAAATTATTACAGATACTGATGGTGATGGAATTACTGATAAAGAAGACCAGTGCCCGGATATAAAAGGAGTGCAGCGTTATTTTGGCTGTCCTGTTCCCGATACTGATAAAGACGGCGTAAATGATGAAACAGATAAATGCCCCAAAGAACCTGGCCAAATTGAAAATAATGGTTGCCCGGTAATTGAAAAGCCGGTTTTGGTACCCGATACAAGCCGTTACATAATTTATTTTGAACCCAATAAAGCTAATTTAAAATCTGAGGCTTTTAATATTTTACTAAGTATAGTGCAGGAACTAAAATCTAATCCTAAGCTGGAAGTATCCATTAAGGGTTATACAGATAATATAGGCAATGATGCAGCTAACCTTTTATTATCAACCGAAAGGGCAAACATATCAGCCAATTATATTATGAGCTATTATATCAGCAAAACCAAAATACATGTTGCAGCTTTTGGGAAACAAAACCCGGTTGCAGATATAAACGATCCCTTGTTACAATGGAAGAACCGAAGGGTGGAAATCAGTACCTATACAATAAAATGATCATTTTTTCCTGCTTCACCTCATAAAATAATGATAAATTATATACACGGTTTTGCCAGTATATATACTACACTTAATTTCGCTTCAAACAAAATTGAAGATGAATAAGTTTTTGGCAATTTTACTCTGTACTCTTTCATTCAGCACTTTATCATTTGCTCAAAAAGCGCCTCCTCCCAATGGCTGGCATATGCTGGATAAAGAGGTTAACGGGTTTTATGGCGTCAGTTCAGAAAAAGCTTACAGCTTTATAAAAACAAAAAATCTTAAAAGTAAAACAGTTATTGTTGCCGTAATCGACAGCGGTATCGACACCTTGCATGAAGATTTAAAATCCATTTTATGGACCAACCCCAAAGAAATACCCGGCAACGGCATTGATGATGATAAAAACGGCTATGTTGATGATGTGCATGGCTGGAATTTTTTGGGCAATAAAGACGGCCGCAATGTAAAAGAAGATAGTTATGAAGCGGCCAGGGTATATTATAACTTAAGCAGCAAATACCTTGGTAAAGAGCCGGAAGATATTGACTCCAAAGACAAGCCCGAATACAAAATGTGGGTAAGAGCAAAAACCAATATCATGGGAGATGTAGATCCTCAGGAAATATTATTTATTAAACAATTATATCCCAAATTTTTAAGGGGCGATTCAATTATAGCAAAAGATCTGGGTAAGAAAGAATATAACTGCACCGATCTTAAAAACTACAAACCAGACGATAAGGATGCCAATATGGTAAAATCAATTTGCATTTCCACCTGCCAGGCAAATAATATTGACGATATAACCAATAAACAAATTTTTGAAGACTTTGATGCCAAATTGAAAAAAGCTGCTGCTGCAGAAAATATTCCTAAAGATTACCGTAAAGAAATTGTTGGTGACGATGAAACCAATATCAACGACCGCTATTATGGCAACAATGATATTATGACCGGTACACCAATGCATGGCACACATTGCGCCGGTATTATAGGTGCTATACGCAATAATGGCAAAGGTGTGGATGGCATTGCAGATAACGTACGCATTATGATGATACGTGCCTGTGCTGATGGAGATGAACATGATAAAGACATTGCCAATGCTATCCGCTATGCAGTTGATAATGGTGCCCAGGTAATAAGTATTAGTTTAGGTAAAGATTTTTCCCCGCAAAAACAATGGGTGGATGATGCCCTTCGTTATGCTGAAAGCAAAAATGTATTGTTTGTAAAAGCGGCAGGTAATGATGCAAAAAATTTAGATAATGACGAAAGTTATCCCAGCGCCACTTACCTTAATGGAACAGGTATTGCAACAAATGTAATTACTGTTGGTGCCAGCGGCGATCCAAAAACAGGTGGTATAATTGCTAACTTTAGTAATTATGGAAAAAAAGAAGTGGATGTATTTGCCCCCGGCGTAAGAATTTATTCAACACTGCCCGGCGGAAATAATTACGGCAACCTTAACGGCACCAGTTTTGCATGCCCTTTAACTGCAGGCATTGCTGCATTAACATTAGAATACTTTCCTGATCTTTCAGCAAAGCAATTGAAATATGTAATAGAAAAATCAGCACAAAAGCCCCCTTATAAATTATTGAAGCCCGGCTCCGGCGAAATGGTAAACCTGAGCGATATTTGCAAAACCGGAGGCATTATAAATGCTTATGAAGCTTTAAAATTAGCAGCTTCATTAAAGGGCGAAAGAAAAATACAAAAAGAAATTTTACCAAAACCAAAAATGGTAAAAACTAAAAAGGGATAAAATATAAACATCCGGAATTTTAAAGCCTTAAATCAAACCTATATCTACAAAATCAGCATTTATAAAAGCCAGATGATACAATCTGTTTATAATACTACTATAAAACAGCGATGGCAAATAGCCTGGGGCAATAAGATATTTAAACATAAATTAATCATTGCTTTTACTTTACTGGTTGTAATTGTATGTTGCCTGCCTTTTTTCTTTCAATATATAGAAAAAAGAAATGGCCTTATTTTAAACGATATTATTTTAAATAAACTGGCTCCAAAAAATGTTTCTTTATTTATTTTTTTGATCATATGGATTGTTACCCTTGTTTCAATAATCAGATCTGTACAACAGCCCCATATATTTATTACACTGCTCAGTTCATTTACTGTTTTAACCCTGAGCCGGATACTAACAATATCATTAATTGCATTAAATCCTCCTCCTGGCCTTATTGAATTAAGTGACCCATTGAGCAATTTTTTTTATGGTAACACTTTTATTACGAAAGATCTTTTTTTTTCAGGGCATACAGCAACAATGTTTTTAATGTTTTTATGCCTCAACAAAAAAAAAGATAAGTTACTAGCATTAACTGCAACTTTTCTTACAGGATTCCTCTTATTGGTTCAGCATGTACATTACAGCATTGATATCATTACCGCACCACTTTTTACTTACTTAATTTATCTTTCAGTTAAAGCGTGGTTAAGGCATATTTAATTATTCTGTTTTCAGGCATAATTCTGAAATAAAAACTACATTTGGTTAATGTTAACTTAACATTAATTTTATAATTTACTCTTGTTGATACTTTAAATCTTAAACTAATCAATGTCAAAAATTGAAACTAAGTCCTTCAGGCTGGGTAATGAAATTACCTCAGAGCAGCTCGAATTTTTTGATACCAATGGCTTCATTTTATTTAAGAATTTTCTCCCCAAAGAAAAAACAAATTTTTTTATAGCCGAAATGGAAAGAGTTGGCCAAAAATGGATTGCCGAGGGGATTGAAAAGGTAAATGGCATTCCGCTCAAATTTGGCAAAGACGAAAATGGCCATAAAATTGTTCAGCGATTTTGCTTTCTTTCGCAATATAGCCAGCCATTCCATGAATTACTGCAATTACCCCAAATACATTTACTTACTAAATTTTTGGAGCCTTACGAAGGAAGAATAGGTGAAAATGAGAAAGACGGATTGGTACTCAATAACTATTTGCGCACTCCGGAAAGCAAGTTTACTCATATGGGCTGGCATACCGACAGCCCCCGTGACCTGTTTATGGGTCAACGGATAATGCCCATGCTTAATGTGGGAATTCACCTTGATGATTGCCCTTTTACAAACGGTGGCCTGCGCATAATACCGGGCACACATAAGCAAGGTTTTATTAAATTAATGTTTGGTAAAAAGTATTTTGTGGATAATACTGCCGATAAACGTGAAGTAGGTTTTAATATTGAAGCTGGTGATCTTACCATACATGACGGAAGAATATGGCACCGGGTAGAACCATCTCCTTATTCAGGAAAAAAAAGCCAGCGCAGGGTAATGTATGTACCAGTAGTTACCGGTAAATACAACCCTAAAAATCAAGACAGCAAAACACCTTTTTACCATCGTTTCAGCAAAAAAGCGCATCATTAGTAATTTCCTTTCATCTTTGTAAAAAAACAAATGAGTTACGCACTTGTTACGGGATCCAGCAAAGGAATTGGCAAAGCCATTGCATTTGAACTGGCAAAAAGAAAATATAATATCCTGCTGGTGGCACGTTCTGAAAATTTATTAAAAGAAATTGCAATAGAAATTACTGAAAATTTTGGAGTAAAAACTGATTACCTGGGAATTGACCTGTCATTGCCCGAAGCTCCTTTATTAGTAAAAGAATGGTGCGATAAAAATAGTTATCCTGTATCTATACTGATAAATAATGCTGGTTATGGCCTTAGCGGCCCTTTTGAAAAATATTCAATGAGTGATTATACTGCCATGCTACAGGTGAATGTAATTACCTTGCTTAACTTATGTCATATTTTTTTACCGGACTTTAAAAAACTGCCGCAAGCCTATATTCTTAATATTGCAAGCACGGCAGCATACCAATCAGTTCCCGGCCTTAGTATTTATGCCGCTTCAAAATCTTTTATACAAAATTTTAGCCGTTCATTAGCTTATGAGTTACACAAAACAACCGTATCTGTCACTTGCATTAGCCCGGGAAGTACCGATACTGATTTTGTAAAGCGGGCTAATGTTGGCAGAAAAGCATTAAAGGCTGCGGCTAAATTCAATATGACTCCG
This sequence comes from Ferruginibacter sp., assembly GCA_043757165.1. Classification (GTDB taxonomy): domain Bacteria; phylum Bacteroidota; class Bacteroidia; order Chitinophagales; family Chitinophagaceae; genus Ferruginibacter. The sequence goes on from JAYVPT010000012.1 coordinate 32,461, forward strand.
AATTCTGTTGCAAAGATTGCTGTACACGCCATGTTTAATAAAAAAACAGAAATTATTACAGGCACTATAAATAAGTTGGGGGCATTTTTAGCCTGGTTGCTTCCAAAAAAAATTATAGAAAGTAATATTTCTAAAATTTATGAGTAAACTAGTAAGCGATAATTAATAAATCTTAATAAGAAATTTAAATCTATCTCATCATGCCAAAACCATCAGCAACAAATTACCCCTCCTATTTCCAGCGTTATATTAGCCTGGTTGCAGAAGATGATTTACAAACAGCGTTTAAAAATCAGTTACCGGTAATTGCAAATTTTCTGCAAAGCATTACCGAAGAAAAATCAAACTATGCTTATGCCCCCGGCAAATGGACCATTAAAGAGTTATTGCAGCACATGACAGATACCGAAAGGATCTTTGCGTTTCGCTCCTTATGTTTTGCCCGTAAAGAACAAGCCTCGTTACACGGCTTTGATGAAGATGTATACGCAGCAAACAGCAACGCCAACAGCCGCAGCTGGAAAGATTTAGTTGATGAATTTTTACTGGTACGAAAAACCACTGAAATATTATTAAGCAGTTTTACCGAAGAAGCATTAAACAACAGTGGCACCGCCAATAATAATCCCGCCACAGCAGCAAGTATGGGCTTTACTGCAATAGGCCATGTGTACCATCATAAAAAAATACTGGAAGAAAGATACCTTTAATAAAAATCCCGTCACTTTAAATTGTGGCGGGATTTTTATTAACACTTATCTGGAATTAATTGTTCTTTGCTGTGGCTTTTTGCATTATCATATTGTTCATTGTCTTTACTGTTTCATCAATATAAATATCGCCGCTTAATCTTTTAAGCCATTGTTTATTTTTTTCCACTTTATCTTTTGCTGCACCAATATTTACAGTATCCGCTGCATTATTTTTAACATTCAGTTCTTTTGAACTTTTATTAAGTTCTTCCATTTGCTTATAAACACCTTTAAGTTCTTCCTGTTCTTTTTTATACTTAACAATATTTAATGAAGCTTCTCTATTGCTGTTTCTTTCCAGCCATTCTACATTGGCTTTTATTTTACTAAAAACCGAACCTTTAATTACCTGTTCATTTATTGTATTTACTACAACGTCGTTATTTATACTGCTTACCCACGGCTGATAATCAGCTTTGGAAATCTCATCCCATGGTAACGCTGCATTATCATCTTTTTCACGAAATTTAAACTGCTCAAGCCTGTCGGGTAAAATTAAATCCGGTATAACGCCTTTCAATTGTGTTGCCCCGCCATTAATACGGTAAAATTTTTGCAGGGTAAGTTTTATAGTGCCCAAATCTTCCGTTTTTCTGTTTGCAAATAAAGGGTTCTCACTTTCAGGAGATAAAGAGATATTACGCTGTACTGTTCCTTTACCATAAGTAGATGTACTGCCGATTATGATTCCCCTCTTATAATCCTGTATAGCCGCAGCAAAAATTTCTGATGCAGATGCACTGGTTTCATCAACCATTACAGTTAATGGCCCGGTATATAAAATATTTTTATCCCTATCTCTAAGTACAACAGGTTTGGCCTCATCTCTTGACTTTACCTGGCAAACAGGGCCCTCTTCAATAAATAAACCAGCCATTTTTACTACTTCTGATAAAGATCCGCCACCATTTCCCCTTAGATCAATAATAATACCTTCTACATTTTCTGCTTTCAATTTCTCTACTTCTTTAGCCACATCATTTGAACATCTTGGGCCGTTGGGATTTTGAAAATCCTGGTAAAATTCAGGTAAATAAATATACCCTATTTTATGATCACTGTTTATAACTGCACTTTTTGCAAAAGTATCTTCAAGGTTAATTTTATCTCTTAACAATGAGACCACTTTTATTGTTCCATCTGCTTTTTTTATAGTCAGTCTTACTTCCGAACCTTTTTCTGCGCCACGTATCAGTTTTACTGCATCGGTTACTGAATAACCTGTAACATCAACAGGTTCAGCTTTTCCTTCTCCAATTTTAATTATTTCATCATCAACTTTAACTTCATTGCTTCTTATTGCAGGCATGCCTTCAATAAGGCTGGCAATTTTAATTTTACCATCATCTTCCTTTAATTGTGCTCCAATACCATAAAAGCTGCCGCTCATACTTTCATCAAAAGAACGTTTATCCACCGGTGGAAAATAATCGGAATGCGGATCCATGTTTTTAGTAATGGCATTCACAAATGTGCTGAAATTTTCATCTGTGGTTTCATGTGTTTTCTTTGTTGTCATCGAACGCTCCATACGTTTTCTTACCTGGTCTCTTGCTTCTCTTTCCAAAGTACTGTCCGCTTTTACCACAAAATCTTTCTTCCCTTTATTTTTCTCCCTGTCTTCCTGCAACTCTACAAATTTTGACAGGGTAATATATTTAAGCGATTTTCTCCAGATGTCCTTCCGCTCTTCTTCATTTTTTGGAAAATCCAGTTTATCCCTGTCTAACTGAACAGTTTCGTCTTTTGAAAAATCAAATGGCTTTGTCAAAACTTCATTAATAATTGCAAAACTTTCGTCACGCCTTTTTGTGTAAACATCATTAATGGTAAAAAATGACTGCAACTCGCTGCCATGTATCTCATCATCAATTTTATCTTCATATTTTTTAAAAGACGCTATATCGCTTTTCAAAAAAACACTTTTTTCATTATCAAGGTCTTCAGTAAATTTTTTGAGTACTATTTTAGAAAAATCATCATCGATTTTCCTGGGGCTGTAATGTCCTTCCTCCAGCAACATACCGGCATTGCGTAATACTTTTGTGTATTTTGATTTCGGATTGTCCTCGTTATCATTTTTCCCTTCAGATCTAAAAGCTATAAAGAAGCTTGCTGCCGTAAGTGCCAGTATTACCGGTATAAATTTTTTACTCATCATAAAGCTTGCAATTTTTTGCATGTGTAAAAATAACGTAAAAACTGTTGTTTTTATTGACTGTTAACGTCTCATATCGAATAATGTTTTGTTAAAGGCTTTTTTTGGAAAAATAAAGGGATGGATGGTTCAGTTTAATACAGGTTTTGTTAAAATAAAAAAAATTTCCACTTTATTTAGTGGAAATCTTTTGTGGGTAATCGAGGGGGCTCGAACCCCCGACCCTCAGAATCACAATCTGATGCTCTAACCAACTGAGCTACGACTACCGTTTTATTGGACGGCAAAAATAATGAAAAACCTTTCCCTTTCAAAATTACATTTTGAACAGGCGATGTAAATTGTTTTCTTTGCAGCAAAATATGAATTAATGCACTGGACAAATTATATAATACCTGTTTTATTATCCGCTTTTACCGGGTGGGTAACTACATGGATCGCCATTAAAATGTTGTTTCATCCCCGTAATCCCGTTAATATTTTGGGTTTTAAGTTACAGGGTATCTTCCCAAAAAATCAACAGTTAATAGCCCAAAAACTGGGGCAGGTGGTTAGTAAAGAATTTTTATCGTTTGCCGAAATAGAGGCAAAGGTTACCAACCCCGAAAACCTGCAAAAGCTAAAGCCGGAAATTGAAAACCATATTGATAAATTTTTGAGGGAGAAGCTAAGTGATCTTTTTCCTATGCTTTCTATGTTTATTGGCGATAAAACAATCAACCAGTTAAAAGCAGCTTTTTTGCTGGAACTTGAAAACCTGTTTCCTATTCTAATGAAAAGCTATATGACTAAACTGGAACAGGACCTTGACCTGGAAAAAATCGTTACAGAAAAGGTAGCCAATTTTTCGTCTGAAAAACTGGAAGATATCCTGAACCAGATAACAAAAAAAGAATTTAAGTTTTTAGAAGTGATTGGTGGCGTTTTTGGATTTTTAATTGGTTTAGTGCAGGTTTTAATACAAATATTGAGCAATTGATAATAATTTTTTGAATCTAAGTGCTGTTCTCCACTTTATTCCGCCACTCATCATCTAACTAAAATACAAGTGAACTTTTAGCTTCACCTTTGATATTATTTTTAATACCAACAGTTTTTTTACGCAATAGCGTCTAATTCCTAAAATTATAATATGAGTTTTTCCAGAATTTCTTTAAGTATCATTTCTTTATTGCTTACAGGCAGTATTATGGCACAAATGCCGGGAGGAGCAGGACGTGGCCAAATGGGTGGTGGTCAAACCATGAATGTGGGCCATTTTTATGGTAAGATCATTGACTCTGCCACAAATAAAGCTATTGAAGCAGCATCGGTTCAGCTAATTCAAAATAAGCTGGACACTGTTACTAAAAAAAGAAAAGATGTGGTGGTTGGCGGTATGCTTACCACAAAAAAAGGTGAGTTTAGTGTGGAGAACCTGGCAATTATGGCATCTTATAAACTTAAAATTTCTGCAATTGGCTATAAAACCTACGAAAAAAAGATTGCTTTTGAAATGAATATGGCCGGTATGAAAAACGGTGACATGAGTGGCATGCTTAACAGTGTGGATAAAGACCTGGGCAATATAAAAATGGATATTGATGCACAGCAATTACAAAATGTAACTGTAGTTTCAAAAGGTTCTGCTCTTACTATGAGTATTGACCGTAAAATTTTTAATGTAGAAAAAAATCTTACCAGTGTTGGTGGTACTGCAGTAGATGTTATGAAAAATGTACCCAGCTTAAATGTAGACATTGACGGAAATGTAACCATGCGTAACGCTGCGCCGCAAATATTTGTGGATGGCAGGCCAACTACAATGACTTTGGACCAGATACCAGCTGATGCCATTGCAACTGTGGAATTAATTACCAACCCCTCTGCTAAATTTGATGCAAGTGGTGGTGGTGCAGGTATTTTAAATATTGTTTTAAAGAAAAACCGAAAAGCAGGTTATAATGGCAATATAAGGGCAAGTATTGACAGCCGTGGCAGACCGGGTTTTGGTGGCGATATCAATATCAAACAGCAAAAAATTAATTTTTTTGCAAGTGGTATGTTGGGTATCCGTAAATCTTTAAGTGAAGTAAAAACAGAACGTACTGACTATTTCACCAACAGCACAGCACACTCTTTACAAAATAACAATCCGGTTAGTAAAGGATTCTTCAGTTTTGGCAGAATGGGTATGGATTATTTTGTGAACAACAGAAATACCTTTACCATTGGTGGTAATGTGGTAAGAGGCCAGTTTAAATCAACCGATTTACTTACAAGCATAAACGATACTACGTATAATTCATTAAAGGTTTTCGAATCCGCCACCCGTACCTCTAACAGTATTTTTAACTTTAAAAATTATGGAAGCACTTTAAGTTACAAACATATATACCCTAAAGCCGGAAAGGAACTGACTGCTGATGTAAATTTCAATTACAGTAAAAATGATAATGAATCAGACAACAGCCAGCAACAATTTTTTGCGAATAACAACCCAAAAGGGTTAAACCTTTTTCAAAATACGAACGGTGGTGGCACCACAAAATTTTTAACACTGCAAAGTGACTACTCCAATCCTATTACAGATAAAATGAAATTTGAAATGGGTGTAAGAGGTGCTTTTAGAGACTATACGAGTTTTAACGATATCTTGAATATATATAAAGGCAATGGTGGTCAACTTTTCTATGGTAACAGTATCGCTACTGATTATAAATTTAATGATGCAGTTTATGCAGTATACTCAACCTTCTCACAACAAATTAACAAATTTACTTACCAATTAGGCTTAAGGGCAGAAAGCAGCAAATATGATGGTACATTGATTTCAAAAAATCAACAGTTCAGCAATAGTTATCCTTTTAGTTTATTCCCCAGTGGATTTTTTACTTATAAAGTATCAGATAAGGAAGATGTGCAATTGAATTATTCAAGAAAAATAAACAGGCCTAACTTTTTTCAACTCATCCCTTTTATTGATGTAAGTGATCCACTGAATATTTCAAAAGGTAATCCTGACCTTATTCCGGAATTTACAAACCTTATGGAATTTTCTTATCAAAACCAGATTAACAGTAAGCATTCTTTATTTACAACAGTTTATTTCAGAAATACCAACGATTTAATTACCCGTTATCAATACCGGGATGTAAATCCAAACACTGCAATTTCTGACAGCGCAACTTTTAATACTTATGCCAATGCCAATAGCAGTTTCACTTATGGGTTGGAACTGACAGTTAGAGACAAATTTATAAGCTGGTGGGATCTTTCTACTAACTTTAATCTATATAAAACAGATCTTAAAGCAGGTAATATACCCGGAAGTACCAACCAGTCACTCGTAAGCTGGTTTGCAAAAATCAACAACAGTTTTAAACTTCCAAAAAACTACTCCATACAATTAAGTGGCGATTACCAGGCTAAGACCTTGCAGCCTGCAAGCAGCAGCGGCGGTGGTGGAGGTATGCGTGGCGGTGGTGGCGGTATGTTTGGCGGCGGTGGATTTGGCCAAAGTTCACCAGGTGCACAGGGTTACATAAAACCAAATTATGGTATCGATATAGCTATAAAAAAGGATTTTATGAAGAATAATGCAGCGTCAATCACATTGCAAATGAGCGATATATTCAGAACCAAACTAAATGCAAGCCATGCCGAAAGTTCATTTTTAATATATGATACCGAACGCAGACGTGACCCTCAAGTTGCAAGATTGAGCTTCAACTGGCGCTTTGGGAAATTTGATGTGTCATTATTCAAGCGTAAGAACATGAAAGGTGAAATGGAAGGTATGCAAAATTCACAGCAGGGCATGGGTGGCAATTAAAACTTATTTTCTTTTCGATATAAAAGAGCAGCACTTTACCGTGCTGCTCTTTTACTTTATTTAATGGCGCAGATTAAATAAATTTGCCGGAATATGCCAGAGCCGAATACCATCAGTGTTATTACTATTTGCTTTAACAACCTGCAGGATGTTATTAATACCTGCCAATCGGTGGATATTCAGGAGCAAAAACCATTTGAACATTTAATTATAGATGGATCAACTACCCACGAAATAAAAAACTATCTGGAAAGTAATCCTCAGCCGGTATTTCGCCACTGGATTTGTGAACCAGATAAAGGCATTTACGATGCCATTAATAAAGGCATAAAACATGCCGGTGGCAATATTGTGGTCATCTTAAACTCAGGTGATATTTTTTATGATGCAGCTGCAATAACCAATGCAGTAAAAGCATTTGATAAAGATGAGGCTTTACAATGGCTACACAGTAAATATAAATTACTAAGAGGTAACCAATGGATAATTATCGGCAAACCTTTCGAAAAAAATAAATTATACAGGGGCATGAGAAGCATTTGCCATCAAACCATGTTTGTAAAAAAACAATTGCATTATAAGTACGCCTTTTATAGTACTTCAGAAAAAATTGCTGCCGACTATGATTTTATCTGCCGCATTGCTGATGAAAAATTTGTTTTTTTAGAAACACCATTGATTAATTTTGCACCATCCGGTATAAGCAGCAGCGGTTATTTTTTATCACTTGCCGAAACTAAAAAAGTATATGAACGCCATTTTGGAAAAAGCTTTTTGTTAAACCTGTGGCAACTGCGGTTAAAGGTTTTATTTTACCTGCTCCACTCCCCTGTTGGAAATTTTTTATACAAAATTAAAACCCGGTTAAAACTTGAAAACCTTTAGTTATCCTGTCTTATAAAATTAAATTATCTTACAGCCTAAAAAAATCACACAATGAATTCAGCCTGGTTTAAAAAAGCTTTACCCCACCTTATTGCAATTGGAATATTTTTAATTGTATCTGTTATTTTTTGCAAACCGGCTTTAGACAGCAGCTTAACCATGCAGCAAAGTGATATTACCCAGTTTCAGGGCATGAGCCACCAGTTGCTGGAAAGAGAGAAAGAAAAAGGGATAAGTGGATTGTGGATGCCCAATATGTTTTCCGGAATGCCAAGCTATCAGGTTACATATCCAACTGTATGGAGCCCAATTGTAATCTTTCACAACATCTTTACTTTTTACTTACCTCATCCTATTAATTTTTTCTTTTTAATGTGCATCAGCATGTACTTTCTTTTGCTGGTTTTAAAATGCCGCCCATGGACGGCAATAATTGGGGCACTGGCATTTGCCTTTTGCAGTTATACACCAATTGCATTAACGGCAGGCCACGATACAAAAATGTTCACATTAGCTTATATACCTGCAACATTAGCAGCAATGATATTAATATTTGATAAAAAATATTTATGGGGCTTTACGCTTACTGCATTATTTACTGCAATGCAGATAGGAATGAAACACCAGCAGGTAAACTATTACTTTTTTATTATTGCAGCAATTATGTCGGTGGCTTACCTTATTAGCTTCATTAAACAAAAACAACTGGCACATGCCGGAAAAGCTTTCAGTCTTTTAATAGTTGCTGCTGTTATTGGTCTTGGTTTTAACCTGCTTAATATCTGGTTAAATGTGGACTATACCAAATCGAGTAAACGTGGCGGCATGCTGGTGATGGATAAATCGACAGCTGGCAATGACAAAATAACCAAAGATTCAAAAACTACCGGATTACAAAAAGATTACGCCTTTCAATGGAGTTATGGAAAAATGGAAAGTTTAAGTTTAATGTTTCCAGGTGTAATGGGATATGGCAGCCACTATGCAGAGCGTGATGGAGAGCAGGAAATTTTTCCTCAGTTAAGCAACACTTCTAATCTTTATAAGCAATCTGTTAAAACACTGACAAAAGTTATATCTCAAAGAAATAACGTCCCTGAAGCACAAGCAGAAGCGCAAGCTGAAAGCCAGGCAGAAAATTTTATAATGAATTTTTCGCAAAGAATTTACTGGGGCGACCAGCCATTTACAGTCGGCCCCGTTTACCTTGGCGCCATCATTTGTTTCCTTGGTATTTTAGGATTATTCTTATTGGATGGCAAACATAAATGGTGGTTATTAACAGCCACTGTATTAGGTATTTTAATGGCACTTGGAAAAAATTTACCCGGCTTTAATTATTTTTTATTCGACTATCTCCCTTTATATAATAAATTCAGGGTACCTACCCTTACACTGGTAATACCGCAGGTAACAGTACCCATACTTGCTGCTTTAACTTTAGATCATATTATTACTTATCAAAAAAATGATGATACATGGAAAAAACTAAAGTTGGGACTCGGTGCCACAGCATTTGTATTTGTTTTTGCAGCAGGCGTTTATTTTACTGACAGTTTTAGTGCAGAAAATAAAGGCCGCACAAAAGCAATAAATGAAATGTTGCAAAGCAAGGCAGCTCCGCAGGAGTTGCAGGTCAAATACAATGAAATTAATAATAACAAAAGCTATACTCCCCTGGTGGACAATTCGATTTTAGAAGAGCAGGTTTTTAGAACCGGGCTCGATGAAGCTGATGCAAAAAATATTATAACCGCTTTAAGAAAAGACAGGGCTGCTTTTTTTGGAAAAGATATTTTAATTTCATTGGTATATGTACTGATAGCAGCTGCTTTTATTATATTATATTTAAAAAATAAATTAAAATCCTCCATACTAATTGCAGGTGTTACCCTTGCAGCATTTATTGAGTTAATAAGCTTTGATGTAAAATATCTTAACGATAAAAATTTTACAAGCAAGGCCGATCTGGAAAGCTCCGAATTTCCCATTTCAAAAGCTGATCAACAAATATTACAGGATAAGGACCCCAATTACCGTGTATATGATATGACCAAGGGAGATCCGTTCCAGGAATCAAAATCATCTTACCATCACAAAACCATTGGCGGTTATTCACCTGCCAAGCTAGGTATTTACGATGACCTGATCACTTACCAGTTGTCGGGCACGCCTAATCCAGGTGTAATAAATATGCTTAATACAAAATACATCATACAACCGGGTCAAAAACAGGGAGAGGAAGTTGCTATCCCCAACCCGGGTGCTTTAGGAAATTGCTGGCTGGTAAAAGGAGTTACTTATGTTAATGGTGCTGCTGCCGAAATGAAAGCGCTTGATAATTTTAATCCCAAGGACACCGCTGTAATTGATAAAATGTACCAGGCAAAAATTGTAAATTTTTCTACACCTGACAGCACCTCTTATATAAAACAAACTGCATTTGATAATGATGCGGTACAATACGAAAGCAATACCACTGCACCACAGCTTGCAGTATTCAGCGAAATATTTTATAAAGACTGGAATGCTTACATTGCTGGTAAAAAAACCGATATACTTAAAGCCAACTATGTTTTAAGAGCATTAATGTTGCCTGCCGGAAAACACAGTATCGAATTTAAATTAGAGCCGCAGGCATATATTAATGGTGCAAGAATATCGAAATTCTTTATCTGGTTTTTAATTGCCCTGCTGATTGGCACCATTGGATGGGAAATAAAAAAACTAACAGGTAAGAGCACAGCCAAAACAGATGGATAAAATAACTGAAATAAGGGTTTTAACTTTAATACCTTATAGCTTTTTGCCTGCCAAACTTGGCGGGCAAAAAAATATTATTTTATTTTTTAAGTTTTTTTCATCACTGATAAATACAACCTGTGTTTCAGTAAAGGATAATGATACCAGCCTTGTAAAAGAATATGAAGTATTGAATATTTTACAAAATGGCAGATTACGGTATGCAAATCCTTTTTATTTTTTTACCCTTAAAAGAATAATCAAACAAAAAAAAATAACGCACCTGATGGTGGAGCATCCATATTATGGGTGGCTCGGTATTTTATTGAAATTATTTTGCAAAGTAAAACTTGTGATCCGCTCACAGAATATAGAAGCTGAACGGTTTAAAAGCATTGGGAAATGGTGGTGGGGAATTTTATGGAATTATGAAAAGCTTGTACACAGATTTGCCGATTATAATTTTTTTATACAGCAGGATGATGAACAATATGCTATTGCAAAATATAAATTAGACCCGGCAAAGTGCTTTATTATTACTTATGGATTTGAATTAACTGGCCCACCCGTTCCCGGAGACAGGGTTACAGCAAAAGAAACGCTTGCTGCTTTATATAATATTTCAACAAGTGAAAGGTTTATCTTATTTAATGGCTCTTTAAATTACAAGCCTAATAAGGATGCATTAGATAATATACTTACTAATATTAACCCGCTGTTACTGGCAACTGAAAATTTTGCGTATAAAATAATTATCTGCGGCAGTAATTTAGATGAATCATATAATAAACTGAAAGACTATGCAGACAAAAATATTATTTACGCCGGGTTTGTGGATGATATAACTTTATTTTATAAAGGCGCTGATATGCTTATTAACCCGGTAACAGATGGTGGTGGAATAAAAACAAAATTGGTTGAAGCACTGGGCTATAATATGAATGTGGTAACTACTGCCAGTGGCGCAATTGGTGTACCTTTAACTTTAACCAATGGAAAAATGAAAATTATTGAAGATAATGACTGGGATAGTTTTAGTGAAGCTGTAATAAAAAATAATGCTGAATCGGATATCCCGAATACTTTTTTTGATAATTTTTACTGGGGCAAAATTGCCGAAAAGGCATCAGGCATATTGCAAATAAATAACAAATCAGAATGAAACTACTAATTACAGGTATTACAGGTTTTGTAAGTTCGCATTTTTTAGACTATTTAAATACAGTCGAACCAGGCTCTGAAGTGATGGGTATTGCCAGGGATATTGATGAATTTGATAAAAGCCGTTACCCAAATTTAAAAATCACCATAAAACTTATTGACCTTCTGAATAAAGATGCAGTCGGCATTATACTCAGCGATTTTGAACCCGAATACATTCTGCACCTTGCATCGGTAAGCAGTGTGGCACTAAGTTGGCAAACTCCTTTAGAAAGTTTTGTAAATAACACTAATATTTTTTTAAACCTGGCAGAACAGGTACGTGTATATAAAATAAAATGTCGCATTTTATCAATTGGCTCGTCAGAAGAATATGGTGAGGTTTCTGAAGAACAATTACCTTTAACTGAAGAACACAGGTTAAACCCCGTTAGTCCTTATGCAGTTGCAAGAGTATCACAGGAAATGCTGTCTGCAATATATGCCCAGGGTTTTAACCTTGATATTATTATCACAAGGTCATTTAATCATATAGGCCCGGGGCAAAAAGATAAATTTGTTATTTCTTCATTTGCAAAGCAATTGGTGCAATTAGCAACCGATCCTTCAAAAGAACGTAAAATCATTACCGGTAACTTATCTATTATCCGTGATTTTCTAGATGTAAGAGATGTAGCAAAAGCTTATTATATCTTATTAAAAAAAGGGTATTGTAATTCTGCTTACAACATTTGTTCTGGCCGAGGTATTATGCTTAAAGATATTATTACTAAAATGAGTGAATTATTAGGCATAAGTATTGTAACAGAAATAAATCCACAATTGATACGCCCCAACGAGAACAGAAAAATTATAGGCTCGTATCAAAAAATGAAAACTGATTTTGGCTGGAGCCCTCAAATAACACTGGAGCAAAGCCTTGCTGACATTATCAAGTACTGGCAAAATTCAGGCACCAAAAAAATTTAAAGGAAGTAAGTGTAGCATCGCAGTTATATATAAATGGGCTTATTATAAATTTTTCTAAACATCAAAAACATTTTACTCAAAAAGAGGTTGCTGTCTATGTATTTTGCAAGCCTTACTTTATAATCTGCAACAGGGTCATAATCATTCCCGGGTAATAATACATCAGCATACTGCTTGCATTTTTTAATTAACGTTGCAACAGAAACTCCCTGCCTGCTTTTTTTATCTGTACGTAAAAGCCGGTGAGATAAAGATTTGCAATAATGGTGAATGAAAGTTATTGCATTATCATCAATCACTTTTGCAATTTGTTCATCGTCACTCTTGAGTGATTCAAGAAAGAAGATCACCCTTTCAAACGCCTGCTGCAATTTTTCATCAGATGAAGTTGTGGTAGTGCTTTGATGAATGCGAAAATAAAAGGATTCATTTGGCGCAGTAGCCTTATAACCAATTTGTGTAAGCCGAAACCATAATTCCATATCAGCAAATAAAAGATTAGGATAGGGAGGAATACCGCCAACAGCATTATAATCTTTTGAACGCATCATAAATCCTGTAGCCATTATATCAACTGAATTTGTAAGAAAGGTTTTTAAAAAATCAGTTGCATTTTCTTTTAAAGGCATTGACTTGCACTTTTTTATATGATTACCTGTGCTGTTGATATAATTAAAATGAGTTTGATAAAGACTTGCATCAGGATACGTTTTTACCAGGCTATCTATTGTTTGCAGGTAATTTTCATCCAGCAAATCGTCGTAACCAATAATCGTCATAAACTCCGACTTGGGGATTGACAAAATCCTTTGCCAGTTACCAATTATCCCGTTTACACCATCTTCGTAATGAATAATAATCTTTTTTTCATTTAATGATTGTAACCAGTTTAATGTATCATCAGTTGTATCGTGAATTAAAATGATCAGTTCAAAATCATCAAAGCTTTGTGACAAAATACTGTTCACACATTCTTTAATGTAGTCGCCACCATTTTTTACAGGCAATATTATACTGTATTTTACATTAGCCATAGGTTATAACTTCGCTTTTTATCTGGAGCTGTCAATCGCTAAATAATCTATATAAGGGGCTACCCTTTTATCAAAACTAAAATAATTTGCTGCCTTATAACAGCCTTCCGAAAATTTGTTGTAGTCAGCTTCAATTAGTTTTACTGCATTAAAAATAGTTTCCGGTTTAAAATCATCAATAAGTATCCCTGCCCCAAATTCTTCCACCAGTTTAAACCCGGGAATATTGCATGCAATTACAGGCACACCTGCAGCCAGGTACATAAATAACTTACCCGATGGCGCTGTTGCATAATTAAAACTTGAGTTAATAAGTTCCCAGGAATAAAAGCATATCCCGATTTTAAAATGCGAAAGAAAATCGAGAAAGGAAGAAGCCGGCAAATAAGTATGGTCAATTTTAATTCTGCCGGCAGTTAAAAGGTGAGCATACATTTCATTGATCTTTGCAAGTGATTTTTTATCTCCGCCACCTTTTAATACTAAACGATACACAGGATATTTTTCAAAAAATTCAATACAGTACAATACTGCCCATCGCCGGTCCATTGTACCTGCCCAAATAAAATCTTTACGCTCATAATGTGTAATCTGGCTTTCGTGAAAGACAGGCGCATTCTGCACATAAAAAACAGGCAATTGAATACCTTCAAAAAGATAGTCATACCGTTCCTTACTTTGTATAAAAACAGATTTTATCTTACTACGATCAATTTTTTTATGTATCGGGTTGGTATTGTTTTCAATTTCAAGCGATATTAAATGCACGCTGCCAAATATCTGCTGTACCGTATAAAGTGCAGGCAAATCCGCAGCAATAATAACATCAGCTTTCATTTTTTGTTTTTTTACAGCCGATCTTAAAGCATAAGGCAGGTACTTGTTGTAATACAGGTGGTAATATTCTTTATGTGGAAATATCTTCTTTATTATCCTGAATAAAGTTGAAAACAAAAAATCTGTCTTCTGAAAAAAATGGCGGAGGAAAAAATTTGTTTCCAGGTAAATTATATTACGGGTCTCGTCTTTGGTTTTTGTGGCATGCTGCGGCAAAAATGAAACTATAGTTACATCAAACTTATCCTGCATAAAATCATACAGGTTCAGGATGGATGGCTGGTAAATTATGTAATCATTCAGCGTTAAAATAAGTGCAGTCTTTTTCATTTTAAGCAAGCATTATTTTTGCCAAGGATCGTATATTGGTTTCCGGTTTCCAGTCAATTGAAAATATTGTTGACGGATCTGAAACAAGTATTCGATATTCCGAAGTAAACCCGGCTATAGGTTCTGTATATTTTTGCCAGTTTAATCCATAGCTGCTAAAGCAAACAGCTATCCATTCTTCAATGGTATGTGCAACCCCGGTTCCAATCACTGCTTCATAAACAGTTTCCTGTTCAACCAATGCTGTAATTGCTTTTACTATATCTCCGGCAAAACCAAATTCTTTTTTGACTGTAAGATCGCCTATCTGTAATTTTTCATTACTGCCGCCTGCAATACGCTTAGCGGTTTCACTTATTTTTTTATTGATATGCCGCTCAGTTCTGTAAGGGCTGTCGTGATTAAAAAAATATCCTACATATACTTTCACTCCAATTGAACGATAGTAACGTGCAGCATAAACCGTATGAATGCGGCTTACAGCATAAATACTACCTGCATCAAAAGCATCAGTTTCTTTTATTGGTAACCCGGTATTTTTAAACTGAAGGCCGCTGCCACTTAAAAAAACCTTTGTACCCGGTGAATATTGTTTTACTGCTTCCAGAATATTAATACTACCCGTACTTATTGTTTCGTGATTTTGTTGCCAGGCATTATGATTTGTGGTAGAGTTTGCGGCCAGGTGAAAAATATATGCCGGTTTATTTTCTTTTACCAGCAGGCATACTTTTTCAAAACTGCTTATTACAGAAGTTCCTTCATTTATACTCCTGCTAACTGCAATAACTTTGCATTGCTTTCCCTGCAACAATTGAGTAAGGTATATTCCATCCTGCCCTGCAGCACCAAATATAATTGTGGTCATTTTTTTAAAGTATTAAATACATCTGTCCTGCAATAAATGCTGTTAATATAAGTATCTGCATAAGTAAAATAACCTTTGGAATGCATGAACTGGCTTATTGCATTTATTTTTTCCGCAGTATTATCCAGGTATCCAAATGTTATGGTTTCAACGCAAATTACCTCGGGTTTATATTTTTCAAAATCCAGTGATTGTAAAATATCAAGGTCCAGTCCTTCCACATCTACCGAAATAAAATTGGGGTAAGTAGTAAAATGTTCTTGTATAATTGTATTAATGGGCTTTAATGGAACCTGCACTGTAGTAAAGCCAATGCCGGTTTCTTTCTCTCTTATAAGCGCTTCTTCATTTGAAAAAGTACTCCAGCTGTTTACATGAGAAGGGAATAAATAAAATATTGCAGCAGGGCTGTCGCTTAAACCTATACCTATGTTTAAAATAGTGTTACCCGGCCGCTTTTTTTTTATTACATCAACCATATTTTTATCGGGCTCAATACATACTCCATAACAACCTTTGGCATAAAAATGATAAGTGTTATTACATATTAATGGCTGGTTGGTACCAATATCAAGGTAAGCTGGCTTCTCTATTTTTAAACTATCGAAGAGGTATTGTATAATGATATCTTCTCCGGCTTGCGAATAAGTAGCTCTTGCCTTTAGTGTAATAACGTGCCAGGCCTTTTTACATTTACCTATAAATCGGGTTAAGTTCATATTAAAATCTATATGGCTTTATCAGCTGGTACAATCAAAAAATTTATATCATCTACTGTGGCAGCAAATTTATAATCAATACTCTGCACAAAATCTACATAGTCCTGGAAACTGGTATCAAAATCATCCTGAAACTGCTGCTCAAATTCAAATACAATTGGCATCCGGTTTTTGATAATTGTATTTCTTGCACCCTGCATGGCAAACAAATCGGCTCCCTGAACATCAATTTTCATAAAGCCGATTTTTTCAGGAATATTCAGGCTGTCAATGGTTAATGTTTTCACTTTTCTTCCTTCGGTAGCTTTCATATTCAGTCCGTAAGAACCATAAGTAGTAAACTGCTTAAAATCCGGCTCGGGAAAAACCAACTCCATATCATTTTCAAAATGCACAGCACCAAACACAGGGGTTATATTGTTACAATTATTCGCCTTTATGTTATTGCATAAAACAGAATAAACAAAAGGCTCTGCCTCAAACGAATATACTTTCCCTGCAGGGCCAACCAGTGCAGCAAACTGTACACTCATCTGTCCGTAGTTAGCGCCTACGTCCAGTGCAGCTTCTCCTTTTTGTAAATATTTTGCAGCAAGGTTTATGATATTTTCATCAAACAATTCTCCACGCCTGATCACACTTGCAACAGTATCTGCTTTTAAAAAACCGGGCAGATAATATTTTCCCTTTGGTGTATCAAATAAGTCGGTGTTTTCTATGTCGGAAGGAATTTTAAATTTATCCGGGTCTTTCCAATCTGCCTTAATAATTTCATAGTTGAACCTGTGCAAAAAACTTCTTACAATCTTTCGTATCATGTGGCATTACTTTTTATAAATATCAATAACAGGGATGGGGAAAATAAAACCGGTGCCTTTTTCAAGGGCTTCTTTTTCCCTTTCTAAAAACTCCTGTTTAAAATGCCAGGGTAATACTAAATAATAATCCGGGTTCATAGCCCTGCTTTCTGCTTCACTAATGATAGGGATATTGGTACCCAAAGTAAAAGCCCCGTACTTATCCGGGTTTCTTTCTGCAGCATAGTCAACCAGCATATTATTGATATCGCACCATTGCAAAATGGTATTACCTTTTGTAGAAGCGCCATAAATGTGTACCGACTTACCTTCTTTTTTAAACTTTAAAAGTAAATTATGCAATTCATTTTTTACTTTTTCTATCCTGTACTGGAATGCCACATAGGGTTTATCTGTATCGAGTTCCAGGTCAAATTCTTTTTGCCTGATGTCATTTATCAGTTTATAATTTTCAGGAATAAAATATTT
The DNA here is from genome assembly GCA_043757165.1 of Ferruginibacter sp. Classification (GTDB taxonomy): domain Bacteria; phylum Bacteroidota; class Bacteroidia; order Chitinophagales; family Chitinophagaceae; genus Ferruginibacter. Next base: position 50,016 of record JAYVPT010000012.1, read on the forward strand.
GCTGCTTTCTTTATGTGTGGCAAAACAACGAATGCTTCCGCCATTAATATCATTGAAAGCAATTTTAAATATTTTCATATCGGCCATTGCTGCAATTTTTTCAATAACAGCAAGACTGTAAAATTCCAGGTGCTCATGACAAATGGTATCGTAACTATCCATTTCAAGCATATGAGGCATATAGCTCATTTCAAATATCCAGATACCTTCGGGCGACAGCAGCCGCTTAATGCTTTTCACAAAACCAACAGGGTCTTCCAGATCGTAGAACATCGCAATAGAAGTAATAATGTCCATTCTTTTATCATCGATTGTTCTAAACAATTCTGCCGAAGGAAAAATATCCTGAACCACAGTAGCATTTTTAACTTCCTGAGCCACATCACTCGGGTCACAGCCAAAACGCTGAAAAGCTGGCGGGTAATAATCCAACAAAGTGCCATCGTTGCAACCAATATCCAAAACATTAGAATCCTTTTTATCTACTAATGCCAATGCATTGTCAACTATATTTTTTAAATGGTTACGCATGGTGGTATTGGTGCCGCTCCTGTACCAATAGGCTGCATAAAGAATTTCGGGAGGCACACTATGTTCCATTTGCAATAAGCCACAGGCATTTTCATCTGTCTGCGGATTACATCGCACCAGTGAGCAATTAATTTTTCTATGAGATGGCATCTCTTTTCCGGGTTTAACAAATGAGCCTTGTAAATATTGGGGACCTAGATCAATAACAGGTGTTAAAGAAGGGGAGCCACACACTCTGCAGGTAGTTCGTTTACGAATATGCATATTTGAATTTTAATTTCAACTAGAATCTTTAAAAAAAAGTAAATTTATTGCTTTATTTTCAAAAAACTTACTTTAGCGTATGAGTCAAATAAGGCGGCAAAGTATTATTTCCACAATTATAATTTTTATTGGGTTTGCTATCGGGTTTTTTAATAATTTATTTTTTACTAAAACCGGCTGGTTCAGCCCCGATCAATACGGTTTAACAAGAAGTTTTTTTGATTTTAGCCAGATCATTAATGCATACTCTTTCCTGGGGCTTTCTGCGGTTATCTATAAATTCTCTCCATATTATAAGGCACATTTAAAAGATAAAGATAATGACCTGTTAAGCTGGGCCCTGCTTTTTTCAGTAATCGGGTTTTTATTATTTTTAACAGGAGGTATAGTTTTTAAGTCGTTTTTTGAAAGAAAGTTTTTTGTGAATTCCCAAATACTGGTTGATTATTATTACTGGATATACCCCTTTGGTTTTTCGCTGTTAATTTTTGGCATTTTAGAAAGTTATTGCTGGAGCCTGAAAAGAACTGTTATTTCAAATTTTTTAAGGGAAACCGCACTTCGGCTGCTTACTTCTGCGTTAATAATACTTTTTATTTTCAGGGTAATAAATTTTGATACATTCATTAAATTATTTGCCTGTATTTACGGGATACTTGTTGCAATACTTTTAATTTATCTGAAACAAAAAGGGCAATTACATTTTACATTTAAAGTAAGTAAAGTAACCAGTAAGCTGAAGAAAAAAATGGCCACGTTTGGTATGTTTGTATTTGCAGGTGTTGCCATTTCCACCACTGCTGCACTTTCCGACAGCCTTACCATATCCAGTAAAATAGGACAAACTGCAATTGGCATATTTGCATTTTCCACTTATATCAGCAATATTATCCAGGTACCACAACGCAGTATTATAGCCATTTCAATTCCTGTATTATCCGAAGCCTGGAGAGAAAAAAATTATGCTGTCATCAGCAGGTTATACAAACGCAGCAGCATAAATCTGCTGCTGATCAGCCTTTTTTTGTTTGGCAATATCTGGCTTTGTTATGATGATGGCATAAAAGCACTACAGCTGAATCCCATTTTTTTGGAGGGAAAATTTGTGGTATTATTTTATGGCTTAAAATTAATTGTGGATATGGGCACCGGTGTAAACGGACAAATAATTGCCACTTCTAATTTCTGGAGGTTTGAATTTTTAACAGGCATAATTTTACTATTATTGATTGCGCCGTTGAATTATTTTTTAATCGGAAAGATCGGTATTGTTGGTGCAGGTATTTCAAATTTTGTGGCCTATACAGTTTACAATATCATCCGGCTTGTTTTTTTATGGAAAAAATTTAAAATGCAGCCATTCTCAGTAAATACCCTTTGGGCAATAATAATGGCACCGGCATTATTTGCTGTTACTTATTTTGCCACACAACAGCTGGATGGCTGGGTTGGCATTTTTTGTAAAGCATTTTTGTACAGCAGCACATTCATTGCCTGTGTCTGGTATTTTAAATTAACGCCCGATTCTGCTCCGGTGCTGGATACTTTAAAAAAGAAATTGGGCTTTACCTCAGCTCAATAATTGCAAAAATTTTTGCAGCGCCTTCTTTTTATCTTCATCAAAAGCGTAAGAAATATTTTTTTTATAGTATTCCGGTAAATTAAAATTTGTATAAGGATTTAAAGCTGCAATTGTATCGATCTGGTGTAAACCGAATGCTGTGGCGGTGTTAAATGCATCAATAAATGCTGCAGTCATTTTTTTATTGCTTACCCATGCTGCAAATACAAATGGCAGTCCGGTCATTTCTTTCCAGGCAAGGCCAAGATCGTAATGATATTTTGAAACAGGAATTTGCTTAAATGCCCTGTCGCCAATAACCAGTCCTGCTGTGGTTCCTTTTATACTTTGTTCAAACCCCTTTTCGGCTGCAATCAGTTCAGGCGTTATTTTCCAATATTCTTTCACTAAAATTTTTAAAAGCGCTACCGATGTTCTGCTTTGGTAATCCAGTAAAACGGTTTTAATCTCCTGCAAAAGCACATTGCTGAACAGGCAAACACTGGCTACTTCGCCGTAGCAGCCAATACAGTAATCGGCAACAATATGATATTCTTTCATAGCTGGTAAAACCGCTACCGGTATCAGGCCTATATCGATCTCATCATTCAATAATTGCTGTGCAATATTAGCCGGATAATCAAACACCAATTCTATTTCATCTTCCATCATTCCCTGTTCAAATCCGTAAATAAGGGGCTTTGTATTTAAATAACTTACCGCCCCAACCTTTATCTTCTGTGCCAATTAGTGTATTTTTGCCGCAAATTTACAGCAAAACATGGATTTAAATCAATTAACTGCCATCTCTCCCATTGATGGCCGCTACCGTGAACAACTGCAACACTTAGATGAATATTTTAGTGAATATGCTTTGATCAAATACCGGGTATTGGTGGAAGTGGAATATTTTTTGTTTTTGGCAGAAAAAAGATTTTTTAAAGCCGATGCGAAAACAAAGCAACATTTATTGGATGTTGTTGCCAATTTTTCTTTGGCAGATGCACAACAAATAAAGGACACTGAAAAAATTACCAACCATGATGTGAAAGCGGTGGAATATTTTTTAAAAACTGAACTGGATAAATGTGGTGCTGCTATATTAAAAGAATGGATTCATTTTGGATTAACCTCACAGGATATAAACAATACCGCCATTCCTCTACTCTGGAAAAACAGTATTGAACAGGAATATTTGCCGGCTGTTATAAACCTGCAATCAGCCATTTATAAATTAGCGATTGGCTTTAAAAATGTATCAATGCTTGCCCGTACACATGGTCAGCCGGCGTCGCCTACCATGCTGGGAAAAGAATTATTGGTATTTGTAGAACGTTTGGAAAACCAGATACAATTATTCAGTTATATTCCCTTTACTGCAAAGTTTGGCGGTGCCACCGGAAATTTTAATGCCCACAATATTGCCTACCCAAAATACAAGTGGATAAAATTTGCTAACGACTTTGTTGAAACCAAATTAGGTTTGCAGCGCCAGCAATACACCACACAAATTGAACATTACGATGTACTGGCAGCTCATTTTGATGCCATAAAAAGAATTAATACTATCCTTATTGATTTTTGCCGGGATGTATGGACTTATATAAGCATGGATTATTTTAAACAAAAAACCATTAAAGGAGAAATTGGAAGCAGTGCTATGCCACATAAAGTAAACCCTATTGATTTTGAAAATGCCGAAGGTAATTTAGGCATTGCAAATGCTTTGCTGGAACACCTTTCTGCCAAGCTGCCCATTAGCCGTTTGCAAAGAGACCTTACCGACAGTACCGTACTCAGAAATATCGGCACCCCCATTGCCCATACCATCCTATCGATAAAATCTACAGAAAAAGGATTGAGCAAATTAGTTTTGAATGAAGCTAAATTAAAAGAAGATCTTGACAATAACTGGGCTGTTGTTGCCGAAGCTATTCAAACAGTTTTACGGCGGGAAAATTATCCGCAGCCTTACGAAGCTTTAAAAGAATTGACCCGTGGTAAAAATGCCATTGATAAAAAAGCGATACACCAGTTTATCACAGGGCTAAAAGTTTCGGCTGATGTAAAAAAAGAATTGAAAACAATAACGCCGCATAACTATACAGGTATATAAATAGTAGCTGCATGAAAAAAATATTTTTCGCTTTCTTATTCTTATCCCATTTAAGTTTTGCACAAACTGATCTTACTAATGGTTTGAAAGCTTATTATCCATTTAATGGTAATGCAAATGATGTAAGTGGTAACAACAATCATCCAGCTTACAATAACGCCGGTTTAACTACAGACAGAGTTGGTAACCCAAACAGTGCCTATCATTTTAATGGTATCAATAATTATATCCGCATTCCCAATAATCCATCATTAAATTTCTCTAACAAGATATCATTATCGGTATGGATAAAACCAACAGGCTTTTATTATGATATCTGCCATGCCAATTCCATATTATCAAAAGGCAGTGCCAGTTATATGCCGGGCAATTATGCCCTTCGTTTTGACGATGCATTATTTACTGATGGGCAAGGTTGCAGCGGCGACCGCTTAAAAGATTCTGTTCACCAAAATTTCAGGGGCACAGCTACACCGTTAAAAGCTTACACTCCCTTCATTAAAAAAGATCAATGGTATTCCCTTGTATATACCAACGATGGAAATACGGCCAGACTGTATGTGGATTGTGAATTGAAGTACGCTGTTAACTTTAAAGAAAAGTTTACCAATAATGAAGACCTGTTTTTAGGAAAGACGGATGATACCATATTCCCATTTTGGTTAAACGGCGATTTGGATGACCTGAGAATATATGACAGAGCGTTAACCGAAAAAGAAATTTTTGCCCTTTGCAATGAAGTTAAAGAAAAAGAAAAAAACAAACCAGTTAAACCTACAATAGAAATTGTATTGGAAAAAAGAAATGATGAATTGCTAAAACAAATTACCGTTGATAACGATTCTCTTGCTGTTACGCTATATGATAATGGAGAAATTGATGGTGACAGTGTTACATTAATTTATAATGATAAAATTATTACCACACATCAGTTGCTATCGGCCAATCCAATAACATTTAAAATTAAAGTAGAGGCAGGCAACAGCCGGAACGAATTAGTAATGTACGCTGAAAATCTGGGTAGCATTCCTCCCAATACAGCCTTAATGGTAATTTATGATGGCAAAAAACGCTACGAATTGAATGTTAGCAGCAGTAAAAACAGCAATGGTGTGGTGGCGTTTAAACTGAAGGAATGATTTTAGGGAAATAATAGTCGTAGAGAAATTATATTTGTAAATTTATTTTTTATAAAATATAAAATTATCTTTACCTATTCTGTATTATAAATACTTTATGAAAAAAATATGTCTTATAATACCGCTGCTTTTTTTTATGGCGTTGCTGTGTAAGCCACAATCTTGTACTACATGGTTAAAAACTCCATTGTTTCCATCAAGTGTTTCTGTTGGCGATTTAGATATTACAGGAAACCAACTGACAGTAGAGATAAATTTTAATAGTATTGCAAATTCCTCAAACGGATCCTGGGGGCATATTGTATCAAAACACACAGGGGCTGACAATGTGAACTATGCAATATCTTCAAATGCAGCTGAAATAACTACAACTAATGGCTATGCAGTAGTTTTTGAAACTTGTCCAATTCTTTTAAATAAAACCTATCATGCAGCAATGGTTTATGATGGCGTTACTTTAAAATTTTATCGTAATGGATTTTTAATGGGCCAGGCTCCGTGGACTGGTGATCTGGTAAACAATGATTTGCTGACAACTATTTCGCAGATTGCCGGCACATCAGTATCTGGTGAACAATTCACTGGTTATGTAAATGAAGTTAGAATATGGAATGTAGCCCGCTCACAGGCTCAGCTTCAAACCTATATGAACACATCGCTGCCTACCCCAACTACTCAAACTGGGCTAAAGGGGTATTATACATTTGATAACCTTCTAAATAAACAAGGTAATACGGCATTTAATGGCACTATAAATGGCCCGGCTACAATTAATAACACTAATCCTAACTGTAATTTTGTAGCAGATTACTGCCCCGTTAATACTACCATCAGTAATATTATCAATGATTATACTCCTGTTTTAGCATTTGACATCTGCAAAAATATATTGACAGTTGAAGATGGTACAAAATATAAAGCCGGCGATACTGTATTACTTATTCAAATGAAAGGTGCAGTTATTGATTCTTCAAATACTGCGGCATTTGGCACTATTACAAATTATAAAAATGCCGGTAATTACGAATTTAATTATGTAAAAAATAAAACCGGTAATCAAATTGAACTACTCAATAATTTGACTAGACAATATGATATTCCAATTGGTAAAGTACAATTGATACGTGTTCCTTATTATAATAATGCAAATATTAGCGCAACCCTTACCTGTTTGCCTTGGGATGGAAATAAAGGAGGAGTTCTTGTTTTTAACGTACAGGACACAGTAATACTAAATGCAAATATAGATGTAACCGGAAAAGGATTTGGAAAAGGTGTTATGCATAATTCAAATTTTAATGGCTACACTTGTGGAATTTCAGATTATTATTATCTCGATAATACCATTTATGCAGCAGGTAAAGGAGAAGGGATTTCTAAATTAAGTGCAACTAAAAATTCTGGAAAAGGCCCTGCAGCAAATGGCGGGGGTGGTGGAATGGATACTAATTCTGGTGGAGGTGGTGGCTCTAATGGAAATTTAGGAGGAAGAGGTGGCTATGAGCTAAATCTCTGTCCTAATCATTTGACATCACAAAATTGGGGTTTGCCTGGCAAAACATTGCTATACAATAATGTGCAAAATAAAATATTTTTAGGTGGCGGCGGCGGTGCTGGTCATTGTAATAATCAATATTATGCTCCAAACGAAAATGCCGATTTTAACGGAGGAAATGGTGGAGGGTTAATAATTATCAATTCAAATTATTTATTAAATAATAGTAATAATAAAATAATAGCAAAAGGTGATAGTGCTTATGAACTTAACCTGCCTTTTTCTTTTGTTTCACATGATGGAATGGGTGGTGGTGGAGCAGGCGGAACTGCAATTTTAAATATAAATAATTACATCAATAATTTATCTCTTGATGTTTCAGGAGGTAAGGGCGGAGATATGGTTTCTATGCCTGCCGGAGGATTAATTGGTCCTGGAGGAGGAGGTGGCGGTGGTGTTGTATGGTTAAAGCAAAATATAGTGCCCGTTAATTTAAATATTACAAATATAGGGGGTAAAGGTGGGGTCATTATACAAAATGGCAATGACCCTTATGGCACAACTCCTGGTTTAAATGGAATTAATATTTTCAACCTCATTGTTCCATTTGATGCTCTTCCTTTTAAAAACAATATTGATTCTGTAAGAATCAAAGACAGCGCTACATCATGCAGTGCCTTTAATTTTAAAGGATTGGCTTTTACAAACAATGCTGCTATAACAAACTGGCAATGGTTTTTTGGAGATGGAGGTACGGCTAATACCCAAAATACAACACATAACTATTTAACAACTGGTGCCAACACTGTTAAGCTAATAGTTACCGATATTAATGGCTGTAAGGATAGTATTGCAAAACCTGTAACCTTTTCCATTGTTAACGCAAATGCAGGCAATGACACTACGATTTGTAAGAATAATCCGACAATATTGAACGGAAGCGGCAATGGTATTTCTTTTGCATGGATACCTAAAATATTTTTGAATGACAGCACTTTGCAAAATCCCACAGCAATAATAAGTACAACTACTAAATTTTATTTGGTAGTAAAAAATGCATTAGGATGCAGTGAAAAAGATTCTGTAACTCTTTCCGTCAGGCCAAACCCTGTATTTAATATCTCCCCGTCATCATCAACCTGCCCTGGCACTAATACTCAACTCAGTGCTGCCGGCGGAAATATTTATTTATGGAGTCCTGCAAATTTAGTTAGTAATGCCGCTATACCAAATCCCTTAGCTATCGCAAGTACAACAACAAACTATTCGGTAACTATAACAGAAAATATTTGCAACATATCATCAACATTATCTACAACTGTAACAGTTAATCCTCAGCCACAGGTAACTGCAACCAAATCAAATGATATTGATTGCTCATTCAACTTTGCAAATTTATTGGCAAGTGGTGCAGCGCAATATATATGGTCTCCGGCAGCAACGCTGAGCAATGCCAATATTTCAAATCCTGTTGCCACACCAAATGCAACAATGCAATATATTGTAAAAGGCACAAATGCTTTTGGCTGCAGTGATTTTGATACAATAACAGTAGCGGTAACACAGATGGGCAAAAGCGGTTATTTTATGCCTAATACCTTTACGCCAAATGGTGATGGCATAAATGATTGTTTTGGAATAAGATACTGGGGTGTTATTGAAGAACTGGAATTTTTTATTTATAACCGCTATGGAGAAAAAGTGTTCTATACTAACGACCCTAATAAATGCTGGAATGGAAAGTATAAAACAGAAAAACCGGAGCCGGGAAATTATGTGTATTATATAAAAGCCAAAACTACCTGCGGTACGGTTGAAAAAAAGGGAAATGTTTTGCTGATAAGATAATTTATAAACCTGTAAGCTTTTCAATATCATCTAAATCTTTATGACGGCCAGGGGCTTTTTTGGCTTGTATTAAAAGGCATTCCAAAAATAGCATATGCTTTTGATAACCGCACATAATTTTCCGTTGTTTTATTCACCCAAACATCCAGGTCATTTGTTGTACGGTAATAGCCATGCATTATAACTGCATATCCAACTACAACAATATACTCTGTTTGAGATAAATTTAAGGCAAGAATAAAATCACTGAAATCAGATTCTAAAATATTATGCATTATTAAAACTTATGAGCAGAAAAAACAGTTTTGTCTATTTTTAAAGATGCCCTTCTTTAATTCCATGAATAGTACAGGATAAATGAAATGACAGTTTTAATCTGTCGGCAACAGGTACTTCTTTACCAAACAGTTTATTCTTTTCTGCTTCCTCAAAACTTTGGGCTTTGCAAACTGTTTTATCAAGCCTTATTGATTCCATATAGTAAATTTAATAAACTTTTACTTATGTATCTCACTCGTAAAATGAAATTCAATATCAGGGTTATTCTGTCTTTCTGTATTTAAAAACCATTCGCTGGCCGCTAAGTAAACAATATGTCCATCTTTATCTTCGGCAATATTGGCTTGTTTATACCGAATAAAATCTTCCAGTTTTTTAGGGTCTTTACTGGTTATCCAGCAGGCTTTAAAAAAAGGCAGGTTGTTCATTTGTACCGATGCGCCATACTCCTGTAACAACCGGTATTGAATTACTTCAAACTGCAACTCGCCCACACAACCAATAATTTTTTTATTGCCTCCAAACTGGGTAAACAATTGTGCCACGCCTTCATCTGTTAATTGCAATAATCCTTTTTCCAGTTGCTTGGTCTTCATCGGGTCTTTGTTCTGCACCTCTTTAAATATTTCCGGACTAAAACTGGGTATTCCGGTAAAGAAAAATTTTTCCCCTTCGGTTAAGGTATCACCAATTTTAAAATTACCGGTATCAAATAAACCCACTACATCGCCGGGATAAGCATCTTCAATTACTTCCTTTTGGCGGGCCAAAAAACTATAAGGGTTACTAAAACGGAAATCCCTGTCCATCCGAACATGCTTATAATAAGTGTTACGTTCAAAGCGGCCGCTGCATACTCTTAAAAATGCGATCCTGTCCCTATGCTTGGGATCAAGGTTGGCATGTATCTTAAAAATAAATCCGCTGAATTTATCTTCTTCGGGTTTTACATCCCTTGCTGTAGTATGCCTTGGCCTTGGCGTTGGTGCTATACGTACAAAAGTGTCGAGCATTTCTTTTACACCAAAATTATTTACGGCACTGCCAAAAAATACAGGCGCAGTTTTTCCGCTCAGGTAATCTGCTACATGCAACTCACCATATACACCATCAATCAATTCCACATCTTCCCGTAAAGTATTGGCATCCTTCTCTCCTATTTTAGCATCTAATATTTTATCGTTCAAATCTTTTATTTCCACCACATCTTCGTCGTTTGCCTTTGTACCTGCTGTAAATAACACCAAACTTTTTTTATGCAGATCGTACACCCCTTTAAAATCTTTACCACTGTTAATGGGCACCGTCATCGGGTGTAAATTAATTTTCAACTCGTTTTCTATTTCTTCCAGCAGATCAAAACGGTTCTTACCATCCCTGTCCATTTTATTAATAAAAACAATAACCGGTGTGCTGCGCATGGCAATTACTTCCATTAACCTTCTTGTTTGTGCCTCTACCCCATTCACACTGTCAATTACCAGTACCACACTATCCACAGCTGTTAATGTACGGTAAGTATCTTCGGCAAAATCTTTATGACCCGGTGTATCCAGCAAATTAATTAAATGGCCATCATACTCAAAGGTCATTACAGATGTAGCCACACTGATACCACGCTGGCGTTCAATTTCCATAAAATCGCTTGTGGCATGTTTCTTTATCTTATTGCTTTTTACTGCACCTGCAGTTTGAATAGCACCGCCAAACAACAAAAACTTTTCAGTTAAAGTGGTTTTACCGGCATCGGGGTGAGAGATGATGGCAAATGTTTTGCGTTTGTTTATTTCGTTAATGTACTTCATACCACTAATTATACGAATTGCACTAATTACACTAATTAGTGTTTTTGAGGCGCAAAGGTAAGGTTTGAAAAATAAAAAATGCTTACCGTAATTACTGCCAATACGCTTAGCTAAAAGCTGGCCAATGGTAAGCCTTTGAAACGAGTCCCGAAAGCATTCGAGACTACGATGCTGCTATAAAAAACAGGTGACCGTTACAAAAACTAAAGAAATTTTAGATTTGGGGCACAACCATTCGTAGATTTTATAATTGCAATTAACTTGCTTACCGTAATTTTGATACATGAGTAAATCGCTCAATATACTTACCAATTCGATACGGTTAACTTTACAGGAATTAACGGTTAACAAACTGCGTACCTTGCTCAGCCTTTTTGGTGTGGCCTTTGGCATATTTTGCATTATCGGTGTACTGGCAACAGTAACCAGCCTGGAAACAAATATTCAAAACGAAGTAAAAAGCCTTGGCAGCAATACTATTTATATTGATAAATGGGAATATAGCGGGGGACCAGACAGGCCTTTTTGGAAATACCGGGCCCGGCCTGTAATGAAATATGAGGAAGCCGGAATGATTAAACAACGGTCGCAATTAGTAGATGATATTTCATTTTTATTACGTGCCGGCGGACCTATTTCTTATAAAAATGATATCATTCAGAATGCCAGCATATACGGTATTACCGAAGCCCAGATTACAGTGCAGCCCATAAACTTTGAGTTTGGCCGCTTTTTTTCCAGCAGCGAATTTAATTCGGGCAGCAGTGTTTGTGTTATTGGTTATGCCAATGCAGCATCTTTATTTGGAGATGCTGAAAGAGCCACGGGCAAACAACTGGAGGTGAAAGGAAAAAAAGTAACCATTGTTGGCGTAATAAAAAAAGAAGGTAAAAATTTTATCGGCTGGGATTATGACAACTGCATCATGCTGCCTTATATGTATTGCAAACAAATTTTTGTTGAAGAGTTTAATAACCCGGTTTTAATTGCAAAAGGAAAACAAGGTATAACACCCGCTCAAATGAGTGTAGAACTGGAAGGCATTATGCGGCAGATAAGGAGGATAGCCCCTACACAGGAAAATAATTTTTCTTTAAACAGTGTTGAGGCATTCAGCAAAGCCATTTCCGATTCATTTGTAACCATAGATATTATAGGAGGATTTATTGGAGTAATTTGTTTAGTGATCGGATTATTTGGTATTGCCAACATTATGTTTGTAACTGTAAAAGAACGTACCCCTGTAATAGGTTTAAAAAAAGCCATAGGTGCAAAAAAAAGCAGTATCCTTTTCGAATTTTTAATGGAAGCAATATTGCTTTGTATTATTGGCGGTGCAATTGGTCTGCTGATAGTTTATATAAGCTTAACTATTTTTTCAAAGCTGGCGCACTTTCCTTTATTTATTTCTGCTCCATTATTAATTGTATCAGTAATTATTTGCGTTGTAGTAGGCATTTTAGCAGGCATCATTCCTGCAAGGCAGGCTGCAAAAATGGATCCGGTAGTAGCTATCAGGAGTAAGTAAGACCCCCTCCGTCTCGTCTGAGGCTATAGAACTATTTACGCAGAAGATTATGCTTTATTTGTTTTTTGTAACAGACTTTATTAATTCTATTGAGCAGCGTTGCGTCGCACTCTTCAACGGCATACCTTTGTTCAACTTTTATCAAATCATATTTATTAAATGTTATACACGGCGAACAACTCCCCTTTAGGGGATGGGGGAAAAAGTATTTGCATTTTAGCCATCGAATCCAGTTGTGATGATACATCGGCTTCAGTATGTATTGACGGAAAAATTTTATCCAATCATATTGCCAACCAAACTGTGCATGAAAAATATGGCGGTGTGGTACCTGAGTTAGCCAGCAGGGCTCACATGCAAAATATTGTACCCGTGGTAGATGCTGCGCTGTCCTCTGCCAACTGTCAGCTATCAGCTGTCGACGCTATTGCCTTTACACAAGCCCCGGGATTAATTGGCTCTTTATTAGTGGGTACTCAGTTTGCAAAATCATTGTCATTGGCTTTGGATAAACCATTAATTGCTGTGCATCATATGCAGGCGCATGTACTGGCAAATTTAATTGCAGATAAAAAACCGGCCTTCCCTTTTTTATGCTTAACGGTTAGTGGTGGCCACACACAAATTGTATTTTGCGAAGCACCTGCTAAACTAAAAGTAATTGGCGAAACCATTGATGATGCTGCAGGTGAAGCTTTTGATAAAAGCGCTAAACTTTTGGGGCTGCCGTATCCCGGCGGACCATTAATTGATAAACATGCTGCATTGGGGAACCCTGCAAGATTTAAATTTCCCGAACCACAAATACCGGGATTGAATTTTAGTTTCAGCGGGTTAAAAACTTCCATACTTTACTTTTTAAAAAATGCCGGCACCAGCAATTTATTTAAAGAAGCATTTTTAGCTGATGAGCAAACACAACAACAATTCATCAAAGAAAACCTGGATGATATTTGTGCCTCTATACAGGCCAGAATTATAAGTATCTTACTAAATAAATTAAAAAAAGCGGCCGCAGAAACCGGTGTAACCAATATTTGCCTTGCAGGTGGCGTAAGTGCCAACAGCGGTTTAAGAAAAGCTTTTACTGAACTGGGACAAAAAATGCACTGGCAAACTTTTATACCTGCTTTTGAATACTGTACAGATAATGCAGCTATGATTGCTATTACAGGTTATTATAAATTTTTAGAAAAAGATTTTGCTGACTTGAGTATTAGTCCAAGCGCAAGAGCAGAATGGTAAGCCACTAGTTAAATCAATTACACTAATTTTAAAACCTGTCATTGTATTTAATTCGTAAAATCCGTAAAAATTAGTGTAATCATTGTCCAACAAATATTTTAAATTTAAACAATTCACCATTTACCAGGATAAGTGCGCCATGAAGGTTTGCACCGACGCATGTTTATTTGGGGCTTTTGTTGCAAATGAAATAAAAGATGAGCCATCGTTTGACATACTTGACATTGGTACCGGAACAGGTTTATTAAGTTTAATGCTGGCGCAGAAAAGTAATGCCGCTATTGATACTGTTGAAATAGATAACAATGCTTATGAACAGGCAGAAAAAAATGTTATACAATCTCCATGGAAAGAAAAAATCACTGTTTTCAATTCTGGTATAGCTGACTTTTATCCCGATTATAAATACGATCTCATCATCAGCAACCCGCCTTTTTTTGAAGACAACCTGAAACCGGCTGATGAAAAAAAGAATGCTGCAAAGCATGATGCAACATTAACACTTCAAAATTTATTAAATAATATAAACAGGCTTTTATCAAATGATGGTTTCTTTGCAGTACTGCTGCCCTTTCATCGGGTTAATTATTTTGTAAATGAAAGTTTAAAGATGAACTTTTATCTTACCAATAAATTATTAGTAAAACAAACACCTGCACATAATTTCTTTAGAGGAATATTGATCTTTTCAAGAAATAAATCTGCAATACAGACAAATGAATTATGTATAAAAAATGAAGCAGGAAATTATACTCCTGAATTTATCAACCTGCTAAAAGACTATTATCTTTACTTATAAACTTCAATCCAATTCCTAATTCCCCTCCGCATACTCTTTCAAATAACCATAAGCATCAGTCAAAACCCCACCCTTAACAATGGTTGCCCTTTCAATAACCGGCGAACCTCCTTTCGCTAAATCTTCCAGTACAAATTTTATCAATTGTTCTCCAAAATACCTTGATGCATCACGGGGCAGTTCATTGGGTAAATTTCCTACAGCCATTATATCAACAGCGCCTGGCTGATAAGGTGCAGTTTTCTGCAATGTTTTTTTATCTACACCATACACAGGTTCTTCAATAGTGCTTTCTCCTATGTTAATTAAAATGGAACCATGCTGATCGTTGGTAATATCTGCAATGGTTTTAATGCTGAATTCATCCGACTGGAACTCTTCTACAGAAAAAAGCGGTGCCATATTTTTATCCCAGTAAATACCATTCATTAAAATATCTGTTTGTTTGGCAAAAGGCCCAAAAGAGCATTTGTACATTTCGGGATGCAAATGAAAATCATCCCTGTTATAAGTGCCGTCATCTTTTCTTTCGTAAAGATCCCTGCCTTTTATATCTACATATACAGGATAATCAAATTGTTTATGCAAATATTCAAAGGGTTCCACTTCATGTATACCCATCAAATTCATAATTTCCAATACACCATGTGCAACACGGCCACTGCCCGTAACAGCAATTTTTAGTTTTGGCAGCTTTAACCCGAAATAGGTATGAATTAAATTGCGGTAATCTTTTTGCTGATATACCCGGTTTAAATTAAACAGTCCTGTTCTTTTTCCGCAAGCCATCATACCATTATGTGCACCAACAATACCTGCAAAAAAACCAAATCCTAAAATGCGTTGCCCGTCTTCATGTGTAAGGCACTCATAATCGATAAGGGTGATATTTTTTTTAATGATAGCCTGAAATAATTTTTGATTGTGTTCCTGTGCTTTTTTGGTATGAGAAAAAAATAAATAGGTCTTACTTGAAATTAGTTCATCCACCGGTACTTCCTTAATGCCCATCAGTACATCACATTCCGAAATATCTTCTTTAACTTCAATACCAGCCATTGTATATTCTTTGTCGGAAAAACACCTGGTACTGCAATGTTGAACAATCAAATGAATCGAATCAAAATTTTTGTGCAGCCATTTACATTGTGCAGGCGTAAGTGCCACCCTGTTATCAGCCGGTATTTTCCCTTCCCTTATTAAACCTATTGTCAGCATCAATCGTTGTATTTAATTTAACCGGCAAGTTAGCTAATCCTTACAGAAGTAAGAATGCTTTACGTAATTTTGCGCTATGAATTATTTTGAATTATTCAACATCCCGGTAAACCTGCAGGTTAATAAAAGTTTGCTGGCCCAAAAATATTTTGAGCTGCAAAAAAAATTTCACCCCGATTTTTTTACCCAGGCTACTGAATATGAACAGACCGAAGCGCTGGAAACATCTTCCCAAATAAACAAGGCTTTAAAAACTTTAAAGAACGAAGATGAAACCATTAAATACGTACTGCAGTTAAAAGGCTTACTGGAAGAAGAAGAAAAATACCAGCTACCGTCTGATTTTTTAATGGAGATGATGGAGCTAAATGAAACCCTGTCAGAAAACTCATCTTCACAAATTGATAGTTTTGAAAAGGAAATTTATATTGGAGTAAAAGACATTATCGAAAATTATAACGATACCACCATTACCACGGAAAGCCTGTTGAAAGTAAAGGAATACTATTTTAAGAAAAAATACCTGCAACGTATTTTGGAGAGATTGGCTGATTGATGTAATATTGCAGCCCGATTCAAAGCTGCCCATGTGGCGGAATTGGTAGACGCAGCAGACTCAAAATCTGCCGTTCGCAAGGGCGTGAAGGTTCGATTCCTTTCGTGGGCACTAAGCCGGAGAAAATTTCTCCGGCTTTATTCTTTTACAGCAGCAACTATGGCGGCAGTATATTTTCTTACGGCATTTGCCTGATCCAAAAAATTTTTGTTATATACGTTTTGCTTATAGGCAGTAAACAGAGGAGCTTTTAGTATTTTATTTACCTGTGCATTTGTAAGCTTTTTCCTTTGTGGAAAGATCAAAGCATCCATTTTTTCGTTCTCGGGAGTAAAATGATTTTTCAAAGACCGGCTGCCATTTAGAGCCATGTAATAATAATTTTTCCGCTGCTGATCTTTAGGTATATCGTAGCCATTCATTAACCAAAAATCGTCACTGGCTTCGGTCACATATTGTACCAGGGATGTAACCACATTTGGTGTTCTTTTTACCCTGTCGGCATGTACAACAACAATATTGCGGTTAAACCTACAGTTGATATTTTGTATATAGGGGAAATAACTATCTGTTTGCGAACCAGGCAGCATTATAAAAATATTATCAGTTATATCAGCAGGCCTGGCAAAATCTGCACTAACTATTCCCCTGTGCCCAGAGTAGATCAAATTTTTACTGAATTGCTGTACCACTTCTCCTTTATAGATCTGGTCGGCAATATCAACCTGGATCGTTGCAAATAATATAGAGTTGGATAAGGTTGAGTTAAGGCTATACATACCCACACCATTCAGCCCGTCAGAATAACCGGTTGTTTTATCAGTAATAAAACAGGAATCTATTATTACTTTTTCTGAAGACAAAGTGGTTACTATTTGAAATCCATTATTGCCGCTCATGCTGCAGTTTTGTATCAACACATTATTCAACTTGCCCCATCCAAATTCGTTCTCCACATCTATGCCTGCACCTGGTGCATGCCAGCCGTAAGCCCCTGTTTTACCGGTAGAATCAAAAGCAGAATGTAATATTTTAATGTTGTTGCCTTTTACAATACTTAATCCCTGCCTTGCATTGTTATAGGACCTGCAATTATTAATAACAATATTTTCTCCACTGCTTTTAATAAGAAACCCATCTGCGGCAAAATGATGTACAGTAATATTTTGCAATACAATTCTGCTGCTGGTATCTCCCGGTTCATCATCGGCAATATTTACACCATAGTTTTCCCCTTCCACCACACCTTCCTGTTTTTTCATTTTATCCACTTCTCCGTATAATACCAGGTTTTTTATGGTTACTGTTTTACAGTTTACCAATTTAAAAGGGCAAACGGTATTATTGTAAGCATAATTGTAAGGCAATCCCTGTATCTGGTAATCTTTGTTCCTGGAAAAATTCCCATTCATCCTTATCATGCTGTTATTACCTTCGATTGTAAGGTTTCTGCAATTTTTAAAAACAATATCAGTAATGCTGTTTTTTTTATTGCCGTCTAAAATTTTATAAGCAGCAATATAATAATCACCTTTAGGAATTATTAAAACACATCCTTTAGAATTAGAAAGAATGGCAGCAGCTTTCGCCAATGCGCTGTAACAATCTGTTTTATTATCCGGCTTTGCACCAAAATCTGTAACCAGGTTATAGGTTTTATTTTTTTGCGCTGATAATACCTGGATATTACAAATGAAAAGTAGGGCTGTTAATATATATTTAATCATCTTTACTTTTCTGGATTTTAAATGGTAAAAATAAAATTATCACTTAAAGAAAAATCTGCTTTTACAAATTTAAAGATGATTCAAACTGAAATTTCAATTTTAACTTTTCCAATTCAACCACTTATTCCTTCTCTGCTTTCATTTTTAAATACACACCATTGGTCCAGCCAAAACCATCCTGGTTGGGATATTCACCTCCACCTGCCGAAACGGTGGTATCCATTACATTATACTTCTCCATCATTTTGCCGGTTTCGGCAAATACTTTTTCGCAATTGGCCAGCCAGTTATTTTTTATTTGATTGGATAGTTCTGTAAAACCATAATTTTTCAATCCTTTATAAGCCATCCATTGCAAAGGCGCCCAGCCATTGGGTGCATCCCATTGTTGCCCTGTTCTGTATATTGTAGTAACCACACCACCGGGGCAAAGAAATTTTTCTTTGATTAATGCAGCAACTTTTACCGCCTGTTCCTTTGTGGCTACATTATAGAATAATGGAAATACAGTGGCCAGGTTAAAATGTTGCAGCTGTTTATTTTCAATAAAATTAAAATCGAAATAACAACCATACTTCTCATTCCAGCAATAGGTTTGAATAAAATTTTTTCTATTATTTATTTTTGTTTGAAACAGTTTTACTTTTACTGTATCGTTTTGCTGCTGATATATTCTTTGCAATGTTTCTTCATGGTACAATAACAAACAATTTAAATCAACAGGTATTAAATCTGTTGTTTGAATCGTTTCCATTTGCTTTCCATCTTTAAACCAGCGGCTGCTAAAATCCCAGCCCGATTCTGCAGCGGCTCTTATATGCCGGTATACCGATTTTGCTTCATTGATTGATGCCGAAGCAATATGTTTATCTTCCACATAGGCTTCCGGCCTGGGGTCAGCTTTTGCATCCCAATAGCGGTTCATCACAACATCATCAGCTAACCGCACTACATGATCAATTGCAGAGTGCCGGTGATTGAGTTCATCCGCTCCATACATCCAAAAATGATATTCCTTTTCTAAAGCAGTTTGATATTTTAATAATACGTCTGCTCCTTTTTCTTCACTTAATAGATTTACCATCAATGCAAAAAACGGTGGTTGAGAACGGCCTAAATAATAAGTACGGTTTCCATTAGGTATAAAACCCACTTTATTTATCAGGTAAGCAAAATTATCCACCATATTTTCAATAAGCTCAGTCTTTTTACAAACCTGTAAACCCAGCATGGTAAAATAACTGTCCCAATAATAAATTTCCCTGAACCTTCCACCGGGAACAATATAAGCATGTGGCAAAGGAATTAATGTACCACCTGTTGCATCCGGTGTTCTTTTCAATTCTTCCCACAGGTCATTCAAATGTGTATCAATTGTTTTTTTTGCAGACGAATAGGTAGAAACAATTTCCTGCGGCAAAATAAAATTTACTTCAACAAATTTTTTCAGATCAAATGTTTCAATATCTTTTTGAGTATTATATTGCGCTGTAATATCAGCTACAGGATGTACCGGTACACTATCAACAAAAAATTTACTGTCTGCAAAAATACCTGCCGATTGCACCGCTTCATACAACGGGCTTAATGATTCTATAAAAAACAAGTTAGGACCTGACATATACAAACGGATTAATCTTTTACTGCAACTGCTAAAGATTTATTATGCAGCCTGTTAAAAACAACGAGGCTGATGATTAAAATTGTGATGGGCACTAACGTAAAATAAAAAGCGGTTTGCCCGTCATAAAGATCAAATATCTTTCCTGTTATTAAAGAGCCTGCTGTACCCCCAACTGCCGAAAACACAATAATAAGGCCAGACATTAATCCATGTTTTGATTTAGGCAATGAACTTAAGATGGCAGAATTAATGGATGGATAGATTGGGGCAAGGAACAGGCCTATAAGCGGAAAAATATAAGCGGCCAATGGTGCATCAAACCAGCCTGCGGATGGATTGATGACAACATTTTTTGCCAGCGGCATTGCAATCATCACCATTCCTGCAGCTAAAATTAAACAGGTAATTAAAACATAGAACCAATGAATTTTTTTAAGCGCAACCCCTGCTAAAAAACGCCCCAATGCATAAGACCCCGCCAATATGCTACCCATCTGTATGCTTAAGGCATTAGGTAATTTTAAAACTTTCTGGTTGAAAGTGGGTAAAAAATTCTGGATACTCTGCTCTATCAATACATAAAAAAAAGCAGCACATAAAAAAGCCACGATAATTGGCTTAGCCATCAATGTAAACATTTCAAAAAAGTTAACTGATTCTTCAGTTCCGGTTTTTTTTGCACCTGATTCATCTAATGTGGAAGAAAGCAACAACAGAAAAGCAATAATGGAAAACCCTCCAATCAGATAATATGATTTTAGCCAGGCCGTTGACTCCGGGTGAGCATTATCTATAAAAAAACTAAAAATAAAATACAATGCAAAATTGCCAACTGTAAAAAAAGATTCTATAAAATTCATGAACTGTATGTGTTCTTTGGAATCTTTAGTGATGATACCAATGGTACTGTAAACTGACATTTTAATTAAAGCAAAACTTGCTCCTACTACTACAAACAATAATTTTATGGCTACAAAACCCGGCACGTTGGGAATAACGAAACATGCAGCAGAAACAACACCCAATGCAATCAGCATGGCTTTTTTATAGCCTATACGTACAATAAAAGAAGAAACTATAAACGACATGATGGCAATACTAAAATCCTTACAGGGATCTATCCATGATGCTGCGGAACTGCCTACCCCAAAATTATTCTGTACCTGGGTAATGGCAATGCCCGAACTGTTCAACAATATGGCAAATACAAAATAATTGAAAAAAAGGGAAGCTTTAATTTTCCAGTTAGACATAAGCAAATTTTATATAGTGAGCAATCGTTGATTTTGGGAAAGATAATTATTTTTATTGATTCCCGTAACTACAGCGATCCGCCTTCAACAAGAATTGATGGCACAGTAAGCTCCTGTAAAAAAGTACTGCCGGCAAGGCATTCCATCATCCGTTTAAAGGCCAGCTTACCTAACTTATATCCACTCGTTTCCACAAAAGTAATTTTAGGATCATACAGCGTGGGTATTAACCCGTTACTGATCGATATCACGGCTATATCTTCCGGTACCCGCAATTTTTTTTCATGCACCGCCTGCATTACCCCTATAAGAATAAGATCGCCCATACCAAAAATGGTATCCGGTTTTTTCTTATTTTCCAATGCAGCAAGGGTAATTTGTTTTGCTTCGGCAATGGTTAATGGAAATTGATTATCGATCACTGTGCCCGGGGCTTTGGTTTTAAAGGCTTCATTAAATGCCTCAAACCTTTTTGCAGAAATGGTTAATTTAGGATGGCCAAAAAGTGCCAGTACATGCTTTTTTTGTTTGGCAATTAAAGTATCGGCCACCATTGTAGCAGCAACTTTATCGGCAAGGCAAATTTTATTACAGGCTTCGTAATCCGGTACCCTGTCAAAAAAAATAACCGGGGTATTGTGTTGCTGAATTTTTAAAAAGGAACTGATATCATCCGTTTCTCCTGTTATAGAAACAAATACACCGGCAATACGGTTATTTTTTAGCAGTTTAAGATTTGCTGTTTCTATATCCCTGCTTTCGCCTGATTGCATGATGAGGACAGAATAGCCTGTTTTACGGGCTTCCTCTTCCACCGCAGCGGTAAACGCATCATAAAAAAAATTATCAAGCGTGGGCACCATTATACCCAATACATTGCTGGTACTATTGCGCAGGTTAATGGCCTGCCGGTTAGGTTCGTATTCCAGGGTCTCTGCAAGTTCCCTTACCTTCCGTTTTGTTTCTTCCGAAATATCAGGATGATCTTTAAGTGCCCTTGAAACAGTGGATACACTGATCTTTAAAATTTGTGAGAGTTGTTTTAATGTACTTACTTCAGCCATAGTAATCGTTCTAAAAAAACCGGGTTGTTTTGGTAAGCAAGATTATTGTTTTTTTATGAGTATTCCTTAATATTAAATTAAAAAATTTAATTGCCCTTCTTCAACAGCATCATTTTTTGTAAAGTGAAGCTTCACTAACTTTATCAGTCAGCATTTTTCTTCAGCAGCATCATTTGCCCCAAATGATAGGCATCATGCTGCAGGCATCCCATTATCAACTGGTAAAAAGTCTGGTCTTTCTTTATGGTTGATTTATCAAGCTGCTCATCTTTAATATTATGTATGGCATTACGCAGCGAATGATAAGCCGCTTCAAAATCATGCAGGGTTTGTTTCCAGCTGGTCTCACTCAGTTCAGCAGGCAATAAAAAATCTTTGAATGGTGGCGGATTATCACTACCCGTTAACCGGTTAACCACGGTGGTTCTCCAGTAAATAATATGACTGGTCAGTTGCCAGATACTGTTTCCCCCGGCAGTAATTGTTTTAGCCGCTTTTAAAGCATCCACCCCATGTATGGTTTCTTTAAAATTATTACCAATCCAGCAATCACCGTGTTGCATGTCTTCAAATAGTTTTACTATGCGGTTAATTTCAATACTCATATTTTTGTTGTTAGAAAGTTTAGAAGTTTAGTTATCAGTATAAACAGTTAATACTTTTACATAAAATTCTCTATACAAATATAAAGCTTCGAATCTGCACTTTCAACCATCAACTTTCAATTTTCAACTATGGACTTACAATTCAACAAAAACGAAGACGCCCTTAAACTGGCCTGGAGCCGTACCAAACAACACCTGGAAAAAATTTACGAAGGCGGTGGTAAAAAAGCAGCAGCCAAACAAAAGGAAAGAAATAAACTTACCGCACGTGAACGCATTGCGTATTTGTGTGATGAAGACAAACCCTTTATTGAACTGGGTGCCTTTGCAGGTTTTGAAATGTATGATGAACAAGGTGGTTGCCCTGCCGGAGGAACGGTGAGCGGCATTGGTTATGTAAGCGGCAGGCAATGTATAATTGTTGCCAACGATCAAACCGTAAAAGCCGGTGCATGGTTTCCCATTACCGGAAAAAAGAATTTGCGCATGCAGGAAATTTCGATGGAAAATAAATTGCCCATTATTTATTTGGTAGATAGTGCCGGTGTTTTTCTTCCCATGCAGGATGAAATTTTTCCCGACAAAGAACATTTTGGAAGAGTGTTTCGTAACAACGCAAAGATGAGTGCGATGGGCATTACACAAATTGCTGCCGTAATGGGTGCCTGTGTTGCAGGTGGTGCCTACTTACCCATTATGAGTGACGAGACATTGATGGTGGAAGGGAATGGCTCTATATTTTTAGCAGGACCGTATTTAGTAAAAGCTGCCATTGGTGAAGATATTGATGCAGAAACTTTAGGCGGTGCCGAAACACATAATGCACTAAGCGGTATTGCCGATTATAAATTTGATACTGAGAAAGATTGTTTAGATCATATCAAAAAAATATTTTCAAAATTAGGTGCACCAAAAACCGCAGGCTTCAACAGAATAAAACCTGTTGCACCAAAAAATAATAACGGCGAAATTTATGGTATCATGAGCGAAGGCAATACCAAACCTTACGATATGGTGCAACTTATTGAATGCATTACCGATGCCAACAGTTTTGATCAGTTTAAAGAAGAGTATGGCAAAACAATAGTGTGCGGTTATGGCCGCATTGATGGCTGGGCAGTTGGTATTGTTGCCAACCAACGTTTAATAGTAAAAAGTAAAAAAGGCGAAATGCAATTGGGCGGTGTAATTTATAACGACAGTGCCGATAAAGCCGCCCGTTTTATTATGAACTGCAACCAGAAAAAAATACCGTTGGTTTTTTTGCAGGATGTTACCGGCTTTATGGTGGGCAGCCGCAGCGAACACAGCGGCATTATAAAAGACGGCGCTAAATTAGTAAACGCCGTTGCTAATTCTGTAGTACCAAAGATCACTATTATCATTGGCAACAGTTATGGCGCCGGTAATTACGCCATGTGCGGCAAAGCCTACGACCCACGTTTTATTTATGCCTGGCCTACTGCAAAAATTGCAGTAATGGGTGGCGAGCAGGCGGCTAAAACTTTATTGCAGATTGAAGTAGCTTCTTTAAAAGCAAGAGGCAAGGAAATTACCCCTGAAGACGAACAAAAAATGCTGAATCATATTATTGACCGCTACAATACCCAAACCTCTCCTTACTATGCTGCCGCCCGTTTATGGGTAGATGAAATTATTGACCCTGCGGCCACACGTTTGGTAATTGCAGAAGGTATTGCTGCGGCCAATCATAATAGTGAAATGGCGGAGTTTAAGACGGGGGTGTTTCAGGTGTAGTTCTTACCTTGTCTAAGGGCTGTCATTCCAACCCCGAAAGCTTTCGGGAAGGAATCTGCTGCAATAATGTACAATTATGATACAATACCAGCTTAATATTTTCATGGTATTATCGTTGCGGACTTGTTCTGTTAAATTAAGTTTTGAGAAAACTTAATTTAATCAATCCTTTCAACGGCATAACATTGGGAAACTTTTATTGTAGAAGATATTTTTGTGAATGACTGAGCCACGAGCCAAGTCGAATAATAAACAATTTGACATGATGGCATATCCCCTGCGGTCGCATGGCATTAATCAAAGAGAAAACACCTCACTATATTTACTTTAAACAATGGAGCGCTTTTGGAAAAATAAATTGTAGATTTATTAAGCAATTTTTAAATTTTATACCATGAGTAATTATCCAAGCATCTTTAATGATGTGGTGGGCCCGGTAATGAGGGGCCCATCAAGTTCTCATTGTGCTGCCTCATTAAGAATTGGCAGGCTTTGCCGTGATTTGATGGATGGGCAGATCAATCACATTTTAATTGAGTTTGATCCGCATGGTTCTTTGGCTACCACGCATAAAAGCCAGGGATCGGATATGGGATTATTGGGTGGTTTTTTAGGATGGGAAGCTTTTGATGAAAGATTACAATCCTCAGCAGCATACATTGATGAAGCCGGAATAAAAATTGAGATTGAAATTACACCGCTTACTGCAAGCAAGCATCCCAACACTTACCAGCTTACATTAAGTTCGAAAGATGAATCCAGAAGAATGGTGGCTATTTCAACAGGTGGTGGCATGATTGAAGTGATTTCAATTGACGGTGCTAAAGTTTCCATGGCCGGTGATTATTTTGAAACATTAATCTATTGTGATGCCCCTGAAAAAATAACCGCTTACATCCAGGAAGTTTTTGATTATGATTCCATAGAGTGGCATCCCGGCGAACATTCCTTTATTGAAATTAAAGCGCAACATTTTTTACCCAATGATCTTTGTAATGAATTATTGGTATTTACCGAAGTACATGTTATAAAAAAACTTGCACCTGTATTACCCATTATGGCAAGAAAAAATCTAACCGTGCCTTTTATTACCTGTGAAGAGATGTTACACTTCAATGAACAAAAAAATCTTTCCCTGTGGGAATTAGCAATTGCTTATGAAAGCGAAAGAGGTAAAATATCTGAAAAAGAAGTGTTTGAAAAAATGCGGGGCATTTTACATATCATGGAAAACGCCATTCAATTGGGATTAAAGGGAACACAGTATAAGGATAGGATTTTAGGAAGCCAGTCATTACAATTGAAAGAGCAATTACAAAAAAAGAGATTAACCGGAGGCGATGCTAACAATGCCATCATCATGTATGTCTCTGCCATGATGGAAGTAAAAAGTTCGATGGGAGTAATTGTTGCGGCACCTACTGCAGGATCATGTGGAGCATTGCCCGGCGCAATTATTGGGATGGCAGAATCGCTGGGTATAACAGAGGATGAAAAAGTAAAAGGTTTATTAGCAGCAGGATTGATAGGTGTATTCATTGCAGCACATGCAACATTTGCTGCTGAGGTTGGTGGATGTATGGCCGAAACCGGAAGTGGCGCCGGCATGGCTGCTGCTGGAATTGTTGTAATGGCAAATGGTACATTGCAACAATCATTGGGGGCGGCATCATTAGCTTTACAAAATTCATTAGGATTAATATGTGACCCCATCGGTAACCGGGTAGAAGCGCCATGCCTGGGACGAAATGTAATGGCTGCAACCAATGCAGTAGCTTGTGCTAACATGGCCTTGTCAGATTATAATGCATTAATCCCTTTGGATGAAGTAATTGAAACTATGAAAAAAGTGGGCGATGAAATTCACCATACATTAAGATGCACCAATTTAGGTGGCTTATCTGTTACTGCTGCTGCAAAAGATATAGAAGCGAAACTGGAAGAACATTCTCCAATCTTTTTTAAAGTTTGTTAGTTTCAAATCTTTGATAATTTTTTTATAGGATTCCCGATAGTTGCTGTACTGAAATAATCCTAAAATAATAATGAAGTATTCTTAACTTGAATCGCCTTAGTATTCTTAATATTTATAAATGCACTTTTCGTTATGATACTCTTCAACAAAATAAAACCTAATTGCTTGCATACTTGCATCGTGTTTTTTTTGTCACTGCTTTGCTCCCGTGATGCTATGAGTCAAACACGGGATATCAGTACAATGAGTTCGGGAGGAAAACTTAATCCTTTGCAGGCAATAATGGATATCAGGCATTATACCATTAATCTGAATGTGGATATAGAACATCAATCTATTAAAGGGGATGTTGATATATTATTAAATTTATCAAAACAAACTGATACCCTGTTACTGGATTTATTGCAATCGATGCTGGTAACAAAAATAAAAGTAAACAATGCCCCTGTTAAATTTAATCAACAAAATGATAAATTGTATATTACCAGCAGCAGCGGATTTAAACAAGGGAAACAACTTGTACATGTTGAATACGGAGGAATACCACCTGTTGCTGTAAGACCACCCTGGGGTGGTGGGTTTACCTGGACAAAAGACAGCAACGGAAATCCCTGGGTTGCCATTAATTGCCAGTTCGAAGGCGGGAAAATATATTTCCCCTGTAAAGATCACCCAAGTGATGAGCCCAACGAAGGTGTTGATTTAAACATTACTGTTCCTGCTGCACTTGTAGTTGCCGGACCGGGGCTGTTACAAAAAGTAATTACAAAGAAGGACAAGAAAACTTTTTACTGGAAAACCAATTATACCATAAGTAATTATTGTATTTTATTTAATATCGGAAAATATAAAGTGGTTAGTGATACCTACACCACCATTAACGGCAATAAAGTGCCCGTAGATTTTTATGTATTAGAAGTGGATACCGCCCATGCAAAAAAATTAATTCAGACAAAGATCAGGGATACAAAAATTTTAGAAAAATATTTTGGGGAATATCCCTGGGCAAAGGAGAAAATCGGCATCGCTGAGGTTCCCAATTCCGGAATGGAACACCAGACAATGATCACCTTTCAAAATAAATTTGTTTACAAAACAATTGGTGGGCAGGATTACTCTGGCAATTTGTTTCATGAATATGCACATGAGTGGTGGGCCAATAAAGTTACCAATAAAGACTGGGCACATATGTGGATTCAGGAAGGAATAGCCACCTATGCAGAAGCATTGTGTATGTTTGAATTGGGAGGACAGGATGCTTACGATGAAATAATAAGTGCCCATAGAAGAAGTATAAGAAATAAAAAAGCCGTAGTGCAGGGTGAAGAGATCAACACACAGGAAACCTATTCCGGGGAAATTTATACAAAAGGCTCATTTTTTATGCATAGCCTGAGATTTGTAATTGGAGATGATATTTTCTTCCCTACCTTAAAAAAACTGGCAACTGATCCAGCATATACTTATGATAATTTTGTTACCACCACTGATGTAGAACAATTATTCAGCAAAGCATCCGGCAAAAATCTAAAACCATTTTTTGATTTTTATTTAAGAACAACGGATGTACTTGATATCCTTGTTAAAGAAACCGGATACCATAAATACGAGGTTAAACTCAATAATTATTTTATGGATTTACCTGTTGAGGTTACTATAGCTAATAAAACAGAAAAAATAATTCTCACAAAAGAAGGGATCACTTTAACCAGCAATACCCCACCCGGTGTTGATGTAAGAGGATTTTATTTAAAAAAGATCACCATTCTGTAAACGTTAACAGTATAAAAAAACATTCAAACTTAATCTATGAATAAATTTAAATTTTCAATACTTTTTATTCTGTATATATTAAATTCTGTAACAAGCGCTTTCGCCGACCACTACCCTATTGATAAAAGAATTGACATAAGGAATTACCAGTTTAATATTACCTTCTCTGATAAGTCGAATGAAATAAATGCTACAGCTTTTGTAACCGTTTATTTTAATCAATCAGGCGTAAAACAATTCAGACTTGATTTAACAAACAAAGCAATGAATGGAAAAGGAATGGTTGTGGATGCAATCAGTTCTCTGGATAAAACAATTTCCTATACTCACAGTAATAATGCATTATTAATAAACCTGGACGAGGTTTCTATAGCAAGTAAGGAAATTATTTATCAAATTACTTACCATGGTGAACCTGCAGATGGACTACATATAGGACCTACGAAATATGGAGACCGTTCATTTTTTAGTGATAACTGGCCAAACAAAGCCAGGAATTGGCTACCCCTGATAGATCATCCTTATGATAAAGCCACCTGCGAATTTATTATAAAAGCACCGTTGCAATATAAAGTTGTATCCAATGGGTTATTAATGGAAGAATCTATTATCAACGATTCAACCAAATTGACAGATTGGAAAGAATCTGCTCCTATTGCACCCTGGTTATATACTTTAGGAGTAGCCAATTTTGCGGTTCAATATGTTGACAGGTTTGAGGGTAAATCAATTGAATCCTGGGTGTATTCCAAAGATAGAATTGCAGGCTTCAATGATTTTTCAGTTCCTTCAAAAGATGTGCTGACTTTTTTTTCTGATTATATTGGTCCTTATGCTTACGAAAAATTGGCCAACATTGAGTCGCCGGTTGTTTCTGGTGGTATGGAAGCAGCCTCGGCAATCGGGTATTCTGATAAATTGATTACAGGCGACAGGTCGGTAAGAACAAGGAATGTTATCATTCATGAACTGGCACATCAATGGTTTGGTAATGGCGTTACTGAAAACACCTGGGATGATGCATGGCTTAGCGAAGGTTTCGCAACCTGTTTTACCATGCTGTTTATCGAACATCAATATGGCAAAGCCGCTTTTTTAAGTGAATGGGAAAAGGCAAAACAATCATTTTATAAATATTATGCAAAGGATTCTTCGTATTCGATAGTTGCCAACAGGACTGCAGAAGAAGGGGATGTTACCAATACGGTTACCTATCAAAAAGGTGCATGTGTATTACTCATGTTGAGGGATATGATGGGAGAAGCTGCTTTTAAAAAAGGGATACAATCCTATTATAAAAAGTTTATGAATGCAAACGCATCGTCCAAAGATTTTCAATTGGAAATGGAAAAAGCTGCACACCTGGATCTTACTGCTTTTTTTACTCAGTGGCTGCACCGTGGGGGTTTAATTAAAATAAAAGCTGACTGGAAATATGATCCCGTAAAAAAACAACTTACTTTAACAGTTAATCAAATACAAAAACAAGAGGAGTTGTATAATTTCCCTATAGATATTGCTATTAATTTACCGGGCAATAATGTACCTGTTTTAAAAAAGATCAGTATCAAAAAACAATCAGAAACATTTGTTTTCCCGCTTGCAAAAAAATCAGCAACAATTGAGCTTGACCCACGAAAAGTATTATTGTCTAATATCGAATTAATAAAAATGGAGTAACCATTTACTTTTTTACTAAAATCAGAACAGGTGTGTTTATATAATCAAATAAAAAACTAACGTATGATTACTACCTTATGGGTTGCATTGATCCTTTTGGGTGTTTGGTTTTCTGTAGTATTGGCGAAAGATTTGATAAAGCATAAAAATGTGCTGGAAAAGGTAAGCGTCTGGAAAAATGCCATCATTGGTTTTATTGTCAACTTTTTTGATGTTTTGGGTATTGGAGCTTTTGCTCCCCAGACTGCATTATTAAAATTCACCAAACAAACCGACGACAGTGTGATGCCGGGTACTTTAAATGTTACCAATACAATACCGGTATTAATCCAGGCCATCATATTTATTAAAATAATTGAAGTGGATGTGTTGACGCTTGTATTAATGTTACTATCTGCTACAATAGGCGCCATATTGGGTGCAAATATTATTTCATCATTGCCGGTAAAATCAATCAGGCTGATAATGGGTTTTGCCTTATTGGTCACTGTAGTTTTTATGTTTGCAAGAAAAATGAATTGGATACAGGGCGGTGGAGATGCAATTTCCCTTCGGGGAAGTAAATTAATAATAGCTGTTGTAGTCAATTTTATTTTAGGCGCTTTGATGACTGCTGGCATTGGATTATATGCGCCCTGCATGGCCCTGGTTTTTGCATTGGGTATGTCGCCACAGGTAGCATTTCCCATTATGATGGGTTCCTGTGCATTCCTGATGCCGCCAGCTTCGTTTAAATTTATCAGCAAAGGAGCTTATAACAGAAAAGCAACGCTTGCCATGACAATACCCGGAGCAATAGCTGTTTTAATTGCGGCTTTTTTTGTAAAATCATTGCCCATTGAAAATTTAAAAATGATCGTGATGATGGTGATTTTAATTACAAGTTTCATTATGTTTAAAGATGCATTTAAAAAACCTACCACAAATGATATCGCAAAGCAATCAATCTAAAAACTCATTAAAAAGAAGACTGTTACTTGTCGGGAATGCTTGTTGCTTATTATTCATCTCTTCATTGTTATATGCCCAGGAAATTGGAGTATCAAATAAGATTGACCAAAAATTATTCTCACCAGCTTCTTTTATGTGGTACACAAAACCCGCTACTCAATGGGAAGAGGCATTACCCGTGGGTAACGGGAGATTGGGTGCAATGGTGTACGGTAAAACAGGTGAAGAAATTATACAGCTCAATGAAGATACTTATTGGTCGGGCGGGCCTTATTCAACCGTAGTTAAAGGCGGCTATAAAGTATTGCCGGCAGTACAACAATTAGTTTTTGATGGTGAATTATTAAAAGCGCATAATTTATTTGGCCGCAATTTAATGGGTTACCCGGTAGAGCAACAGAAATACCAATCGCTGGCTGAGTTGCATCTTACTTTTTCCAAAAAAGATTCCATCACCAATTATAAACGCTGGCTTAA